>NZ_LOPS01000030.1 GCF_001481295.1 Candidatus Methanomethylophilus sp. 1R26
CCGGATCCGGATTCCAGGTCCGGGCGGGATAAAAAGGGAGCCCCGGCAGGGGCCCCCGAGGGAATGACCCAGAAGAGGTTTTTCAGGGAAGGACGACGGTGCCGATGACCCTGAGCTTCCCGCCCTCGAGGTACATGACGACGGCAGTGTCGCCCGGCTTGTGGATGATCTTCCCGTCGAAGGTCATCTTCACATCGGAGTCCCTTCCGGAGGCGGATTCGATCATGGCGGGGACCATCTGCATCCAGTGGCCCACGTGGACCATCATCCCCTCCTTCAGGTCTCCGCGGTAGAACCTGTTGTAGGCGACCTTCGCGTTCAGCTCCTGGGTCATCTTGATCGAGGGGTCGGTGGAGACGACGAATCCCCTGTCGAGCTCCTCGCTCTCGATGCCCTTGAGCGCCAGCCCGACATGGTCCCCCTTCTCCCCGTCCTGGCAGTCGATGTCGTGCTTCTGGATCGACCTCAGGATGACCTCCTTCCCCAGAGGCCATACCGTCATCTTGTCGTGCACGCGGAACCAGCCGTCGGCGACTGCTCCTATGACCACTGTCCCGACGCCCTTGACGTTGAAGTGGCTGTCCACGGGGCAGGATCCGCAGGTGCCTCCCCGGGCCCCTGCTCTCCGCCTTGGCCATGGCGATGAGCTCCAGCCTCATGGCGGTGGGGTCCTCCTCCTTGAACTCGTAGCCTTCGAGGGAGGTGCCGGCGATGAGCGGTTTCACCTGCTCCGGCTGGATGTAGTTCCTGAGGACGATCCATCCGCGGGTCCTTCTGAGGGAGTCGGCCATGACGATGGTCTCGCCTAGGAAGGAATCGATCTTGTCGACGGTGAGGATGACGAACTCCCCGATCTGGGCCGCGTAGAACAGCGAGGACAGCTTCTCCGGGTACTTGGTCGGCTCGATGAGGGTTATGGAGTCCTTCCCCTCCTTGACCTCGTAGAAGGTCATGTCGGAGACGGTCCCTTTCTTCCCGATCTCGGCGGCCAGCCCCGGCGCCCCGAGGGCGGCGATGTTGAGGTTGGCCATCAGAGGTCCCCGGCCCTCAGCACCCTGAGCCCGGCCCTGCCGAGAACCTCGGCGGAGCGGACGGGGTCATCGGTCTTCATGAGCAGGGCGGGGCCCTGCTTCCCGACGAACGCGTACCCGTACTCGATGTTGATCCCCGCCTTGCCGAGGGCGTTGGTGGACTCGTACATGGACCCGGGGTCGTCGTTGATGGCGACGCCGATGATCTGGGTCTTCTTCACTACGATGCCGGCGGCCTTCAGCTTGGCGATGGCGCCGTCAGGGTCCTCCACGATGGCGCGGAGGATCCCGAACTCGTTGGACTCGGCGAGGTTGCATGCCTTCATGCTGATGCCGCACTCGCCGAGGGTCCGGGAGACCTTGGCCAGGGCCCCGGGCTCGTTGCTCACGAATATAGACAGCTGCTCGATAATGTAGTCGCTCATCTCAATACACCCTCTTGTCAATGACTCTCTTGGCCTTGCCGTCGAACCTGGGGAGCTCCCCCGGGGCCTTAAGCTCCACTTCGACGGCGATGTTCAGGTACCTCTTCAGTTCGGATTCCACATGGGCGCGGATGGAGTTCATCCTCGCCATGTTGTCGGTGAAGGCCTCGGGCTTCAGCTCCACCTGCACCACCATGCGGTCGAGGTCGCCCTCCCTGGTGACCACGATCATGTACTGATCGCCGATCTCCGGTATGCGCATGAGGGCGTACTCGACCTGGGACGGGAAGACATTGATCCCGCGGACGATAAGCATGTCGTCGGTCCTGCCGCAGATCCTCCCGATCCTGGGGGAGGTCCTGCCGCACTCGCACTCCTCCACGTTCAGGGTGGTGACGTCCCTCATCCTGTAGCGGATCATGGGCATGGCCTCCTTCTTCAGCATGGTGATGGCCATCTCCCCTTCGTTGCCGGGCTCCAGGGGCTCCCCGGTGTCGCGGTCGAGGATCTCCACCAGCATGATGTCGCCGCAGATGTGCGCGCCCTTCTGGTACTCGCACTCGGTGAACATGGGGCCGGCCTGCTCGGAGGTCCCGTAGATGTCGTAGCATCTGATGCCCATCTCGTTCTGGAGCTTGGTCCTCATGCTCTCCGACCAGGGCTCGGCGCCGAGGACGGCCTTCTTCAGCTTCATGTCCCTCCTCCAGTCGATGCCCATGGCCCTGGCGGTGGTGCAGAGGTGGGTTAGGTAGGACGGGGTGCAGGCGATGACGGTGACGCCCAGGTCCTGCATCATCTCGATCTGCCTCTGGGTGTTCCCGGTGGATGCGGGCAGCACGGTGGCGCCGACGCGCTCCGCTCCGTAATGGGCGCCCAGGCCGCCGGTGAACAGGCCGTAGCCGTAGGAGATTTGCATGATGTCGTCCGGCCCGATGCCGCAGGAGGTGAACGAGCGGGCGAGCGCTTCCGTCCAGTACTCGAGGTCGTTCCGGGTGTAGGCGACGAGGGTGGGCTTCCCCGAGGTCCCGGAGGACATGTGGTACCTGACGATGTCGTTCTTCGGCACGGAGAACATGCCGTCCGGATAGTTGTCGCGGAGGTCCTGCTTGAACATGAAGGGGAGCTTCCTGACGTCCTCCAGGCTGTTGATGTCCAGCGGGGAGACCCCTGCCTCCTTCATCCTGTCGTGATAGAACTTGTTGTTCGTGTAATGGAAATAGACGTTCTGCTTCAGTTCGCGGTACTGGAGCTTCTGTAGCTCCTCGTACGGCATCGTTTCTATGCGGGGGTTCCAATACATCGTTTCCCTCTGTCTGCCCTCGCAATCCTCTTTTAATAATTATATTATGGCGTGGCGATGGACGGCGGCAGGGAGGCATGGGAGAGGCTGTACGCTTCGAACGGCAGGCAGTGGAGGGGATCGGCTGACATAGGTTTCGTATCGGTCTCCACCGGCGAATCCTTCCTGGAGCTGGGATGCGGGAACGGCAAGACCGCGCGCGCCCTGGCCGACGCCGGGGCAGCTGTCACCGGCGTGGACTTCTCCCCGTCGGCGGTGGCCGAATGCAGGAGGCTTCTGGGGGGCCGCGCCGTCTTCGCCGAGGCGGACGTGAGATCGCTCCCGTTCCCCGACGCTCGTTCGCCAAGCGACGGCCTTCCACGTCCTGGAGCACTTGTCCGATGAGGGCCTCGCCGAAGCGGTCTCCGAGGTCCGCAGGGTGCTCGTCCCCGGAGGTACGCTCTATCTCCGCTGCTTCGCGGAGGGGGACCTGCGCTCGGGCGGGAAGAAGGAGGACATGCGCAACGGGATCGCGTACCGCTATTGGTCCCTTGATGATGTGAAGCGCGCCTTCCCCTCAGATTCCTGGGAGATCGTCTCCGCGGAGCGCATCGATTCCCCGACGCGTTTCGGAGGCGTCCGCCGGCGCTTAGAGTGCGTCATCCGTCGCATAGATTAAAGAGCCCGTCGGGATACGAGTGCGCAGAAGGTGTCCCATGGATATCGACAATTACGCACCGACCAGGAGACCGGGCCCCGCTGTGAAGAACATCATCTGGGGAGCGCTCGCGCTGGGCATCATCTCCGTCATCCTCATGGTCTTCAGCTATGCGGGGGCGGCCGTGTTCGGGGCCCTTGGCCTCTTCCTCGGCGGCTTCGCTATGGCGCGCGCATGAAACGGGTGCAGATCGGGGAGATCGACAAGAAGTTCGTCTACATCGCCGCCGCCGGCCTGGTCCTCTCGGTCATCGGGTTCATGGTGGCTACGCCGGCCTCGTGGGATGATCCCGGATGGTCCTGTACCGCGGGAAGTACGACCTCAGGGGGCTGGCGTCCATCTCCCCCGAGATGGAGGAGGACCTCGACCAGGCGTACGATATATGCATGTCCTACAGGGACAGCTTCCCGTGCGAGATGTGCGGGAAGTGCTGCTGCCAGCCCAACATCATCATCCGCCCTGATGAGGTGGACAGGATCTCCCGGGCGTCCGGGATAGACCTGTACACGTTCATGACCCAGGTCGTCTATCAGACCGCGGACGGGGACATTTTGATGAAGAAAGGCCGGAACGCTCCCTGCAGGTTCCTCGGGAAAGACAGGAAGTGCACCATCTGGGCGGACCGCCCGGAGATCTGCGACGAGTTCCCCTATGCCGTCTCCATGTTCATGAGCAGGGTCTACCTGGCCCTGACGAACGAGGATGCGGACATAATGCAGATGACGGAGTACATGGACGAGTCCTGGCCCTGCACCCGCCATATCAGGGAGACCATCGAAGGGAAGATCGCCGAAGGCCGTAAGGCCCGCGCCGAGCGCATCGCTCAGCGCCGGCGAGACAGGATGAAATCCTTCACTCTGGGTATGTAATTCTCGGGGCGTATTATATGCCCCTCGCCCGGGAGCCTGAGCACCGAGCAGCCCTCTATCTTCGAGGCGATCTCATCGCCTGCGGAGGGCTCCGTCATGATGTCCTCGAGGCCGTGGACCGAGAGCGTCGGGACCTTCAGCGACCTGGCGTCCTTCTCCGCGTCATAGCTGTCGACCGCGTGCATCTGGTACATGAAGCCCTGCGGGTCGGGGGCCTTCATCTCCCTGATCTTCCTACCCTCCCTCTCGGCCTTCTCGAAGAAAGATGGCGTGTGCAGGAGGACGTTCAGCACCCTGCCGACGGTGGCGGCGTCGACATCCCCGCGCGCATACCCAGATGCGAGGTAATCGAGGATGTAGGCCGCGCGGGCGGGGCGGTGCAGGTAACATGAGACCAGGGTGAGGGTGGAGAAGCGGGCAGGGTTCCCGGCGGCCGCCCTCAGCGCGATATGGGACCCCATCGACCATCCGAGGATATCGGCGCGGCCTATGCCGGCACCGTCCATGACGGAGACCACATCGTCCGCCATATCGGCGACCGAGAACCTACCGGAATAAGAGGTGGACCCGGCGCCGCGGTTATCGAGGGTGACGACCTCGAAGGAGTCCTTCAGGAGGGGGACGGTCCTGGCCCAGAAGCCGGTATCCCCGGCCAGGCCGGTGACCAGTATCAGGGGCCGGCCCGACCCCTCGGTCTCGTAATGTATCCTGGCGTTCCTGCTTTCAGCGTAAGGCACGGTGCAGGTATCGGCCGGCCGGGTTAAGCGTTTTCCATCGCCGCCGCCTTCATGCCAGTTCCAGGAGCACCTCCAGGTCGCCGTACGGGGTTCCGTATGCATGGCTGTAGGATGCGACGGCTTCTCTGCGAGTCCCCCGACCGACGATTCTGCGTCCCTACAGGATACAGTGAGGCGATACCTCCCTGGGTCCCCGTACATCTTCCCGGCCAGCTCTTCCAGGTACTTCTCGGCCGTGCCGTCCTCCAGGATCAGGGAGGCGGCGGTATAGGCGGCGACCTCCTCCACCCGGGGGACGTCGATGTACCCGAAATCTGTTCCCCGTACTCTTCCGGTGAAGACCGTGTCCGCGAACTCGGACGGGTCCCCCGGGCCGGCCGGCTCATCCTGGGACATGCATCCCGACAGCGCCGAGGCGGCGATTCCGATGAAGGCGATGAAGAACATGGCGTCCGCCACGCCCGTGAAGCCGCGGCGGTCCTTCAGAACCATATGAATGCCTCGTAGACCGCCGGGACTATCTCCTTCTCGGACGGGCAGACCCTGAGCACCTCCCTGCTCACGCTCACGTCCCCGCTCTCCCTCCCGAGCTCGAAGCAGGTCCCGTCCGGGCCGTCGATCCTGACGCCGTTCCATCCGCCGCGCTCCATCTGGGTCTCGGCGCATCCGCGGAGCGCCGACGCCGTCATCTCGGGGCTGAGCCCGTCCCCGGGCCAATCGAACGAGGGGCGTTCTCCCGTCCCCTCCTCGGCGTCCATCTCGGCCGCGCAGAACGCCGCGAACGCCGTCATCACCAGGCATACCGCGGCCGCGGAGGCCACGGCCTCCATGAACCCGATATCCCCCTTCCTGTCGCCTATCATGGGAACCCCCTCGCTTTCCGGGGGCATTAAGAGAGGGGGTGGCAGTCAGCGGAACATCATTCGGTGCCGCGGAGGTACGCGCCGTAGTTGATGCCGCCGCAGATCCCTGCAAGGTCCTTCTTGGCGGGGACGTCGTCCTCGGCGAACGCCTTGGCCACGGCGGCCGCGATCCTCTCGGGGCGCTTCCTCACGTCAATGCCGGCGGAATCGATCCCGAAGGAGCCCAGCTGCCTCAGGTAGGGCAGGAGCATGAGGTCAGAGGAGTTGAGGATGCGGGCGGTGCCGTAGGGGTCGCGGTAGACCGGGAAGCGGTACCCCTTCTCGTCCTCCAGGACGCCGGTCCTGAGGCCGGGGTCCCGGGTGCACATGAGCTCCGTCCTCCCGAACACCATGACCTCGAGCCTTCCCGGGAAGTGCTTGGCGATCTCCTCGATCTCGCGGTCCGCCAGCTCCGTCGAGAGGGTGGTCTGCCAGAACGGCATCCTGACGTGCGCGTTGAATACGTTCATGAAATAGCTCGCGTACACGCGGTCCTCGGTCCCGAACACCTGCCCGGGGGTGTTGGCCATGTAGGGGCCATCATGCGGCATCCATGCCGGGTCGAACCTGGGCGCCATCTCGACGCACTCGATCCCCTCCCCGGCGCAGATGCCCTTCGCCTCATCGAGGGACTGAGGATTATCGTAGTAGATTCTGTCCGCGTAAGGGAGGACCGCGTTCAGGTTCCTCACGGAGCTGACGTAGAAGGACATCTCGGGAAGCTCCCTCTTGGCCCTCTCGATCTCCCTGCAGGGGACATGGGCCCGGCGTCTCTCGGTGCTCCCCGAGAGCTTCGGCGCCTCCCCTATCATGTTCTTCACTTCATCTATCCTGGGATCGTACGTCCTGTAGACGTCGTATGTCCCGTCCGGGAGGGCGAAGGGGGAGGCGGCGCGGCCGACGGAGGTAAGCTTGAACCCGCCGATCTTCTCGTCGCCGTCGTAGATGGAGATGCCGTCGCGGACGTTCACCGGGTACCTGAGCTCGCCCGTGCTGAACTTCCTGCCTTTGAACGATGCCTTCCCGAGGTAGAACCCGCGGTTGTCGGCGTACTCCTGCTGCACGGGCGAGACGACCCCTCCGAGGTAGCCGTCGCAGTACCCGCGGTTGAAGACGGTCTTCAGGAGCTCGTCGTCCTCCTTCCATTCCTCGTACGGGATCCCCCTGTTGGCAGACGAATAGACCCTGGCGGAGAGGTAGGCGTACGCCTGGCTCCTCATCCTCCCCTCGATCTTCGCCGAGGTGATCCCTATCGATTCCAGCTTCTTCAGCCATTCAACGCCGTAGAGGTCGGCGCTGCTCAGGCGGTAGGAGGCCTTCCCGTCCATGGCGTACTTCTTCCTGCAGGGCTGGGCGCACTGGCCCCGGTTCCCGCTGCGGCCGCCGACGAGGGAGGAGAAGAGGCACCCTCCGGAGAGGCAGTAGCACAGCGCCCCCTGCACGAAGACCTCGGTCTCCACCGGCGAGTCCCTGACGATGTCCTTGAGCTCCTCGAAGGTCAGCTCCCTGTTGAGCACGGCCCTCGACAGCCCGTTCTCGGCGCACCACTGCAGGCCCCGGCGGGAGCAGATCCCCATCTGGGTCGAGGCATGCTTCGGGATGTCCACGGAATGCAGGGCCCTGAGGAGGCCCAGGTCCTGCAGGAGCACCCCGTCTGCGCCGATGTCCGCGAGGAATCTCACGAAAGAGACCGCATCATCCATCTCCGAGTCCTTGATGAGGGTGTTGACGGTGACGTAGACCTTCACCCCGCGGTCGTGGCAATAGCCGACCGCTCCCTCGATCTGCCCGTCGGTGAAGTTCGATGAGAACGCGCGGGCACCGAACGACTTCCCTCCCAGATAGACGGCGTCGCATCCGCCCATGACAGCGGCGGCGAGCCCCTCGGGCGAACCTGCGGGCGATAGGATCTCCATGCCCATCCCCACTGCGGGCGTTTATAAAAGAATGCGGGTGCCCCGCTGACTGCCCTGTTCCCCCTGTTATATCCGCGCCCCCTGTCGTTCCCGCCATGAACGCGATGAAAGGACGGCATCCTCCCGTACGCGATGCGAAGGCGCGGCCTTACGGGAGAGGGAGGAAAGCGGAGCAGACGGCGGGCACGGCATCTTACGACCCGTGCGGGATACTGAGGGTCCACTGCAGGGGGTGCGACCAGGTCCCCGATGCCGGGTCGCCGGCATGCATCAGGTGCATAACGGCGGCCATCTCGTCGGAGGGGGCGGCCGAGAGGATATGGCTGGAAGGCGGGAAGGACACCGAGATCCACGGGCCGGCGGCCGAGATACTCTGCGATCTGGCACAGATAAGGACGGTGCTCCGTCCCTCCGACGGGAGGAGGTGTTCCTCCTGCGGCCGCTCGCCGGAGAGGGTGATCGGCGACGCATGGGCGGATTTTCCAGATCCGTCGTTCGCATCGGCCTGCGACAGGCTGTACAGCCTCCGCGACGATTCCCCCGAGTGCACCGCGTGCCTGCAGAGGACCCGCGCCGCCTTGATGATGGCCGACGACGGCATGGCCAGGGTGCGCGAGAAGGCCGCGAGGATAGCGTCCCGCAGGAGGGATGCGCTGTGATCCCCTGGTTCGCGGACAGCAGGGGCCGGGGGCGTTCCGCACCGGACAGCGATATGCCGGGCATCAGGGCGGCGCCATCCATGCAGCCGGCCGGCCGCCGCGCCCCATCGGTCATATCGAGGAGCACCTTCATGGAGGACTACCGCAGGATAATCTCGGGGAATGTCCTCAGCAAGCCCTCCTACGCCGACTGCTGGCTCGTCGGGAGCATCGGGGAGCTGGAGAGGTCTGCCGAGTACGATACGCCCAGCGGGCACGTCGTCGTCGGCACGGCTGCGACGGGGAGATGGAGTACAACCTGACGCCGTCGGAATATGCCAGCACCGATGCGGCGAACAGGATGATCGAGGAGGCGATATCCAGGTCCGCGCCGAGTTCAGGAAGAGCGGCGGCCGCACTGACAGGATGTACATCGCCGGCATCGCGAGGGACGTCCTCGAGCCGTTCTCCGGCGACGTCCTCCTCTCATGCGGCGGGAACATAGAGGCGATGGAGACCCAGATGGAGAGGATGTGCGACATCGTCTACCGCTATTCGGTCGGTCTCGGGGTGTTCGATATCCTGCTCGCGGACCCGAAGCTCGAGGACATCTACATCGATGCCCCCTGCGATAGGAACAGGATCCACGTCACCATGCGCGGGATAGGGGACGGGAACTCCCATGTGCGCTGCCGCACCAACCTCATCGTCGACCGCAGGGAGGTGGACAACCTCATCAACGTGCTCAAGAGGGAATCGGGGCTCCCGTTCTGCGAATCGTCGCCGGTGCTGGAGACGGATATGAAAGCGCAGGAGGCGAGGGCCACGGTGGTGGGGTACCCCATGAGCCCCAACGGCGATGCCGTGGCCATAAGGAAGCATTCCTCCGACCCGTGGACGCTCACCCGCCTGATCTCCAACGGCACCATGGACGCCGCGACTGCCGGGCTCCTGTCGTTCCTCATACAGAACCGCGCGACCTTCATGATCTGCGGCGCGAGGGGGGCCGGGAAGAGCTCCCTGCTCTCGGCCCTGATGTTCGAGTTCCCATTGTCCCAGAGGATCCTCACCATCGAGGACACCATCGAGCTGCCGGGGGAGAAGATGAGGAAGATGGGGTACAAGGTCCAGTCCATGCTGGTGGACGACCGCATGGACGGGGACAGCCTGTCGAGGGCCAACGAGGCCCTGAGGGTCTCCCTGAGGCTCGGCGAGTCCGCCATAGTGCTCGGAGAGGTCAGGGGAGAGGAGGCAAGGACACTGTACCAGAGCATGAGGACAGGCCGCGCCGGGAGCTCGATCCTGGGGACCATCCACGGGGACAGCGCGAGGACCGTGTATGAGAGAGTGGTCCACGACATGGGGATCTCGCCCGAGGCGTTCATGGCAACGGATGTCCTTGTGACGCTGGGGTCCTTCCGCGACAGGAGGACGGGGGCGCAGTCGAGAAGGGTGAGCGAGGTGGCGGCCACCACCGACAGGCCCGGGGAGTTCGCCGAACTGTCGGGCAACCGCCTGGATTTCTCGGTGCCGGTCATGCGCAGGGCGCTGGCATCGTCCGTGGAGACCGAGGAGGAGGCCAGGGACGAGATCAAGGCGAGGTCCATGCTCCGCGGGTACCTGGCGTCCCTGGGAGGGCGCTGGGGGGAGCAGTTCTTCAGCCCGGAATGGATCAGCGCCGCGAACGACCACCTGTCGAGGATGGCCGGAAGGAGCCCCGATGATATCCTCGCATCGTTCCGGAACAAGGTCTTCGCGGAGACCGGGAAGGACCTGGGGGACGGATCATGACCGATGCCGGGGCGGCGTACGCGCGGAATACGGGGAGAATCGCCGGAGAAGGGTGCGGTCGCGGCAGTCTGAATATAAGCCGTCGGTCCGCAGGGAGGACGTCCCGAGGCTCCTCAACGAGGCCCCCGGTGTCATCGGAATCATGTCGACGTCCATATCGGGCGGCGGGTCCCTGGATTCTGCCGTCCGCGCTGTCGCGGAGGGCGGCCCTCCGATCTCCAGAGGAATATTCCGCAGGGTGGCAGACCTAGCCGACACCAGGGTCAGGCCGGATATGCGGGCATCGCTCATATCGGAGCTCTCCCTGCTTCCGGATTCCGCGTCGCCGTACTCCATGGCCGTCCATATGGCGGTCTCGGCATCCGATGCCCGCGCCGAGGAGGAGAAGGAGCGCTCGCTCCGCGATGCCTCCGAGATCGCCCTTACCGGCCTGAAAGAGGCCGGGAAGTCCTTCAGCGCATCTCTGAACGCTCCCTGCATGGCGGTGTTCGCACTCGGCATCATGGTGCCGATGGTCCTCATGTGCATCGTCCCCATGCTGGGCTTCGGGGGCCTGTTCGGTTCCTCGCCGATAGGCATAGGGCAGATAGCGGCCCTGACTCTGGTCATCGTCCCGTCGGCGGTCGCTGCGTGGTGCTGATGATAAGCCGTCGCAACCCGTTCCTCCCGCCCGGGAGCGCGGATGCAGGCCTGAAGAACTACGCTCCGCTCCTGTCGGCCCCGGTACTGGCCGCCGTATGCATGGCGGCCGGGATGGAGGCGGCCGCTGCAGGGTGCATCGGGTGCGCCGCAGGCGGAGCGCTGTCCTTCGCTGCCGTATTCCCAGCGTACATGAGGGAGTCGGCAAGGAAGAGATGCGCTGTCCATCTGGAGGATGCGGTGTTCGATGCCGGCAACCGCCTGCTCTCCGGAGAGACCTTCGAGAACGCCGCCATCGGCGCCATCGCTTCGAGAGAGGGATGCGCGGGGATAGCCGAGCCCCTCAGGAGGGAGTTCGCCGTATGCCGCGGCGATGAGGAGGGTGCTGTCGCGAGGGCTCTCTCGCCTGTATCGGCGACCGTCAGCGATGCGTTCTGCGCCGTATGCCGTGCGGCGTCGAAGGACCTCAGGGACGCCGGGAAACTGGCGGTATCCATCGGGAGGCAGATGAAGGACCAGAGATCGGTCAGGAACGGCATCCGCGCCGAACTCAGGAGCATGACGGACACCATGTCCGCCACTGCCGCCTTCTTCGCGCCGATGGTTCTGGGTCTTTCCGTCTCGATGCTCGGGCCGGTGTCCGGAATGGCCGGCACCGATATGTCCGGGACATCGTCGGTCCTCGTCGCATACCTTGCCGAGCTGTGCGTGCTGATCTCGTTCCTCAACTCGTTCCTGGAAGGGGACCCACGTTCCGAGACGGTGGCCCGCAGGATATCCGTTTACCTGTCGGTCTCGGCCGTCGTCTTCCTGCTGTCGGCAAGCATCGCGATCTGATGCGGCGGGATCATCCCGCAGCACCACGGATAAATGAAAAAGCCCGGGGCACCGCCCCGGGAAAATGTTTCTTTCTGTCTTCACTCGCACTTGGTCCATCCGCAGGACTTGCAGATGTTGCAGCCGCCCTGGAATGTGAGCTCGTCGCCGCACTTGGGGCAGGGGTTGAGGACCTTCTTCTTCTCCTTGGGAGGCGCAGGAGGCGCCACCAGGGACGAGGTCTTGATCTGGGTCTTCATCTCCTCATACATGTCGCTCAGGGCCCAGCCGACGGCCATGGGGCAGCAGGAGCCCTTGCTGGTGTCCTTCTTGGTGAAGCTCCTGACGGCGAACGAGGGGCAGGTGCCGCATGATTTGAGCTGGTCCACGATGTCCTCCACCTGGCATCCGCTCCTGGCGGCCAGGGAGATCATCCTCGAGAGCCCGATCATGAAGTTGTTGCATCCGCCGGTGGATCCCTTGTTGAGATAGACCTCCATGAGGTCCCCGCTCTTAGGGTCGAAGAACGCGGTGCAGTGGAGGCTGCCGCAGCCGGTCATGAGCTTCCTCTTCTTCCCGATGACGTTGTCGTCGACGATCCTGATCACGCCGCGGCTCCTCGGAATGTTCTTCTCGACGGCCTCCTCCTTCTTGGCCTCCTGCTCCTTCTTCTTCGCTTCCTTCT
>NZ_LOPS01000031.1 GCF_001481295.1 Candidatus Methanomethylophilus sp. 1R26
AAGGATTATAAATAAGTCATGTATCCCAGAAACCTGTTGCAAGGGTAGTCAAGCATGGCCAACGACGCTAGCTTGAGGGGCTAGTCCCTAGCGGTCCGCGTGTTCAAATCACGTCCCTTGCACCATTTACATTATTAAATCGGTGCCTGCCGACCGTATATGTCCGTTTAAGCTGAACTTTCACCGTCTCTCTGACTCACTTGATTGTTCATGTTCAGAACTCCGGCAACTCATTCTGATATGAAATGAAGCATCGCTGCGCATCGAACGGTCATTTCGGTCTTTGAATACACAGAGTGATGGGGCAGATATTTCCTGAAGGATACCAATACCCTACCAATACCCTACCAATTGGTAGGGATTTATAATCGATTCACTATGATAAATCAATATGATATATCATTGAATACTGCCAGAACCGACATTAAAACCCTGATCAGTCTTGGATTTTGATAGAAGTCGGAAAAGAAGTCAACATGAAAGTTTATTCTTGGTCCGGAAAAAAGATTTGACGGCCTACCAATACCCTACCAATACATTGCTAAATGGTATGGTAACCGAGAGTGCTGGGCGATCGGCGGAGCGATCGATTATCGGAAGATCGCCGTCGCTGACTGCGACCGTCCATCATCATATGAAAAACAAGTTTCGGGGCCGTTCGGCCCCTATTTTTCACTCCCCGAGCATGAATGCGGAGAGTTTGGTTCCTCTGTGCTCCTCGGTCTCCGGGACTATCTGCACAGTCCTGCCCGACCTCAGACCAGACTGGATCTCAGTGTCCAGGACAGGCGAGTCTGTGACGATGTAGGTCACAGCGATGCGTCGATTCCCTTGGATTTCAGGGACTCTCCGTCCCCTTTGCCGGCCTCCGGTTCCTGCCCGCGCCTGACGAGCTCATCGATGACGATGTTCTCGGTCTCGGCCTTCCAGTCCCTCCTGACTCCCGGCAGGGAGTTCCTGAGGCCGATATCAGCCGCGTAAAACCTGTAGGCCGAGCCTTTGAACACTCCGGGAGCGAACACTTTGATGAGATAGGAGCGCTCCAGCCCCTCGATCATCTTCTTGGTGCCCATGCCCCTCTTGTCCAGGAATCCTTTGAGGTCCTCCTTGCTCAGACCCTCCCCTATGTGCTCCATCAGATAATCCGCGAAGCAGCGGACATCTGCGGCATCTGCGCCTTTCTCGAGGGAGTTGTACAGGATCTCGAAATATAGGGATCTGAGGGCCCTGCGGGCATCGGACGGGCCCATGGACGTCCTGATGCATGGCATGCCGCCGTAGATGCGGTAAAATTCCGCTCCGTTGCTCTCGCCCTCGATGCCGTTCAGATCCATGAACTCGCGGAGCGAGAGCGGGCGAACGGTGAGCAGCTCGTAGCCGTTGGCGATCGAAGCGCCCTTCAGGACATCTGAGGGGTCTACGGACGATGTGATGTAGAATTCGAGCTTCCCGCTGCGGGTCAGGTTGTACAATGCCGCCGTCCAGCCGTCGATCCGGGATATCTCATCGACGATGACGGTCATAGGGCCGGGCCCTGCGGCTTCCGAGATCTTCTTCATGAGGGCATCGGTGTATCCGACTTCCAGGAAGTCGGCGGATTCCGCGTCGATGTAAACGCAGTCCTTCTTGGCCTCCTTCAGCCTTGCCATCAGCTGTTTCATGATCTCGGTCTTGCCGACCCCGCGCATCCCGCAGACGATCTTTATCTTGCCGTCGCCGGCCATGTTCATGAGAGCGTCTACGTAGAACGCTCTCTCCAAGGTCCTGCCGTTTTCTGCCATGGATGCCCTATCGCCGTTCGTAAAAAAGCGAATCCGCCTGCACAGCGGCGGCGGATACCGGTACAATCTCTGGGTCCTCCTGACGGTCGGGTTTAATACGGCGCTCAGCGATTGCGGATGCATATGATGCCGCGCAAGAAGCTCGTCTACTATGCGAACAAGCATGGAGTGGCCTATTCGAACATGAAGCTCACCGATGACGAACTGAAGCAGATCTGCTCAGAAGTTGGCTCCAAGTACTACAGTTCCAAGGACTGCGGCGGGAGCGTGTCGACCCTCATCGACTGCGTGATGGATGACGGGGAGTTCAGGAACAGGCACAGGAAGGACGGTGTCGCCGAGGACCTCTTCGAGATGAGGTGCGCGGATTATGCGGCAGACGAGGTCATGGCTGCTGTCGCCAAGATAAGGAAGGGATGATCCGGCGGGCCTGCTTCCGCCAGATCCCTGTCCAGTATCCGGTCCCGGGCTCTTCCGCCGCCCCGCTCCGTCCAATCACGTTAAATAGAGTTGGATGCATTTCGGATGCATGAACGCTTAGGCGGAGGCCGCTCGGCCGGACGGTCTCCACTCCGTTGGTACGGAATGCCGACCTGAAGGTGCCAGGGTCCGCATGTGTTTATGAGGCATTGCCGATGGAAACAAGCGACATAATCGATTCTATCAGGAACGGAAATCAGGCCACCAGGGACGAAATCGTGAAGCTGCTGTCTGCTCAGGGCAGGGACAGGGATGAGCTCTTCGCCGAGGCGAGGGAGGTCAGGGACAGGCAGTTCGGCGACCGTGTGTTCGCCTATGGGTTCGTCTATTTCTCGACCTACTGCCACAACAACTGCACTTTCTGCTATTTCAGGAAGAGCAACAGCATCGATAGGTACAGGAAGACGCCGGAGGAGATAATCGCCACCGCCGCCGACCTGAAGGACGCCGGCATCGACCTGGTCGACCTCACCATGGGCGAGGACGATCAGATGTACAAGGACAACTGCGCCGAGCTCCTGGACATCATCTCGGGCGTCAGGAAACTGGGGATATCTATCATGGTCTCCCCGGGCGCGGTGGGGAAGGATGCTATGCGCCCCATCAAGGAGGCGGGCGCGGACTTCTTCGCGGTGTACCAGGAGACCCACAACAGGGACCTGTACGCTAAGCTCCGTCTCAATCAGGATTATGATTTCAGGTACAATCAGAGGGTGTGGGCCAGGGAGGCAGGGCTCCTGACCGAGGACGGCATGATGGTCGGCCTCGGGGAGACCATGGAGGACCGTGCGGATTCCATCCTGATGATGGGGGAGGAGAAGTGCGAGCAGATCCGCTGCATGACCTTCGTCCCGCAGGCCGGCACCCCGCTGCAGAACCTCGAGCCGATGGACTCCGAGATGGAGCTGAAGTCCATCGCGGTCATGAGGCTGCTGTTCCCCGACAGGTTCATCCCCGCGACCCTGGACGTCGAGGGCGTCCAGGGCATGAAATCGCGTCTGGATGCAGGTGCCAGCACCATCACGTCCATCATCGTCCCCCACAAGCACTTCGCAGGCGTGGCGCAACCGGAGAAGGATATCGAGTCCGGTGTACGCTCAGTACAGCATGTCTACGACCTCGTAGAGGACATGGGGAAGAAGATCGCCACGCAGAACGAGTTCAGGCATGCCATCGAGCCTCTCGAGGCCAGGATTCGCCCTAAAGACTAAATAAAACCATTTTGGTTATGCCAGCATGCCCGGCCGGTTCCGGCCGGGCAGTGTGTGAGCATACATGGACCCGCTGGTATTCGTCATCGTGGGCGGTTTCTTCGAGCCTGCCTGGGTATTCACTCTGGAGAAGGGAGGGACGTATCAGTCGGACCTCTGCAGGAAATATGCGTGGTATCTGATCTCGGCCTTCTTCATGTTCTGCAGCCTCATGTTCATGTCCAAGGGCATGGACGGAGGGTTGGACGTCGGGGTCACTTATGCCATCTGGACGGCCGTGGGCGCCCTGGTGACGCTGGCCGTCAGCGTGTCCTTCATGAAAGAGAAACTGAACTGGCTCCAGGTGTTGGCGGTCATGATGATCCTCGTCGGCATCTCCGGCCTGGAGTTATCGAGGTGAGGAGCATGGGCGTCAATCCTTGGATATACATCGCCGCGGGAGGGATCATAGAGGCCGTCTGGGCCACCACTATGAACGAGACGGAAGGTTTCACAGTCCCCTCCTGGTCTGTCCTCACGTTCCTCATAAGCCTGGTCAGCGTCTGGTTCCTGTACTGCGGGCTGAAGCTCGGGCTTCCGACGGGGACCGCGTACGCGGCGTGGACCGGATGCGGGACCGTGTGCTCCACTGTGTTCGGGATATTGTTCTACGATCAGATGCTCGGGGCCGTCCAATTCCTGTTCCTGGCACTTCTGATCGGCGGCATACTGCTGCTGCAGGTCGCGGAAGGCCGCGGGAAGAAGCCCGCCGCCGGCGAAGGAGCAGAGGGCTCCTGAACTCGTGTCCTTAAAGATCGCGCCAGTAGTTCCTGCCGGCGCGTCCCATGGCTATGACGTTCATGTCGGGCGCGCTGATCGGGCACTCGCAGCCGGGGGCAAGGATGAAGCCCCCGTCCGCAGCGCCTTCTTTGATGATGCGGTAGCATTCCGGGACCACCATCTCGGGGGTGCCCATCATTATGAACCTCACCGGGTCGATGTTGCCCATGAGCGCGATCTTCTTCCCGGCCAGTTTCTTGGCCTCTCTGACCGGGACCGCATGATCGAAACTGAGGCAGTCGGCGCCCGTATCGGCGATCATCGGGATGATCGGCCGGGTGTTGCCGCATATGTGCAGGAACGCATGCTCTCCGGAGGCTTTCTTGACCTTCGAGATCGTCTTCTTCAGAGCGGGTGCGGAGAACTCCGGGAACATCTCCGGGGAGATGATGTCGCAGGAGGATGTCGGGTCGGCCATCCACATGACCGTGGCACCGTGGGAGCACTGGGTCATCTGCTGGTCCGCGACGAAGTCCGCGCATTTGGCGACGAGCTTCGAGACCATCTCCTCGTTGCCCATCATGGTCGCCATGAGCATGTCCTCCACGCCCATGATGTACCCGGCGGTGCTTATGGGGCCCCAGGTGAGCCCGCAGATCTCGAGGTCCTCCGGGAGTATCCTAGAAGTCTCCTCCAGGGCCTCGGTGAAGCATTTGGTGAACCTGGGGCACTCGGAGGCCTTGGACGGGTCGAAGAAGGCCAGCCTGTCGACGTCCTCGGGCTCGCTGACAAGCTTCGAACGGACGCGCCCGTAGTCATCCTCCGGGAAATCCACGTCCATCCCCATGTCGGCGAACGGCACCTGCGAGTCGAGACCGGCTTGACGAAGTCCGAGTACGTCCTCATCGCATAATCCACGGATACCTTGGCGGACAGTTTGGGTTCGAACCTCGCTTCGCTGACTTTATGCCCGCAGCTCCTGGCGGCCGTGACCAGGGCGAAATTGTTCACCGGGGTGCGGTCCCCCTTCTCGAATCTGAGCGCGTCCTCCACGGCCGCGCGGTGGCCCATGTCCTTCATGGATGATGCAACGGGGCGGAGCGTATTAAATCAGCGTACGGCCGGGTTCGGGTCTGCCGCCCGATCGGTCTCCGCCGTCTCCATATGCTTGAGCACACCCTTGGTGAAGGCCGAGGGAGAGATCTTGCCGCCGATGTCGGCGGTGGTCCGCCGGCGCTCGTACATATAGCTGACGGACTCCTCTACGGCGCGCGCCCCGTCGGATTCGCCCAGATGCCTCAGCGCCATGGCGGCGGCGAGGAGGGCGGCCGTTGGGTTCGATGCCCTCTGGGGGCTGACCTCCCCGAACCCGCGGGATGGCATGAACATGCCGAATTCCTTACCGATGAAGCCTACGGGCGTGAGCCCGCTGCCTCCGATGATGCCCGATAGGGTCCCGCGCAGGAAACCAGCGGGGCCGGGCCCGGAGATGACGGTATCGAACTCGGAGGGGTCCAGGGCGAGCCTGCATGATGCCTTCTCCTCGGACATGATCTCCGTCCTCATATCCGAGCCTTCGAAAGCGTCCGAAAAAGACTGTGCCAGGAGCCTGTCCGATTCGGGTTCGGCGCCGTTCCCGGCGACCAGGCAGGCCGCATGCCTGCCTAGCCTTCCGCGGTCGCGCGGGCGGCGGCGAAGAGCTCCTCAGACGCGTCGGACGAGATGTCCGATTCCCTGGTGATGCCGTACAGCGTGGAGTACTCCCTCACCGGCGGGAGCGAGTCGGGGCTCTCGGTGATCAGCAGGACGTCGGCCTTCTTGGTCCCGAGGTGCCTGCTGAGCTGCCTGAACGGGCGGACCTCCTCGAAGAGGTTCATCTGCCTCCTGACGTCCTCCAGCGGGTTCCTGAGGCCGGTTCCGGACATGTCGCAGTGGGCGGACAGCACCGCGTCCGCCTCGGCCAGGTAAGACACGGTATCGGCGGGGAGGGCCCTCCCGGTGCGCTTCAGGGCCGAGGCCCCGATCTCGCCTCTGACGATCTCGATGCTGTCAGCGGCTGCCCTGATCGCTGATTCGGCGGCCTCCATGACGGCAGGGCCGTCGCCGTCGCCCGGGAGCACCAGGAGCTTCTTCGGCATATCCGCTCAGAGGAGCCTGTCGGCGACTCCCGCGTAGATGAGCGGGAGGGTGATGGTCGCATCCCCCTCGACGGTCATCTTCTTGGCCGAGGCCTTCACTTTGCCCCAGGAGACGGCCTCTCTGATCCTCGCTCCGGACAGGGATCCGTCGAACTCCTCGGCGGTGGTCAGGTAGATGCAGTAGTCGAGGCCGCCGCGGAACTGGTTCCACCAGATGACGTGGTGCTTGGAAATGCCGCCGCCGATGATGATGGCTCCGGTCTTCTTGGCATCGTTGGTCATCTCGGAGAGCATCTGCTCGTCGCCGAACAGGTCGATCCTGAGCTTCCTGTGGGTCTGGTAGTACATCCAGAGCTGGCATCCGAAGGAGCCGTCGGTGATCCCGGGGACGACGATCGGGACCTTGTTGACGTGGGCCCAGTAGAGCAGGCTGTCCTGGTATCCCTTGGGCTTGGTGTCGGCGATGTGCTCTCCGACCTTGTCTATGATCTCGTGGGTGGTCAGGGAGTTCGTCTCGGCGAAGATCTCGTCGAACAGGGGGAGGAGGTTGTCCTCGAGGACGTACCCGTAGCAGTCGTCGGGGACCAGGACGTTCCCGAGCCTGCTGACCTCGTTCTCCCTGAGGAGGGCGTCGTCCATCATGAAGTCGCCCTTGTAGTAGGCGGCGTAGAGCCTGGATATGTCGTGGTCGAGGCATCCGCAGGTGGTGATGATGAGGTCCACCATGTGGTTCTTCACCATGTCGACGAGCACTCCGCGGGTGCCGGTGGCCATGATGCATGCCGGGAAGGACAGGATCTTGAGGCAGTTCTTGTCCTTGTTCATCTTCTCGACGATGTCGGTCGCGTCGGCGAGCTTCTGAGCGGTGAACCCTCCCGCCCTGCCCATGGCCTTGAGCATGTCATCCACGGTCATGCCTTTGGTGACCTTGATGTCCTTGACGGGGATCTTCTTCAGGTTCTTCTTCTCGTAGGCCTCCCTCTCCTCGGGAGTGACCTTCTCTTTTTCCGAGACCATTTATGTCACTTGCGCTCGCTATCCTGCCCCCTTCATTTAAAATTATCCCGCGAAATGCGCAACTGCGCGCGCCTGAACGGCGGCGACGGGACGCGGATATGAGCTGACTTCATCATCTGGCACATCAGGTCCGGATTGCATCGCGGCATGATCGGCGGCGGAAACGGTTCTATATGCGCAGGCGCATCATCCGGCCATGCAGATCATGGCCAGGTCCTGCAGGTACCCCGAGCTTCTGGAACAGTGCAGGGGGAGGAAGGTCTACATGTGGACCTGCAACACCTGCGCGCGCATCTGCGGGATCGGCGGGGACGCCAACGCCCGCAGCCTGGGCGAGAGGCTGTCCGCCGACGGCATCGATATCGTCGGCTACGGGTCGACCGGGGCCTCGTGCATAGCCTCGAACGTCCGCAAGTGCCAGACACCGGAGATCGCGGGGTGCGACACCATCCTGTCGCTCACCTGCGACATCGGCGCGAAGCTCTGCGGGGCGGTATCGGGGAAGGAGGTCCTGAACCCGGTGTGCACGCTCGGCGCCGGATACCGCGACGACGGCAAGGTATGCCGGCTCATGCGCACCGACGGTTCCGATCCGGCGCTCTCCGAAGAGGCCGAGCGCAGGGGCCTGCCGCCCGGTCCCTTCCGAGGGGCGCCAGAAGGCCCGGCCTATCTTTATTCTTTATAACGGCGGATAAGCAGGCATTAAATATATGCGCGGTTTAGGGCGCTTCCATAGGGATCCGCCATGTATATGATTACTGAAGCCCAGAGGAACGTCCGCATCCCTCCGAAAGACCTCGGAGAGGACATCTCGGACGTCATCGGCTCCCTCTCGAGCGAGACCTACGAGGGAAGGCTGGAGGAGAACAAGTCCATCACCGTTCTCGTAGGCGACGCCGTTCCCGAGGGGCCGGGGCGCATCGTCCACGGCGACGGCGCGGTCTACCAGACTGTCAAGATGAAGCAGCTCTCCTACTTCCTCGTCGAGAACGAGGTCATCGAGGGCATCGTCGTGGATGTCCTCAAGTTCGGAGCGTTCATCAGATTCGGTCCGCTCGACGGCCTCCTGCACGTCAGCCAGATCATGGACGACCGTGTGGACGTGGACGAGGCCAACAAGAAGATCGTCGGGAAGGACACCGGCAGGACCCTCTCCGTCGGGGACAGGGTCAGGGCCAGGGTCGTCAGCATCGAGCTGAACGAGAAGTCCCCCCAGGACAGCAAGATCGGGCTCACCATGAAGCAGCCCGGCCTCGGGAGGATCGAGTGGATCGACGAGGACGCCAAGAAGGCCTCGGGGGCGGATCCTGCTGCCGACGGCAAGGCCGCCAAGAAGAAGGCCAAGCCCAAGAGCGAAGGTGAGAGCTGATGGCGGCTGCGCGTCCGGTGTACCGTGCCTGCAAGTCCTGCCAGTTCATCACCGAGGACACCGTCTGCCCCAGGTGCGGCGGCGACACCACCAAAGAGTGGCAGGGGATAGTGGCCATCGCGGACTACGAGAAGTCCGAGATCGCCAAGAAGATGGGCATAACCGCCAACGGCACCTATGCCCTCAAGGTCCGCTGATCCCATATGGCCGGCAGGAAGCTGACCCCCTCCCTGAGGGAGGAGTTCAAGAAACCTGTCGGGCGCGACATATCCGAGAGCGAACTGAAAACCATTCACGCTGAACACAAACTCATTACAGTGGGGGACGTGGTCTCCCTCACGGCGTACCGGCTCGGCGCCGTGCCGATCCTCGCCGTCTACGACGGCATGACGGAGAGGCACGGGACCGCGGGATTCGCCGACCTCGTGAAGAGCGAAGGTCTGGCGGAGACGGTCGTCGAGAACCCGGCGGCAACCATAACGGATGCCCTGGACTCGGCGGTGTCGGACGCATTGGCCGGGAGGTCCGCGGCCATACTCCGTGTCATCGGGGAGGAGGATCTGGCTCTGCTGCCGTGCATCCTCCACGCCCCCGAAGGCGCGGTGGTGGTCTACGGATGGCCCGGGAGAGGGATGAAGGCCGTCGACACGGACGGGCCTTCGAGAGCATACATCAGGCACCTGCTTGACAGTATGGAGGAGATCTAATGAAGATTGAGTACACGAATGAGAGGGACAATGCCCTCTTCGAGAGGAAAGAAGTCTGCTTCGAGGTCGACCACGAGAGGGAGGCAACTCCCGGAAGGAACGCTGTCGCCGAGGAGATCGCGAAGAAGTACGGCACCAACAGGAACCTCGTCGTCATCGAGAAGATGGCGTCCGAGTACGGCGTCGGCAAATCCAAGGGATACGCCAAGGTCTACGCGAACAAGAAGGCCGCGCTCAAGTACGAGAACGGCAAGCTCCTCAAGAGGAACGGCATCGAGGACGAGTCGAAGAAGGCCGAGGCGCCCGCTGACGCGGCGCCCGCTCAGGAGTGAACAATATGGCGAAGAAAGAGGCAGCCGCGAAGAAGGAAGAGACCAAGAGGGAGCTCTACAAGGTCGAGGGCGACAAGGTCGTCAGGACCAGGCAGGCCTGCCCCAAGTGCGGACCCGGTGTCTTCCTGGCACAGCACAAGGACCGCCTTTCCTGCGGGAAGTGCGGCTACACCGAGTTCCTCAAGGACAAGAAAGAGTGAAACAGGATCTTCGGCTCCTCCCCTCTCATCCGGAGCCGCGCCGGGGCTGGCACCCCGGCATCCGCTTTTAAATCACTCCCGAACGGCCGTCAGACCGATCGAACTTATTTTCCGGTTTTCAAGGGCCTGTAGTATAGCTTGGATAGCACAGGGGCCTCCGGAGCCCCGGACCCGGGTTCGAATCCCGCGGGCCCGCCT
>NZ_LOPS01000032.1 GCF_001481295.1 Candidatus Methanomethylophilus sp. 1R26
CGGGGCGCATCCTTCGCCCTTCGGCGAAGGTGCCTTACAGCTCCTTTTGGCGCACACAGGTGCGTATGCGCATGATCGATTATGAGCCTGCTCCTCTGCCCGATTCCACACGAAATGTTATAGAACCGAATTTTCAGATAATCTCCGTGCAAGCCATCGTGAATATCGGAAGAAAAATCGTTCTTCACGATGGCATACGGAAGGAAAGTGTTTCAAAGGCGGCGAATCGAAGGGATGTAGAGGATGACTGTTGGGATTTCCATAGCGATGAGGACTATTCCCAACACATATGTCGGCGATCCCAGATCATCATGCAATTCGCCATCGGACAAGACGAAGGCGCCAAGCCAGCATATCACGAGAACGAGTGCAGGAATTGACGCCGCCATTCTTGCACGAATGCCCACGTCAAAATATGCTTTGGCATCACCGGGTCTCTCTCCGTGTTCTTTTCTGTATGCCAGAAGGACGGCAGCGGCGACCAACTGGGTGATCAGAAATACAATTGCAAGAACAAGAAGTGCATCCACAATCCGTCCCCCTTCAAATTTAGTTAATTTTACCGTCATTATAGATATTTAAAAAGACCGTTCAA
>NZ_LOPS01000033.1 GCF_001481295.1 Candidatus Methanomethylophilus sp. 1R26
TCTATATTTCGTTTTTTATTTCTCCAAATTCCGAAAACTCCTTTTTATCAGAGCTAAAAAGGAACAGATAATCGAGATCGAACCCACCGTTTGGGGTTCTTGTAACCAGCTTGGTTCTGCCGCTTCCTACGAGCATGTGCTGGAATTTCAGATTCATCGATGTTTTCAGATGATGGTGCAGGTGTGGGAGGCATTCTGCAATAAACTATCTATTGTATTGAGAATATTCTTTTCTGGGTACGTATTCAATTTTCACTTCTTCTTCGCCTTCTCTTCTCTGCGGAGACGTTTCCACATGCGGAACAGTGCAATATTGTATGGTACGGAAAGGTACTCTCCTATGTGTTTCTTGTAATAATCTTTTCTTTTGCGATATTGTTTTAAACGGATGAAGTCTCTCTCGGTGAATTGGATGATGTCGGATATTTCGGCAATCTCCTTGTTTATGCGATTCAGTTCATCGTTCGTGTCCCTTTTCTCGATTTCGAGCCCCTCGAGTTCCTTCTTCAGTTTGGAATACTGCCTCGTTGCTTCTTGGTGTTTGTCGGCATTTATTTTGGATGTGCTGCGAAGCCATACCAGAGAGCACATAACAGTAATTATGGACAAGACGTTCATGGATGCCTTCTGCCAAGACTCCGAATTATCGAAATCATAGAACGTCATGCTGCATATTGCAACGGAAGAGATGACCGACAGCGCTTCCAGTAGCCATGATCTGAAAACCAACTCATCCCTTTTTCTTGAATGCATTGTCAGCATAGAATCGATCCTGTTAGCAATCTCATCTCTGCTGGGTCCATCGGCGGCCTCTTCACCGCAACATTCTTTCGATTCCTTCACAGTCATTTTTCTCCTCGCATTTTTTCAGACTTTCATGGAGTTTCGAGTATTCTTCAGATATTGCATGGCGTCTTTTTATTGAAGCACTTTCCAAGTTCTTCGTCGACATATCTAGATTGCCCTGTGCAGTCGGGTTGCGGATTATGGACTCTGAACGCGATATATCCCACTAAATCCGTGATCATTTTCTGAAGACTGGCGTTGCTCGGCATTTGTTCGAATTTTTCTAATGCTATGCATTCAATATCATGTGAAGTAAGTCTGTATTTGTGTTCCATATTCGTGTTAAGTCTCTTTACTAATGTTATCGCTGTTTTTACTTTGCCGTCATGTTTGCGATCGATACTTTCAAGATTTCTGGTAAATTTTTCGGATCGAAGATTTCCAACGGAGCCGTCTCCCGACGCGATGTATTTTTCTTGCCATCATTGATCATCGGGACGAATTGGTATCTCCTGCCGTGAATGGCGATTGTTACAGCATGTTTTCCTACACGTACAATTTTTGAATGAGGCAGTTCTTTCAGCATCGAGGTAATTACTTTTTTAGATATTCTGGGAGCCATCGCTAAATAAGCAGGATTATTTAACTGTACCAAAAGGTCAACGTCGCTGTTCTCCGCATCGAATGTTCCGTGTTGATATGAACCTGCGAGAATAATTTCAATCTCGTCATTTCTTTTTCGAAAATTTTGCTGATGAAATCTATGTTGTATTCGATCTCCATTTGTTCGTATGGATCTGGGGACAGCCATCTGCCGAATTCAGAGAATACATTTCCTGTCTACATATTCTCGGATTCCATTCAACTAGATATATTGTCTATATAATATATATATAAACAATTTTTTTTTGACATTGCGCATAAAGATAAAAATGCGATTTTATCAATACTTCCGCAGTCTGCTGTCGCTTTTATTATGGCGTCGAGAGCTTGCAGAGCTGATGTTTTCGAATGATGCGAACGGATCGTCAGAGATTGTTTCCTTCCGTAATTATAGCCGGTGTAAGCGCCAATCTGAGCATTTTCAATCGAAGACACAGGTAGCAAGAACCGCCGTTTGTTGTCTTGATCACCTTTGTGCTTATCTCCCCTATTATTCCCATTTCCGATATTCCTCGGTTTTATTCTCACAGAACCATTCTGGGAATTCCTTCCACTCTTTCCTATTGCTGTTATGTCTGTCGGGGAAAGGGTTGTCGATATTAATCTCGGCGCATTTTTTAGTCATCATACATTATAATGTTAATAACAGTATTTATAATAATAGTTAATAACTATGCATTGGAGATGTGAATTCTTACTTGTAGAGTGTATATGCTCCCTGCCGGCATCTCCATTATTGCTATCGACCGTTGCTAATTATCTCGGGCGGAAACTGCCATCAATCTCCCCGTCCGGGACCGCTGCGATCGGCTCTTCTAGAAGTTTTGATCCGTCCGCTGGGCCGTTCTTTTGTCTGTATGTAATTACTTAGAAATCAATAAGACATTATTCGAAACTCATACGGAATTGTGTTCGGAAATCCGCTTCGAATCCTTATATATCATGCGGATGCCCCCGTATTCGTTCGGGAGGACGGCGCTGATACCGAAGAACAGGATTTCACCGAATAATACGGAGCGAAACATGTTCATCGGTGACGGGCTTCGTATCCTGCAGCATGGATATTCCCATCACCAATTGCAGATAATTTGTTGTTTCAATAAATTTAAATCGATAATTTGCAAACTTTTGGTAAATTTTAAGTTTAGAAATACATTTTGCATATTCATGTTGATCAGCTTCAGTGTCTCCAACTTCAAGCTTTTCAAAGACGCGGCCGTCCTGGACATGACCGCGACTGCCGACAGGAAACTCGGCGACAACGTCATGGATGCGGGGATGAAGCACGGCATTCTCAGGACCGCCTCGGTCTACGGGGCGAACGCATCCGGGAAGACAACCCTCTTCCAGGCAATGCAGCTGTTCAGGAATTTCGTCATGCTCTCCCCCACCCATATGGATAATGTGAGGCTCAACTACACCCCGTTCGCCCTGGACCCCTCCTGCTCCGGCAGGCCCACCCGCTTCGAGACGGTATGGGTTGTCGGCGGCGTGAGATATGCTTACTCGTTCTCCTACGATTCCGAGAGGATCGCCGAGGAGTCCCTTTCATATTACCCCAACGGCAGGAAGACGAAGGTGTTCGAGAGGATGGGACAGGAGTTCTCCTTCGGAAGCGACAAGAGGTTCAGGGAAGGCAATGCGAGGAGGGTCAAGGAAAAGACCCTGTTCCTATCGGTCTCAGCGCAGTTCAACGATGAGGTCTGCGCGAAACTCTACAACTGGATATCCTCCGGCATGATGATAATGTGCGGCTACGATCAGGCAGTGTCCCTGGAAATCCTCACGGATTCCATGTCTAGAAACGATAGATTCAGGAAACTTATCCTGAAAGCATTCAAGATCGCCGATTTCGGCATCATCGACGTTTTCGACAACAACAAGAAAAGGTCCCCCAAGCCCCCCCAGGTAGATCCGGGCGTCCCCTTCCTGGCCGTACAAGACCTGAGGGTAAAGCATTCCGTGAACGGCAAGACTGTGGTGTTCCCCATATCTTCGGAATCCTCCGGGACCGTCCGCTTCATGAGCGTCATAGGCCCGGTCGTCAGTGCCCTGCTGAACGGATGGACCCTTGTCATCGATGAGATTGATATGAGCTTCCACACCGACGTATGCCAGTGGATACTGGGCCTTTTCCTGGATCCGGCCGAGAACAAACACGGGGCTCAGCTGATATTCAACACCCATGAGGTAGGCCTCCTCGACCAGAACATCGTCAGAAGGGACCAGATATGGTTCACCGTCAGGGACTGGGATACAGGTGCGAGCGACCTGAGGAGGCTGTCGGACTACAAGGTCAGGAACAGCACCGACATACGGAAGGCCTATCTCAACGGCAGCTTCGGAGCGAAGCCCTTCATAGCCCCCGAAAGGCTGATGGAGTGAGACATGCGCGAATTCCGGCAGATCCCAGCCGTGCTTGTGGTGACGGAAGGGTATACGGAGAAGACGTTTCTGAACCATCTGCGCGAGAGGAACATGGGGTGCTCCCTCACAGTGATGAAGTCCCCGGAGGCAAATCCCAGGAAGCTCATCGGATACACAGTATCCCAGATCAGGAATAAGGGGATCGAACTCAGGAGAGGCGACAGAGCATTCTGCGTTTTCGACACGGACTATACCAGCCAAGAGGATCTGGAAAAGGCCTCTGCACAGGCGGCCAAGCACGGCATCGGGCTCATTGTCTCCAAGCCTTGCTTCGAAACGGTTTTCCTGGCGCATTTCGGATATGATCTGTCTTTGCTGAGGAGCCCGGCCGATGCGCAGTCCGCACTGGAGAAGTTCATACCGGATTATTCCAAAACAGGCGATTATTGGAACCTCCTCATCGGGAAGCGCGGCGTGGCCGAGAGGATCCTGAGAGGATGCGACACCGCTGTCCGCCTTAGGAAAGCAGATAACGGTTCCAATCTGTTCGAGCTGTTCGATGCCATCGAAGAGTATCGGCACAGATGAGAGAACGTTTTGCTCATCATTTCTGCCTTTCCCTGAGTTCGCCGTTTGTATAAACTGCCGGAGTCCGGCCTATCGCAGAATCCTATAACGGCTGCCGATAGGCTGCTTAATTCTAAGTTGAATCCGAATCCGAACAGAGCGTGGCGCGACTCAGAGCAACTGAAGTTCAGGAAGAAGTACCAGGCAGTTTCCGGTGGTTGCAGCACGTTCCTGCTTTATGCTCTTCCGGCCCTGAATGCTGTGCCGAACGTGCGGCCGTCCCTGCCGGACATTCTGCAGTTTCATTCGATCCAGGGGAATCCGGAGGAACATCATGGAAGGTTCAGTGAGCGCCATCAGCCGACTGAGGAAACATATATCCGCAACGGGATGCAGTAATGCTCTGTTCGGGGCCGATGCTATGCAAGATGTCAGATTGAAGAAGGTAACGATCCGCGGTTTCAGGTCGATCAAAGACTGCACGATCGACCTGGGCAGCATCAATGTCCTGATCGGCCCCAACGGTTCCGGGAAGTCCAATTTCATATCCGCATTGTTCTTCCTGCAGAATATCCTCGATAAGAACCTCCAGAGGGCCGTGGGGATAGCCGGCCTGCCCTCTTTGCTGTACGGCGGGATGAAAAAGACGAAGATCATCGAGATGGAGTTCTTCTTCGACAACAATTCCTACGGTTTCCAGCTGGTCCCTAACGATTCCGGCAATCTTGTTTTCAGCAGTGAATACTATGGATGGAATGATGTGCACACTCCAGTGCGCAGGCAGGTCCCCTACGGGTTCGAATCCGAATATGAGAAAGGGGTTCTGAACGGGATCGATCCTTACGTCAGGCCCGTGCTGGAGGCGAGGAAATGGAGAGTATACCATTTCCATGACACTACGGCCTCTTCCGGGATGAAGCAGGCGGGATGCTGTCCGACAGTGTTTTCCTGCATCATGACGCTTCCAATCTGGCGCCCTTCCTTTACATGGTAAAGAAGTCCCATCCGGACTCATATAGCGATATCGTCCGCGCGGTCAGGCTGGTAGCCCCCTATTTCGAGGATTTCGTGCTGGAACCGAATGCGGAGAACAATGAGATAATACTCCTGAGATGGAAGCAGGTCGGTTTGGACGAGGTGCTGGGCGTGAACCAGCTGTCCGACGGGACCATCCGCTTCATATGCCTGGCGGTCCTGCTCCTGCAGCCTCCTGAGCTGCAGCCGTCCGCTATCATACTCGACGAACCGGAGCTCGGTCTTCATCCCTACGCCATCTCATTGTTCTCCGAGCTGGTCCACAGGGTATCCGCCGACAAGCAGCTGATAATATCCACTCAGTCTGCTGAGCTCCTCGATTATTTCGATGCCGATGACATCATCGTTGCCGAACTGACCTCGGACGGCTCTAAATATTCTCGCCTATCCTCTGAAAAGCTCAGGGATTGGCTGGACGAGTACACGCTGAGCGCCGTATGGAAGAAGAACGTCTTCGGGGGACAGCCGTGAGCAGACTGTACATTTACTGCGAAGGGCACACCGAGAAGATGTTCACGGAGAAACTTCTGCAGCCGTTCTTCGGATCCAGGGGATCGCGGCGAATACCATACTGGCGGGGAACGGCAGTTCCGGCAGGAAGGGCGGGATAA
Organism: Candidatus Methanomethylophilus sp. 1R26; assembly: GCF_001481295.1. Lineage (GTDB taxonomy): Archaea > Thermoplasmatota > Thermoplasmata > Methanomassiliicoccales > Methanomethylophilaceae > Methanomethylophilus. The sequence goes on from NZ_LOPS01000033.1 coordinate 6,030, forward strand.
TAAACTACACTCAGGTGAAGAGAGACCTCTCCAGGATATGCAGAGAGCATTCTCACGAGTACGTCACCACAATGATCGATTATTCTCCGGTCATCAGCCTTCCTCTGGAATATGATATGTCGGGTACGATGTACGATGTCGTCCGTTCGAAAGAAGCGGCGATCGAGAAGGACATCGGTGCACTCAATCTGATGATGAATTTCGAGCTTCACGAATTCGAGGCATACCTGTACTGCAATCCCGATGCATTTGCCGGATACGGAAAGGCGGCCCCGGACAAGATAAGGAAAATCGTCAGCCGGGCGTCATGCCCCGAGATGATAAACACCGAACCCAATACTCTGCCGTCCAGGAGGTTGGACGGAGTCATCCCGGGATATACTCATGCAAAAATATTCAATACGAGCAAGATCCTGGAGGGAATTACGCTGGATCAGATAATCTCCGAATGCCGGCACTTCGGATATTGGCTGGACAGAGTAAGCAGGACCTGCGGCGAACCGCATTCGCGGTCGGAGCACATTGTTCCGCGAGGGTTATTGTAACCGCTGTTCAGGTATCCGGAAACCGATGCTATTCGGATGCGGGATCATACAGCCTTTCCGACGTCATTCGTGCATTTATAATTAACAATTGTTAATCAATTGAATAACAGCGCAGTCTCCGCCAGTCTCCGGCCGAGGAAACAAAACAATTTCTTTCTGATTTTCGGCTGTATTCAGCGGCCTCCTACAGTCCCCGCAGATCCTGCGGCCAGCATGGTCTTTCTGCAAAGCATATCCGACATCTGCGGCGTATCATTGTCCCAGATTATTGCTTGGAAACGTAAGAGACAAAATTCAATACAGAAGCAGTAATGATAAAATATCAATATTGTCATGATTCAATCATGGCGGAAATGATGTACTGCCCCAACTGCGGGCGCAATGTCGACGTCACCAAATGGACGGGGACCCGCATAGCGATCCTCATAATACTCCTGATCCTCGGGATAATCTTCGGCCTGATCTACCTCATCTATGTGGCCACCAGGGATAAATCGTGCCCCGTGTGCGGCACTCCGGCCGCTATGCTGCAGGCGCCCCGCTACGGCTCGGCCGGGTCCGGCCCTCAGACAGGAGCGTCCGCAGGAGAGGCTGTCTGCCCCATGTGCGGAGCCTCGGGCCCGTCCGGTTCCGAATACTGCGCCGAGTGCGGCGCCAAGCTCAGGTGAGGATAATCGAACTCCGCGGCGGGCTTGCCGCCGCGGATATGCCTGTCCATACTCCTGCCGGCCTGAGGGATTGGCCCGATGCATATTGGAGAATGCTGTTACGGCATGGCCGCGGCGGACGGGAAACATGATCGGCGATGTTTTCCGGGTTTCAGAAAATGGTTAAACAGACGGCCGGAGATTTAATGAACCGACGTAAAGCGCAGGATGGACTTGTTGTTTGCCTGCGTAATTTCCACATCACTTCTTTCAGAAGGGTATTTGGTCATTAGCTTGTACCGTAAAATATGCCAATTATATATGGGATAAAGTCGAAATGCCTATATGTTATCGTATTGAGATAGGTTTGTTCAGGTAAACGGCATTGCTGAAGCTGAATGAGTCTGATCTTATTTGCCAATGCTCTCTTTTCAATCCACGTATTTAGAAAATACGGTCATCATGTGTTTCCCGCGTAGGCGGGGGTGATCCCGTTTCAATCCACGCACCCGCGAGGGGTGCGACTACCCTATTTTGAGCTATTTTGAGTTTTGTAGGAGTTTCAATCCACGCACCCGCGAGGGGTGCGACGATAGCCTGCATCGTACCGCCGACGATCGATAGCGTGTTTCAATCCACGCACCCGCGAGGGGTGCGACGGGATCCTCTGCTATGTCGGGGACTACCGTTACGTGTTTCAATCCACGCACCCGCGAGGGGTGCGACTCCACCGTGAGGCCGATGATGGCCTGCGGCTGGACGTTTCAATCCACGCACCCGCGAGGGGTGCGACTGTCAGCCCACATGGCCACGGTGTCGATGCGCCCGTTTCAATCCACGCACCCGCGAGGGGTGCGACTCTTCGTTCCGGCGGTACTCCTTGTAATCGTCTGTTTCAATCCACGCACCCGCGAGGGGTGCGACTTCGGGATTGCCCTGCATCCACTGGCATGTGCCATAGTTTCAATCCACGCACCCGCGAGGGGTGCGACACGGCGACGTGTTCCGCTGCCAGCTTCGGCAGGTGGTTTCAATCCACGCACCCGCGAGGGGTGCGACACCGACGCGCAGACGACCATCGACACGCAGATCGTGTTTCAATCCACGCACCCGCGAGGGGTGCGACCAGTGGTAGTTCCTGAAGTCACCAGCGCCGTTGTAGGTTTCAATCCACGCACCCGCGAGGGGTGCGACTGGTGGGCGGTGATGTGCGCCACAGAGACATCCGGTTTCAATCCACGCACCCGCGAGGGGTGCGACGACGAAATCCTCGCCTTCGGAATGGACATCTCCGGGTTTCAATCCACGCACCCGCGAGGGGTGCGACGACCTGGTCATTGGCGACGCCGTCAAACCCTGCGGAGTTTCAATCCACGCACCCGCGAGGGGTGCGACCTTGATCATTGTGG
>NZ_LOPS01000034.1 GCF_001481295.1 Candidatus Methanomethylophilus sp. 1R26
CGAGGTATTCGTTTATCTCGGCGGCGGCCTCGTCGGTGACCTCCCAGGATCCGCTCTGCATAGCAGGGAGGTTCTCGTTGGGAAGATAGACTGCCGTCACTGCATCATCGGTGCCGCATACGCTGAGCTTGCCGACTATTGTGACGAAGGTCTTTATGCGCTCGTTTTCCATCGATGTTTGCTATCGGTTGAAAAATATTTATCGGATTCGACGGATTTGTTCCCGATGATAATAAGCGCCAGCAGGCGCACCGATATCCCGGCGTTCCATTCGGAGTGGATGATGAACAGGCTCCGCGCCGGCTACTGTCTCGTCCGCAACCCGGTGTACCGTCAGCTGGTGTACCGCGTGAGCCTCGCCCGCGCGGACGTCGACGCCTGATTTTCATCACCAAGGACCCGTCGCCGATGCTCCCTTATCTGGATGAGATCGGCCGCATGGGTCATATGTGCCTGTTCCAGGTGACGGTCACCGGCTACGGCAGGGACCTGGAGCCCGGGGTCCCGCCGAAGGCGTCCGTGACCGATGCTTTCCGCCGGATATCGGAGAAGCTCGGCCCCGACCGCATAGCGTGGAGGTACGACCCGATAATCATCAACGAGCGCCATTCGCTCGCCTGGCACAGCAGGAAGTTCGAGACCCTCTGCGGGGAGCTCGAAGGCTATACCGACCGCTGCATCTTCAGTTTCCTCGATATGTACGGCAAGCTGTCGGGGCACTCGGACCTTCTGCGTTCTCTCACCTCTTCCGAGATGGACGCGATGGCGTCGATGATGTCGAAGACGGCCGCAGAGCACGGGATCGAGCTGAGCTACTGCTGTCCCAGATACGATCTCTCGGCGTTCGGCATCGAGAACCTGGGATGCATCGACAGGAGAACGATGACGCGCCTGGGGATCCCGTTCGAGGATGAGGACTCCAAACTGCGCGAGGGATGCAGGTGCATCAAGAGCATAGACATCGGGGAGTACAACACCTGCGCTCACGGGTGCCTGTACTGCTATGCGAACGCGTCCGACCCCTCCACGAGGGAGGGGAGGGTCTACGACCCGTCCGCCGAGATGCTCTCGGGGAGCCCCGGCCCGGAGGATGAGATCGTGCCCCTGAAGGGGCGCGAAGTCCCCAGGATAACCGATTTCTTCGACTATACCCAGTACGGCAGGATCAGGCGAGGGCCCCGCCGGCAGCCTTCTCCGAACTGAGCTCCTTATCCATCCTCTTCTTGGAGAACAGGACGGAGTCCATGAAGGCCACCCAGATTACCTCCACGATGATCGAGCAGGCGACGGCCACCATGGCGTCCCCGATCGCCGGCCCTTCCATGACCGAGACGCACAGGGCGATGGCGATCCCCTTGTTCTTGTAAGATATCATGAGGATGTCAGGGACGCGCTGGGCCCAGGGTATGCGGGCCTTCTTCTCCGCATAGGCCGTGAACGTCCCGAGCCCGAAGTCGCGCAGGAAGGCGATGAGCATGAACACGATGAACACGTCCGCCGCCTTCGGGAAGTTGGTGGAGCTGACGGAGAGCCAGACCAGGAAGAATATGCAGCAGTTGAGGAAGGCCGCCATGGAGGTCTTGCCGATCTTCACCTTGGTGAAGAGGCGGGACACTATCAGCGGGATGCCGATGATCTCGATGACGGTCTTCACCACGCCGTACATGTCTACCGTCTCGCCCAGCGTGACCCAGATGATGAAGGGGATCCACACCAGGTCGATGACGTAGACGATGATGGTCGAGCGCAGAGCATGTTCCAGGTCGCCCCTCAGTATGAGGGATAGCGGGCCCACCGAGGCTGCGAAAGGCGCGGCGGCGATGAAGACCAGTCCCTCGGCGTAGCGGCCGTAGGCCTCGGTGCCGTCGAGGATGTAATAGGCGGCCAGGGGGATGATCCCGGCGAGGACGATACCGAGCAGGACGGCGCGGGCCACCGACCGGCGGTGCTCTATGGGGTTTAGATTCCTGTAGGGGATCCTGGAGAGGGTGATCGTCATCATGACCGCCAGCACCAGAATGGTGATGTTGCTGCGGCGGTCGGAGGTCAGGACATCTCCGGGGAAGAGGCCGCCGTAGTTGGTGATCAATGATACGGCCAGGGCAAGCCCCATCATGAAGGCGGTGCTGCACAGGAGTTTCAGGATGACTTTCATTGCAACGGGAAGTCCGATTCAGTATTAATATATTGATTATCATTAAATTATTAACGATAATCAATAATTATTCAGATTCATCATCATCGATATATTCAAGGATGTCTCCGGGCTGGCAGTCCAGGGCCCTGCAGATCCCGTTCAGTGTCGAGAACCTGATAGCGCAGATCTTCCCCGTCTTTATGTTGGATAGGTTCACGTTGCTGATGCCGACCATCTTGGCCAGCTGGTTGAGGGAGACCTTCCTGTCGGCCATCACCCGGTCCAATCTGAGAACTATCGTCATACTGGTGCCTCACAGGGTATGGTCCGATTCGTCCTGCAGCAGGGCCCCGTAACGGACGATCAGAGCGAACATGTAGAGGACGACGGCGATGAGCACGCATCCGAAGAACATGAACAGCATGGCCGCGGCACCGTTACCGCCGGCCGCTTCGAGCATCAGGAACGCCACGGCGCATACAAGGTAGCACTTTGAGACCGTCTTGATCCTGGAGGTGTTGGTCTCGGTGAAGGGGCTGTGCTCCGCCCATATTGATGCCATGACCCGATAGGTCGCGTACACGGTGACGACGGCCAGCGCGAAGACCAGGAGCATTATCAGGTAGGCGGCCGCGGCCTCGGTATCAGTGCCGTCGGTGAAATCGGAGCCGATGAACCCTCCCAGGAACTCGCGCGTGCTCTCCGAGAACAGCGATCCGGCGCCCAGCACCAGCAGCGCCGCGATTATGGCCGCCAGGACGGCGGTGCCGGCGAGCATGACCTTGGAACCGTACAGGCACACCTTCTTCAGTGTGTGGAGGTCTCCCTTCATGTGCCAGTTATCTCGTGCCCTGTTCTTCTATTTATCGACTGTCGATAACGCAAGACTACTTTAAGCACCTCGTTAATCGGGTGCGCATGGCAGATGTGAAGCCTGTGAAGGCCGGATGGTTCAACGTGTTCCGGCCTTGGACCCTCCACGGCGCGGTGGTGCCCGTGCTCATCGGCGGCGCTGTCGCCTATGCCGACGGGGAGTTCTGCTGGTGGATCTTCCTTCTGGTGCTCGCCGGGGGGATGCCTGCTGCAGTCGCGTCCAACATCCTCAACACCTACGGCGATTTCGCCAAGGGGACGGACACCGTCGACAACGAGACCCGCTCCCCTGAGCTCGTCACGGGCGCGCTCTCCCCCAAGAAGGTGTTCTGGGCGGGGATGGCCTGCCTGGGAATCACCGCCCTCATCGGGCTGATCCTGATCTGGCACATAGGATGGGGCATTCTCTGGTTCGGCATCGCAGGAATAGCCGGAGCCGGCCTGTACACTGTGGGGGTAGCCTACAAGTACCACGGCATGGGGCAGGTCTGCTGCTTCCTGCTCATGGGCCTGCTCATGCATACAGGGACCTATTATGCTATGGCCGGTACGGTCACTTGGGAGGTCTTCCTCCTGGGTCTCCCGAACGCGTTCCTGATCACATCGGTCCTGAGCGGCAACGAGACCCGCGACTACTGGGAGGACAGGAAGGCCGGCGTGGGCACCCTTTCCGGGCACATGACCTACGCCCACAGCATGATGCTCTACAGGGCGGAAGGGTGCATCGCTTATGCTGTTCTGGCGGCCATAATCGCAGCGGGCGCCGTGCCGTGGACCTGCGCGCTCGCATTTGTTGCTCTGTGGGACCTGAAGAAGCTCCTGGACAATTCGAAACTGGCGCCGACCGAGGCTGGCCCCAACAGGCTGCTGGTCCCGATGGCGTTCAGGCACAACTGGCATTTCGGCGTCCTTCTGACCGCCGGATACCTGATAGGGTACTTCCTGCTGTGAACGGGCGGCGGGATGAGGATGAGGTGAGAGACGATGGCTGAAGATGAGATCAAACCCAACGGAACGCAGTTCGACGGCAAAGAGGTCTACGTGAAGGACGTCTTCACGGAGATCGCGTCATACTATGACGAGATGAACGAGATCATGTCCCTGAGGATGATCCAGGGCTGGCACAGGTACATGATGAAGGTCGCCGGGGACATCTCGGGGAAGGACTGCATCGATGTCGGCACCGGAACGGGAGAGATAGCGTTCCTGGTCGCCGAGCATGCCGGCCCCGGCGGGCATGTGACCGGGCTGGACCTCACTCCTGAGATGCTGAAGTACGCCGAGTCCAAGATGCCGGAGAGGCATCTCCCGAGGCCGGTGGAGTTCGTCGAGGGGGATGCACTCAATCTCCAGTATCCCGACGGCAGCTTCGACCTGGTCACCAGCGGATACATGCTGAGGAACGTGAACGATATCCAGAAGGCGATCTCCGAGATGTACCGCGTCCTCAGGCCCGGAGGCAAGGCGGTGGTCGCCGAGATGGCCACCCCGGACAACAGGTTCATCCGCTATTTCTTCAACATCTACATGAAGCACCGCGTGCAGAAGATCGGGAGGAAGTACGACAAGGGAGAGTCCATCGACGGCAAGATGCCCGCTTACGACTGGCTCGCCAACTCCATCAAGGGCTTCCCCCACGGCGAGGTCATGGAGGAGAAGTTCAGGAAGGCCGGGTTCACCCAGGTGAAGGCCCATAAGAAGAACTTCGGCGCGGTGTACATTTACGAAGGAATGAAGGAGCAGCGAGATCCCTGCCGTTCCGATCCTTCGGTTTTCTGAAAATATATCTGAAATGATTGGGAAGGGGGCTCGGCCCCCTTCCGCAGGGCTTGCGCCCTCAGACGGTCTTAGGCTTCTTGTAGTTGTAGTAAGCGTAGATCGCCTTGTAGAGGAGGTAGTCGTCGGCCTTCGACGTGACCTCCAGGGGGGCATGCATCGACAGGACGGGGACGCCCATGTCGACGGTGTCGAGGTTGTGGATCGAGATATCTACGGCGATGGTTCCTCCGCCGCCGACATCGGTCTTGCCGAGCTCTCCGACCTGCCACGCACGTCGGCCTCCTTGAGGATGCCCCTGAGGTAGCCCATGACCTCCGCCGAGGCGTCGTTGGTCGAGTATTTCCCTCCGGCGCCGGTGTACTTGGACACGACGGGCCCCCTTCCGAGGAAGGAGCAGTTCTGGGGCTCGAAGGCCTCGGGCCATGCCGGGTCGACCGCGGCGTTGACGTCGCAGGACAGGCACATGGATTTCCTCAGGACGTGGCGGATGGGGAATCCCCATGCGGAGGCGACATCCTCCAGGAAGTCCTTCCAGAAGACGGATCTCATGCCGGTAGGTCCGTCCGAGCCGGTCTCCTCCTTGTCGGCGAAGACCATCATGGTGGTGAATTCAGGCTTCTTGGTGTCCATCTCGGCCTTGAACTGGGCGAAGGCGCAGACCTTGTCGTCCTGTCCGTAGGCTCCGACCATGGACCTGTCGAACCCGATGTCCATAGGCTCATACGCGGGTATGGCGCAGAGCTCGGCGGACAGGAAGTCCTCCTCCTTGAACCCGTACTTCTCGTACAGGATGTTCATGATGTTCAGCTTGACCTTCTGGGATACTTTGTCGTCCTTGAAAGGCCAAGAGCCGATCAGGACGTTCAGCTGCTCGGCGTCTATGATCTTGTTGCCGGGCTTGGACACCTGTTCCCTTGCGAGGTGGGGCAGAAGGTCGGTGATGCAGAACTTCGGGTCCCCGGGCTCCTCTCCGATGCGCACCTTGATCGTCTTGCCGTCGGCAAGGGTGACGACACCGTGCAGGGACAGGGGGATGACGGTCCACTGGTACTTCTTGATCCCTCCGTAGTAATGGGTCTTGAAGTACGCCATGTCCGTGGACTCGAAGAGGGGGTTCGGCTTGAAGTCGAGCCTGGGGCTGTCCACGTGGGCGACGCTGATCCTGACGCCCTCGGACACAGGCCTTTTCCCGAAGGTCATGAGGATGAGGTTCTTCCCGCGGTTGTTGAAGTAGACCTTGTCGCCGGCATCGTACTTGGTGCCGATCTTGAACTCCTTGTAGCCTGCCTTCTGGGCGAGCGGCAGCGTGTAGTCGAGTATCTCGCGCTCGGTCTTGTAATGCAGAAACTGCTTGTACTCCTCGGCGTAGTCCATAGCCTCGCGGAGGAGTCCGTTGTCGGCCTCTCCGACGATCTTGGGCTTCATGAGAAGCTCTTCTTCCAGTTTCTGGCCGGCGCTCTTCTCTTCTTTTTTGCTAGCCATGATTATGGGTGATGCCCAGCGGATATTTTACACAATCGTACCGACTGGATATTTGTAGAAGAACGGACGGACCCTGTTCCGGACCCATGCTTCTGGCATGAGATGTTTCGCCATCCATCATTATTAATGTTTTTCTTTTCGTTTATAATCGAAAATCCATCAAATATAAATTTTACGGCTGATGGCATTAAAGTCTTAAATAGAGTGCAAAAAGGTTTCCTCATCCGGCGGCGGCCCTCTTCCTGAGAAGGCCGCATAAACGGTCCGGCAGACCGTTCCGTTCCTCCGGGAAACGGTGCGTCAAGTGTGTGTGGTAATAATGGCAGAAGAACAAGCTGAAGGCGGATTGAAGCGTTCCGTGAGCTGGAAGCAGGGTCTGTTCATCGCGATGGGCGTTCCCATCCTGATCCTTCCTTCCCTGGCGGACGTCAGCACCATAGTGTGGGGACTGTGCATCTTCGTTTGGACGATCTCAGTCCTGCAGGGATTCCTGCAGAATATGGCGTACGGGGAGATGGTCACGGTGTTCCCGAAGGCCACCGGGCTTCCCGGATGCGCGCAGACGGTCTTCAAACCCAAGAATCCCGGGAACCCTCATGATATGAGGAAGTTCATAGGCGCGTTCAGCGCCTGGTGCTACTGGTTCGCATGGTGCCCTGTCGTGGCCATCTTCACCATGATGATCGGGGACTACCTCGTCCAGATGTTCGAGTGGGATATCGAAGGATGGACCTATCTCGGCCTTTACATGGCCGTGGGGCTGATCATCGTTGCTGTGATGTACGTTCTCGGGGTAAGGGGCCTCGAGGGAGGGGCCAGGCTCGGGATGATCCTGGCGATCGTGTCGGTTATACCTATTATAATAATAGTGGCCGGCGCCTTCATCTCCGGCGAGTTCGAGTTCTCGAACATAACCGACAACATCACCGCGCCCGGCTGGAGCTGGGACTTCGAGGATATCGTCCTCCTGTTCGGATGCTTCGGGCTTGCTCAGTGGAGCGCCTGTGCATGGGAGACCGCGGCAATCTACGGTCCCGAATACGAGAACCCCGGCAAGGATGTCCCCAAGGCGCTCTTCAGCTGCGGGATGATATGCCTCTTCATGTACTTCTTCGTCTCCGTTGGCGTCTATGGGTCCTTCGATCAGAGCAACCCCGACGATGCGGCGCTCATGACCAATGCCATCCTGGCGCCGCTCTCCGAGGCCGTCTTCGGCGACACAGGGAAGTATGTCGCCCTGTTCCTCCTGATCGTCGCGATGGTGCTCGTCATCCAGACCGGGTTCCTCGGTTCATCCAGGACGCTGTACTCGATGGCCGGCGAAGGGAACCTGCCCGACTGGTTCGGGAAGGTCAACGGCAGGGGCATGCCTGCCAACGCTATGCTGTTCGTCTGCATCTTCAACATGCTGCTGGTGTTCATCGTCGGATACAGCGGGTGCGTCGCAGGGTCCGGGGACACCAGTTCGACTATCCTCTCGGCCTCTGCCATCGGATACTGCCTCGCCAACGGCATCGCCCTGGCGGCATTCGTCAAGTCGAGGAGGGACCCCGAGTTCAGGGACCTTCCGAGGCCGTACTCTGCGCCCAAGTGCTGGATCTACCCGATCGCCGCCATGGTGTTCGTGCAGTTCGTCCTGTGGTTCCCCTGCCTCGTGTATTGGAGCTATAATCTGGGGGACAGCATCACTCCTGCGATCATCGCAGGCATAATCCTCATCTGCTACCTGCCCGTATGGTGGATGGTGCAGACCGGGAAGTCGGGCAGAACAGCCGAAGGCGTTGCGTCCGACTGACCGAAACATCTTCCGGCGCCTCCGGGCGCGGTCTTCTTTTCATTTTTTCTTATTTTTATTTCTATATATTATAGGAGAGAAGAAACGAGAGAGGAACCGCATCCGCCGGCCTCGGTCTGTTGGTTATATTGTTCATCCAATATGCGAGTTCGCCATGGATGTTTTCGGATGGCGGCATCAGAGGATCAGGTTCTGCCTCGGGAAATGATTTTATTTGTACACTGGAGCGTACCTAATTAAAATGCCCAACAAATGTACATTTAATTGTAGAACAGCAATACAAATATCTAAGACTTGATTAATATACAAATAATCTGAAGGAGGCAATTTGCAGAGATAAATGATATGAAATCAGAGGAAAAGCATACTGCATTTAATGAAGGTTATATGTTCCATCCATCAGTATAAATACATTGCTATAAATCGAATATGATTATCCGATAAAACTAATATAAAAACCTTTATACGAATGCTCACTCAAGGTTAAATACATCCAAGTGAGTGCTTAGCCCAACGGTTGAATCTCAACCGACTAGAGGAGAGAAAATGGCAGATTTT
>NZ_LOPS01000035.1 GCF_001481295.1 Candidatus Methanomethylophilus sp. 1R26
GAGATCCCGCCCGCACGAGAGCTGAGGCACAGCACCTGCAGAAGGCGGTCGCACAGCGGAAGCTACGCAAAGTTTAACCAAAACGGGGCTGATAATGTGGTTGGCGGGCGCTGCCTGAATGGAATAATGTGGTTGGCGGGCGCTGCCTGAATGGAATAAGGTGCATGACTGGGTCTTCTGTCCGGTCCGCGCGGGTCCATGGATTTATAGCGGGAACCCAATCAGGTATCCGGGCGGGGTTAGCCGAGTCGGCCAAAGGCGGAGGACTTAAGATCCTTTCCCCAGCGGTTCAGGGGTTCGAATCCCTTACCCCGCACCAATCCGATAAGTGCCAGAATATGAGGCCGAGGGGACGCCCCGGGGGCGTCCCCTCTTATCAGCCGGCCTCAGGCCGAGATCCCCATGCCGGAGAGCCAGGATGCGACATCGTCATCGATCCCGCCGCCGGCATGGCTGCTGGTGCACCAGAACCCGTTCGCCACGGTCGCGCCGCTCTCGCTGCGGATGGGCTCGTAGATGGCGTCCGGGGAGCTGCTGGCCGAGGTGCAGAACGGTATGATGGTCCTGCCGGACATGTCCCCGTAGAGCGCATTGTACTCATCGATCAGGGTGAGGATGACCTTGGGGCAGTTCTGGTACCATATGGGGTATCCAAGGAAGATGTAGTCGGCGCTGTGCATGGCATCGAGCGCGGAAGAGAGGGACGAAGCCTCTATCGCAGGCCTCTGCCCTATCTCGGACTCGGCCCTCTGCACGGTGTCATCGTAGGTATCTGGGTAAGCTGTCTCCGGGACGAGGCTGATCGGCGAATCCCCGGTTATGTTCCCGATGCTGGTGGCGATGGTCCCCGCGTGGTTGCTCCAGGTGAAGTAGATGACGGCGGTGGACGCGCCCTCCGGTATCCGGACGTCGGAAGAGGTTTCGATGCCGCTGTCCTCATCGTTCGACAGTATCACATAGGCCGCGGCGACGGCCGCGACGATCACTGTCGCGATCACTGCCGCGATCACGATCTTCTTCATGAGATAAGTGACGTGACGTTTGATATATAAAAATAACTGACATAAAGAAATTAATGCCCGGCGGCCTCTCATGCGCCGCCGAGCATGTCCTCCACGAGCATCCTGCGGACGGCCTCGGTCATCGCCTCAGGGACGGTGATGCCGTTCCTGAGGGCATAGTCCGCCAGCAGGTCGAAGGTGCCGTCGTCGAGGTCGGCGCTCACCGTCGGCATCAGTCGTCCCCGAGCTCTTCGTCAGGGTCGAAGTGGATGTTCTTGCGGACCTCGTCGACGGTGACCCCGTTGGTTATGGCGGCCTTGGTCATGTCGTCGTGCTCCGGCTTCCACTTCCTGAGGCCGTACCCCTCGGAGATCTTGATCCTCACGTCGCCGAAATCCGTCCGGTACTTGATGAAGGACGGCTTCATCTCGTACCTCTGGCACCTGTGGAACCTGAGCCCGACGGATGAGGTGTGGGCGAGGATGATCATGGCCATGTCGTCGGTGTCCTCGTCCCTGCATATGCAGCTGAGGATGTACCCGGGGCGGCTCTTCTTCATGATCACGGGGCATATGGAGGCATCGAGCGCTCCGGAGGCCATCAGCAGGTCGATGATGCCGCCCAGGTCCTCCGGGGTCATGTCGTCGATGTCGGTGCGGATCTCCGTGACCGTGGGCATGGCCTCCTCCGCCTCCCCGATGTAGGCGCGGAGCATGTTGGCGGTCTTGGAGCTCTTCTTCCCGAATCCTATGCCGCAGTCCTCGTACTCCATGACCGGCATCTGCGCGTACCTCGCCGCGAAGTGCTTGATGATGGCGCGCCCGTGGGGGTGGTGAACTCCCCCTCCTCGTCGCGGCGTAGACGGGCATGCCCTTCAGGATGTTGGCGGTGGCGGGAGCGGGGACCGGGAGCACGCCGTGAGCGCATTCCACGGTCCCGTATCCCGTCCTGAGGGGCGAGGATATGATCTGCTCAGGGGCGAGCTTCTCCACGAGCAGGCAGACCCCGACGATGTCGGCTATGGCATCGAGCGCCCCCACCTCGTGGAAGTGGACCTCCGAGACCGGCTTCCCGTGGACCTGGGACTCCGCCTCGGCGATGATCGAGTATATCTCGGAGGCGTCCTTCTTCACCCGGTCGGAAACCTTCAGGCCGGCGATGATGCCCATGACATCCCCCAGCGAGTGGTGTTCGTGGTGCTTCTTCTCCCCGGGGGTGCCTTCCTCGACCCCGTCGACGAGGATGCGGACGCTGGTCCCGGTTATGGACGACCTGTCCGAGGTCTCGATCTCGCATCTGACCCCCGGTATGCCGGAGGACTCCAGCATAGCGCCGAGCTCGGCGGGGTCCTTCAGGAGGTCGGTCAGTGCACCAAGTATCATATCGCCGGATGCCCCGGCGTTGCATTCCAAGAAAAGTGTCCTCATAGCGGCGAACTCCTTCTGTCTATCATCGATGCGATGTATCCTGCGCCGAACCCGTTGTCGATGTTCACGACGCTCACGTCTGATGCGCACGAGTTCATCATGGATAAAAGCGCGGTCACGCCCCCGAACGATGCCCCGTACCCCACGGACGTGGGGACGGCTATCACCGGGACGTCGACCAGCCCCCCGACGACGGACGCCAGCGCCCCCTCCATCCCGGCGACCACCACCACCGCGCGGGCGCGCATGAGGTCGTCCGTCCTCGACAGTATGCGCTGGAGGCCGGAGACCCCTGCATCGTAGATCTTGGTCACCCTGCTCCCGAGGGCGGCCGCGGTGACGGCTGCCTCCTCGGCGACCGGGATGTCGCTGGTCCCTGCGGTGACCACGCAGACCGAGCTGTTCGGGGACGGTTCGGGAGGTTTCCCGACGGTGCATATGCGGGACACGCGGTCGAACGATGTCACGGGGAACTCCCTGCCGATCAGCTCTGCGGTCTCCTCGGGGCAGCGGGTGACGATCAGGCACCCGGCCCCCGCATCGGAGAGGGCGCGCGCGATGCCCAGGGCCTGCTCCGGAGTCTTCCCGGCGCGTAGATGACCTCGGCCGTCCCCTGGCGGATCTTCCGGTGGGTGTCCGCCTTGGCATATCCCAGTTCCACGAACGGGGCCGACTTCAGCATGACCTCCGCATCTTCGGGGGAGATCTCCCCGGCCCTGACCTTCTCCAGTATCTCGCGGGTCTCCATGCTCCTCAAGGATGCGGCCTCCTGGTACCGTACTCGATCCCGCTATAATATTCCAGGACGAGCGACTCCAATTCGGGGCGTCTGCGCTCCAGAAGGTCCTGCTGCCCTTCGGTTATCTCCGCCAGCGCCTTCCCGTCGGGGCGGGCCCTGATCCTGATATCGGAGAACCCCAGGGCGCGTGCTCCGTTCTCCGCGTGCTCCGTTCTGGAGAGGATGTCCTCTGTCAGGGGCATGCCCTCCGGCACCCTGGTCGCCAGGCAGGAGTAGGAGGGCAGGTCCCAGGTCCACAGCCCCGCTTCGTGCGAGAGCCTCCTTATCTCAGGCTTAGCAAGGCCGCATTCCCTCAGGGGGGAGAGTATACCCAGCTCCGGCAGGGCCCTCATCCCGGGCCTCCCGCTCGGGTCGTCGGACGCGTTGGTGGCGTCCATCACGCATGCCCTGCCGTCCTCCGCGGCCTTTTCCAAGATGGCGCCGAACACCTTCTTCTTGCAGAGGTAGCAGCGGTCGGCCGGGTTGGCCCTCAGGGCGGGGTCGGCGAGGACGTCGGCCTCTATGATCTCCAGGGGGACGCCGAGCTCCCCCGCCGTCCTCACCGCGTCCTCCCTCTCGAACTCCGGCACGAACGCCGATTTCACGAAGTACGCCTTCGCATCCGTCCCGCAGGATGCCGCGGCATAGAGCAGGTAGGAGGAGTCCGCGCCCCCGGAGAATGCGATCGCCGGGCGCGGGTGCTCTGCGAGGAACCTGCGGAGATCCTCCGGGACCGCGCTGCCCGGAAGTGCAGATACTGTGCTCAATGCGCCCATGGAAGTCAGACCCTCGGCTTGTACATCTTCCTCAGCTGCTTATCGAAGTTGTGGTTGGCGTAGGAGAGGAGGTCGTTCCCGTGCAGGTCGATGCTGCTGGGGCCCGACCTGACGTAGAACGTCTCCGTCTTCCCCTCGATGAGGAAACAGGGCGAGTCGCTCGGCCGGCAGTCGACCCTGATGACCGTCCCGCTGTCGAAATCGACGGCCCTGTACGAGATGTACGGGAGGTACTGACTGCCGATCTGGCTCTTTATGAGGTTGTTCAGATGCAGCATCATCTTGTCCCTGCTTTCGAAGGAGCTCTCGTCCACGCCTATCACCGTCCCGTCGTCCGAGACCCCGATGAGCAGCGTGCCCCCGCGGGAGTTGAGGAACGCGACGATGGTCTTCAGGACGGCCTTCTCCATCCGGGGATCCTTCTCCCCGGTGTGCAGGTTCGTCCTGATCGTGGACTTGAACTCGGTCACCGAGGACTCCCCTCCGGATATCCTGCGGAGGATGCTGTCCTTCTCGAGCTCATCGATGCCGATGGTGTCCGCATTGCCGCGGAGGAACGCTTCGACGGTGTTCTGGAACAGGAGGCTGTTCCTGTTCAGGTAGAACAGTACGCTCATGACCCCCGCCCCGAAGATCGCCGAGGTCATCTCGCCGGCGGAGGCGAACTCACGGCTCTCGGAGAAGTTGCCCTCGACGAGGGACGTGGTGGTGAAGGAGCAGAGGATGATGATCATCGACATGGAGAACCCGAAGCTGAACGCGATGACGCTGATGATCCCGTTCTCGCGGTCCAGCCCCGGCATGCGCCTGACGAGGATGTAGACCAGGATTATGCCGATCAGGCACAGGAACATGCCCATGACAAAATCCGACACGGAATCGAGCCACCACGCTCCCTCGTTGTACTTGAACGTCCAGCGGGCGCCCATCTGCATGATGAGGACCGCGGCCAGTATGGCATCTATGGCGAGGGGCATGTAGAACCCGCCGACCCTGCGGAGGGAGACCGCGGCGATCGCGGCGGAGGGGATCGAAAGGTAGAGCGCCTTGTATTCCCCGATGACTGCCGATATGAACGCGCATACGACGGAGATCGCCAAAAGTATGATGCAGCCCGAACGGGCCCTCATGAAGAGCGAGATCTCGCGGTTCGCGGCCGCTTCGGCGGGCCGGCCGACGTCATCCTCTGCCATCGGTCAATGTATCAGGGCTCGGTATTAAAATGCGACTTGGCGACGTCCGGGGCTTTCTATTACTTTCTATAGAAAGGTTCTTTATACTAGGTTGCTTCAGAAACCCTCGGAGTTATAAAATTGGAGAGTAACGAAGACAGTCCGAGCAGGCCCGCGAAAAAGGATGCCAAGCCGTCCTACAGCGGGAGCAATGCTCAGCCTTCCGGACGCAGCCCGGATTCACATCGCAGCTACCAGGGCGGGGACCGCCAGGGGTACCGTTCAGACCGCGGGTCCCAGGGAGGATACCGCTCCGACCGTCCTCAGGGCCAGTCTTCAGGCTACCGCTCCGACAGGTCTTCCCAGGGAGGATATCACTCGGACCGCCCCCAGGGCGGATACCGCTCCGACCGTCCTCAGGGCCAGTCTTCGGGATACCGTTCTGACAGGGCACCCTCTTCCGGGGGCTACCGTTCGGACCGCGGACAGCAGGGCCAGTCTTCGGGATACCGTTCTGACAGGGCACCCTCGCAGGGAGGATATCACTCGGACCGCCCCCAGGGCGGATACCGTTCCGACAGATCCTCCCAAGGCCAGTCTTCCGGAGGCTATCGCTCCGACCGTCCCCAGGGAGGGTCCTCCGACTCTTCCCAGCGCGGTTTCAGGCCTCAGCACGGAGATACGCCCGCTCAGCGCCCGCATTTCGAGGGTGAAGACTCCGGCGATGCCCGCGAGGGTCTTGTTGCCGATTCCCGCGACGATGCCGACGACGCGCCGGCAGGCGTGAGGGGCATCAAGATCCCCAAGAGGAACGATGCCAACTACACCCGTTCCTACAAAGGGTCCGCCCAGAAATCCCCGTCCCGCTCGCCCAACAGGCAGAACCGCAGAGGAAGCGGTTCCGGGCCCAGGGGAGGGAGGACGTCCTCCAGGCAGCCGATGCTCAACACGCACCGCCTGGCACCCTTCAAATACGACATGAACGAGGTCCTCTCCCAATCATCTATGGACCCGACCATGGCATCATCGTTCCTGGCGACGGTCATAGCCAAGGCCTCCCGTATCTCCACCCGCGATGCGAAAGATTACGTTCAGACCTTCGTCGAGGCAGGGAACCTCACCAAGGACGAGTCTGTCAGCATCAACAGGCTGCTCGACCGCTACAGTATGTATAGGTGATTTGAATCAAATACCGCGAGATGAAACTGGGGCGCACGTTCGTCCTGAGGCTGGAGGACGGCGAGCTGGTCAAGCAGACCGTCGAGGCCTTCGCTAAGGAGCACGGCATCGAGTGCGCGTACTTCCAGATGGAAGGCGCCGTCAAAGCCGGCTCCTAGTTCGTTGTGGGGATCCGCGAGGTCAGCGGCCATATGGAGCCCAGGATCTACCAGACCGATGCCAACGATGAGTTCCACGGGGTCGGCACCCTTGTGCCGCAGGACATCACCGGAGAACCGGTCATCCATATGCATGGGTCCGTCGGCCACAACGGCATCTCCGTCACCGGATGCTTCCGCGAGTGCGTGACGGTCTCCATCACGATGGAGGTCGTTATCCAGGAGATCCTGGGCGGCGGGCTGGTAAGGGAGTTCGATCCCGTCTGCGGGGTCAGGACCCTCGTCATAAAGGATGACGGCGGGGATCCCGGGCAGTCCGACTGAACCGCAGTATGAAAATCCAGGAGGGGTCAGATGCCCCCTCGTTTTTATGATCGGCCGATCGGCAAGATGCCGTCCGGCCTCAGCGCCTGTTGTAGGTCTCGGCCCAGCGGTTGAAGACCTCATCGGTGTAATCGTTCATGATCCGCTGGTCCTGGCGCGAATTCTCCCCGTTCGGCACGACGAAGCCGCTGATGGGGAATTCCGAATCGCAGTAGGGGCACCTGACGTTGGGGCATCTGGTGGATGCCTTGGGGCAGTACTTGCAGGCCACGGCCCTGGACTGGAAAAGGCTGAACTCCTTCCCGC
>NZ_LOPS01000036.1 GCF_001481295.1 Candidatus Methanomethylophilus sp. 1R26
GTGTCAATTGAGAGTAGTAGCCCCCCTTCTGTTTCAGACGGCATTCAACTAACGCACTCTACCCACCGGTCACAGGCATGTCATCCCGGTTGTGCGAGCTTGCTCCGACGAGGAGTCGCCGTTTCACCAGATCTCCGGGAACGTCACCGACATACGGATCATCCTAGTTTACCGGAACTGTGTCGTTTCTGGGCCCTTGCCAGGGCTCTCGCCCTGCCGGATTTCCCGGCTCGTCCTGCCCGCGGAGGAGGGAACTTCCTCGGCCGGGCCGAAGCCCTACCGTCAGCCGTCCTCTCTCTATTGACGTTTCCTCATCCGCTTACTGGGTATTTATCTTTGATGAATGTCCGGCAGCAGTCTCTCGTCCCTGTCCGCGACCGATATCCGAGACTTCATGGTATCAAAATGACTGGGAGCGCATAGGATCCGCGGGCCTTCAACGCAAGGATTATAAATAAGTCATGTATCCCAGAAACCTGTTGCAAGGGTAGTCAAGCATGGCCAACGACGCTAGCTTGAGGGGCTAGTCCCTAGCGGTCCGCGTGTTCAAATCACGTCCCTTGCACCATT
>NZ_LOPS01000037.1 GCF_001481295.1 Candidatus Methanomethylophilus sp. 1R26
CGGGGCGCATCCTTCGCCCTTCGGCGAAGGTGCCTTACAGCTCCTTTTGGCGCACACAGGTGCGTATGCGCATGATCGATTATGAGCCTGCTCCTCTGCCCGATTCCACACGAAATGTTATAGAACCTATTATTATACGTTATGTTGGACGTTATTGAAAAATATCTTAACAATCTTTAAATGAAGAAAAATGCCCCGAAGCGCAGGGCCTATGCAGACGCTGGGCATCATTTGCATTCGTCGATCGTCCCTTCCACATAGGGAACGTCCTGAGGAAGGTATCCGCCGGTCACAGCGTCCCAGAGGCCGTCCACTATGCTGTCGATCACCCTGTCGCGCAGCTCCCGGTAAGTGTCCGGATCGGATTTCTTCAGGGCCGCCGCCGAACGGTACACGGTGCCGTCCTCGGAAGTGAACCCTCCCCTCTCGGTCAGGATGGCATCCAGGTCGGAGACCCCGAAGCCCCCGTCGATCTCCAGCCTGACAGCTTTCATGAGGCGCTCGATGTCCTCGTACCTCTCACCTCTGAACCAGTATGCCATATGAGGCGGCCTACCGCCGTCGCAGGTTTATCTAGTTGACGGCCCCGGCATTCCGCCCTTTGTCCGTCCCCGTAAAAATCCTTATACTCCCCGCATATGGGATTCCGATTCAAATGGTAGATATCCGCGTCGTAGTCGTCGGCCCCAAGTTCGAGGGCAACGTCGGGGCCATAGCCAGGTGCATGGCTAACTTCGGCGTGAAGGAGCTTTATCTTGTTAATCCCTGCGAGATCGGCGACACCGCCATCGCCCGCTCCAAGCACGGGGACTACATCCTGAAGGACGCCGTCATATGCACCTCCCTGGAAGAGGCCGTCGACGGATGCTTCCTGGTCGTCGGGACCTCCGGCACCGTCACCAAGGGCGACAGCAACTACACCAGGATCCCGGTCGACGTGAGGACCTTCGCATCCATGTGCCGCGGATACCACGAGAAAATAGCGCTGGTCTTCGGCAGGGAAGACATCGGCCTGCTGCAGACCGAGCTCAACAGGTGCGACGTCCTCGTCACCATACCTGCCGACGACGAGTATCCGGTCATGAACCTCTCCCATTCGGTCGGGGTCGTTCTGTACGAGATGTTCCAGGCGGTCCGCAAACCTGAGCACTGCAAACCCTGCAACAGCCACGAGAAGGAGCTCATGTACAAGTTCTTCGGCGATCTTCTGGAGGAGATCGACTACACCGAGCCGAGGAGGGAGGCGACCACCGTCATGTTCAGGAGGATGATGGGAAGGTCCGTGCCCACCGGTTACGAGTTCAACACCATCATGGGCGTCTTCGGCGATGCCGCGAAGGTCATCAGGAACCTTCAGAAAAGCGGAAAGAAATGGGAATGAAGACGAACGCGCCGGTGCTGCCCTGCATCGTCCCCTCGACGACCTCCGGGACCGACCCGGTCAGGTCCGCCGTCCGCCTCACCAGCATCTCGCGCTCCTGAGGGCCCAGCGGAGAATCGGTGAGGACCACCGCGCGCTTGCCCATGATATCCGTCCGGTAAAGCGGGAACGCCAGCGCGCCTTCCGCTGAGAACGCAGGGGACGCCCCGTTCCCGTACCCCAGAGTGTAGAACCTCCCGCCGAATATCAGTTCATACCTGCCGTCGCCCGCCAATGAGGCTATGCTCTCGACGGCGTGCTTGCGGAGGACCGCGAACTCGTCGATCAGAGGCGCGAAGTCCAAGGCCGACGAGTCCTCCCTGAACGCGGTATCGAGGTCCATCACGAAGATCCTGCAGTCCGGCACCGATTGTGCCAGGCTCTCGACCAGGGGCTCGAAGCGGGAGCGGGTGTCATCCGCCCTGAAAGGGACGGAGAGGACGTAGGTGACCCGTATCCCTGCGGAGGAGGCCACCTGCCCGAAGGCGAGAGCGGCGCTGTCCGCGGTCTGACCTCCGACGAATAATGAGACAACTGCGGCCGTGCGGCCGCTGAGATGCTCCAGGATGTCCCCGTCATGGATGAACATGGCGCGGAAGTAGCTCCCGTCCATATCGCCGGGGGCATCCCCCGAAGGGCCGTCCGAGAGGCATATGTCGGCATCCTCGCGGTCGATGGTCAAAAGCGGGAGCCCGCAGTCGGCGGCGGCCGCTCTTGCGGTCCTGCAGCCGTCGGTCCCGCACCCTACGATGACTACTCCCGTCATCCCTTCCTCTCCAGGCTCTCCCGGTACGCGGACGCGAGCTCGGAGGCGGGATCGCCGTCTGAGAACTCCTCGATCCCGTGGGACTCGGCCTCGGCGGCCGCTTCGAGGATACTCTCCCTCTCGGACGGGGACAGGCATTCGGCCAGAAGACGCGATACGGCCTCCAGCAGGAAATCGCTGCGCGATGCGAAGCGGTGCGAGCTCACGAGGGAATCCATCAGGACGAGCTCGTCGGAGGGGATTCTCGCAGTGAGCTTCATTGAACCGTCCATATGACCAGAACTTCAAAAGTGAGCGGGGGGAAACCCCCGCATGGATGAAAGGCGTTTCAGTTATTGCCGGTAAACGGGGATGCTCATCCGAAGAGAGCGGAGAGACCAGCGGCGGCTTCGTCCTCGCTGACCTTCTCTTCCTCGGCCTCGGCCTTCTTGTCTTCCTTGGGGGCCTCGGCGGCGGCTGCGGGAGCAGCTGCGGCGGCTGCGGGAGCGGCGACAGAGGCGTTAGCGATTGCCTCTTTGATGTCGACTCCCTCGAGGGAGGCAACGAGTGCCTTGACTTTCGCGGCATCAACTTCTACGCCTGCTGCGGTGAGAATGGCCGTGATGGCATCTTCGGTGATCTCTTTCCCAGCAGAGTAGAGGACCATTGCGCTGTAAATATACTGCATAATTCTTCAACTCCTTTATCCGAACAGAGCGCCGAGTCCTGCGGAAACCTCTTCCTCAGTTTCCTCTTCGCTCTTTTCTTCTTCTGCTTTCTGCTCCGCCGGTGCGGCGGGCTCTGCTGCGGCGCTAGCGGCAACAGGCGCGGAGGCGAGCCTCGCGGCGATGTCGTCGTTAGTGAATCCGGACGCAGAAGCAAGGGCAAGCATCTGCCTGTCTGCCTTCGCAAAAAGCGCTCCGATAGTATCTTTGGTCGGTATCGCGGCCTCAACAGACAGCGCAACTGCGCTCCTGTATGCCTTGGCGATAAGGGCAGGCATCGTCTCCTTCGCAGGGTATGCGATCTCGACAGCGAGCGCCATAGCGTCGTGGGCGGCCGTAGCGAACATAGATGTGTAATAATCATCAGGAATGTCGAGGACGTCCCTAGTGTAGACGATCCCATCGCCGAAAATCGCGTAAGCGTTCATTCCGACTTCCATGGGAAGAATCTCGAGCTTGGGAAGCATCGCGGCGATCTCGGGGGAGATGGCCTCACCCTGTTTGACGAGGGTGGTCTTCTTCTTGATGGTTATTTTCCCGTTCATGATCTGAGCGGGAAGGCCCAGTTTCTGAAGTTCACCGATGATGGGCCCGGGCCCGAAGGGGGTGGGTCCCTCAGGAACGACGATGTCGATGGGCGCGATCTGACCCGCTTTCGCGGGAGCCGGAGTGCTCGTCGCCTTCAGCTTCTTGAAGAGCTGGAAAGCGTTGATGTCCGTGGTAACGATCGCACACTGCCCGCCGACGTACTCCTTCAGCTTCTCCACGCCGGGCCTGACGGACGCGGCCTGCTCAAGAGCCAGATGAATAAGGTTGTTCTTAGTCATCTTGATCTTGGCATGCTGCCTCATGCCTGCCCTCATGGACTGGATCTGGGGAGCCGGGATCTCCTGCATGTCCACGATCGCTACGACCGGGTACTGCTGGATATCGGCGACGATCTCGTTCACGATGTCCTTCTTCCAACTTGCGACGTGTGCCATACTTGGACCTCCCTCACATCAGCCTCTCGGACGGTCCCATGGTGGTCTTGATGTAGGCGGAGTCGATGTTGTGCTTACCCTTTTCGAGCTTGTTCTCAACACGCTTCATGATGACATCGACGTTTTCGGCGATGTCATCCGCGGACATCTCAACGGTCCCGACGGGAACGTGGAAAGTCTTTCTGTCTTTTGTCCTGACGGTAACAGACTTGCGGAGGTTTGCGATCATCGGGGCCGGATCAACTCCGGGAGCGATGGGCTTAGGCATCTTTCCGCGGGGACCGAGAACGGTACCGAGCCTCTTACCGACGACCGCCATAAGGGGGGCCTCGGCGATGAAGTAATCGATGTCGTTCGCGATCTTCTTCGCCTGTTTCTTGTTGCCAGCGAGGGTCCCGAGTTCGTCGGGAGAGATCACTAGGTCAGCAACGTCCTTGGCTTTCAAGGCTAGTTCGCCACCGCCAATGACAGCGATCTTGATCGACTTTCCGCGGCCTTTCGGGAGGATGATCTCCTCCTGGATACGGTTCTTCGGAATGGTCAGGTCAACATCCCTGAGATTGACGGCCAACTCAACCGTTTCTACGAATTTGCGCTTCTTGGCGCTTTCGAGCGCCTTCTGCACAGCCATTACGGTTGGTTTTTCTGCCAATACAATTCCTCCTCGTAGTGATAGCGGACCGTGAGGCCCTTCTACGAGCGATTCATGCTCATTCTCTTTCCATATTTAAAGAAAACTATCATAAAGCATCCTCACGAGAAGAGGGCACGTGCGCTCATGTACGACGTGTACCTTAAAGAGCCGGAGCAGCTCTCTGACAGGACTGCCGGGGCACTTGCAGCCGTCACAGTCTAAAACACCAAAGATTCCGAAGAATCGGTTAAACTGTGTTTAATATGGATAGAAATGGGAATTTAAGTTGTGTTTAATATGGATAGAAATGGGAATTTAAGTGGTGTTTAATATGGATAGAAAAGGAATTTTTGATATACGTTTAAAGCATCTGGCTATTGATGACGCTGCCTTCCAGAATTTTCAAGAGAAAGATATACGGCTCCCTTCTCAAGTGGAAGAGCGAATCCAACGGAAGCTCGGCACTTCTCATACAGGGCGCCAGACGCATAGGGAAAAGTACAATCGCCGAAGAATTCGCCAAAAACGAATATGAATCGTATCTGTTGATCGATTTCAACAATCCTGGACCAAATCTTATCCATTACTTTGAAAACTATCAAACAGACCTGGACCGCCTATTTTTCCTGCTGCAGACGGAATACGGAGTAAACCTGACCCGCAGGAAAAGCCTAGTCATCTTTGATGAAATTCAGCTATTTCCCTTGGCCAGGAAGATGATCAAATATCTCGTGGCAGACGGACGTTACGATTACATCGAGACCGGGTCGCTGATATCTATCATGAACAGCATGAAAGGTTTCACTATCCCTTCCGAGGAAGAGGACCTCTGCATGTACCCCATGGATTTCGAGGAGTTCTGCTGGGCGTGCGACATGGAATTCATCCCGCAGGAAATCCGCAAGCACTACGCAAACAGAACACCGCTCGGTAGGGATGTACATGACACTCTCATGAACAAGTTCAGAGAGTACATGCTGATAGGAGGAATGCCGCAATCTGTTGCGACTTTCATCGAAACAAACGACTTAAACGAAGTTGAACGTACCAAAAGCCTCATCATATCGCTTTACCGTAAGGACATAACCCGCGAATCCGCTCTCAGTGGCAGAGCCGCCGAGATATTCGACCATGTTCCGTCGTTCCTTTCCGACAGCAGAAAACTGTTCAGGCCCGGAAAAATAGCTAAAGGAACGAGAATGGAGGATTACAGCAGAAGCATCTTGTGGCTTTCGGATGCGATGATCTGCAATGTCTGCTACAATGTGAATGATCCAGATGTTTCTCTCGACCTCACATTGGATAGGAACACGTTCAAATGCTACCTGTCCGATACCGGACTTCTCATCACGCTCTCCTTCAGCCGGGACATCCTTTCGAAAAAAGAGTTCTTCGCCTCGTTCACAAGAGGCAGCATTTCGATGAACGAGGGGATGATATTCGAGAATGCAGTCGCCCAGGCGCTGAAGGCAGGCGGGCACGAGCTCCGTTACTGCGAGTTCTATAACAAAGGTTCAACCCACATCCATGAAATCGATTTCCTTCTCCCGTGCGGCGCGGAGAAGATGTGCCCAATCGAGGCCAAATCAGGGAAAATATCCGACCGCCACATATCGCTGGACCGTTTCTGCGAAAAGTACCGTGACAGGATTGCGGGACCGATCGTGATCCACACCAAGGACCTACGCGAGGAAAAGGGGATCCTCTATATCCCTATCTATATGGCCTGGCTCTTATAATCGGCTCTGGTCCCGCCGTACCCATGGCCCTTCGGCATGACCGGCAGGGCCTCAGATATCGAGAACTTCATGATCTGATTAGCAGAATCCGATATGGTGCATGCAGAAACAACAAACTGCCGAATCTTGGCAACGGAATCGTGCCGTTCCGAATCTGTTTGCAAAAAGAACGGAAACAGAGATGAGCGGGGGAAGGCCCCCGCGGTGAAGTTTGAGATCAGTGAGCGATCTGGGCGTCGTAGACGCCGGCCTTCAGGTCCTTCTGGAAGACCTTGGGGTCCTTGCCGTCCACGGTGACGCCGCAGCTGACGCAGTTTCCGGCGACCTCGGAGACGCGGGCCCTCTCGGTTGCGCCGAGGAGGGAGTCCTGCTTCATCTCCGCGATCTTCTTGATCTGCTCGACGGTCAGGTTGCCCACGACGGTGGTCTTGGGGTTCCCGGACGCGGTCTCGAGGCCGAGCTCGTTCTTGATGAGCGCGGACACGGGAGGGGTTCCGACCTTGATGTCGAACGATTTGTCGGGGTTGATGAGGATCTTGACGGGGACCTTCATTCCCTCGAACGCCTTGGTCTTCTCATTGATCTTAGCGATGATCTGACCGATGTTAACTCCTTTAGGACCAAGTGCAGGGCCCAGAGGCGGACCTGCGGTGGCCTTGCCCCCGTCAACCAATGCCTCAACAGTATCTACCATGTTCAATTCTCCTTTTCAACGACCCTGACGCTGTCAGCCTTGACAGTTACAGGTATGGGGACCATCGCATCGACAAGCTCCACGGTGATCTCCTCTTTGTTCTCGTCGATCTTCTGGACGCGCGCCTTCTCACCCTTGAACGGGCCGGTGACGAGCTCCACCAGATCTCCTTCTTCAATACCGACGACGGCCGATACGGGCACCAGGTAGTGGCTGATCTCCTCGATGGAGGTCTCGCGTCGATGAATGAATATGCTTTCTTGATGTCGCGGACCTTGACCCTGAGCTGGTCGGTGTTCATGCCCTCGACGAACACGTACCCCCTGAGCCCGATGGGGCTGAGGACGGCGTAGACGTCGCGCTCCCCCTTGTCGGCCCTGGCCATGAGGGCATCGACGACCTCCTTCTCGTGGTCCATCTGGGTCTTGAGGATCATGATGGACTGCCTGGCGACGGCGGTGAACAAGGCGGACGCCTCGCCGGCGTCGGAGGCGATGTGCACCTCGACGTGACGGCATCCCCGTACCTCGCTCCCTTGGGGCAGATGATCTCGAGCTTGAGGATCTTGGCGGTCTTGCCCGGGAAGTCCACGGTCACGGAGTTCTTGGAACGGTAGTTCTCCCAGAGCTCGTTGCCCACAGAGTCGTACAGGGTAACGTTCCATTCGGGCGCGTCCTCGGCATCGGTCGTCACGCTGAACGACAGCTCGGCCTTGGGAGCGCCGGAAATCGCCTGGAAGTCCCAGTAGACCGTACCGCCGGCATGGACATCTTTCGATCCCGTCTCGCCGGTGAAGTTGGGGCCGCTGACTTCGTCTGACATTTTTCGCTCACCGCTCAGAAATAATCCGGAAGATAGGTCATCAGCCACATGATGAAGAAACCAAGCGCACCCAGGACTATGATCCCGATTGCCGAGATCTTGGAGGTCTTGAGGTACTCGTCCCTGTCCGGCGTGTGCGCCATCTGGAGGATCCTCCCGTACTTCCCCTTGCCGAGGTTTCTGATCTTCGACTCGAGGTCGTCCTGGATCTCCTGGGACCTGGTATCTGCATCGATGTCCGACATTCAAATCATCCTCGGGCCGTAAACGGCCGCGGCACTCTTTCGTTATCACTAGAACAACGATTAAGCAAACCCCTAACAAAGGACGCTTGTATTAAAGGTTTCGTCAGGGTTTCTTTTATAATAGAAAAGGCCCGCGGAACGGGAGGCTGGATGCTCTGCGTCCGCGCCAATCTAATAATGCTTTTATAGGGAACGCAGATGTACCTTCAAAAAACCCTTGAGGTGTTACCATGGAAGACGTTTTGTGCAACATCGAACTGGTCAAGGACAACAACTACTTCATCGCCAGGATCCAGAGCGAGTACAACGGCACCCGCGAGTACAAATCCTCGAACATCGAGGAGGTCCTCGAGCAGATGACGATGGACCTGCAGGAAGAGTTCGACTCCGCCTGATGGGGAGGGAATCTTATGGCGAACGAGATCAAGATGGTATGCGACGAAATGGACATGCTCGCTGAGGACACTACGATCCCCAGGAACATCAGGCGCAGCGCCCAGGAGGCCAAGAACAACCTCCTGAACGAGAAATACGCCCTCGACGTCCGCTGCGCAGGCGCCATGAACGTCCTCAGCGACCTCACCGGCGACAGCAACATGCCGATGCAGGCATACACCCTCATCCTCCAGATCCTCAGCCAGCTTGAGAAGATCTCGAAGGACTACGACGCCTCCAAGGGCAACTGATCGGTCCTGACATAAAGGACCGGCCACCGGCCGCGGCGGGAGACCGCTGCGGCCTTTTTTTTTCTTAATTTTTCCGCGTATGAGCGGGACCGGCCGCAGGGGCCTGCCCGCCCTCACTTCTTGAGGAAACCGAGGAAGTTCTGGAATATCTCGGCCCCGTGCTCGGTGTTCTCCACCTCAGGGTGGAACTGGACGCCGTAGCGCTTCAGGGAGTCGTTGGCGACGCCCTCCACGGGGCAGTTCTCGGAGGACGCAGTGAGCCTGAACCCCTCGGGGACCTGCTTGACCTCGTCGTTGTGAGAGCAGACGACCGTGAACTCGTCCGGGAGGCCAGCGAAGAGATCGGAGTGGTCCTTCACGCTCAGCTTCACCTCCCCGAACTCGGGGACCTTGGCGGGGCCGAGCTCGGAACCGAAATGCTGGCACATGAACTGCATCCCGGCGCATATCCCCAGGATCGGATAGTCCGCCTTGTCGAGGTAATCGCCGTTGAACCCCATCCTGTTGGTGTCGCAGGCGACGCTGGGCGCTCCGCCGGACAGGAGCAGGCCGTCGAGGCCGCGGAGCTCGTCGAACGGGGTGTTGTTGGGGACGATCTTCGTCTCCACGCGCAGGTACTTCAGAACGCGCCATTCGCGGTGGGTCCACTGACCCCCGTTGTCGACGACATACACCTTCATGGGGCGGTGATTCCCCATCTTGGCTTATAATCCTAATGACGGAAGCGGAAGAGCTCTGCAGAAGGATGGTCCCCGCCTCTGTCCGCGGGCAATGTTTTTCACAGTGTCAGGCAATCTCTGTGCTGAGGCTGTAACATGGTCAAGCAGACGGCGGGGAGGGATGCTCTGGGGGATTTCGCCCCCAAATTCGCGGAACTGAACGATGACGTGCTCTTCGGAGAGGCATGGTCGAGGGAGAACAAGCTCTCCCTGCGCGACCGCTCCATCGTCACGGTGACCGCCCTGATGTCCAAGGGTATCCTCGACGAATCCCTGAAGTACCACATCGCCAACGCCAGGAAGAACGGCGTCACCGCCGGCGAGATGGCGGAGATCCTCACGCACGCGGCGTTCTACGCCGGATGGCCGAACGCCTGGGGCGCGTTCAGGTACGCCAAGGAGGTCTACGCCGACGATATCCAGAAGGCCAAGGCCGGGAAGCCCGCCCAGAAGGACTACTCCTATACCCAGGAGGACCTGAGGTACTTCCTGGAGAACATGAAGCCCGGGACGCTGATCAAGCTGAGGTCTCGCATGTGCGTCATCATGAACAGGGTCAGCCGGGAGACCATGGGGCTCTGCATGAAGCTCAACGACGGCTTCAAGACCGCCGACGAGCGCCGCGCCGAGTTCTCCAAGATCGTCGGCTACAAGGTGGACCCCGGGTTCAGGGTCTTCCCGCCGTTCTACTCCGACTTCGGGAAGAACATACACCTCGGGAAGAACGATTTCATCAACACCAGCTGCCACTTCCAGGACCAGGGCGGGATCTACCTCGGCGACCATGTGCTCATCGGCCACTCGGTGACGCTGGCCACCATCAACCATATCCAGGACCCGGCGAAGAGGGGCGACACCGTCTGCTACCCGATCACCATCGGGAACAACGTGTGGATCGGCGCCAACTCCACCGTCGTCGGGGGCGTCACCATCGGCGACGGGGCGATCATCGCCGCCGGCGCGGTGGTCACCAAGGACGTTCCCCCGTACACCGTGTACGGCGGGGTCCCGGCCAAGTTCATCAAGAACGTCGATATGGATGAGGAAGAGCGTCTGCAGCTGAAACCTCAGCCGAAGGATTGAACCGGTCACTGGCCGCCGTCTCTGTATCTTTTCCGATAAAAGGACGATGAACGGGGCCCGCAGAGGGCCCCGGAAATGTTTCCGGACTTCACTCCCACTCGATGGTCGCCGGCGGCTTGCTGGTGATGTCGTAGACCACGCGGTTCACCTGGCTCTTCATCTCGTCGGTGATCCTCGACGAGATCCTCCTGAGGAGGGCTATGGGCAGGGAGGAGAAGTTGGCGGTCATGCCGTCGACAGAGTCCACGGCGCGGACCGCCACGGTGTACCCGTAGGCGCGCCTGTCCCCCTGGACCCCGACCGACCTGGTGGGCAGGAGCACGGCGAAGTACTGCCAGGGGCGGACGGCCTCGCCGCTGCCCACAGACTTCATGATCTCGTCCTCGACGATGAAGCAGGCGTTGCGGACGATCTCCACCTTCTCGGGGGTGACCTCGCCGAGGCACCTGATGGCCAGGGCCGGCCCGGGGAAGGGCTGCCTCTCGGAGGCCTCGACACCGAGCTTCCTGGCCACGGCGCGGACCTCGTCCTTGTAAAGGTCGCGGAGAGGCTCGACGAGGGACATGTTCATGTCCTTCGGGAGACCGCCGACGTGTGGTGGGACTTGATGGTGTCCCTGACCCCGTCGCCGCTCTCGATCCAGTCCGGGGCGATGGTGCCCTGGAGCAGGTGCGTGGCCCCGAAGTTCTTCGCGTACCTCTCGAAGACCCTGATGAACTTCTCGCCGATGATCTTCCTCTTCTGCTCCGGGTCGGTGACCCCTTTCAGGGCGCCGAAGTACTCGTCGGCGGCACGGGCGACAGCGTAGTTGATGCCCATGTGCTTCATCATGGCCTCGACCTCCTCGGTCTCGCCCTTCCTCATGAGCCCGCTGTCCACATAGACCGCCAGCAGGCGGTCCCCGATGGCCTTCGAGGCGAGAGTGGCGGTGACCATGGAGTCGACCCCTCCGGAGCAGGCGATGATCGCCTTCCCGGGTGCCGGGATCTGCTCCTTGATAGAAGCGATGGCCTCGTCGATGAACTCCTGCTCGTCGAAGAATCCCGACATCACTCCACCTTCCTGGCTTCCTCGGCGACGGCCTCGGAGTCCCTCTCGACCTTGGCGGCCATGGCCTCCCTGTCGTCCTTCAGCTTCTGAGCGAGGGCAGGGTCGGAAAGTGCCAGGATCTCCACGGCAAGGGTAGCGGCGTTGTCGCCGCGGTCCATGCCCACGCAGGCCACGGGGATCCCCGGGGGCATCTGCACGATGCTGAGGAGGGCGTCGTAGTTCAGTGCGCCGCTGGCAGGGACACCGATGACGGGCTTGACCGTGAAGCTGGCGATCACTCCCGGCAGGGCGGCGGAGAGCCCGGCGACGGAGATGAAAACATCCGCGTCGGAACCGGTGACGAGCTTCTCCACCCTTGCGGGCGTGCGGTGCGCCGATGCGACAGCGATATCGTAGGCCACGCCGTATTTCTTGAGGACTTTGATCGCCTTCTCCGCTACTGGGAAATCAGACTTGCTCCCGGTGATGATGAAGACCTTTGACATATGCTGAGAGCACCAGCGACGCAATAGTTAATCATTGCGCGCAGCGGCGCATGGCGTTCAGGGCCTGAACTCCAGCCGGCAGATGTTCATATTCATCGCCCTGTCGAAGAACCGGCACATGAGCCTCATGCCTGCAGGGACGCCTTCGGACTTCAGATCAACGTAACCTCCCAGGTACCTCCTGGACGATACCGATATCCTGTCGGACCAGCCGCCGATCTCCGATACCGGGTCGCTGATGCAGAAATACCCGCTGATATCGCTGATGCCCATGTTCTCCAGCGTCTTCTTCATCAGCAGCCTCTGCCCGGTCCTGCCGACGGTGTCGAAGACCAGGCGCCCGCCGGGGAACGCTTCCAGGAGCCTGAGGACGAGGTCCCTGACCTCCCCGGCTCTGAAATAGTGGAAGACCCCGGCAGCGAACAGGAACACGCCTTCCTCCGGCTCGATCTCCTTTATCCAGGAGGGGTCGCTGAGGTCCGCGGCGATGTTCGTCTCCCTCCCCATGGGCGGGAGCAGTTCGTTCCTTATCCCGATGACATCGGGGCGGTCGATGTTGTACAGCCTCATCTTCCCGTTATCGCCGATCAGCGGCGTCTGATCGAGCCCGCACCCCATGTTCACCACGAATGCCCCCGGATGCAGTTCCAGATAGGCCTTCATCTCCTCCAGGATGTCCCTGGGGCGGAGGATCCCCTCCAGGGCGCCGAACCGCCATGCGGCGGTGCGCTTCTTCTTATCGAGTTCGGCGAAATCATAATCCAGACGGCCGGCCGCGGCGGCCGAGTACGGGTCATCGAGTATCCCGGGGTAAAGCTCGCTCCCCAGCTTCCTCCCGTAGAGAGGGATGATCAGGGTCTCCTGCACAGTGTTCTCGGCGATATGGTATCTCTCCATTCGGTTCACCAGTTCCCGCGATCCCTTTCCGTCCCCTCCGGGCCGCGCGGCCTCTGTGCAGGAGGGGGCGGACAGCGCCCTTCCGGCTGCTCCGAAGGATGTGCAAGCATGCGCGCCGCGGACTCGCGGCGCATTGCCTGCCGGCTGAATACCGTTCTGAGTACTATTAGTTTATCCTAAATCTCGAACGGCAGCGATCAGAAGGTCCCCGGATCATCCGCGCCGATGAGCCAGTCCATCACATTGACGATCTCTATCCCGTTTTCCGTCCCGAGACCCAGACGATCCAAGGTCAAGATGGTCTTAGGGAAATTGTCGCCGACAGACGACAGCGGCCTCAGTTCCCTTTCACGAGCCTCCTGCGGCATCATCGATAGGCAGACCTGGTAATATTCCACCCTGCCGTTCCTCATAGCCGTGAAATCGATCTCTCTGTCGCGGTAACTCCCTACATGTACAGTATACCCCCGCCTCAGCAGTTCCAGGTACACAGTGTTCTCCAGCGGGCGGCTGATATCGGTGCCTTCGGCCCCTATGAGAGCGGCATTGCGCAGGCCGAGATCGGAGGCATAGAACTTCGCATTCGTCTTCAGTATCCTCTTGCCGATGATGTCATAACGTTCGGCACGGCGGAACAGGAATGCCTCCTCGAGCTTTCCGACATAACGGTTTACTGTGACCGGCCCAATGCCGATGGCTTTGGCAATCATATCCGTGTTCGTGATATTGCCGATATTGCTGTACAGGAATCTCGCTATGGCGCGGAGAGTGTTGGCATCTCCTGTGCCTAGGCGCGCGAGAACGTCGTCTACAAGCACGGTATTGAATATCCCTGTGAGCTGCGCACGGCAGAATTCCTCGCCGCGGGATGGGTCGACCTCGGGGAGCGCTCCGAAACGCAGGTATTCGGAGAACCTGCGTTCATTGTCGCCAGGATGCAGTTCCAGGTATTCCGGGAACGAAAACGGAAGGATCGCTATTTCCACAAACCTGCCGGCGATGTGCGTGGCGAGTTCGGATGACAGCAGTTTAGAGTTGGAACCTGTTATATACACATCGCAGCGGCCGGTGTTGATCAGATGGGATACGGACTTCTCCCACCCCGCGACGTCTGAATCTCATCGAGGAATACGTATTTCCTGCCGCTCTTGCCGATCCTTTCCAAAAGCGCACGGTCCAATTCATCTGAGGTGCCTACATCTCTGAATTCGAAAGTCTCGAAGTTCATCTTGATGATGTCCTTCGGATCGGTACCGCCGGAGATCAGATCGGAGATATACTGGTCCAGCAGCGTAGATTTGCCGACGCGCCTCATGCCTGTGACGACCTTGACGACATCGGTCAGGTCCTTTCCTGACCTGAGCCTGTCCAGATATCTTTCCCTGATGACCTCCTTCTGCATACGGGGGTATGATGCGATTTCAATTGAAAAAGTTTTCATTGATGAAAACATTTCCGATGAATTTGAATTTGTTTTATTGATGAAAGAATTTTACGTGAAATATGTCTTCTGCAATGCCCTTCCGGAAGAAATGGGATGCATGCATACGCTCCGAAAATTCACAGCCCGAACGCTGCGAAATCAGAGCGCTCAGTCATCAAGACCCAGACATCTAGCAGGCGGACATTTGCAGCAAGAATCCGTTCCCATTCATGGGCTGCATAGTCCGACAGAGCCGGACCCGCGATGAAGAGCAGAACGCTCGAGAACAGGAGAAAAATTCAAAGAAGGAAGGGGACCGGCCCGGAGGCCGGGCCCCGCTGAATCGGTTCAGCTTTTGAGAAGTGCGACCAGGAAGATCCCGACAGCGATCAGCGCGCCGATGAGGATTCCGATCAGGTTGACAAGGGCATCGTAGAAGACATCCCAAGCCGCCACATCGCAGAAGGGCTCGACATCGCTCCAAGCAATCATGTAGAGCCATGCGAAGCCGATGATGAGGCCCGCAAGGGTGAGGATGATGCCGTACGCCTTGTTCTTGCCTTTCCCGAAGTACGCGGAGAAGATGCCCGCCGCAATGGCCACCACGGCGAACGCGATGACGATCACCGTGATGAATTCCCAGATGGTCCAATCCATAATTCAGCCTCCGATTCAGAGGATGCCCGCGGGCACCCGAATGTACGGATGATGCAGGTTTACCATAAAAAGGTTTATGGGTTTGTCCAACAGACCAGCCTGACAGTCTGACAGGGCCCGCACGTATGCCTCCGGCAGCGCCGGACGGGAGCGGGACAGCCCCTGCTGGATGGTCATGGATTACCCATCCCAGTCGCTCTTCGAATTTCGAAGAAATTGGATTTGCTTAATATATCGGAAGAGTGTTCATAATTAAACGAATCCGATATATTCAAATAGAAGGGCATCATATGCCTAAATATAGGGTTTTTGGAGGTTTCATGAATTTTTCGGGCACAGTCCAAGGCGTGAACTCCGAGGGGCGCATCATCGCCAGATGCGAGGAAGCTCCCGACATCGGCTCCCGCGTGACGGATTCCCGGAAGAGGATAGTGGGGACGGTCAAACGCGTGTTCGGCCCGGTCGACGGGCCGTACGCATCGATCGCTCCTGCGGCCGACATACCCAGAGAAACATTCGCCGAGGGCGCCAAGCTGTACTTCGGCGGCACAGATCCGAGGAGAAGAAATGCCAAAAAACAGAGAAGAGACCGAGGAAATCAAAGTCTGTCCCGAGTGCGGAAGCCACCATCTGGTGCGCGACTACGAGAGGGGAGAACTGGTATGCGAGGACTGCGGTCTCGTGCTCGATGACCAGTTCATCGACCAGGGGCCCGAGTGGAGGGCCTTCGACGTGGAGCAGGGAGAGAAAAGGGCCCGTACCGGGTCCCCCATGACCTACACCATCCACGACAAGGGTCTGTCGACTGAGATCTCCTGGAAGAACAAGGACAGTTACGGCAAGAGCATCCCCACCAGGAACCGTGCCCAGCTGTACAGGCTGAGGAAATGGCAGCGCAGGATCCGCGTCTCGAACGCGACCGAGAGGAACCTCGCTTACGCCCTCTCCGAGCTCGACAGGATGGCGTCCGCCATGGGCCTCCCCAGGAACGTCAGGGAGACCGCCGCCATGATCTACAGGAAAGCGGTCAACAAGAACCTCATCAGGGGAAGGTCCATCGAGGGCGTCGTCGCAGCATCCCTCTACGCCGCCTGCAGGCAGTGCGGGGTCCCCAGGACGCTCGACGAGGTCGCCGGCTCCTCCAGGGTCGGAAGGAAGGAGATCGGGAGGACCTACAGGTTCATGACCAGGGAGCTCAAGCTCAAGCTCATGCCCACCAAGCCCCAGGACTATGTCCAGAGGTTCTGCTCCGAGCTCAAGCTGAGCGGAGAAGTGCAGACCAAGGCCGCCGATATCCTCAAGGACGCCTCCGAGAAGGAGCTCACCTCCGGGAGAGGACCGACCGGGGTCGCCGCCGCGGCCATCTACATCTCCTCGATCCTGTGCAACGAGCGCAGGACCCAGAGGGAGGTGGCCGATGTCGCCGGCGTGACCGAGGTCACCATCAGGAACAGGTACAAGGAGCTCACCGAGAAGCTCGGCATCGAGATCCAGCTCTGAAACCCCTCCCCCCTCAGCCCAGAGGGGCTCCGGCCGCTGTGCCAGCAGTTCAGCGGCATCCGGCCGGGCATCGTTTTCTATCCCTTCCGCCATGGCGCACGCATGCACGGGGGAAGGCTGCATCATCTGTGGGAAGGAGCTCATTTATTCGACGGAGGAGAGGGACGCCGTCTGCTCGATATGCGGGAAGAAGACGAGAACGTCCATATGGTGCCCGGAAGGCCATTATGTGTGCGACGACTGCTGCCGCGCACCTTCCCGGGCGGCCGTCGTCAGGGCCTGCCTGGAATCGGAAGAGAAGGACCCGGTAAAGCTGGCGGAGTCGATCATGCACAATCCGTCGGTCTGCATGCACGGGCCGGAGCACCACATACTGGACGCCTGCGCCCTAGCGGCCGCCTACAGGAACTGCGGAGGGAAGATAGACCTGGAGAGCGCGCTCAGGGAGCTGGTATCCAGGATGTCGGCCGTCCCGGGAGGGGTCTGCGGGAGGTACGGCTGCTGCGGGTCCGCCGTCGCCTGCGGCGCGTTCGTCAGCACCGTCACCGGCACCACCCCTCTCAGCGGGAGCACCTGGGCGCTGGCCAACCGCATGACGTCGGAATGCCTCGCGGCGGTCGGAAGCATCGGAGGACCCAGATGCTGCAAGAGGGACTCCTTCCTCAGCCTCGGCGCGGCCGCCCGCTTCATCACGGAGAACATGGGGGTCCCCATGCCCTCGTCGGTCCCCGTATGCATGTTCAGCGCGAGGAACGCCCAGTGCCTGGGCGAGGCCTGCCCGTTCAATCCGGGGCACGGACGCAGGCGAACGAACCCGCAGGTGGGTTTTATCTAGATACCCAGATATTAGGAGGGCAGTGATACCATGGGACTGAGTGACAAGTTCAAAAGCGCTCTGAACAAGACCGTGGATAAGCTCGACGACACCATCGAACGCGCCGGCGAGGACGACAAGGCCCACATCGACAGGTACGTCAAGGACCTGGGGCTCTCGAACAAGACGAAGGACGCCGCCCAGGACCTCCTCGCCAAGGCCTCCGCGAAGGACGCCGACGGCAAGGAGCTCGTGTACAGCGGCAGGAACAGGGCCGGCGCCTGCGTCTACATCGCCGCCAAGCAGAACGGCGAAGCGAAATCCCTCGAGGACGTCGCCCGCGTAGCCCACACCGTCCAGTCCGAGCTCAGGAAGTACTGTCTCGACGTCAAGGACAAGCTGAAGATCGATGTCGAGATCGAGGCCGAGTCCTCCGCCGCGAAGACGGAAGAGAAGAAGGAGCGAGACTAAACCATTTCCCGGGGCCTTCGGGCCCTGTTTTTCTCAGCCAAGAGGCATATCGCATGAAGGGGGCGCCTGTGCGCATCATCGAACCGTCCGAGAGGACCGCTTTCGCGTACCGCATAGAGGGAGGCATGGACGCCCGCGACTCGACGAGATCGAGGCCATGGACTCCGGGTACGTGACCGGCGAGAACTGGCCGTCGATCGTCTCGGAATCGGTGGACGTCAGGCACCGCATGAGGTACATGCGCGGCCGCTCGCTCGGCTTCCGCTACCTGGGGACCGTGGATCCGGATTACTGGAGGTTCCTGCGGGGCATCGACCCCGACCTGCCGCCCATCGCAGCATGGATGTGCTCTGAGTTCTACCTCAACGGCACCGAGAGGGTGTCCGATATCCTGGATAACCTGGAGCAGGTCAACCCTCTGAGGTACCCCAAGCCGCGCGCGAACGGGACTTACCGCAGGAAAGTCCGGGACATGATGGAACGTTCCGCCGGGGGATGCGGGCCTCGGGCAGGTGGCGGGGGACGGCCTCCTTGACGACCTCGCCCTCGAGCGCGTGCCGGTGGGCAGGTTCGGATCCACGGAGATCGAGGAGATCGGCGGAGGGGCATACTCGATGAGGTTGGTCCTCTCGGTTCGCTACATCGGCCGTCTGAAGCCGCCGGGGACGGTCTGACATCATACCCGCGGTCAAGGTTTGAACCATTTGAACTGAAGGTAGCGACGACATCCCCGACCCTGCAGAAGAGGATCTCCTTCCTCACACCGCCCGAGAGGCGAACAGTCCTGGAAATCTCCGGCCACATGGCCACCTTGGAATCCTGGAAAGCGTGGACGAGATAACGCGCATGGCATTCGTCCGGGGACCCCTCATAGACGCGGAAATGCGTCCCGTACTTGAACCCGGTCTTCACGATCAGCCCGCGGGACCGGAGGTCCTCGTAGGCCCTCAGGCGCAGCCCGAACTCGTTCTGGCTCTTGCGGCCGATGGACTTGATGTCATCGGCTGAGAGGACCTCCCCCTTGCGGTCGCGGACCGTCAGGCCGCCGTTCTTAACGAGATAGCATCCCTCGATAAGGGAGAGCTGCAGGACCCCCTGCATGCCCTTCCCATAGAATGAATCAGCATAGAGCGCAGCCCCCTGTTCCGTGTCGAAGACGAATATCCTGTCCCCGACGATAGTCCCGGATACCCCGGGAGCGGGCTTCCCGAGGACCTTCCCGCGGGGGTCCGTCTCCGACATCTTGTAGTAGGTAACGTCGCCCTCTTCGTCGACGACCCCGTAGAGGAGCTCCTTGCCGCGGTCCTTGGTCTGCTCCGCCTCGTCGGCGGAGAGACCGAAATCGACGGCATCCCTCTCCGATACTGCGCAGACGAGGTAAGCGGGAGACGCTGCCGACGGCTGCTCCCCGCGGGCGTAGACGCGGAGGTCGAAGCCGCCGGACTCGGGCTTCACGATGAACCCCCTCTCCCTGAGGTCTTTGTAAACCTGGTACTTGGCCACGAAACCGGGAGTGTGCGCGGAGGCGTACTCGAAGAGCTTCGGGAAATCGACCTTCCTCTTCCCAGATACGACCTCCAGCCTCTCCGCCTGCACCAGGAAGGCGGCCTCGACCAGGTCGAGTTCGAGGAACCCTCCGCTCATCGGGTAGCCGAAGCAGCCCTTGGAGTAGGTCTGGCTCGCTTCCCTGACGTCGCGGATGAAAACAGAACACCCTTCGAGAACGCCCGGCATGATGCGGCCCCATGATGTCCGGCGGATAAAGTTTGTTCGATTGAAGTCTCGGACAATCGCCTGAACAGCCTGTTATGAACGATCGCGGCCATCGGATGCGTATGGAATATGCATCCGCTTTCCCGGAAGGAATGGAACCGGGAGGGGAAACCCCTCCCGAAAAGTATCACTCCATCCCAGACTTCGGGAGGGTCCCCTCGAGGGCCTGCTCATAGCCGTAAAGGTCGAGGAGGCCGTGCCCGGAGAGGTTGAAGACGATGGTCTTGGCCTCGTTCTTCTCCTTGCATTCGAGCGCCTTGTCGATGGCGCACTTGACCGCATGGCAGGATTCCGGCGCGGGGATGATGCCCTCGGTCCTGGCGAAGGTTATGCCGGCCGCGAAGGTCTCGGTCTGGTCGTAAGATACCGCGGAGATCCTGTGCTGGTCGAAGGCCGCGGAGACCAGCGGCGACATGCCGTGGTACCTCAGGCCGCCGGCGTGGATCGCGGGCGGGATGTACTGGCTGCCCAGGGTGTACATCATCATCATGGGGGTCAGGCCGGCGGTGTCCCCGTAGTCGTACTTGAACTCCCCGCGGGTGAGGGACGGGGCCGCTTTGGGTTCGACGGCGATGATCTCGCAGTCCTTGTGCTTGCCCTGCATCTTCTCGCGCAGGAACGGGAAGGTGAAACCGGCGAAGTTGCTTCCGCCGCCGACGCAGGCGATCATGTAGTCCGGCTCGATCTCGCCGATGGCGAACTGCTGCAGGGCCTCCTCGCCGATGACGGTCTGGTGGAGCATGACATGGTTCATGACGCTGCCCAGGGCATAGCAGGTGTGCTCGTCCTTGGCGGCCATCTCGCAGGCCTCGGAGATGGCGATGCCCAGGGACCCGGAGGTCTCGGGGTGCTCCTTGAGGACCTTCCTCCCGAACTCGGTATACTCCGAGGGAGAAGCGTAGACCGTCGCGCCGTAGGTGTTGATGATGGTCTTTCTCAGCGGTTTCGCCATGTAGCTCCCTTTCACCATGAAGATGGTGCTCTTGATGTCGAAGAGGTTGGACACCATGGCGAGGGCGGTCCCCCACTGGCCCGCACCGGTCTCGGTGGTGAGGGTGTGTATCCCCGACTCGGCATTGTAATATGCCTGAGCGAGGGCAGTGTTCCCCTTGTGGGACCCCAGAGGGCTCATGTCCTCTCTTTTGAAGTAAATCTTAGCAGGAGTCTTGAGGTATTTCTCCAGCCGGTATGCGCGCTGGAGGGGGGAGGGGCGGTTGAGGGAGATCAGGCGTCCCTTACCTCCTCAGGGATGTCGATGTACCTCTCCTTGGAGAGCTCCTGCTTGATGATGGGGTCGCAGAAGATCGCTTTGAACTCCTCGGCCTTGACCGGTTCTTTCGTGACCGGGTTGATCATCGGCTTGAGGTTTGGCAGGTCCGCTGCCATGTTGTACCATTTCTTCGGGATGTCCTCAGGATTGAGGCCGATTCTCGCGTCCTTGGGAATTGCCATGGTGCACCCGAGTGCGCTGATTATGTTTAATGATTCGCCTCAAAACTGCAATAGTGTATGTAAACATACATCAAAGTACTGATGTTCATCTCATCGTATCGGAAAGGCAGGAAGGCACGGA
Source organism: Candidatus Methanomethylophilus sp. 1R26 (assembly GCF_001481295.1). Classification (GTDB taxonomy): domain Archaea; phylum Thermoplasmatota; class Thermoplasmata; order Methanomassiliicoccales; family Methanomethylophilaceae; genus Methanomethylophilus. The sequence continues at coordinate 21,139 of NZ_LOPS01000037.1, forward strand.
CGTCCGCGGAGAACGGACGGCGGCCCGGAGACCGGACCCTGCAAAAATCCCATTATAATGAACTAAAATGGTTATTTGTTATCGTTTTCAATCATTTATGAACAGAAGAAGAACCGGAAATAAACAAAGTTATTTATAGAAGTTCTGTACTATACAACCATTAGTTGTAAACCGAGAGAGAACAACTAGGAACAGAGCGAGTGATTGAAATGGCCGACATGGACACCATCCTTTCCATCGTGGAGAACCCGACCCGGAGGAAGATACTTCAGGCTGTGGTCAGGGAACCCCATTACCCCCTGCAGCTTTCCAAAGAACTTGGAATAAGCCAGCAGGCGGTCGTGAAGAACCTCAACCTGATGGAGAGGGAAGGCCTCGTCGAGAGCTATCATCAGAGCAGCGACAGAGGGCCGGACAGGATCTTCTACAGACCCAGTTCGGAATTCAGCATCACCATAGACATGCGCAACAGCATGTTCGAGGTGAGGATGATCCCGACCGGGAACACGAAGAGCCAGGCATCAAAGGATAAGGCCCCTGCTCAGCCGGCGAAGACTCATGACGAGAGGCGCCTGGAATCGGTCCGTGCGGACATCTCGGCCATCGACAGGCAGCTCAACGAGTTCGACAGGAAAAGGTGCCAGCTGGTCCAGCAGAGGAACGACCTCATAGATTCGTTCCTGGCCGAGACCGACATACGGAACCTCGACTACGAGCACCGGCAGCTGCTCTACGATATGCTGAACAGGCCTAACTGGAGCGCCGGGGACATCTCCCGGAACCTCGGTTTCAATGAGAGCACAGTGTCCGAGATGATCTCGGACATCATGAAAATGGTAAGAATGGAGTGATTGAAATGGCAGCTAACGACAGGGCGATCAAGGTCGCCGAGCTGAAGCCCGGTGAAGCGGGCAAAGGCGTCGCGCGGCTAGATCCGGCCCTGATGGGCATACTGGGCATCAAGGTCGGCGACATAGCCATCGTTACCGGAACGAAGAGGACGGCGGTGAAGATCCTCAGGGGAGCCCCCGAGGACGAGAACCGCGGCATCATCAGGCTGGACGGCTCGACCCGCAGGAACGCGGGCGTGTCGATCGACGAGAGGGTCGATGTCAAGAAGGCGGAGACCAAAGAGGCCGAGAAGATCACCTTCGCCCCCACCGACGAGCTCAGGCTCCAGGGCGGGGAGGAGTACCTTGCGCAGGTGCTCGAGGGCAGGGCGTTCGCCAAAGGCGATGTGCTGTCCCTGAACATCATGGGCAACAAGATGGACCTCGTGGTCACGTCCTTCGGCCCGGCCGCCGAGGCAGCCCTGATGGGCCCCTCGACCAAGGTGAAGATCAGCGACAAGCCGGTCTCCAAGGAGAGCATGGACATCCCGAAGGTGTCCTACGATGATGTCGGAGGCCTCGGCCCGGCCATCGCCCAGATAAGGGAGATGATCGAGCTGCCGCTCAAGCATCCTGAGCTCTTCAAGAGGCTGGGCGTCGAAGCGCCCAAAGGCGTGCTCCTGCACGGTCCGCCCGGAACCGGGAAGACCATGCTGGCAAAGGCAGTGGCCGGCGAGACGAGCTCCAACTTCATCTCGCTCAGCGGCCCTGAGATCATGAGCAAGTTCTACGGCGAGTCCGAGGGCAAGCTCAGGGAGATCTTCAAGAACGCCGAGGAGAACGCGCCGAGCATCATCTTCATCGATGAGATCGACTCGATCGCTCCGAAGAGGAGCGAGGTCCAGGGCGAGGAGGAGAGGCGTATAGTCGCCCAGCTCCTGACCGTCATGGACGGGCTGAACTCCCGCGGCAAGGTGGTGGTCATCGGTGCGACCAACAGGCCGAACGCGATCGACGAGGCGCTCAGGCGTCCCGGCAGGTTCGACCGTGAGATCGAGATCGGCGTGCCCGACGAGCACGGAAGGCTGGAGATCCTCCAGATCCATACCCGCGGCATGCCTCTCGACAAGACGGTCGACCTCAAGGAGATCGCCGAGAAGACCCACGGATACGTGGGCGCTGACCTGGCAGCGCTCTGCAGGGAGGCCGCCATGGCCGCCCTAAGGAGGGTGCTGCCCGACGTCACGTCGAGGAGGAGACCATCCCCACCGAGGTGCTCAACAAGATCAACGTCACCCGCGACGACTTCATGAACGCGATGAAGGGCCTGCAGCCCTCCACCATGAGGGAGGTCCTCATCGAGAAGCCGAACGTGAGGTGGGAGGACATAGGAGCGCTGGATGACGCGAAGCAGGAGCTGAAGGAAGCGGTCGAATGGCCGCTGAAGTACGGCAAGGTGTTCGCTCACATGAACGCCAAGCCTCCGAAGGGCATCCTGCTCTACGGCCCGCCCGGCACCGGGAAGACCATGCTGGCAAAGGCCGTCGCCACCGAGTCCGAGGCGAACTTCATCTCCGTGAAGGGACCCGAGTTCCTCAACAAGTGGGTCGGCGAGTCCGAGAAGGCCGTGAGGGAGACGTTCAGGAAGGCCAGGCAGGCCTCCCCGTGCGTCATCTTCATGGACGAGATCGACTCGATCGTGCCCGTGAGAGGGACCGGAGGGGACTCGAACGTCACCGAGCGCGTGGTGTCCCAGATGCTGACCGAGATGGACGGGCTGGAACCGATGAACGACGTCGTCGTGATCGCCGCCACCAACAGGCCGGACATGATAGATCCGGCCCTGCTGAGGCCCGGCAGATTCGACAAGTCGATCTACGTCGGACCGCCCGACAAGGCCTCCAGGAAGGCCATCTTCGGCATCCACACCCGCGGCAAGCCCCTCGCCGACGACGTCGACCTCGACGCCTGGCCGAGCAGACCGAAGGCTGCACCGGAGCCGATATCGGCGCGATCTGCAACGAGGCGGTCATGACCGCCGTGAGGCGCCTTGTCTCCAAGGGCAAGGAGCCGACCGACGATGACATCGCCGCCTGCAAGGTCACGCAGGACGACTTCGTCAAGGCCGTCGGGAAGTTCGGCCCCAAGGCGGCCGAGCGCCTGAAGGCGTACGGCGACCTCGGGAAGGTCCCCCGGGACCGATCCCCGGGCGAATAAACAATTTAAAACAGCCCCGGCCCCCTGTGCAGGGGGGCCAAGACATCAGAATACCCAGACAGGAGAATTGAGGTGATTAGAATGACAGACTATGATGACAATATGAATGACATGTGGGCTGACTTCGGCCGCCTCTTCGAGAACGACTTCGAGGACATGAACAGAAGGCTCAACAGGATGTTCGACTCCCTGAAGAGCGCCCCCGGCGTCAAGACCTACGGGTACACGATGTACCAGGGGCCCGACGGGGTGCCCCACTACCAGGAGTTCGGCAACACCTCCGGGGACCGCGGGCTGATCGGCAGCACGCCCTTCGGAATGATAGCCGAGCCTCTCACCGACGTCGTAGAGGACAACGGGGTGGTACGCGCCACTGCGGAGATCCCCGGCGTCGACAAGAAGGACATCAAGCTCGACGGGACCGCGAACAGCCTGACTATATCGGTGGACACCCCCAAGAGGAAGTTCACCAAGACCCTCGCCATGCCGTGCGACGTGGACATCGCGTCCGCGAAGGCGACGTACAACAACGGCATCCTGGAGGTCGAGCTCAAGCCGGTGAAGCCGGCGGAGATCACGCGGCATATCGAAGTCCAGTGATCGCAGTCGGGGCCCGAATAAGGCCCCGTTTAATGCCGGGAAGGCGGCCGTCCGTACCTCCATCGGCCGCCCCCGTTCCCCAGGCTCCCGGCATCATTGTTTTATTGCCGCATCTGCGTCAAGGACGCGTGCTCGGCATCAGAAGGAACAAGGACCAATCGCAGTGCCCTGCAGACCAAGGTTTCACGGTCCCGGGGCTGGTTTCCCTCTCCAGGCAGGAATATTCGGACAGCAGCGGGCGCCATGTGCGCTACCGCATGCGGATATCATCGGTCAGCGGCACGACCAACGACCGTCCGGGCTCCGCCAGGGCGATCCTCGGCGGGGACCTCGTCATGGTCGACATGGTCCTCCAGAGGTCCGGCCGCCTGGGTATCATGATCGACATCTCCCCCGGCGCGTCCGCATAACCTCCGATTCGATGCTCAAGAGCATAGCGGAGACCGTCCCGCTCCCGGTCAGGGTGCGGCCGGAGCCCGTGTCCCTGAGGATCGCCGAGGGCACGCTGTCCCTCGCTCTCAGAGCGGAAGGGCCCCTGGATCAACAATGAACCTCTCCGACTGAACAATCGCTTTATAGAAGGATAAACATCGTTTTATATCATGAACAGAGAGGACATGATCAACACGACGCGCGCCATCCTGGCGAAGGCCGGGTTCGACGTGTCGTCCGCAATCAGCATCAGGAGCATCTGCTTCGACGTAGTCGGACGCAGGGGCAGCACCCTCCTGATCATCAAGGTCCTCAGCAACGTCGACGCGTTCTCCCGCGAGAACGCGAACGAGATGAAGATCATGTCGAACGCTCTCGACGCCTCCCCCATGATCATCGGGGAGACCTCCAGCTCGGGGAAGCTGGAGAAGGGCATCATCTACACGAGGTTCAAGATCCCCATCATCTCCAACGAGACCCTCGCGGACCAGCTCCTCGAGGAGGTGCCCCCGTTTATATTCGCCGCCCCCGGCGGGCTGTACGTGAAGATAGACAGCGACACCCTGAGGGAGCTGCGCGAGGAGCGGGGCATATCCCTGGGGACCCTGGCCGAGACCGCCGGAGTGTCCAGGCGCACGATCCAGATGTACGAGAACGGGATGGGCGCCATGATCGATGCGGCCCTCCGCCTGGAGGAGTTCCTCGGCACCGACATCATCGAGCCTCTGGACCCCTTCACCTACGCCAAGGACGAGAAGGTCGAGGCCAAGGAGGTCAAGGGGACCGGCAGCAAGACCGGTTCCGACCAGCTCGACCGGCTCGTCAACATCGGGTTCTCCATCACCCCGATCGTCAGGGGGCCGTTCGATGCCATCACCCGCGACTCGGACAGCAACACCGTCCTCCTCACGGGCGTCGGCGACGAAGAGAGCAAGCTGATCCAGAAGGCCCTTATCGTGTCGGAGCTCTCGAACCTCTCGCACAGGCATTCGGTCGTCATCGTCCGCAAGAAGCCGGAGCACGAGAGGATCCGCAGCACCGCCCTGGTCACCGACGACGAGCTCAAGAAGATAGACGACAAGGACCAGCTGACCGACATCGTCCTCAGCCGGAGCACCAAGAAATGAACTCGCCTCTGCGCCTGAGCATCGGGAACTGCACGGTGGACGTCCTGCCTGTCGTCAACGGCCTCCTCTCCGAGGCCGATGTCGTCAGGGCCAACTACCCGGGGCATGAGGCATACGGGGCCTCGATGAGCATCGAAGGATTGGACGCCCTCGCCAAAAGGAAGGAGATCGGCACCGACGAGGTCCCGGTGTCCGAGCTCGACATCGTCTATGCGAAGAAGATGTCCCGCTTCGGGGAGATACAGGTGCCGTCGCCCGCCTTCTGCGAGCTCGTGGACCTCTGCAGGTCGGACGGCAAGACCGTTATCCCCCTCGACATGAGCGATTACGATTACGATACCGCGTACATGCAGTGCGTCAGGGTGACCGAGTTCACCTCCGAGCACCGCCTGGCCAAGAATGGGATGAAGAAGGCCATGGACGCCCCCGACCCGCACGCCCTCGCGGCCATGTGGGACGACCACATCTCGTCCATAAGGGGATATTCGAAGCTCAGCCACAGGCGGGAGGAGCACATCGCCCGCGAGATCGCCGACACCGCGAACTACCGCAGGAGCCTGCTGGCCGTGGTGGAGACGGAACGCGCAGAAGGGGTCGTTTCCCTGCTGAGGTCCGATTATGGAGCAAAATAACTGCAGATACTGCAATTATTATGCGTCCAAAGGCGCTAAATACTGCCCGAGATGCGGGAGGGATCTTTCCGGCATGAGCAGTTCCGGATGTCCCAGATGCGCCGATCAGGCGCGGCGGGCGCCAGATACTGCAGGTACTGCGGGAACTACCTCGGAGAAGGAAGAACACAGCCGTACCCGTCCGGGATGCAGGATGGGCCGGAGCACCCGTTCATGAGGGGCACCGTCACCGCGGTGACCCTCCTTTTCATCCTGCTCTGCACGGCGTCCCTGATCGTCTACACCGTCCACGTAGGAGACGTCCTGGGCATAGCCGACCGCTACTCGTACAGCATCTACGTCCCCCTCGGCCTCGTGAATGCCTTCTCGATCCCCCTCAGAGGGAACGCCTTCAGGGCGTACATCCTGATCGCCTACGTCTTATTCGCCCTGTTCCTGGCATATGCGGTCATATCCTATCAGAGGACAGCCGGGAAGTACGGCACGTCGTCCGACCGCACGGAGCACAGCGGGCTCTCGGCCGCCGCTTCCTGCCTGAGCGTCTCCCTCTTCCTGTCGATAGTCTACCTCTTGCTCATGTCCTCGGCGGGAGCGGACGCGGACTCGTCATGGATGGACGATTTCCGCGTCTGGGACCTCAACGCCCTGCTGTTCATGGCCGGGCTGAACGAGGAGCTGGCGTTCAGGCTCGTATGGATCGGGATCCCGATGGCGCTGCTCGGGTTCCTGTGGAAGAAGGACCGCCGTTCCCTGCAGTACCTCATGGGCGGGTTCGGCATGTCCAAGGCGGCCCTGGTCTTCATCATAATATCATCGATCATATTCGGTCTGGCACATTACGACGGATGGGGCTGGGTGAAGATCATCGATGCCGCGGCCGGCGGGATCATCTTCGGATACCTGTACACGGAATACGGCCTTTACGCAAGCGTGCTCGCCCATTTCCTGAACGATACGGTCACCGTCTTCGCAGGCGGCGTACTCGGAGAACTGGCACTCATGGCGGCAGGAGCCGTCATCCTCGTCTACTGGCTCGTGAAGCCTAACAAGGAGCTGCTCGACCTGAAGGGCATGCCGGACATGACGGAGAGCCTTCCCCCGATGAAGGACCAATGGGGAAGGCACTGACCCAGATAAGCAAACCGGGATCAGAACGCCTTGGTGATCATGTCCCTGAGGCGCTTCTGGGACTCCACGGCCGACTCCAGGTTCCTGGACTCGATGATGTACCTTCCCTTGTAGAACGACAGCTTCTTCATGACCGCCGGGAAATCGATGGAACCGTCGCCGATGGTGAGGTGCTCGTCCCTCTTCCCGTTGTTGTCGTGGATGTGGACGTAACTATCCTGTCCCTGAAAGCATCGATCATGGCGTCCAGCTGGCCCGAGGTGTTGGCATGCCCGACGTCCAGGCATATCCCCAGGTCCGTCCCGGCCACGATCTCCTCGAGCTCCGACGCCTTCACGCCCAGCATAACCGGCACATCCGGCATGTTCTCGATGGCCAGGCGCACGCCGTACTCTGTCTGGGCGCGGTCGAGGAGGCGCATGGTATCCTTGGACGCCCGGATCGATTTCTCGCGCATGTCCGTCATGGCGAGGTTGACGATCCCCGGATGGACGGTTATGCATTGGGCCCCGAACTCCACGGCGGCCTCCATCTCCGACATGAACTCCATGCATGATGCTTCCCTCATGCGGTCGTTGAGGGCGGCGGCGTTGGTATCCGCTATCGCCGAGTGAACGGTGAAGGTCATGCCGTTCGCCTCCCCTGTGCCCAGAAGGCCGGATATCTTCTGGACGGCGTGCTTGTACTCCGAGAATATCTCCCAGTGGGAGAACTCCGCCGATATCTTGGCCAGGCAGGGCTGGAAATCCTCCTTGCCGAAGTCAGGGCAGGAAACTCCTATGACGGTCAGCAGCTCACCTCCTCACCGTTGACGGTAACAGGCGCCACCCGGTCGATGAGCGCATCGAGGTCCTCGTCCTCCACCGTGACGTCGATGGTGCCGAGGACGGTGCGATAGTCCACGAAGGACACCTTGCCGACGGTGGCGACCTGCTTGTTCAGCCTGATGGTCGCAACGGTATGCCCCCTGCGCTCGCCTTTGAGGAACTGGGAACGGGCGGTATCGAGGATCCTCTGCTCGCGGATCTTCTGGGAGAAGCGCACCAGGTCGGCAGGGCCCGAGAGGACCCCGTCGGCGAGGGCCAGCTCGGCCGTGGGGAAGAGGTTGAGCACAGCGGCCCTGACCTTATCAGGGTCCTCGCTCGGATAGACAGGGCAGGATACCGTCACTCTAGCCATGGTCTCGGAATCGGCGGGCAGGTATTAATTGGATTTGCAGAATAAGTGCCAGAATCAGCCCGCTGCAATGTTCCGCTGGTCGCAACCCCATCACTATATAACCCCGTTGCGATAGCCTCGGTCAATGAAGGACGATATACTCGACGCGGCATCTAGGAGGAAACTGTTCCTCTCGCCCGACGCTCTCGAGATAATCGATTCGAACGGCTACCCCATGGAGATGGTCAACACCATGCTCAATGCGATGGCCGGGAACAAGATGTTCGTCACCAAGGAGGATGTCATCGACTTCCTGAACGGCGACAAGGCCCTCTTCGAGAAGGAGAAGACCGCCAAGCCCCGCAACAAACGGGACCTGGACATAGAGATCGTGCCCGGATCGGACATCACCGGGAACTCGACCTGCGAAGGGACCATCCAGGATTTCACGGCCTACTTCCGCAGCAGGTACAACCTGCTCAAGCGCATAATATCGAGCCACAAGGACTTCACGATGTCCACCAGCATCGCCCATGCGATGCAGTTCGACCGCCAGGTCAACATCGTCGGGATGGTTTACGAGGTGCGCCAGAGCCAGAAAGGCCATACTATCCTGACGGTCGAGGACGAGACCGGGACCTGCAACGTCCTCATAAAGAAGGACTCCCCCTACGCCGATAACATCTACATCAACGACGAGGTCATCGGGATAACCGGGAAGAAGATGGAGCGCGGCACCCTCTTCGTCGCCGACAAGGTCGTCCGCCCGGACATCTCCAAGAGGCACACCTGGGAGGTCAGCGATTCCACGTCGTCGGTGGCCTTCCTCAGCGATATCCACATCGGCTCGAAGGAGTTCCTGAAAACAAGCTGGGAGAGGATGATTTCCTGGCTCAAAGCGAACGCTTACGACATGGGCCTGAACTACATCGTGATGCCCGGCGACGTCGTGGACGGCATAGGCGCATATCCGGGGCAGGAGGCGGACCTGGAGATAGACGATATCTACCGCCAGTACGAGACCCTCGCCGAGTATGTGAAGGAGATACCTGATGACATCAAGATCATCCTCCACCCCGGCAACCATGACGCCTGCAGGCTCGCCGAGCCCCAGCCGGCGATATCGGAGATGTACGCCCACGGGTTCGATTCCAATGTCACCCTCACCGGCAACCCCATAAGGCTGAAGATCGAGGGCAGGAAGGTCACTTCCTACCACGGCAAGAGCATCGATGATTTCATCTCCGCCGTGCGCGGGATGTCCTACGACGACCCCCTCGCCGTCATGAGGGAGATGGCCCTGAGAAGGCACCTTGCGCCCATGTACGGCATGAGGAACGCCCTTGCGCCCGAGAAGAAGGACTACCTCGTTATGGAGGAGGAGCCCGATATCTTCGTGTCCGGGCATGTCCACGGCGCCGGCACCATGGAGTACCACGGGGTCAAGATGATCAATGCCAGCACATGGCAGGCCCAGACGGATTACCAGGCCATGCACAACTTCAACCCCCGACCCCTGCATCATGCCGATCGTCGACCTGGGCACCGGCAGGGTCGTCATGAAGAACTTCATGAAGTGATTGCTGCTGCGGCCTGGCAATCTAAAATGAAAGAATGGGGCCGAAGGCCCCGAAAGGGGTTTCAGAAGAGCAGCTGTTCTGCGAGGATCCAGATGATGATGAAGGCCCCCAAGATGAGCATGCCGTAGGCGATGACCCAGATAGCCGTGAACGTGCGCCGCAGCTTTACTGGGTCCTCTTTAATCTCATCCAGGCGGTCTTCAAGAGATTTCATCAGCTTTTGCCCTTGATGTGCTTGAGGCGGGTGGTGTTCTCCCTCTCCATCTCTTCGAGGCGGAACTTGACGAAGTGCTCCGAGTCCTTGAGGTCGGGGATGATCTTGAACTCAAGCGCGTTGACACGGCGCTTGGTCTTCTCGATCTCATCGAGGAGCTTCTTCATGGTGGTCTCGACCTCGGCGGCCCTGACGAGGGTCTCGAGGAGCTTCTCGAAGGCGGCCGAGGCCTCCTCCACGTAGGCCGAGGTGTCCAGGACACCGAACCCCTTGTTCAGGAGATCGGTGTGGATGGACGTGGCCTCGACCTTCGGGACCATCATTCCCATGATGGACTTGCTGCCAAGCTTGACCTCGGGGCGGGCGTTCAGAGCGTACGCGGCGCTCCTCACGGCCACCTCTCCGTCGATGGCGCGGGCGATGGTGATCTTCTTCATCGCCTGCTGGAAGTCGGAGCTGACACCGGCGCGCATCTGCCTCGCCTTCTCCAGGACCTCGAAGAACTCGATGATGAGGCCGTCCCTCTTCATCTTGAGGATCTTGTGCCCCGACTGGGACAGCTTGATCCTCCTCTTGAGGTCGAGGAGCACGGAGCGGGTAGGTACGACATCCTGAGGCATCGCTCATTCCTTCTTGGGGAGGTACTTCTGGATGTACTTCTTGTCGATCCTGGTGAGCTGGTCGATGTCGAGCTCCTTCAGGATGTCCCAGGCGATGTCGAGGGTCGTCTCGATGGAGCGGTCCTCGTCGATGCCCTGGCGGACGATGCGGTCCTCGAAGATGTCGGCGAAGTCGAGGAGCTTCCTGTCCTTAGCGTTCAGGGAGTCCTTTCCGACGATGGCGACAAGCCCGCGGAGGTCCTTACCCTCGGCGTAGGAGGCGTACAGCTGGTCCGAGACGGCCTTGTGGTCGTCGCGGGTCTTGCCGGCTCCGATACCGTTGTTCATCAGCCTCGACAGGGAGCTGCTGACGTTCACGGGCGGGTAGATACCGGCCCTGTACAGGTCCATCGACAGCACGATCTGGCCCTCGGTGATGTAACCGGAGAGGTCGGGGATCGGGTGGGTGATATCGGACCCGGGCATGGTCAGGATGGGGATCTGGGTGATGGAACCCTTCTTCCCTTTGATCTTACCTGCACGCTCGTAGAGCTGAGCGAGGTCGGTGTACATGTAACCGGGGTAGCCACGCCTTCCGGGGACTTCCTCACGGGCGGCTCCGACCTGACGGAGCGCCTCGCAGTAGTTCGTGATGTCGGTCATGATGACCAGCACCTGCATCCCGAGGTCGAACGCCATGTACTCCGCGGTGGTGAGTCCCAGACGCGGGGTGGCGATACGCTCGACGGCGGGGTCGTCGGCGAGGTTCAGGAAGACGACGGCGTTCTTCAGGGCGCCGGTCCTCTCGAACTCGTTCATGAACTTCTGCTTCTCCTCGTTGGTGATACCCAGAGCGATGAACACGACAGCGAACTCCTCGTTCTCGCCGCGGACCTTGGCCTGCCTGGCGATCTGGAGAGCGATATCGTTGTGGGGAAGACCGGATGCGGAGAAGATAGGGAGCTTCTGACCCCTGACGAGGGTGTTCATCCCGTCGATGGTCGAGATACCGGTCTCGATGAAGTCGGCGGGGGAGTCCCTGGCCCACGGGTTGATAGCTGCTCCGGCGATGTCGAGCTCCTTCTCGGGAACGATCTTGGCGCCGCCGTCCAGCGGGTCTCCGGCTCCGTTCAGGACACGTCCGAGCATGTCCTTGGAGACGGGCATCTTCATGGTCTCGCCCAGGAACCTCACGGATGCGGCCCTGTCGATACCGTCGGTGCCCTCGAAGATCTGAACGACGACCATGTCGTCGGAGGAATCGAGGACCTCTCCTCTCTTGATGGACCCATCGGAGAGCCTGACGGAGACGAGCTCCTTGTAGCCGACGGGCTCGGTGTTCTTCACGAACACGAGGGGGCCGGCGATCTCATCGATGGTCTTGTACTCTTTTGCAACCTCTGCCATGTTCAGGCCTCCAGTTTGGCGAACTGCTCGTCCATGTCCTTGTCGACAGCCACGAGCTCCTCGTCGATCTTCTCTTCGAACTTGGCCTGCTGGAACCTCTGCCTGACGGGGATGTAGATGATCTTGTCCACCGCGACGCCTGCCTTGAGGGCCTTGTCGGCGAGGTCGGAGAACTTCTTGATCATGCTGAGCATCTTGTACTGCCTGGAAAGCGGGCAGTAGCAGTCCACGGGGTGGAAGGAGTTCTGCTGCAGGTAGATCTCACGGATCATCTTGGCGATCTCGAGGGTGATCTTCTGTTCATCGGGCAGGGAGTCGGAACCGACCATCTGCACGATCTCCTGAAGCTCGGCCTCTTTCTGCAGGACCTTCATGGCCCACTGCTTGAGGGCGGGGAAGTCATCGCCGACGTTCTTCTGGAACCAGGGCGCCAGCTGGGCGTCGTACATGGAGTACGAGGTCAGCCAGTTGATGGTCGGGAAGTGACGCCTCTCCCTGAGCTTGGTGTCGAGCGCCCAGAAGACGCGGACGATACGCAGGGTGTTCTGGGTAACAGGCTCGGAAAGGTCTCCTCCGGGAGGGGAGACGGCTCCGATGACGGAGATGGACCCGTCGTCGCCGCAGAGGGCCTTGGCGCGGCAGGCACGCTCGTAGAACTCGGAGAGCCTTCCGGAAAGGTACGCAGGGTATCCTTCCTCGCCGGGCATCTCCTCGAGCCTGGACGAGATCTCACGCATGGCCTCGGCCCACCTGGAGGTGGAGTCGGCCATGAGCGCGACATTATATCCCATGTCCCTGAAGTACTCAGCGATGGTCATGCCGGTGTAGACGGACGCCTCACGGGCGGCGACAGGCATGTTCGAGGTGTTCGCGATCAGGATGGTCCTCTTCATGAGGGACTCGCCGGTCCTCGGATCCTTCAGGTTCGGGAACTCGGTGAGAACCTCGGTCATCTCGTTCCCGCGCTCTCCGCATCCGATGTAGACGACGATGTCCGCATCGGAGTACTTCGCGAGAGACTGCTGGGTGACGGTCTTCCCGGTACCGAACGCACCGGGGATGGCCGCCGCTCCTCCCTTCGCGAGGGGGAACAGGGTGTCGAGCACGCGGAGCCCGGTGATCAGGGGAACATCGGGGTTGTACTTCTCCGCGACAGGCCTGGCGGAACGGACGGGCCATTTCTGCATCATGGGGTAGCTGACGCCGTCGACGGTAACGACGGGCTCCTCCACGGTGAAGGACCCGGCCTCGATCTTCTCGACCTTCCCCTTCTTAGCGTTGGGGGGGAGCATGATCTTGTGCAGTATGGGGCCTTCCTGGACGGTTCCGACGACGCTGCCGGCTCCGACCTCGTCTCCGACCGCGACGGTAGGAGTGAAGTCCCATTTGGTCTCTCTGTTGAGTCCAGGTGCGGTCGCTCCGCGGCCGATGAAGTCGCCGGTCATCTCACGGAGGACGGGCAGGGGCCTCTGGATTCCGTCGTAAACGGAGGTCAGAAGCCCGGGTCCGAGCTCGACTGCCAGGGGCAGGCCGGTGTTGGTGACGGGCTCACCGGGTTTGACTCCGGTGGTGTCTTCGTAAACCTGGATGATTGAACGGTCGCCGACGATCTTGATGACCTCTCCCATCAGCTGCTCGTTCCCGACATGCACGACATCGTGCATTTTGGGGGAGATGCCGGTGGCGGTCACGACAGGACCAGCGACCCTGTAAATTACACCCTCAGTGCTCATCATTCATCCTCTGTCTTGTATAGATCAACGCCAATGACTCTCTTAACCTTCTCGCGAAGGTCGCTCTGGTCCCCGCCGACGGGGACGACGACCGGCTTGATCGAGTCAAGCACTTTCGTCCTGTAGGCGTTGGGTAGGTACTGCAGGTCGTTCGCGTTCACCGCGAGGATTCCGACATTGGCATCGGACATCGCTTCCTGCATTTTCTCCTGATAGTTTTCCTTGCCGGCGACGTACACCAGCCTGACCCCCGCAAGGCGGAAGCCCAGGGTGAACTCGTCGCTGCCGATAACCGCGATCTCCATCTCAGATCACCAGCAGTCCTTTCATGGTCTCCCTGTCGAGCCCGGAATCGGTCCCGTGGGCGATCATCCTGATGTTCCTGACCTCGTTCTCCTTGTGGATCATGTAGTCCACGACCGGGATGACGGACAGGGGGTACATGTGGCCGACCTTGTTGGCGAGCTTGGCCTTGTAGCGGGCCATGGCCGCGACGACGTCCAGGATGCTGGAGTCGTCCGACAGCTCGTCCTTGATGTCCGCGTACATCCTGAGGTTCTGCATCTCGTTCAGCGCCGATTTCACATCGGGCGCGGCGGCGATCTGCGCCATGACCTTCTCGTCGATCTCCGCGCCGCCGGGGATCCAGAACTGGGCCACGGTGTCGCCGGATATGCGGTCGGCCTTGAACTTCATGACGGTCTCGACGTTCTTGATGTCGATGCAGTCCTTGATGTAGGTGCGGAAGATGTCGGTGGGGCGGTCCTGCTTCGAGATCGAAGCAAGCAGCTTCCTGTAGTAGCTCTTCACCATCGCGTCCTCGATGGGCTGGAGGTTGTTGTTCTCCTTGAGGGCCGTGACAGCATCGTCAGGGACGGTGATGTTGGTCTTCTTGGCGAACTGGGCCAGCGCATCTTCCGGCGTGTTGGCTGCGATGAGCTTCTCCAGGTCCTCGGCGGAGAGGTTCCCCGCGGGGACCATGTCCTCGCGGATCTGGTCGGCCGAGAGGCCGTACTTCTTCCCGCGGAGGATGGATTTGAAGTTCTCGAAGTCCCACTTCGCCAAGTAGGCATCGACCATGTTGCTGAGCTCGCCGGTGGACGACTTCAGGATGCTGCGGAAGGCCTTCGACATGTTGGCGTAAGTCGCGTACTCGAGCAGGGTGAGGCCGCTGTAGCGGCCCGCGTAATCGGCCATCTCCTTGGAGTAGCCGGCCTCGGAGATGTACTGGGACATCTCCGGGACGGACATCATCAGGAGCTTGTTGTAGTCCTCCTCCTTGAGGAGCTTGGACTTCTTGGCCTTGACCCTTGCCGAGGTGTACGAGAAGTTGCCTTTGCCGCTGCGTGCGAACATCGTATCACCCGAACAGGATGTCCGAGATCTTCTTCAGGTTCTTGTCCCAGATGCCCTGGAGGATGACGCGGTACTGCATGTCGGCCTCGAAGGACCCGTCCTCGCTCCTGAGGATGAGCCCCGAAGCGACGAGCGCGTCGGTCTCGACCGATCTGACGCCGAGCTCCGTCGCGGTGAAGTCCTCCTTGGGGGACATGACCGCGATGGGGTCGGGGATGACGGTCTTGGCGGAAGCGACCATCGCCTTGTAGTCGGCGAGCCTCTTCGACCTGGGGGCGTTCTCGAGCTCCGCAAGCGCGGAGTCGAAAGCCTGGCCGAGGACCTCCTTCTGCTTGGCGAGGACGATCTTCTTGCTCTCCAGCTCGGCGCTGGAGCGCTCCTGGCGGCCGAGCATCTCCTTGGCCGCGGCGACCTTCTTCTCCTGGGCCTCTTTCATCTTGGCGATCTGGGCGTCCGTCTGCTCCTTGATGGCGGCTATCTCCTTCGCCTGATCCTCGCGGATCTTGGCGACGGAGGCCTCGGCGGATGCCTGGATCTCCTTCGTCACGCTGTCTAGCGCCATCTGCAGGCCTCTAGACTCACAGGACGAACATTGCCATGACGGCGACGACGAGACCGAAGATGACGATAGTCTCAGGCAGGACGGTGAAGATCATTGCCCTTCCGAAGAGGGAGGCGTCCTCGGTGATCGCACCGACTGCCGCGGCACCGATGTCTTTCTCACCGAGACCGGTTCCGATTCCGGCGAGTCCGACCGCAAGGCCGGCTCCGATAGCGATAAGTCCTGCTCCGTTGTCCGAAACTCCATCAACAATTGCCATTTATTCAAATCTCCTTGGTGTTGAGTTTAATCTGTTTGCCGAAATAGGTTTTGACACGCTTCTCGGAGAGAGGCGCGAACTTCTTCCCTCCTCCGTCGAAGAACCTCATCATGAGCTCGACGTACTGCAGCCTTAGGGCGTGCAGACCTGCCGAGAGGATTCCGAGGGTCCAGACAACGAGGTGCAGGAAGCCGAACATGAGTATCGCGATGATGAGGAACGCGATGTTGGCAGTCCAATCGAGTCCGGCGATGTTGTACGTGACGCCGTCCAAGACCTGCTGCCCCATAACGTCCCCCTTGGGGATAATCATGAGGAAGATGATGTAGTTGAATGCCAGGGCCATACCTGCCTTCGACATGGCGATAGCCGCCAGACGGGTGTAGGAAAGGATCTGACCGATAAGCTCGGGAACTGCCATGACTGCGGTCATGGCGCCCTCCGCCTTCGTGTTGATCACAAGGCCGACGATCAGCAGCACTATGCCGATGACCAGAGTGTACATGGCGATGCCTTCCGTCAGGGAAGCATCGTTGAACATGTAGTCGGTGAGGGCATAGCACAGGAAGATCATTCCGAAGAACATCATTATGAGGCCGCCCTTGTGTATGAAGGCGGTCTTGCCTCCGTGCTGCATGCTGATGTTGTAGTACCCGGTCATGTGCCCGATGAACAGGTGGACGATACCGATGTACACAGACATCTTCAGCAGGAAGCCGACGTCCTCGAGCTTGGAAACTCCTTCTCCGGTGAACATCGCGTGAGCGTGGCCCACATTGGGCAGCATGTCGTAGAACCACTCGGGGAAATGCACTCCGAGAATCCAGTCCCAGGTGATGTTCGTTCCTCTGCTGCCGGCCTCGTCGGTCAGCGCGGCGCTGTCCTCGTACCAATACCACTGGCCGTCGGAGTATCCTCCGCCGATGAAATGCATACCCAGCATCTCGCCGTAGTAGAAGGTTCCGAAGATAGCTCCCCAGATTCCTCCGAAGAACAGGACGAGCCCGATGGACCTCCAGTCCTTGTTCTTTGCGTATTTGAGGCCGTAGGCCCCGATGATTATGAACGGGATCGAGTAGCCGAGGTCTCCGATCATGTAGCCGAAGAACAGGGGCAGGAAGATGGCGATCAGGACGGTCGGGTCGACCTCCTGGTACTTGGGCACGTCGACCATGGAGGTCGCATACTCGAACTCGCTGACTATGGCTCCGTTGTTCTGCTTGGTCGGGACCTTCTGGAAGCGGGGTTCCGCTTTCTCGGTCTCATCCAGGGACCTTCCGCGGGTCTCCTGGAACTCCACATAGATGTCATCCCCGAGCTTCTGCTCGAGGTCGGCCTTGACAGAATCCACCTTCTTGGTGGGGACCCAGGCATCCATGACGTAGGCGTATTTGCTCACCGCGATCCTGAGAGGGACGGACCCTTTCTCGACCTCGATGGACAGTTCTTCGTCGCTTCCTTTGAGGAACGACATGTATTTCGATTTGAGGGCTTCGAGCTCCTTGCCCGCCTCCTCGACCTTGGCGGTCTTGTCGGCGATCTCGGAGTCGATCTCCGCGACGGCGTCGGCGGGGGAAACCTTCCCGGCCTGAGCAGGGACGGACACTTCCGCGAAACCGAAGGGTGCCAGGGCCTCAGCGGCCTCGGCCTTGCGTCCGGCCTTGAGGAACACCGCCACGACGCCGCCGGTCTTCTTGTCGTAGGACGAGAAGATCTCGGAGTCCGCGATCTCCAGCTTGGCCGGGTTCTCGCTGACGGTCCCGACGACGACATCCAGCGATTTGTAGCCGGAATACTGGTCGAGGGTCAGCGGAAGCCTCTGCAAAATCTCGTAGGTTTTCTTTTTGGCGTTTAATTCAGCGATTGACTGGGTAAGATCATTCCTGGCGTCGACGGTCTTGAGAACCTCGTCTTCGACGCTTTCAACATCCCCGGCGGCGATGCGCTCCTGCACATCCTCCACGGCGATGTTTTCCGTCTTCGTCTTCTTTTTGATCCCGAGCTCTTTCTCCAGGGCTTTGACCTTCAGCAGCCTCTCGGATGCTTGGACGTCCCCTCGATGGGGGTGCCGATGGAGAGCCCGTCGTCGCCGGTGGCATGATCGATAACGTGGAGGGCCTTCTCGTCATAGAACGCGTTGATAGCGTCGGCGAGGCGGGCCTTGGTGCCCACAATCACGATCCTACTCATCGACTCAGGAAGAAGCATTAATCGCACTCTCGAATTCTTTCGCGAGGAAATCATTGACTTCCTTGATCTTATCCTGGGCAGACGCTCCGATGGAATCGGCTTCGGCGCGGCCTTTGGCGAGCACCTCGGCTTTCTCCTTATCAAGGGCAGCCTGCTCCTCCGCCATCGCGGACTCATAGGCAGAGGACTCTGCAGAGTTCTCGGCCTGGATCCTTGCGACGGAATCCCTGCGGGCCTGAGCCACAGCGGCTTTTTTCTCAGATTCGGCCTTGGCGACCGTCTCATCCGCTCTGGACTCAGCCTCCTTTATTTCCGAAAGTATGTCAGTTCGGCTCAAATTACACTCCCCGACTTATTCGTGGGGTGACGTAACCGACTGAAAATATATAAGACAGCGGGTTGGATTCGTTATTATAAAGGAAAAACACCGCCTGGCTGGCATTATCGGGCCTGTACCGGTCAGTGAAAATGTTTTTAAATGATAAGCAGGAGGGAACGCCCTCCCGGCAGTGATCTTCAGGCTTTCTTGGACAAGGTCTCGATCTCGTCGCCCTCGACATGGCGGATCTTCATCTGGGTCTCTGAGAGTATCTCCTTCGACAGGTCGTCCATGTACCCTTCGTCGTACACGATCTCGGCGATGCCGGCGTTAACGAGTATCTTGGCGCAGAGGGAGCAGGGGAAGGTGGTCGTGTAGATGGTCGCCCCTTTGACGCTGGTGCCGAAATAGGCCGCCTGGGCGACCGCGTTCTGCTCCGCATGTACGCCGCGGCAGAGCTCGTGGCGGGTACCCGACGGGACGTTCAGCTCGATGCGGAGGCAGCCGGTCTCCTCGCAATGCCTGGCACCTCTGGGGGCGCCGTTGTACCCGGTGGACAGGACGTGCTTGTCCTTCACTATCACGGCCCCGACATGCCTGCGGAGGCAGGTGGAGCGCGTAGCGACTAGTTCGGCCATATCCATGAAATACCTGTCGGGGGAGGGCCTTTCCATGCCCGTACCATGCCCTACGGCGGATAATTAGTTTATCATCCCCTGCGTTAAGGGGTCCGATGAGGAAGAACGCCGTGCTTATCGTCGCGGTGATAGCGATCATCGCCGCCGTGGTCGGGATCAAGGTGGCGGTGGATGAAGCGTCGGGCGTGAGCCCGCCCTTCACCGTTGTCGATTCGCAGTCGATGCAGCATTCCCACGATTCGGAAGTGGGGATAATCGATACCGGGGACATGATACTGCTCAGGGACACTTCCAAGCATGAGCCGGTCACGTACGTCGAGGGATATGCATCTGGCTACAGGATGTTCGGGGAGTACGGGGACGTGATCATCTATGAGAGGACTAACCAGAACCAGGTCATCCATCGTGCGATCCTCTACCTGGAATCTAACGGCGACGGCACATTCTCCGGAAGGGGGCTGGAATATTACACGGATGCAGACGGGAATCCTCTGTGGTACTGCGACGGCAGCACCGATTCGTCGAAACTGTCCGGCATACTGTCCCTGTACGACGTCGGGTACGGCGGGAAGACCGCAGAGATCAACCTCTCGAGACTCTCGGGCAGCGGATATCTCACCATGGGGGACAATGCCGATACGAACACGAACTTCGATCAGGCCTTGGGGATCGTCTCCGGCCTGGTGACGGAAGACTCCATAAAGGCAACCGCATGGATGGAGCTCCCTTGGGCCGGGTCCGTGAAGCTGATCATGAACGGCAACGACAGCGCGCTGAACTCCTGGGCCCCCAGCAGCATCTGGTACCTGATCTCGGCCGTGACGACCGTTTTCCTGTCTGTCATCGGCGTCGGTTTCGCCCTCGATACGCTGCATCTGAGGAAGGCCGTGAAAGGCGGGCACTGATGCCGGGCGGCGGCACCCCCACCCCATCATTTCCACTGGAACTCGCAGGAACGATATGCTGGGAAAACGGGACCTAGCACCCATACCCCCACCCCTTCATTTCCACTGGAAACTGAAAAAGGATATGGGGGTGGAAAAAGGTTTTGAGAACTCCGAGAACCGATCAGGAATCGACGTTGAACTGCGTCTGCTTCCCTTTCCTGAAGGCATTGAAATTGGTGTTATTGAAGATCTCGTCCCTCTCGAGGATGTCCACGATGTTCTCGGAGACCTTCTCGATCTCCTTGGTCCTGCCCTGACGGCCGAACGATTTGACCCTGGCGGTTATGATGCCGAGCATATCGAGCTCTGAGATGAAATTGGCGACCATCCTCTGGGTCAGCACGTTGTATCCCATGGCGGAGCTGATCTTGACATAGGTCGAGTAGACGTTCCCGGTGGTGACGCTGCCGCTATCTGATCCGGATTCTGTCTTGATGATGCTCATCAGGACCAATTTCGACTGCTCGGTGAGGTTCTTGACCACTTCATAGACAGCATCGAGCTCGAGCTTCTGCCTTGCGTAATCGACATGGGCGGTGGTCACCTTGAGATCGTCGTTCCTCTCGGCGGCATCGGCGGAGACACGGAGGACGTCGAGGGCCTTCCTCGCATCTCCCGAGGCCTGCGCGGCGATGGCGGCGCAGTAAGGTATGACGGCCTCGTCGAGCGCGTCAGGATAGAAAGCGTATTTCGCCCTGTCGCGGAGGATATCGATGAGCTGCTCCGGAGTGTAGGGGGGGAAGACGATCTTCTCCTCTCCGAGCCTGCTGCGGATCTTCGGAGTTAGCATCTTCTCGGCGAACATCGAGTTGTTGGTGATGCCGATGATCGATACCCTCGATTTCTTCAGCATCTCGTTGATCGTCGTCAGGTAGTAGAAGATGTCGTCGCCGTTCTTCCTGAACGACATATCGATCTCGTCGAGGACGATGAGGAAGATCTTGTCCTCTTCGTCGATGTAGACGGAGAGCTCGTTGAATATCTTCTCGAGCGACCATCCGGTGAACGGGATCTTCCTGTTCGGGTCGGTGATGATCTGGTTGGCGATGTTGTAGAGTATGGAGTAGGGAGTGTCGACGACTTCGCAGTTGACATAGATGCTCCTGCAGTTGTTCCCCTTGTCCGCTTTCTCCAGTTCTTTGCCGATATATTTCACGACCGCAGTTTTCCCGGTCCCGGTCTGGCCGATGATGAGGATGTTCGAAGGTTTGTTCCTGCCGAGCGAAGGTGCGATGATGTCGACGATCTCTCCGATCTCATTATCCCTGTGGAGAAGCTGGTCCGGAAGATACTCTTTGTCGAGGATCTTCCTGTCCTTGATCAGCCTGTTCTTCTTCTCAAGATACTTTTTGAAAAGCGAATCTGCCGTCACTCGAAAATCCACCCTTTCCCGTGGAACCCTTTACTTCGGGTCGAAGATATAAGGATTGTTTTTCCCAACCGCCGGCAGGTTATTTTCGCCGTTCCTTCAGATGAACGATTTTATAATGGGAAGGGTATAATCGCCCGTCTGACAGGAGACTTCCAAAATGAAAGGCTACCTCACCATCGTCGGCTGCATCGCGGCCGTCTGCGTCGCCATCGTCTGCTTCTGGGCGATCGGCGAGTTCATGTGAAACAATTTCATCTGACGCGCGGCCGTACGCCGGCGTCCTTTCTCTCTTTCGGCTTTTCAGCCGTTCGGCTGACAGCTTTTCATCATCGATCTTCATCATCATCGCTCGGGCAGGCATTCCGCCGCCTGTTTTCGCAGTTCCGCAGAGGCTGTTTTTTCACACCCATATCCTTTTTCAGTTTCCAGTGGAAATGAAGGGGTGGGGGTGTTCCGCTGCATGCAGCATGCTGCTCTCAAGAACCCCTGCCGATTATCTGCTATAGATGAACATCCTGAGGGACAGATATTTCCTGATCTGCGTGGCGGCGGCCTTCATCCTCATTGCATCTTCGTTCTTCTGGGACAGCGGAGAAGGAGAGGGCGGGGTCGCAGGAATAGCCAGGGATGTGAAGGAGACGGAAAACGGGTTCGTCTTCTCCCTCGAGGATGCTTCCGGGGAGGAGACGAGATGCTTTTTCAAAGACCGCCCGGAACCGGGCGCGGCCTACAGGGCCGAAGGGAGCCTGTCGGACGACGGGACGATGCTCTTCGTCAGCTCGCTGGAGCTCCTGCTTCCGGCGCGGGAATGATTTAAACATCCCCTGCCGATAGCGGAGCGATCATGTTCGTAGCTGCGGACGATACCGATTCGATGAGGGGCAACTGCACCACATATCTCGCGACCGAGATCATCCGCGTACTGGTCTACGAAGATGGGCTGGACCTCATCGGCTACCCGAGGCTGGTCCGCCTCAACCCGGCCATCCCTTGGAAGACCCGCGGCAACGGCGCCCTCGTCATGCGTTTCGGGAAAGGGACCGGGAAGTAGACGTTCATCGGGAACATCGAAGGCAGGGAGCTTTATTGCTGTGAGTCCCAGACGGAATGGGAGCCGGACCCTGAGGCCCTCGCCGGACGCATCCGTCCCATAGTGGAGGAATACCACGATCCGGTCGATTCCGATCCGGGGATCGTCATAAGCCGCGTCTGCCCGGACCCGTCCTTCTACCGGCGGGGCGTGACCCGCGTCATGAAGCGCTCCGATATCGAAGCGGAGATAGAGCGCATCGGCGCCGCGAAGATCGAGCTCGGCTGCGGGCGCGGGATCATAGGGTGCGTCTGCGGCATGGCCTGGGTCCCTGAGGACCACACCTACGAGCTCCTGTCGTACCGTCCCCGTTCCAGGTGGGGGACGGAGAGGATCTTCGATCCCTCCACCGTGGCGCGCGCGGAGCATGAGATCCCAACCTCCTTCAACAGCTGGGACGACCGTCTGGCACAGTGCGCAATGGTCCCCGGGACCCCCTGCCCGGTCATGTACGGATTCCGCGGCGACGTGCCGGAGGACCTCATCCGCGGGCATGATATCATCAAGACCGAGCCTCAGAGCAGATGGGTCATATTCGAGAGCAACCAGGGCACGGACGACCATATCATCCGCAGTTTCACGCCGGAGGAGTTCATCCCGAACAGCTCCTACCTCATCCGCGGGACGGTCGTGTCCGAGCAGAGGATCCGCGGCGGCCACACCTTCCTCTCAATCGATACCGAATGCGGGAGGGTGGTCTGTGCGGCCTACGAGCCCTCCGGTCCTTTCCGCTATCTCCTCGACTGGCTCGACCCGGGGGACACCGTGGAGGTCATGGGGGAGCTCAGGGACAGCCCGAGGACCCTGAACCTCGAGAAGGTGCATGTGATCTCCCTCGTGGATGAATGGGAGAAGGTCTCCAACCCCGTATGCCCGAACTGCGGAACCACGATGTCGTCCGCCGGCAGGGGCAAAGGCTACCGCTGCCGCAAATGCGGGGCCCAGGCGGCGCAGGCCGTCATGAGGAGGAAGGCCCGCCCGGTGGTCTCGGGATGGTACGAGCCCCCCACGGAGGCCCGCAGGCATCTTTCCAAGCCCCTCAAGCGCATGGGAGAGGTACAGCCCGTGGAATTCGTCGATTGCCGTAATCACTGAACGGCATCGTTATATACTGATGAATGGGAATCTGCCATCGCTATACACGGAAGGGACATTCCATGGATGAAGCAGTAATCATAAGCGCATGCAGGACCGCAGTCGGAAAGTACGGCAAGACGCTCAGCGGGATCAAAGCGACCGATCTCGGGGCCCATTGCGTGAAAGAGGCCGTCAGGAGGGCCGGTATCGAGGCCTCCGACGTCCAGGAATGCATAATGGGGAACGTCCTGTCCGCAGGTCTGGGACAGAACCCCGCGAGGCAGGCCGCCGTCGCGCCGGGCTCCCTGTGGAGATCGGGTCGTTCACCGTCAACGCCGTCTGCGGATCGGCCCTCAAGGCCGTGATGCTCGCCGCCGATGCCATCAAAGCAGGCGAGTACGAGTGCATCGCGGCAGGCGGCATGGAGAGCATGTCCAATGCCCCGTACCTGCTCACCGGCGCCCGCTGGGGATACAGGATGAACGACCAGACCGTCGTCGACTCGATGGTCCACGACGGGCTCTGGGACATCTTCAACAACCAGCACATGGGATTCACCGGCGAGATCGTCGCCGAGAGGTTCAACGTCACCAGGGAGGATGCCGACCAGCTCTCCGTCGACAGCCACAGGAAGGCCCATGAGGCGCAGGTCTCCGGGAAGTTCGACAAGGAGATCGTCCCCTTCACCATCCACAGCAAGAAAGGGGACATCGTGTTCGACAAGGACGAGGGCATCAGGCCCGACTCCACCCTCGAGTCCCTCGGGAAGCTCAAGCCCGTGTTCAAGAAGGACGGCATCGTGACCGCGGGGAACTCCTCGCAGCTCTCCGACGGCGGGTCCGCCGTCATCGTCGCCTCCAGGAAATGGGCGGAGGAGCACGGTATCAAGCCGATGGCCTCCATCGTCGCCTACGGCGAGAGGGGAGTCCTCCCCGAGAGGATCATGGAGGCCCCCATACCGACGACCCAGTACGTCCTGAAGAAGGCCGGCATGACCATCGACGACATCGGGCTCTTCGAGCACAACGAGGCCTTCGCGTCCGCTTCCTGCGCCGTGAAGAAGACCCTCAACGTGCCGGACGAGATCTTCAACGTCAACGGCGGCGCCGTGGCCCTCGGCCACCCCATCGGGTGCTCCGGGACCAGGGTGCTGACCACCCTGCTCTACGCCATGCAGGACAGGCAGAAGGACACCGGCCTCGCCACCCTCTGCTACGGCGGCGGCAACGCTGTATCCATGATCGTCCGCAGGGAGTGAAACCCGATCGAGCGGGGGCGCGCGGATACGCCCCCGCATGTGCCAGCAGGGCGAGTTTCCATCCATCCGGCCGGGGGTTTCCCTGCTGCGGCGCATCTGAGCACTGCAAATGATTTTACCCCCGGCCGACGATACGCCCGGCATGCAGCTGAGCGAGATCCTGGAGCGCATCGACGCATCGAAGGATGAGATCGCCGATATCATGGTCTCGATGGTGTCCATCCCCTCCATATCCCCCGAGGACGGAGGGGAGGGAGAATCGCGCGCGCCGATTACCTGATGACCCTTCTGAAGGGCTTCGATTCCGTGGAGAGGGTGGACGTCCCCTTCGGCCCGTCCGGCATACCCCGCTCTAATATCCTGGCGAAGAAGAACGGCAGGGTGAAAGGAACCGTCTGGCTCATTGCCCACATCGACACTGTGCCGGCCGGCGACCTGAAAGCATGGGAGACCGACCCGTTCAAAGGGGTCCGCAAGGGGGATCGCGTCTACGGGCGCGGCACCGAGGATAACGGCCAGTCCGTGATCTCGTCCCTTTTCGCCACCAAGTTCATCGAGAAGGGCACTCTCGACGGCCACTCGATAGGGATCGCGTGGGTCGCCGATGAGGAGATGGCCAGCGAATACGGGTGCGTCTGGCTCATCGAACACGGCTACTTCTCGCCCGACGACATCTTCCTGGTCCCGGACTGGGGGAGCCCTAACGGGAGCATGATCGAGGTCAATGAGAAGAACGTCCTCTGGCTAAAGTTCGATGTCATCGGGAAGTCCGTCCACGCGTCCACCCCCCAGAAGGGGGTCAATGCCTTCGCCGCAGGCGCAGAGCTGATACATGAGCTCCGCAGGGATTTCACCGAGAAGTACGGGAAGAGCGACCCGATGTTCATCCCCCCTGTATCCACCTTCGAGCCCACCAAAGCGGACTCGACCGTCCTGAACGTCAACACCATCCCCGGCGTATGGTCGTTCTGCATGGACTGCAGGATGCTCACCGATTTCTCCGCGGACACCGTGAAGGCGGAGGCGGAGAGGGTCGCGGCCGATACGGCCGCCCGCACCGGCGCCGAGATCAGGGTGACCGAGCTCGTGAGGCACGTTTCCGGCGGGGCCTCCTCTACAGAGACCCAGGCGTACAAAGCGCTGTCCGATGCCGTCCTGTCGGTCACGGGAACGAGGCCGAAGGCCGTCGGGGTCGGAGGCGGGACCTGCGCCAACTTCTTCAGGCTCAGGGGGTACAACGCTTATGTTTGGCAGTGCGGCGGCGGGACACTCCACGGGCCAAACGAGTATGTGGAGCTCAGCAACCTCATCACCGATGCCAAAGTGTTCGCGACGCTGTTCTACAGCATCTGCGTGAAGAACTGCTGATCTGCAGAAAAATCCGGCGGCCCTGAGGGGCCGCCCCTGGGGGATCATTCATCCGAGGATTCGAAAAGTCTCCGGAGCATCCAATCGGCATCGAACTTCTCGATGTCGTCATACTCCTGGCCGTCGCAGACGAAGGCGATCGGCTTGCCGATGGTCTTCGCGATGGAAAGCGCTGCGCCGCCTTTGGCATCGGTGTCGATCTTCGTGAGGATGATCGCGTCGACCCCTATGGCCTCATCGAAGACCTTGGCCTGCTCGATCGCGTCATTGCCGGCGAGGGCATCGCCGACGAAGACCTTCAGGTCGGGCTTGGCGATCTTCGCTATCTTCTTCATCTCGGCGATGAGGTTGCTGTTGGTCTGCATCCTTCCGGCCGTGTCGATGAGGACGACGTCCCTCATCTTGGACTTGGCATGCTCGATGGCATCGTAGGCGACGGATGCAGGGTCGGCCTCCTGCTGGGACTTCACTATCTTGACGCCGAGCCGGTCGGCGTGTATCGAGAGCTGCTCGATCGCTCCGGCCCTGAACGTGTCGCAGGCCGCGAGCACGACGCTCTTGCCCTCTTTCTTCAGGCGGTTCGCGATCTTCGCGATGGCGGTGGTCTTCCCGGTACCGTTTATGCCGACGAACATGATGACGGTCGGCTTGCTCTCGGCCTGCTTCTTCTCGAGCCAGGCGTCGAAATCGAACTGGTTGACCTTCAGGACGTCCGACACGGCCTCCCTGACGGCGATCTCCACGACCTGCTCAAGAGAGTACTCTCTGCTGTACTTCTTCCCGGTCAGGTTGTTCCTCACGCCGATGATGATCTCCTGGACGACGTCGTAGGCGACGTCCGACTCGAGGAGGGTGACCTCGAGTTCGTCGAGGATGTCGTCCATCGGGTCGTCCTTGATCTTCTTCGCCAGGAAGGAGTCGCTGAGCATGTCGGAAGCGCGTCCGCTCTTCCTCTCTTTCTTAGAAATGTCGCCGTGCTCTTTGGCCGGTGCCGCAGGAGCCTTGATGTGCTCCTCGCGGGAAGCAGTTTCGGGTGCCGGGGCTGCGGGCGCAGGGGATGCCGGAGGGGCCGGAGCGGTTTCCGGCTTCTCCTCAACGGGCTTCTCGGGCGCGGGTTCCTCGTATACGGTTTCTTCCTTCAGGTCCTTGCCTTTGCTGAAGATGCTCTTGAGCTTGGACTTGAGGGAATCGAACATGATGGATCACTGCTGCGGCGCGCCCTGCTGCAGCCTTCTCCTGCGGTACTCGTCCTGGACCTCGGCGGCCAGCTGCTCCGTGTACTGCTGGACTTCCTGCATGGCGGCGAGCGCTTTCTCGAGGGCGTCCTGGACCTCGGCGCCGCTGCGCATGAGGTACTCCTTGGTGTCCTCGAAGCTCTTCTCGACGGAAACGCGGTTGCCGATGCCGACGACCGCGGATTTCCTGCCGGTTACTTTGACGGAAACGAACGAGGACGCTCCGATGGGGATCATGATCTCATCGCCCTCCTTCGCTTTGGACAGGGCGTCGATGGTCCTTACCGCTCTGATGTTGTCATCGCGGGAGGACTGAAGGATCCTGATCTGGCGGGTGATGGCCTCGAGCTGCTGGTTGTAGCTGTCGAGCGTCCTGGCCGCCTCGCGGAGCTCCTCGTCGTTCATCTCATGCACCGATCTGGTACTTCACGACGTGGCTCTGGACCTGGTCGGCGGGGATCTCCTCGACCTTGTCGATCTTGATCTGCCACCTCTTCATCTTGTGCTTGGAGCCGATGGTGGAGAGGGCCTTCTCCCTGACTGCTGCTTCGTCGTCTGCGGCCATCTCGATGGAGAAGGGCTGCTCTTTCCTGGGGTCCGCGAAAGAACCGGTCACGAGGAATGCTTTCATGATATTACCTGCCGTGCCCAACCTTTATTCTATAAATAAAGGTTTGGAGGGCATGCAGCGGAGGCTGCTGAAAGGCCGCCTGCCGCCCGGTCCGCAGGGAGTTTTCAAAGTCGTGTTAACCCGGTCAGCCGAAGAGCTTCTCCCCGGCCTCGCTCGCCCATCCCCATCCGGCGTATCTCCTGCCGACCAGGAACACGGCGCAGTACTCGGGGACCTCGGTCTCCCCCCTGAGGACGAAATGCTGCCCGAGCATGTCCAGTTCCATGTCCTTCTTCATCGTCACTTTGACAGGCTCGTCGGTGTAGGCGTCCGGCACTGCGTACTTCAGGGGGTCGTAATCGGTCAGCTGGTTGCGCGTCAGGTGCGATACGCGCAGGCCGGTCTTCCCGTGGACGGACCCCGGGAGGCGGATCAGCCTCTTGATGTCAGGGGTGACGGGCTTGTCCACCTCGCTCGCCATCCTCGGCGCTGCATCCTTCAGCATGCTCATGATGAACTCCTGCTCGAAGTTAGTCAGCCCCTGCATGGTGCCGCGCTCGAGCATGGTCTGTTCCAGCATGCCGATGTGCTCCGCGTACTTCGCCACGGTCTCCCTGTCCTTCTTCGCGATCGAGGGATATTTCTTCCTCAGGTCGCGGAGGTCCATGGAGCGGACGTCGTCCATGGCCTCGACCATCAGCTTCCTGGTCTTCGCGTACCATCCGCCCTGTTCCGCGGAAGGTATGCGGCGGAACGTCTGCGTCCCGCCGTAAGTGCTGTTCCCGTACTGCCTGGTCCCTGTCGAGGCCTTCTCCACGCGGAAGATCCGGTCGAGGTCGAGCCCCTGGCATGATACGTAGTCGACGATCTCCCTGCGCTCCCTCGTGCCGAGGGTGTAGATATCGTCGGTCCTGAGGTGCGCATGGTACCCCCTGCCGCCGGAGAAGCAGATGTGCACCTGGTCCTCCGTGAAGCCGAGGTCGCTGTACAGGTAATCGTCGCAGAGGGAGATCATCTCCCGGCGGATCTCGACCATCATTTCCGAATAGGTCATATCGTCGCGCCCGCCAGATGGTCGGCGTCGAGGTCGAATATGAGCTCCGCGCCCAGCCACTCCTTGAGGTCCATCTCGGGCTTGGCCGGGTATCTGTAGTATGATGTGGAGTAGTAGCTGTGGCGGGGGACCCTGGTGGCCATGAAGAACTTCAGGTCCTCGGGCGACTGGAAGGCCATGTGCCTTCTCATGGTCCCGCCGAAGGGGATGAAGCCGAACTCCTTCCTGGCGAAACGGTGGGGCATTTCGGGGGTGAAGGAGCGGTAGTACCTCCTGAACACCCTGAAAAGGAACCTGCTGTCTGCATCCAGCAGGCCCATGTCCTGACGTTCCTGTGTCTGATTCGGCCCCTCCATACCCGTTCGAAGTTATCATTGCGCCCTGTTTTATAAAACGATGGCGATGGATGCAGCATGAACCGCGTCCCGGCGTACGACAACCACCTCCATATGAGCCCCGGCGGGCGCAACATCGATGCCCTGAAGGAGTTCGAGGCCGCCGGGGGGACGGGCCTGACGCTGGTTACGCTTCCCTATCCTGAGGTGCCCGTTTCGAAGGGAGAGGATTTCGCACGCTCCTATGACATAACCTACAGGATGGCGCAGACGGCGCGGGAGGAGACGGGCCTGGAGGTCAACGTGGCCGTGGGGCCGTACCCGGTCCTGCTCATAGGCCTGGCGGAGAGGTACGGGCTCCCGGCGGCCGAGGACATGCTCATGCGCGGCATGGAGGACGCCGGGAAGGCAGTCGAGGAAGGCAGGGCGGCCGCGATCGGGGAGATCGGAAGGCCCCACTTCCCCTGTTCCCAGGAGATCTGGGACAGTTCCAACCGCATCCTCGGCAGGGGGATGGAGATCGCCCGGGAGGCCGGCGTCCCCGTCATAATCCACTGCGAGTCCGGCACGGCGGAGACCAATCGGAGCCTCGCGGAGATCGCCCGCGCCGCCGGCCTGGACCCGGGGATGGTGATAAAGCACTCCTCCCCTCCCCTTGTCACCCCGGAGGAGACCTTCGGCGTCATGCCCTCGATGCCCGCTTCCAAGACGAACATAAAGGAAGCGCTGTCGAAGGGATCCGACCGCTTCATGCTCGAGACGGACTACATCGACGATCCCTCCAAGCCGGGGGCGGTGATGTCCGTGACCACCGTCCCGAACAAGGTCCGCTGGATGCTGGCCTCCGGCATCGCCGACGAGGACCTGGTATGCCGCATCTGCAGGGACATCCCGGACAGGTACTACCGGCGCCGAAGGCCCCGCATATTTTGCAAGCGTTATTATCCCAGACAGGGGATTACTGAGCATGAAGGCCAAGATCACCTGCGTCTACGACGAGGGCGCTCTGCCGAACACGCACCTCATCGGGGCAATCGGGATGTCCATCATGATCGATGCGGACGGGAAGCGCTTCCTGTTCGGCCTCGGGCACCGCCCGAGGTATCTGGAGAACAACATGGGCGAGCTCGGCATCGAACCCGACTCCGTCGACGCGGTGGTCGTGTCCCACAACCACATGGACCACCGCGGGGCGCTCGACGGGTTCATGAGGGAGCGGACGAAGCCGATCGACTTCTACGCCCCCGCGTCCTGCTTTGCCGAGGAGAGGAAGCGCTTCGGCCGCACCGACGGCATGTACCCTCCCGAGGGGAAGGAGGGGCTGATGTACAGGAACGACGTCGCCGGATGGACCGACCTGTCGGAGCACGTGCACATATCCCCGCCCATGACCCAGAACGGCGCGGACGAATGCTTCCTGGTCGTAAGCACCAAGGTCGGGCCCGTCCTGATAGTCGGATGCTGCCACATGGGCCTGGACCATGCAGTGGACGCCGTGAAGGAGAGGTTCGGCAGGATCCCGGCCGCCGTCATCGGAGGGCTGCACATCGGGAAGAAGAACGACAGGCTGGCCGACGTGTACGCCGGGTACCTGAAGGACCTCGGGATCAAGAGGCTCTACCTCAACCACTGCACCAACGAGAGGGGGATAGACCGCATGCGCGTGACCCTCGGGATCGACGGGGTGAAGGACTTCTTCGGGGGCCAGACCCTGGAGTTCGACCTGCTCTGATGCGGACCCGTTGCAGCCCGCACTAATGCTTTTTATAGAAGGACAATCAATCCATTAGCCAACCAATCCAACAGGGGTAATGAAATGAAAGCGGCATACAGGCTCAGGACGCTCTCGATATTCGTCATCCTGACACTGTTCATGATGCTGATCGGCTTCGTGATCGGCTGGTTCTTCGGCTACGGGCTCTACGGGCTCGTGCTGATGCTGGCCGTCTCGGTGCTGATAAGCTTCTTCTCGTACTGGTTCTCCAAGCAGTCCGCCCTCAGGGCGAACCGTGTGCACCTGGTCACGCGCGAAGAGGAGCCGAGGCTGTACGGCATCGTCGAGAAGGTCGCGAAGGAGGCCGGGCTGCCTATGCCCGAGGTGGGCGTATGCGAGGCCCCCATGCCCAATGCCTTCGCCACCGGCAGGAACCCGAAGAACGCGGCCGTCGTGGCCACCAGGGGCATCCTGAGGGCGCTCAACGACGACGAGCTGGAGGCCGTCATCGGCCACGAGTTGTCCCACGTGAAGAACCGCGACATCCTCGTGATGTCGGTGGCCTCCTGCATGGTCGCCATCCTCACGTACGCAGCCAGGATGCTCTTCTACGGTGCCGTCTTCTCGGGCGGGGACAGGGACAACAGGAACAGCGCCCTGATGCTGGTCGTCGCGGCCGTCTGCGTGATATTCGTGCCGATCGCCGGCCTCATCCTGCAGCTGGCCGTCTCCCGCAACCGCGAGTACCTGGCGGACGAGACCGGGGCGAGGATCACCCATAAGCCCCGCGAGCTGGCCAGCGCCCTGATGAAGCTCGAGCGCGGATGCAGCTCCCCGAACAACGACTACTCCGACACCGCTCATGCCAACATGTGGATCAGCGAGCCCTGCCGGAAGGGGTTCGCCAGGAACCTCTTCTCCACCCACCCGTCCACCCAGGACAGGGTCGAGAAGCTGGAGAAGCTCGCCGCCGCCATGGACGGCGGGAGGGTCAGGGAATACACTCCCGGAGAGGACTCCTCGAAGAGCGTCATGAAGACCATGACCTCCCGCTGAGGCGGGGAAAACCTTTTCCGTTCCGCCGTCAGCGGGGCCGCTGGGTCATTTTCCCGGCGGCCCCGGCGGAGCGCTTGCAAATTATTATCTGAGCGGCGGAGGGGGTCGAAGCTCCCTCGCTGCACAGGCTCCCATTTGGATATCTCGTTGACCTTGGAGAGAGTGGAGCCCTTCCTGATCTCCGCGCGGACGCGGGTCTCGTGCTCATGGACGTCGAGGGCGCGGTTGGCCACCTCCACGGCCTCCTCCTTGGCGATGACGATGAGGCCGCTCTCATCGCCGACGATCCAATCGCCGGTGCGGACCCTCTGCCCCCCGATGACGATCTCGGTCCCTATGACCCCGGCGCCCTTGGCCTCTCCGGCGCAGGGGACCGCCGTGCGGGCGAAGGCCGGGAACTTCAGGTTCTCGATGTCGTCGATGTCCCTTATCGCGCCGTCGATGACGACCCCTGCGCAGCCCATCTCCATCGCAGAGTTGGATGCCAGCTCGCCCCAGACGGCCATGGGGGCCCCGCCGACGTCGATGACGATGACGTCCCCCTTCTTGGCGCGGTCGATGGCCTCCACGGGCTTCGCCCAGTCGCCGTTCGCCGTCTGGACGGTGAGGGCGCGCCCGACCATCTTCGCATTGCGCTCGATGTACGGGTGCAGGCCGTAGACGACCCCCTTCTTATGGTAGGCGTCCGAGATGTTGCAGGTGGAGACCTTGGAGAACGCCTCGAAGAGCTCGTCCTCGGTATACTTCTTGGCTATGACCTTGCTGATCTCCAGCCCCTTCATGGCCTTCTTGATCTCCGCCGCGGCGCCCTGATATCGTCGGTCTTGGTGATCCCGCCGCCGACGATGATGTCATAAGCGCCCGCCTTCACATAATCGGGAACCGTGTCGGCGGTGATCCCGCCGGCCACCGCCACGGGGATGCTTACTGCCTCCACGATCTTCCTGAGGACATCCACCGGGGCCTCCTCGCCGCGCATCTGGGTATCTATGCCCATGTGCAGGCAGATGTATGCCACCCCGAGCTTCTCGACCTCCTTCGAGCGCTTCACCTTGTCCGGGACGTTGATCATGTCGACCATGATCTCCGCGCCGTACTTCCTCCCGGACTCGACGGCTTCGGATATGGTGGAGTCCTCGGCGAGTCCGAGGACGGTGACGATGTCGGCCCCGGCTTTGGCCATGATCTCCACCTCGAAGGCACCGGTGTCCATGGTCTTGGTGTCGGCCACGATCTTGTGGCCGGGGAACTTCCTCTTCATGGTGCGCACGGCGTCAGTGCCGGCGCTCTTTATCAGCGGGGTGCCGACCTCGACCCAGTCGGCGCCGCCGGCGACGGCCTCCTCGGCGATGCCCTCGCTGCGTTTCAGCTGCATCATGTCGAGGGCCACCTGCAATACGGGTTCCATGCCGTAGCGATGCCCTCGCGTGTATAAGAATGAGCGCCGGGGCAACAGGTTTGGGCGTCTCTGCGAAAATTTTTCGGGTCCCCGCCCCGGATTCATGTTCAGATGAATGCCGCTCAGCTCGCCCGTCAATCATCAGCGTTCAGCTCAATGAAACGATCATCATCGCGGCGCTTCTCATATCGCGAGGAATACTTTAATGATGGCCCCCGCCATGGTACTCTCCATGGCAGCAAAGAAGAAGCAGGAGAAGAAGCTCCGCATCCTCTTCGTAGATTCCAAGAACGATCTCTCCTCGCAGCTTGCCGAGCATTATGCCAGGAAGATGTTCTCGGACAGGTACGAGGTCTACAGCGCCGGCCCCGAGCACGATATCGTCGACTGCGACCTGCTCTCGGTGATGTACTGCGCCGGCGAGGACCTCCGCGACCTGGTCTCCAAGGACTTCTCCGACGACAGGTTCCTCCCGCGCGACGAGGGCTTCGACTTCGTGGTCTACACGGAGAAGCCCGTGTTCGACCGCCTCGCGAAGAAATCCCCCTGGCAGGGGCGCCAGATCTGCGCCCATATGGGGACCAGGGAGGAATTCACCGCCACCGACGATGCCGAACTCGCCGATCAGCTCCTGGCCATGGCGGACCGCGTGTCCAAATGGGTCGCGGAGAACCTGGCAGACCCCGAGAAGCTCAGGTCCCTGATCTCGGCATGATCCCCATTCTCGTCTACGATAAGGACCAGTGCGACCCGAAGAAGTGCACCGCCAAGAGGATGGAGAAGTTCGGCCTGGCCCGCGAGGTTAGGCTCGACCGGATCCCCCGCGGGGCCCTGGTCCTCGACCCCACTGCGGACACCATGCTCTCGCCCGCGGATGCGAAGCACGCTCATCTGGGTCTCGTCGTGCTGGACCTCACATGGACCCATATCTCGGAGCTCCCGCGCATCCGCGCGGCCCGCGGCAGGTGCCTACCCTATCTGGTGGCCGCTAATCCGGTGAACTGGGGGAAGCCGTGGAGGCTCAACAGCGCCGAGGCGGTCCTGGCCTCGCTGATCATCATGGGCATGGACGAGCAGGCCGAGCTGTTCATGGGGAGGTTCAACTGGGCCCCCGAGCTGGTGACGCTCAACAAGGCGCTCTTCGACGAGTACAGGACGGCGGCCGATTCCGATGAGGTCCGGAGCATGTCCGACAGCTACGTCAGGTCGGTGGCCGGAGACGGCGGCGGGGACCGATGTCCGCAGGATGTCCGCGGGCTTGTTTTTAATATTGCGCGAGCATAGGAGACGACGCAATGCCGGACGAACTGTTGGAAATGGTATGGAAGGCCCTGGGGGATGAGCGCATCACCACGGCCGAGGCGGCCGCGAGGCTGGAATCGTATTTCCATTACAGGTGCCCGGACGATCTGATCAAGACGCTCAGCAAATACCGCCGCGAGGGCCTCGTGAAGGGGAAGGTCTCCTTCGAGGACGGCGGATGGATTTGGTGGGCCGACGGCGAATGCCGTTCCAAAGAGGCGTGAGATGGCTGTTTTCCAGGATGATGAGCTGAAGGAGGCATGGGCGAGCATCCTCGGCAAGGAGAAGTACGTCCTGATGCTGAGGGAGATAGCGGACAGTTACCCGGACAAGCGCAGCGTGTTCATAGACTACGACGATATCGACATGTACAGCTCGCAGTTCGCGATGTACGTCATGGAGGCGCCGGACCGCTGCATCGCGGCGGCGTCGGAGTACATCAAGGAATCCGCCATGCCCCCTTCGTGGGACCCTGTCAACATCGTGAACGTCAGGATCACCTCGATCCCCCACGATGCCAAGGTCGGGATCAGGAAGCTGAGGGCGAAGCACCTCGGCAGGCTGGTCTCCGTGGACGGCATAGTGAAAAGGGTCACCCCCGTCCGCCCCAGGATGACCAAGGCGCTCTTCAGGTGCGCCAAGTGCGGCCAGGAGATATGGGTGGACCAGCCGGGCATGATCCTCGCGGAGCCGGCCATGTGCACCAACCCGGCGACCACCTGCAACCGGGGCCCGCTGAAGTTCATACTCGACGAGCAGGAGTCGATATACCGCGATACCCAGAGGATCGATTTCCAGGAATCCCCCGAGGACCTGAGGGGAGGCGACCAGCCCGAGAGGATGAGCGGCTACCTCGAGGACGACATCGCCGGGGAGGTCACCCCCGGGTCCAGGGTCACTTTCAACGGGATCCTTCGGTCGGCCGAGAAGCAGGACAGGAACAAGACCACCACCTTCGAGACCTACCTGGACGTTATCTCGGTGGAGTACGAGCAGCACGAGTACGACGAGATCGTCATAACGGACGAGGACGAGAAGGCGATCCTGGAGATGTCCAGGGACCCCCACCTCTTCGAGAACATCATCGATTCCATCTCGCCGACCATCTACGGCATGAGGGAGGTCAAGGCGGCCGTCGCCCTGCAGCTCTTCGGAGGCTGCCACAAGGTCATGGACGACGGCTCGGCGATCAGGGGGGACATGCACATCCTCATCGTCGGAGACCCCGGAGTCGCGAAGTCCCAGATCCTCCGTTACATGTCCCAGCTGTCCCCCCGCGGGATATACGCCTCCGGCAAGTCCGCCTCGGCGGCCGGCCTCACGGCCACCGCGGTGAAGGACGAGGATACCGGCGGCTGGGTCCTCGAAGCGGGGGCGCTCGTCCTGGCGGACGGCGGCCTGGCATGCATCGATGAGCTCGACAAGATGACCGAGCAGGACCGCTCCTCGCTCCATGAGGCCATGGAGTCCCAGAGGATCTCGGTGGCGAAGGCCGGCCTGACCATGGCCCTCCAGTGCAGGTGCTCCATGCTTGCCGCGGCCAACCCCAAGCTGGGGAGGTTCGACACGGAAGGCTCGGCGATAGCCACCCAGATAGACCTTCCGGCCCCCCTGCTATCGCGTTTCGACCTCATCTTCGTCATGAACGACGTGCCTGAGCCGAAATACGACCGCAAGGTCACCCAGTACATCCTCAAGGTCCACAGGAGAGGGGAGGCGAGGCAGTACAGCGGCTCCGAGTCCCCGGAAGGCGTGGACATCGACCAGATCATGGAGGAGACGGTCGACATCAAGCCCAAGTACTCCATAGAGCAGCTGAGGAAGTACGTGGCCTACGCCAAGCAGCACATCGTGCCGGTCATGACGGACTCGGCCGCCAAGATGATCGAGGACAATTACGTCAGGATCAGGAGCGGCTATTCGGAATCGAAGACGGTCCCCATCACGGCCAGGCAGCTCGAAGCGTATGTGAGGATAGCCGAGGCCTCTGCGAAGATGCGCCTGTCCAACACCGTCACCGACGTCGATGCGCAGCGCGCCATCGACCTGGTCGCGTACTACATGGACAAGATCGCGAGGACCCAGGGAGGCATCCTGGACATCGATAGGATGTCCGAGTTCTCGTCGAAGGACCGCGCCGACATCAACCAGATCGAGAAGATAATCAAGGACGCCGGCGAAAACGGGATCACGACCGAGGACATCATCTCGGCAGCGTCCCATGACGGGATAAAGGCCGCCGAGGTCAACCAGACGCTCGAGAAGCTGAGCCGGAGAGGGGTCATCTACAGCCCCAAGAGCGGGCACTACAGGCACGCAGGGTGATACGCATGGCAGGAGGATTCTATTTCAGGACGCACAGGCACCCTAAGGAGACCATCATCGCGGTCTGCGATGAGGAGGTCCTCGGGAAGACATTCGCGGAGGGAAAGCTCCACATCACCGTCAACGAGGGCTTCTACGGAGGGGACCTCATCGACGAGGCCGAGCTCCGCTCGAGGTTCGAGGCATTCACCATCCTGAACATCGCCGGGAACCGCGCGGTGGACATAGCGGTGGAGATGGGGATCATCGACAGGGGCGCCGTCCTGGAGATAGGCGGCATCAGGCATGCGCAGGCGGTGACGCTGTGAACGGGTTCTGCGTCGAATGCGGCAAGGAGACCGACCAGACCGTCAACGGGATGTGCCTGGAATGCTTCCTGAAGGACAGGCAGGTCCTCTCCCTGCCGGACCATGTCGACCTCCAGAGATGCACCACCTGCGGCCAGTTCTACCGCCACGGGGCCTTCGTGCCTATGGAGCAGGACGAGGCGGCCATATGCGCCGCGGCCGAGGAGCTCCAATGCATCAGCGAGGGCAAGGTCACGGACATCTCCGCCGCCCTCGGGTACCTGGACGATTACAACGTGTCCGTCACCCTCAACTGCAAGGTGGCCGTCGGCGGCTTCACGACCGACGCGGCGGCGACCACCGTCGTCAGGATCAAGAACACCGTCTGCAGGATATGCTCGCGCCGCAGCGGGAACTACTACGAGGCCATACTCCAGATCAGGAGCTCCGGAAAGACGCTGTCCAAGGACCTGCAGGACGAGGTCCTGGCCAGGGTGGAGAAGCTGGTGGACGGCGCCATGAAGACCGACCAGAACGCCTTCATCACCAAGATGGAGATCGTCACGGGCGGGGTGGACGTCTACCTGTCGCTGATCGCCCTGGGGAAGTCATGCGCGCGCGACCTGGCCGATGTCTACGCCGCGGAGACCGACGAGTCCTCCAAGCTGGTGGGGCAGACCCGCGACGGGCTCGATATGTACCGCGTCACCTACCTGGTCAGGCTCCCCGAGTTCCACGTCGGGGACGTCGTCCGCTTCAAGAAGAAGTACTGGCTCCTGTCGCGCGTGTCCGGCAGGGGAGGGAAGATCGTCTCCCTGGACAATTTCCGCGAGACCTCCATCGAGAGGAGGGAGATGCCCGATCTGAAGGTCTACTGCAAGTATTCCGACCTCATCCGCGCCGACGTGATCACGGCCTCCGAGGGTGAGGTCCAGGTCCTGGACCCCTCGAGCTACCAGACCGTTGACCTGCTGGTGCCCAAGGACGCGTCGATTGGGGACAGGGTGCCGGCCGTGAGGATCGATGACGTCCTCTACTACGTGCCGCTGAGGTGATTTCCATGGTGGTCAAACTTCCGGAGACAAGGGAACAGATAGTCGAGAACCTGCTGAAACTGGCCAACACCAAGATCCCCGAGGACATCGGCTGGGCGCTGGAGGCGGCGGCCGAATGGGAGGCGGACGCCTCGGCGCGCACGGTGCTCGGAGCGATCCTGGACAACATCAGGAAGGCCGAGCACCTGGGGAAACCTATGTGCCAGGATACGGGGGTGCCCGTGTTCTGGGTCCGCGGGAGGATCGACCCCGGCATAGCGGACGACATCCGCGAGGCCGTCGTCCGCAGCACCGCGAAGGTCCCCATGAGGCCGAACGCGGTCGACCCGTTCACCAGGAAGAACTCCGGCGACAACACCGGCGCGGGGATGCCCTTCATCCATTACATCCCCACCGCCGACCCGTTCACCGAGATCTCGGTCATGCTGAAGGGCGCCGGGTCGGAGAACATGACGAAGCTCGCCATGCTGAACCCCGCCGAGGGCAGGGAAGGCGTAGTGAAGTTCATCATCGACTCCGTCTTGGACGCCGGCGGGCGCCCCTGCTCCGGGATCGTCGGGATAGCATCGGCGGCACCTCGGACGAGTGCGCCGCGGCCGCCAAGCGCGCCTGATGGAGCCTCTTGACCATGAGGACCCGGACCCGGAGATCAGGAAGCTCGAGGAGGACCTGTTCATAAAGCTGAACAGCTCCGGGCTCGGCCCCATGGGGCTGGGCGGCAACACCACCGTCCTCGGCGTCAAGATAAGGAAGATGGCCTGCCATACCGCCTCCCTCCCCGTCTGCGTCAACATCGGCTGCTGGGCCACCAGGAGGGCGTCCGCACGGATCACCGATTCGGACGTCGAGTACTCCCAGGGGGCGGTCCTGTGAAGACCCTTAACGCTCCGCTGTCCGACAGGGACGTCAGGTCCCTGAAGCTGGGCGAGACCGTCTACATCAACGGCCCCGTGATCACCGGCAGGGACGATGTGCACATCCGCGCGCTGGAGTACCTCGATGAGGGGAAGGAGGTCCCGGAATGCCTCCGCGGCGCGGTCATCTACCACTGCGGGCCCATCATGAAGAAGAACGGCGACAGGTGGACCGTGGTCGCGCCGGGCCCACCACCAGCGCGAGGATGAACTCGCTGGAGCCCCGTTTCATCAGGGAGTTCGGCATCAAGGCGATCATCGGCAAGGGCGGCATGGACCGCGCCACGGCCGAGGCGATGAAGAAGGAAGGCTGCGTCTACCTTGCGGCCGTAGGCGGAGCGGCGGTGTCCCTCGCGGAGGGCCTGTCGCAGGTCGTCGGGTGCGAATGGGAGGACCTCGGCATGCCCGAGGCGCTCTGGAAGTTCAGCGCCGTCCGTCTGGGCCCTCTTACCGTCGCGATGGATGCCGACGGCAACAGCCTCTACGAGAAGGTCAGGCAGAACATCAAAAGGGTGTACTGACCTGGCCCTTCCCGGGGCTCCTCAGGAGTCCAGCTTCTTACCGCTGCGGTGCAGGGCCCATGCCGCTATGGCCATCAAGATGCCGACCAGCAGGCCGCCGAGCATCATGACGTGGGCCAGATCGAAGCCCCACAGATAATGTGTATGGGCCTTCTCTGTCAGATTTACACTCACCGACGTGCCGCCTTCTCCGACGGTAAGTGTGGACTTATAATCATCGAACCCGTCCGCCTTGATTGTAATATAATATTCTCCGACGGACACACTGCTGAACTGAGCAATCCCGCCGGACTTACTTTCCTCCGTACGGCTGTCGTCTTCGTTGGTTTTGTTGGTGATGGTGACCTTGGCCCCGCTGATGAAGTCGCTGCCGTAGATCACCGTGATGGTGAGAGTGCTGGTGGTGGAGGTCATCAGAACCATCCTCATGTCGGATCCGCTCGACTGGGACATGTCATCGGTCAGCATGTAGTAGGTGTTCTCGTTCTCCGTCACGGGCGAAGGGAGCGTTACCGTGTAATATCCTTCTGAGTCGGCCGTTGTCGAGAAAGCTTGAGGCAGAGACCTTACGGTATAGTCCTGATAGGCGAACAGCATGCTGTAGGTGGCGGAGCTGTCGAAACCGGACGTGACGTTGATATCGAATCCGCCGTCAGAGCCGGTCGTAGAGGAGTATCTGGTCACGCTTCCGTCGGACAGCGTCATCTTCACGGTCACCGTCACCCCCTCGATCGCTTCGTTCCCGGAGGAACGGGGCTCGTAGATGTACCCTGAGATGTACGTCTGCCCGGTCTCGGTATCCCCGTCGTCGGCATCCGATCCGTCTGCTAGGATCAGGGACGGCAGGAGCATGCATGCTACGACGCCGCGGCCATCGCGGCCGATACATGTTTCATCGGTCTTCGATATCGGCGATTCGCTTTATAATCTGCGCGTATAAGGCGGTTCAATGGCAAAGACTCTCGCCGTTTTCGACATGGACGGCACTCTGACGGACTCCCGGGAATCCATTTGGCGCTCCTACAGGTACGCGGCCCGCAGGCTCGGAGTCCCGGAGCCCTCCGATGCGGTGCTGAAGGACCATCTGTGCGGGGGCCTCCCGGAGAACTGCAGGGCGATCTTCGGCCCCGAGCTGGCGGACGAGGCGGTCAGGCTCTACCGCGAGGACTACCTCGGGCGCACCGCCGACGACGGCGTCTCCCTCTACCCGGGCGTGAAGGAGGCCCTGGAGAGGCTGAAGTCCTCCGGGATATCCCTGGCGGTGGCGACCATGAAGGTCCAGCCGGCAGCGGAGGCGGCGGTCCGTGCCTTCGGGCTGGAGGGGCTCTTCAGTGCCGTGGCGGGCGCTGACCCGGAGGGGAAGCGCACCAAGGGCCGGATGATCCTCGACTGCGCCGAATCCGTGGGCGCGGACCGCGCCGTCATGATCGGCGACTGCATACAGGACCTGGAAGCGGCCAAAGAGGCCAAGTGCTGGTTCATCGCCGCCTCCTACGGCTACGGGCTTCCCCTGTCGAAGTGCCTGGGGCTCGGCGTCGCGTCCGCGGCCACGCCGGCCGAGGCCGCCGACATCGCCGTCCGTATATCCAGGCGCCCCTGACGCCCTCCGGCAGGTACAATGAAGGGTTTATAACAGGCCAGGGGATTCACAGTACCATTCGAACGGGGAGGGACTGTACTCCCGCCCCGGGAATGTGGCTCATATGGCAGAAACCAAGATGTTGACTTCCAGGAAATACGCCGCCCTCGCGCTCGTCGCGGCGGCCGTCGCGGTATTGGCCTGCGTAAGCGTGTTCGATTCCGGAGAATCCGACGCTGAGGCCGCGGACGATGCGGACGCCTACCAGGCGGATTCCGTGTACGCCTCCTCCGACTGCGATGACGATGACGACGACAACAAGTGCATCGAGGCGGTCATCGAGATCGCCCTCGGCATCGTCGTGCTCATAATCCTCGTCTATTTCGCAGCGCAGGTATTCAAGCACTGAAACGGGGCCCTTCCGGTCCCCTGAAACCCTTTACCGCCTGTCCTGTCGGCGGGCTTCCTCCTGCCCGGATCCCCGCCTGCGGCGCATGGCGATGCAGCGCCTTACTGGCTGTTACCTATTGTTTTTATACGGCGATTTGTTAGGCTTCCCGTTCACTTTCTTTCCAGAGGTGCCGTATACGGAGAAGATAGACAGGAGATACACGATGGACGAGGTCCTCGGCCTCATGGAGCCGCTCACAGCGGCCTGGTTCAGGAAGAGCTTCGGGTCCCTGACGGAACCGCAGAGCATGGCCATCCCCGTGATCCACGAACGCAAGAGCGTCCTAGTCTCCTCTCCCACCGGCTCCGGGAAGACCCTCACCGCCTTCACGAGCATCCTCAACCAGCTGATCAAGTACTACAACGAGGGGAAGCTCGAGGAGAGGATCTATTGCATCTACATCTCGCCGCTCAAGGCCCTCGCCAACGACGTCAACAGGAACCTCAACGAGCCCCTGAGGCAGATGCGGGAGCTCGCGGCCGAGATAGGCCTGCCGGTCCCCGAGATCTCCGTGGCCGTCCGCTCGGGGGACACTCCGCAGAGCGAGAGGCAGAGGATGGTCCGCCATCCGCCGCACATCCTCATAACCACGCC
Organism: Candidatus Methanomethylophilus sp. 1R26; assembly: GCF_001481295.1. Classification (GTDB taxonomy): domain Archaea; phylum Thermoplasmatota; class Thermoplasmata; order Methanomassiliicoccales; family Methanomethylophilaceae; genus Methanomethylophilus. The sequence goes on from NZ_LOPS01000037.1 coordinate 63,663, forward strand.
GGAGTCCATGGCCCTCATCCTCGCCTCCCCCAAGTTCAAGGAGTCGCTGAAGAAGACTGAATGGGTCATCCTCGACGAGATCCACGACATCTGCGATTCGAAGAGGGGAGCGTTCCTGTCGCTGACCCTCGAGATGCTGAGGAACTACTGCGAGACCGACTTCACCCGCATCGGGCTGTCCGCCACCATGGCGCCCATCGAGGAGATAGCGAAGTACCTCGTCGGGTTCGACGGCCCCGGGGAGGCCCGGCCCGTTGCCTGATCCAATCCAGTTCGAAGAAGGTCCTGGACCTGAAGGTCATCTGCCCCACCGACGACATGACCGCCCTGCCCACCGAGGTCGTCAGCTCCATGATGTACGACAAGCTCAAGGAGCTCATCGACGAGCACGACACCACCCTGGTGTTCACCAACACCCGTTCTGGGGCCGAGGCCGTCGTCTACAAGCTCAAGGAGCGCGGCCTGGAGAGCGTGGAGGTCCACCACAGCTCCCTCGGCAAGGACATCCGCCTGGACGTCGAGGAGAGGCTGAAGAAGGGGCTGATCAAGTGCGTGGTCTCCTCCACGTCTCTGGAGCTGGGCATCGACATCGGTTCGGTGGACCTGGTGTGCCAGATCGGCTCTCCCAAGAGTGTCGCCAAGGGCCTGCAGAGGATCGGCAGGTCGGGGCACAGCTTCGGGAAGGTCGCTATGGGCAGGCTCATCGTGTTCGACCCGGACGACCTGTCCGAGTGCGCCGTCATGTGCCGCGCCGCCCACCGCAGCGACATCGACAGGGTCGGGATCCCGGAGAACTGCCTCGACGTGCTGTCCCAGGCGGTCGTGGGTATGTCCATCGACCGCAGGTGGGGTGTCGACGAGGCCTACCGCGTGGTGCAGTCGTCCTATTGCTTCCACAACCTGCCGTACGACAAGTTCATCGGCGTTCTGAGGTACCTCGGGAGCAAAGAGGAGCACGAGAACGTATACTCGAAGATCTGGTACGACGAGGACGAGGGCGTATTCGGGAAGAAGAAGGGCGCGAGGATGATCTACTTCATGAACCTCGGCACCATCCCGGAGGAATCCAATTACCGCGTCATAACGTCCTACGGATCCGTCGCCGGGGAGCTCTCGGAGAAGTTCGTCGAGAGGCTCTCCCCCGGGGACGTCTTCGTGCTCGGCGGGAGGTCCCTGGAGTTCGTCCGCTCCAAGGGCATGACCGCCTATGTCAAGGAGGCCAACGGCAGGAAGCCCACGGTGCCGTCGTGGGCGGGCGAGATGCTGCCCAGGTCCTTCGACCTCTCGATGGACGTGGCGAGGTTCAGGAAGGAGATGTCCCAGCTGATCGACGAGAACCCTCCGGACATCCTTCCGAGGCTGTCCGAGGAGTTCGACATCGACGAAGGCTCGGCCCGCTCGCTCGTGTCGTACTTCCGGGAGCAGAAGGCGGTCGCGGGGTTCATCCCCGACATAGACTGCCTTGCGATAGAGGAGTACATCGACCCCTCGGGGAACCAGAGGCTGATCTTCCACTATCCCTTCGGCAGGAGGGTCAACGACGCCCTCTCCCGCGGCTATGCGTACCGCATCACCGCCGCCACCGGGTCGAACGTGTCCGTCACCATCACCGACGACGATTTCATGATCGGGACGACCCACAGGATAGACGTGGCGCAGGTCCCGCGCATGCTGGGGACGAGGGACCTCGAGCCGGTGCTGAGGAAGGCCATCAAGGACTCGGAGATCTTCAAGCTGAGGTTCAGGCACACGGCCGCCCGCAGCTTCATGATCCTCAGGAACTACATGGGCAGGCCGATATCGGTCAACAGGCAGCAGGTCCGCTCCACCTATCTCTTGGACATGCTCCGCGATATGGACAACGAGCCGGTCATCGAGGAGACCTACAGGGAGATCCTGGAGGACGACATGGACATCAAGAACGCCAGGGTCGTCCTGGAGATGATCGAGAGCGGGAAGATGGGCGTCAGGGCCGTCCCGTTCACCGGCACCCCCTCGCCGTTCGCCCACAGCGTCATACTCGCAGGCTTCTCGGACATCGTGCTGATGGAGGACAGGAGCGCCCTCCTCAAGGAGCTCCACCGGAAGGTCCTGGAGCGCGCCCTCGGGGACAGCGTCCGCGAGTTCGAGTTCGATGCCGACGCAGTGACCCAGTACTTCCGCGCCAAGGTCGGGCGCGTGTCCTCCGAGGACGACATACCCAAGCTGCTCATGAAGACCGGCCCGCTGCAGGTGCTCAGGGACAGGGGGAGGAGCATCTACCCCTACTGCGACCCCGACAAGAAGGACGTCGACGCCTGGGTCAGGGACCTGATCCGCAAGGGCGCCCTCCGCACCGTGTTCCTGGACGAGGCCTACGCCGTCCCGGCGGAGATCGCCGAGGAGTACGCGGCCGCCACCGTCAGGGAGAGGACCCTCTCCGAGGCGGACGCCCAGGTGCTGGAGCATATCGGCGCCCGCACCCTGCTGAGCGAGGTCAAGGACGCCCTGCCGGACCTGACCGACGACATCATCTTCCGTTCGGTCAGGAAGCTCGAGTCCATGTACCTGGTCGAGCGCACGGACGTCGCGGAGAACAACCGCTGGTACTTCGGCCGGAGGGAGCCTCCGAAGACCCCCGCGCCGAGGCGGTAGACAGCGTGCTGCTGAGGCATCTCGGCGCCTACGGGCCGACCACCGTCCAGGAGGCGGCCTTCGCCCTCAGCATCCCGGACGGGGAGGTGCAGCTGTCCCTCGACGGCCTCGCGGCCGCCGGAGAGGTGGCCAAGGGCAGGTTCCTGGTCTCGGAGAACGACCAGTACATGCTGTCGTCCGACAGGCTCCGCCTGAGGTCCGGCAAGGACAATGTGTACGATTACGAGACGGTGGAGAACTACCGCCTCACCAAGGGCGAGAGCTTCGATTCCATCGAGGACTTCTTCAGGTTCTACGTCACGGCCGGGTCCGAGCTCGATGTCTTCTCCAGGGTCAAAGGGTTCAGCCTCGACCGCTGGCAGGAGATGCGCGCGTCCGGGAAGATCCTCCTGGGGAGGTTCGCGAGGGGGCGCGTCAGATTCATGCTCGCGGAGGACGCGGCGAGGTACGCCTACTTCGCCCAGGACTCCACCCAGCCGTCCGACGCCGAGGTCCTGGCGGCCATCGCCGGGGCCGGCCCCGCCGGGACGACCATGAGGGAGATCGCCGCCTCGACCGGCAGGGAGAAGGAGCAGGTCAAGGAGTCCATCCTGCGCCTCGACCGCTCCATGAAGATAATCCACGCGTTCAGCGACCGCGAGGACTGGGGCACGGAGAACCATTACGCCGTCTATTCCCCGGAGATACCGGCGGAGAGCCCGGAGGACCGCATCGTGGAGCAGGCCATCAGGGCGTTCGGCCCGGTGCCGGTGACCTCTGTTAGGTACATAGTCAGCGTCCCGGACGGCGACATCGATGCCGCTGCCGAGCGCGTGGGCGCGGTCAGGATCCTCGTCGGCCCCGGGCAGGCCGCGATGTACATCATGAAGGACGAGCTGCCGAAGCTCAACAGCCCCGGCGCGGCCCCCGAGGAGACCAGGGTCCTCTCCCTGTTCGACCCGGACCTGGGGTCCAAGTGGGCGGAGATCTCCGCGCGCTACGGTGACCGCTGGATCTATCCGGTGATGAAGGGGAGCAGGGTCATCGGCGCCATGGAGATCTGGGAGATGTCCGGCGCCATAGAGGTCCGCTCTGTCGATGTGGACTCGCCCGACCTGCTGGCGGACGCCCTCGGCGCCATGGACCGCCTGATGGGCTATTTCAAGATGAAGGGTACGGACATCGTCCGCGTCAGGGAGGTCCTGGGCAGCGATGCCGCCGAGCTCCCGCCCGAGATCGCGGAGATAATGAGGTCCTGCGGCTATGTGTTCGTCAACGGATTCTGGGCCAAGGGCAGGTTCTCCGAGAGGGTCATGACCCGCTCCGAGGCCCTGAGCCTGGTCTTCCGCCGCCAGAGGCTCGCCAAGGACAGCCGCTACCCCACCCTCCAGGACCTCCTGGACGCGAGGGGGTACATCCGCAGCGACCAGGAGCTGGTCCCGCGCGTTACCGCCCGTTCGTCGCTGAAGAAGTACGCCGACCGCGGCGCCGTCGTGAAAGGGAATCTCATGCCTCCGTTCATCGGATATGCCAGGCCTGAGCTCATGAAGGTCTTCCGCGCCGCCAAGCAGGCCGAGCGCACCGAGGAGATGAAGCACGTCGAGAAGATCGTGAAGGAGAGGGGGCCGATAGACAAGAAGGAACTCAGGTACCGCTCCAGGCTCTCGTACGACAGCACGACCGAGGCCGTATCGGACCTCATGAAGGCGTCCATGGTGTGCCAGGACTCCGACGGATACTACAGGTGGGTCCCGGACACGGAGGACCCGGAGTCCGCCGCCGAGGAGATCGCGCTGCTCCATCTCCGGGACTTCGGCATCTTCTCCGCCGACATGATGGCGAGGTTCCTCGGCCTGAAGATGTGGAGGACCAGGAAGGTCCTGGGGGCTGGAGGCCCGCGGGGAGGTGGTTAAGGGGTTCTTCATCGAGGGCGACCCGACGCTCTACTGGATGCCCGCCGAGGACGCGGACGCGCCGGCAGAGCCGTTTGACGGGACGTTCATCCTCAATACCCAGGACAACCTGAGCTTCTACCTCAGGGAGGACATCCGCAAGGCCTGCGGGTCCTCGGTGAGCACGGTGTGGAAGGGCACCGAGATTATCGGGCACTTCAAGGGCAAGATCACCCCGGACGGGGCCAAGGTGGACGATTTCGAGGGCACGGACGAGGCGAAGGCCCTGATCGAGAAGACGCTCCGCTCCTACGGGGTCTCCGTCGAGAAGAAGGACGACAGCGGGTACGATACCGACTGGGACTCCAGCGAGTTCTACAACCGCGTCAACCCGGGGATATGAGGATTCAACAATCGTAAATATTAACACGTCTTCGGTGAGGGCATGAAAACCCCCTGCGAGATCGTCGTCTGGTACGTGCTCCCCACCATCAGGAGGGAGATCGCCAAGGAGATGGTCGGGACCTACCATATGCGCCAGTCTGATGTCGGGCGCGTGTTCGGGGTGACCGATGCCGCCATATCCCAGTATCTGAAGAACAAGCGCGGCGGCAGCATCCTCATCGAGCAGAGCGAGTATTATCCAAGCTTCATCGATGAGGTCAAGAAGAGCGCCAAGCTCATCGTCGAGGAGAAGTCCGATATGTCCGTCGAGATGTGCAGGATCTGCAATTACATCAAGAGCATCGGCCTCCTCGCCAAGATCTACACCGACATAACCGGTGCCGAAGCTCCCTCCTGCGCATGGGGGAAGACGCCCGATCCGAACTGCATCACCAGCATAGAGTGAGCCGGCGGCGCGGGCCGGAGGGCCGCCCCGGCTCAGATGAACTCAGAATGATAGAGGAACTCCTGGGCGTATCCGGCGTAAGGGCCGAACATCTTCCTGCCGCGCGCGGCGACGGCCTTGTAGCTTCCGGACACCCCGTAGCGGGCCTCCATGACCTTCTGGATCCTCACGTCCACCGGGAAAGCTTCCAGGCGGCCGTAGCCGAACAGGGCGACGCAGTCGGCCACCTTCGGGCCGACGCCTTTGATGCCCATGAGCGACTGGGTCAGTTCTTCGTAAGGGAGCTCTTCCAGGGCCTTCACGTCCACATCCCCGTCCTCGGCGCGCTGTGCCAGCAGGAGGAAGCGTTCCTCGCGGAACCCCAGCCTGCATTCTCCGATCCTCTCCTTCCCGTCGAGGATCTGCTTCGGGGTCGGGAACGCCCTGCGGGCCCCGAGGTCGGTGCCGAAGAGGTCGCAGACGGACTCAACCATCTTGGCGATCCTCTTGACGTTGACATTGGTGGCGAGGACGTACGTCGCGAGGCACTCCCATTCCGGCTGCCTGAGGATGCGGAGGCCGGGGCATCTCTCCGAGAGGCCGGCCACATACGGGTCCCTGGCCGAGATGTCGGCGATTATGGTCGGGAGGTCGTCCCCGGTGCGGAAATACTTCTCGACGGCGGAGCGGGGCGCGTCCCCCTCGCACTCGAAACCGTCCTTCGTCTGCCTGAGCGTGACGCAGGACCTTCCGATGACCCCCTGCCACGATCCGTCCGCCTGTTTCCTCCAGCGGTGGGCCTGGCCGCATCCGAGGGTCGGGTCCAGGGAGATATCAGTTTCAATCCTCATGCTCATACGGCACGGATGCCCTGCCCTTCTTAAGAATCCGCGCCCTCATCTGCGCTGTACATGCGGTAGGCATGCTTCAGGCGGGCATCGTCCTTCCATTCGGACGCCTTGGCTGCGGCCTCCTCCTCCGCGCGGGAGACCTTCCCTTTGAGCCCGTACTCGTCGAACGCCTGCACGGACACCGTCTCCATCGCTTTCGAGAAACCGGGGCAGAGCTTCTCCATGATCTCCGGGGCGTCCGAGACATCGGGCCTGTCGGTGTAGACCGTCACGTACCTGACATGCTCGGGATCGTCCGGCCACTTCCTCGGCCTGAAGAAGATCCTGAGGTAGCGGCGCGAGTCGCGCCCGTAGTAGGTGTCGGCCGTGAACCTCATGTGCATGATATTGGACATCGGCATCGGGATGGGGATGCGCGCTTATGCCTGTGTCGGAGAAGATTAAGTTATACCTGGAGGATACGGAGCGCATGAGGTTCGGACCTGCCGGGTATCCGGCGATCGGAAGCAAGAGCGACCCGGAGGGGTCGCTGAAGTACACCCGCGGACTGGGGCTGGACTGCCTCGAGGTGGAATTCGTCCGCGGGGCCAGGATCTCGGAGGACAGGGCCCGCCAGATAGGGAAATGCGCCAAGGACCTGGACATACGGCTGAGCTGCCATGCGCCCTATTTCATCAGCTTCAATTCGGACAGCCCGGAGACGGTGGACAAGAGCGTAGCATGGGTCGTGGACACCGCCAAGGCCGCCCATTGGCTCGGCGCGTACATCATCGTGATCCACGCGGCATCCTACGGGAAGCATCCGGAGACCGCCCTCCCGAATGTCATCTCCGGCCTGACCAGATGCAAGGAGCAGCTCGACGACCTCGGGATACATGATGTCACCCTCGGGGTGGAGACCATGGGGAAGAAAGGGCAGTTCGGGACGCTGAAGGAGATCGCCGGGGTGATGAAGGAGGTGGACGGAGTCCGTCCGGTCCTCGATGTCGCCCATGTCCACGCCAGGGGCGTCGGGTGCCTGAAGACGAAGAAGGACATGCAGGACCTCATCGACGAGTTCTTCCCGCTGGCCGGCCCGACGGCCCACTTCCACATCAGCTGCATCAAGTACGGCGAGAAGGGGGAGATAAGCCATCTTCCGCTCAGCGAGAAGGAGCCTGACCTGCAGATGCTCGCCGACATCCTGAACGACAGCGACATGGACTGCAACTTCGTCTGCGAGTCCCCGCTCATCGAGAAGGACGCCGTCGTCTTCAGGGACATGTTCCCCCGGTACAGGCGGTCCTGATGAGGCGCAGCACCCCGATCCTGGCGATCGCCATCGCGGCCGCGATCATAGCCGCCGCCATAATAATCGGCTGGGTGCTCCCCGATTCGAGAGGGAGCGGGGAAGATTCGGGCAGCATCGCCGTTTGGTTCGATTGGCTCTTCAGAGACTGAACCCAGTCAAATCAAGTCAATCATAAATTTACAATCATTCGAAGACCGGAGAACCTCACTCGGGGCACGATTGGAAATGCATTGTGCACGGAAGCAGGCGGCCTCTCCTCACTGGCCGTGCGGCAGGCGTGCATCCGTCTCCCGCGGATGCTTCCCTGCTCGAATCCATCGAAAGCGATTTTATAGTCCGACCCTATGCTCATCTTCGGCGCCGATGTGGCTCAGCGGTAGAGCGACGGTTTCGTAAACCGTCGGCCGGGGGTTCAAATCCCTCCATCGGCTCCATTCTCATTCGCAGCTGTGCTTTCCCGACGGTACGTCCGGCCTTATCGGCCCGCTGCTTTTGGTGAGGTACTGGTTCACGATCTTGATCGCGCAGACGTCCCCGCACATGGAGCAGCCGTCCTGCTCCTCGGTGCATCCGCGGGCGCGGTAGGCCTTCGCCTTCTCCGGGTCGAGGCAGACTCCGTACATGGCGTTCCAGTCCAGTTTCTTCCTCGCCTTGGCCATCTCGTCGTCCCTCTTGGACCCCTTCCCGTGGGCCAGGTCCGCGGCGTGGGCGGCGATCTTGGACGCGATGACGCCTTCCTTGACGTCGTTCTCGTCCGGAAGGGACAGGTGCTCCGCGGGGGTGACGTAGCAGAGGAAATCGGCCCCCGCCTGCGCCGCGATGGCCCCTCCGATGGCCGACGTGATGTGGTCGTAGCCCGGAGCTATGTCCGTCACCAGAGGCCCGAGGACGTAGAAAGGCGCCCCGTGGCAGAGCGCCTTCTCCATCTTCATATTCGCGGCGATCTGGTCCATCGCCATGTGGCCCGGCCCCTCGACCATGGCCTGCACCCCGGCCGCCCTCGCCCTCTTGACCAGGTGCCCGAGCACCATCAGCTCGGAGACCTGCGCAGGGTCCGAGGCATCGCGGATGCACCCCGGCCTGAACCCGTCCCCCAGGGAGAGGGTGAACTCGTACTTCCTCGCGAGGTCCAGGAGCACATCGAAGTCCTTGTAGAGGGGGTTCTCCTCGTCATTGTGCAGGATCCATGCGGTCAGGAAGGAGCCGCCGCGGGAGACGACGTCCATCAGCCTTTCCGAGTTCCCGATCCATTTCACGGTCTCGCGGGTGATGCCGCAGTGGACGGTCATGAAGTCCATTCCGTCCTTCGCGTGCTTCTCGATCCCGGAGAAGATGTCGTCCTCGGTCATCTCGACGACGGCGTTCTTCCTGGCGGCCGTCAGCCCGACCTCGTAGATGGGGACGGAGCCCATCATGACCGGGCAGCGGGAGAGCAGGCGCTTCCTGATGGCATCGATGTCGCCGCCGGTGGAGAGGTCCATCACGGCATCGGCGCCGTACTTCACGGCGATGTCCATCTTGCGGATCTCGGGCTCTATGTCAGGCATGTCGCGGGACGTCCCGATGTTGGCGTTGACCTTCACGGAGAGCCCCTCCCCGACGGCGGCGGGTATGGGGTCGTGGGCGGGGTTGCAGGGCATGACGATGCGCCCGGCCGCGATGCCGTCCATGACGAACCTCTCGGTCACGCCCTCCCTCTCGGCGATCTTCTTGATCCTGTGGTCGGACTCCCCGCGGGCGGCCTGCTCCATGATGGTGCTCATTTGAATCGCCGAAGAATCCGCCTCGTCGTATTTCATACTTGACGGCTGGCGCCCCCCGCTCCCCCGGTCCCGCCGCCGCACCGGGGAGAGCATGCCGGAGCATACCTCCAATTCAATTATTAACGCGCGCGTACGCTCGCGCCTAATTATTATAATATATTAAGACCGACATGCCCAGCCACATATTTTCGGAAGTCAGAAAATGGGCAAAGATGACGACATAAGGAACGGGGAGGTTTACGACGAGAACTCCATCCGCGCCCTGAAGGGCCTGGAGGCCGTCAGGGTCCGCCCCGGCATGTACATCGGCAGCACCGATACCAGAGGGCTGCACCATCTCGTGTACGAGGTGGTCGACAACTCCATCGACGAGGTCATGGCCGGTTTCGCGACCAGGATCGACGTCACCGTCAATGTGGACGGATCGGTGACCGTGGCGGATGACGGCAGAGGCATCCCTGTGGGGATAGTGCCCGAGGAGGGCAAATCCGGCCTTGAGGTCTGCCTCACCGACCTCCATGCCGGAGGTAAGTTCGACCAGAACGCGTACAAGGTCTCCGGCGGTCTGCACGGGGTCGGCGTATCGGTCGTGAACGCGCTCTCCACATGGCTGATCGCCACCGTCAAGAGGGACGGGCACATCCACAGGCAGTCGTACCATACCGGCATCCCGGACGGGCCCGTAGAGGTCATCGGGGACGCCCACGACACCGGGACCACCATAACGTTCCTTCCGGATCCCACCATGTTCGAGACGGTCGAGTTCGACTTCGGCACCCTGCAGAACAGGTTCAGGAACCAGGCGTTCCTGAACACCAAGGTCACCATCAACTTCGAGGACAAGAGGACCGAGAAGAAGGAGACCTACCACTACGAGGGCGGAGTGAGCGAGTTCGTCAGGTACCTCAACCGCGCGAAGACACCCATACACCCCGACCCGATCACCGTCAACGGCACCTACAGCGAGAAGGACCCCGAAGGCAAGGAGAGGGACGTCCTGGTTGACATCGCCATGCAGTACACCGACGGGTACAACGAGTCCGTGGACGCCTTCGTGAACACGGTCAGCACCCCCGACGGCGGAACGCACCTCACCGGCTTCAGGACCGCCCTGACCAAGATCCTGAACGACTACGGGAAGGAGAACAACCTCCTGAAGGACATAACCCTCGAGGGGCCGGACACCAGGGAAGGGCTCACGGCGGTCATCAGCATCAAGATGGCCGACCCCCAGTTCGAGTCCCAGACCAAGGAGAAGCTCGGGTCCTCCATCGCCCAGACCGCTGTCATGGGCATCATGGGCCAGAAGTTCAGGGAGTACCTGGACGAGCACCCGCAGGTGGCGCAGGCCATCGTGAAGAAATGCATGTCGGCCTACGAGGGCAGGATGGCGGCCAAGAAGGCCAGGGACGCCACCCGCAGGAAGTCCCTCCTCGAGAGCACGTCCCTCCCCGGGAAGCTCGCGGACTGCTCCGAGAAGGACCCCGCGAAATGCGAGATATTCATCGTCGAGGGAGAGTCTGCAGGAGGCTCCGCCAAGATGGGCAGGGACAGGACCTTCCAGGCCATCCTCCCCATCAGAGGGAAGATCCTGAACGTCGAGAGACCCGCCAGGACAAGCTCCTCGACCATGAGGAGATCAAGAACCTGACCATCGCCATCGGCGGCGGCATAGGGAAGGACTTCGACATCACCAAGGCGAGGTACCACAAGGTCGTCATCATGACCGATGCCGATGTGGACGGGGCGCACATTGCGACCCTCCTCCTGACGCTGTTCTACAGGCAGATGCGCCCGCTGGTCGACAACGGGTACGTCTACCTCGCGATGCCCCCTCTGTACGGCGTCTTCAAAGGCAAGAACAAGCCGAAATACTGCTGGACGGACCAGCAGCTGGCGAAGCTCGTCGAGGAGGCGGGCGGCCAGGACAAGGTCAACATCAGCCGCTACAAGGGTCTGGGAGAGATGAACCCGCAGCAGCTGTGGGAGACGACCATGGACCCGGAGCAGAGGTACATGAAGCAGGTAAAGGTGGCGGACGCATCATGGCGGACCAGCTGTTCAGCACCCTCATGGGAGAAGATGTCGAGCCCCGCAGGAGTTCATAATCGAGCACTCCAACGAGGTCGAGAACCTGGATGTGTGATCCCATGGAAGGCGAAGAGAGGATCATCAAGGAAACAGTCGAGAAGACGATGCAGAAATCCTACATCGATTACTCGATGTCGGTCATCGTAAGCAGGGCGCTTCCGGACGCGCGCGACGGTCTGAAGCCGGTCCACAGGAAGATCATGTACGCCATGTACGACATGGGACTGGCGTACAACAGGCCCCACAAGAAGTCGGCCACCGTGGTCGGAGAAGTGCTGGGTCATTACCACCCCCACGCGATTCGTCCGCGTACGACGCCATGGTGAGGATGGGGCAGCCGTTCTCCCTCAGGTATCCGCTGATCGACGGCCAGGGTAACTTCGGATCCGTCGACGGGGACCCGCCGGCCGCGATGCGTTACACCGAGGCCAGGCTCTCCAAGATGGCGAGCGACCTGCTGATGGACCTGGACAAGGACACCGTCGACATGATGGACAACTTCGACGGCACCGTCAAGGAGCCCACCGTGCTCCCGTCCAAGTTCCCGAACCTGCTCGTGAACGGGTCTGACGGCATAGCCGTTGGAATGGCGACCAAGATGCCGCCCCACAACCTCAGCGAGGTCTGCGATGCCATCATGTACACCATCGACAACCCGGACAACGCGGGCGTCGAGCAGCTGATGCAGTTCGTCAGGGGGCCCGACTTCCCGACCGGCGGCATCGTGAACGGCATCTCCGGCATCGTGGACGCCTACACCACCGGCCGCGGCCGCATCAAGGTGAGGTCCAAGACCCACATCGAGGACAGCGGCAGGAAGGAGGCCATCGTCGTCGACGAGATCCCCTATCAGGTGAACAAGGCCGAGCTCGTCAAGAGCATAGCCGAGCTCGTCAAGAACAAGGCGGTCAACGGCATCAGCGACCTCAGGGATGAGTCCGACCGCCACGGGATGAGGATCGTCATCGAGCTTCACAAGGACGCCATACCCGACGTGGTCCTGGAGAACCTGATGAAGAAGACCCAGCTGGAGATCACCTACGGCATCATCAACCTCGCCCTGGTGAAGGACGCCAAAGGCAAGGACGTGCCGAAGCTCCTCGGCCTGAGGCAGCTCATCGACCAGTACATCGGCCACAGGCGGAGCGTCGTGACCCGCAGGACCCAGTTCGACCTGAGGAAGGCCGAGGAGAGGTTCCACATCCTCGACGGCCTGATCAAGGCGCTGAACATGCTCGACCAGACCATCGCCCTCATCAGGGGCTCTACTTCCGGGCCCGAGGCGAACCAGGGCCTGCAGAACCTGCTCGGCATCGACCAGCAGCAGGCCCAGGCGATCCTGGACATGAGGCTCCAGAAGCTGACCGGCCTGGAGATCGACGCGCTCAGGAAGGAGTACAACGACCTCATCGCCACCATGGAGGACCTGAAGGACATCCTGGCCAAGCCTGCGAGGATCGACGCCATCATCAAGTCCGAGCTCAAGGAGATGAAGGACACCTACGGCGACGCCCGCAGGACCCAGATCAACAGGGACGCCATCGACGTCAACGCCGAGGACCTCATACCCAAGGAGGACACGGTCTACACCCTGTCGGCGGCCGATTACGTGAAGAGGATACCCCTCCGCGCCTACCGCCAGCAGTCCCGCGGAGGCGTCGGCACCAAGGGCATGGAGACCAAGGACGAGACTACGTCAAGACAATGTTCGTGGCCTCGTCCCACGACTACCTCATGTTCGTGACCAACACCGGCAGGATACTCTGGCTCAAGGGATACGCCATCCCCGAGGGGAGCAGGCAGGCCAAAGGCAAGCCGATCGTCAACCTGCTGCCGGACCTGCATGAGGACGAGACGGTCATCACGGTCATCCCCACCTCCGCCTTCCCGGACGACCAGTTCCTGGCGTTCTGCACCAGGAACGGCCTGTTCAAGAAGACCCAGCTGTCCGCCTACGGCAATGTGAGGAACAAGGGCATCATCGCGCTCAACATCGATGACGGCGACAGCCTGGTCGAGGCCGCCAAGGTCGAGGCCGGGTCCGACATCATCCTCGCCACCGACGACGGGCTCGCCTGCAGGTTCGATGAGAAGGAGGTCAGGCCGACGGGACGCGCCGCCATGGGCGTCAAGGGCATGAACCTGGGCCTGAACAACCACGTCGTGTCGATGACCGTGGTCCACCCGCAGGACCAGCTCCTGACCGTGACCGAGTTCGGCATGGGGAAGATCTCCTCCGTGGACGACTACACCAAGCACCACCGCGGCTCCAAGGGCGTGACCACCATCAAGCTCACCAAGAAGAGCGGCGCCGTGGTCTCCGTGCGCAAGGTCGTGGACGGCGACGAGCTCATGCTGGTCTCCGAGTCCGGCAAGATCATCCGCATCGACGTCGGCTCGATCCGCAAGACCGGCAGATCGGCGCAGGGCGTCAGGGTCATGGACCTCCGCGACGGCGACAGGATCACCGCCGTGGAGCCTGTGAACCCCTCCGGTGTCCGCTGCGACGACGAAACGGAGGAGCAACAGTGAGCGCTGCCTCGGCGGAGGACGGGGCCAGGTGGTTCCTGGCCTTCTTCGGCCTCGTGGCCGGCATCCTCTGCCTGGCGGCCTCGGCGATGAGCTTCGCCGGCGGCGATGCGGGCCTGGGGGCGGTGTTCGCCGCCGTCTGCATCGCCTGCTTCCTGCTGGCATTCCTGCTCCGCCGGAGCCTCCGGCGGGGCTTCGGGCGCGGTCCGTTCCCCCCAGGCCGCCGTCCCGTCCGCCGCGGAAGACGGTAAGTTTATAATAGAGGGGACTTTAACGGAAGTCTAAGCCGCCGTAGCTCAGTTGGGAGAGCGCATGACTGAAGATCATGAGGTCGCTGGTTCGAACCCGGCTGGCGGCACCATGCATTTTTACCTCCTCTGATCTCGTCTGCGGAGCATCGTATCATGAACAAGGAGATCTGGGACTCATATCACCGCGACGGCACCCCTGCCGGCGGCGACCTCGTCAGAGGCCACCGGATCCCCAACGGGCTCTATCACATGATCTGCACAGTAGCCGTCACCAACACCGACGGCAGCGTCCTCCTGGTGCAGAGGGACAGGAGGAAGTCCTTCGGCGGGATGTGGGAGGCCTCCGCGGGAGGATCCGCCCTCAAGGGGGAGTCCCCCGAGCAGTGCGCGATGCGCGAGCTGCGCGAGGAGACCGGCATCGACGGCACGGGGATGAGGTCCGAAGGGTTCTACCCCGATGACAAGTTCCGCTCGATAATTTACGAGTTCTCGCTCTCCACGGACATCCCCAAGGACTCGGTGAAGCTGCAGGCCGGAGAGACCCAGGATTACAGATGGGTCCCCCGCGAGGAGTTCGCCGAGATGATGCGCTCCCGCAGCAGGTGGAACATCTCTCCCAGGTCCCGCCATTTCGGCTACCGCATCATCAGGGAGGCCGAGGAGAAGGGCCTCATACCCAAACGTGAAGGCAGGAGGCCGAAGAAGAAGCGCCCGGAGCCTCTGCCGACCCCGGTGCGGAGAAGCCCGCCCGGCCCCGCTCCGACAACAGGGAACGGAAGCAGAACGCTCCCAAGGGCCCGGACGCCCCCAGACCGGTCCGTCCGCCCGCCAAGGGCACCGGAAGGAAGAAGTCCGGCGCCGCGGGGGCCAGGAGCCCAAGGGCGGAAACCAGACCGGGACGCCCCGCCGCCCGCAGGACAGGAGGCCGCGGGAAGGGTCCGCGCCCAAGGGCCCTAAGGGGAACGCACCGAAGGCGCAGCCGTCAGGCAGGCCCCGGACCGGCGCCCCTGTCCAAGGAGCGCCGCGCGGAGGCAGAGGCCGCCGCCGGCACGGGCAGCGCAGCGGGGAGAAGCGCTCAGGAGGCGGCGGAGACGGCCAGCGAAGACACCGATGAGGTGCTGATCGATCTCAAGACCACGTCCCTCACCCTGGGCGAGGTCATGGAGAGGATCCAGAGCCTCAAGAGCGATCCGAAATACAAAGGGTATGAGATATTCATGGACGGGGACAGGTATGCGATCGTCGCGCGCAGGAGGCCTGAGTGATGGTGTACGCGAAAGGCGGCCGCCGCGGCCGCGTGACCATCGGGATCTACAACGCCTACGACCCCAGGACGTTCAGGGAGCCCCACCGCAGGGTGATCGCCCGCGCCGGGGACCTCGCCATGGCCTTCGGGATGAACCTGGCACTGTTCGGCTTCCCCATCCCGGAGGACGCCAAGACGCCTGTGGAGATCGCGGATTTCATCGCCGGCACGACCAGCATCGGCGCCCACGGCGGCAATTTCCAGAAGCTCGCCGAGCTGGGACGTTCCAGATATTCCCGTTCCCCAACAAAGGGTTCCCGCCGCAGCTGGGGAAGGTCGTGCTGACCACCTGCAGGCCGGACAGAGGGAAGCAGATGCGCACCTCGGAGCTCGCCGCCCTCATAGAAGGGGGGCAGTCGGTGCTGCTGGTCTTCGGCATCGGCCCGCACGGCACCCCGAAGGAGGTCCATGACATCTCCGACATCGATTACGAGGTGACGGGCGGGTGCTTCTCGCTGGAGACCTGCACCGCCCTGGGTGCAGTGTGCGGGAAGATCGACGCCGTACTCAACCCAGACTGAGGCCGGGGAAAACATCTGCGGGGGCTTTCACCCCCGATAGGTTTCAGTAATGGTCGTAGAGGATGTTCTCGGGGGCGTAGAGCACTCCGGAGCCTTCCTCGACGCGTCCGACGACCTGTGCGTTGGGATTCTCCTTCGCGATGTTCTCCGCGTCCTCCTCGGGCGCGATGATGGTGAATCCCATGCCCATGTTGAACGTCTGGTACGCTTCCCTGGTGTCGACGTTCCCCAGCTCCACGAGGAGCTCGAATATCCTCTGGGGCTTCACCGGGTCGTCGATGACATACCTGCATCCCTTGGCCATCCTCAGTATGTTCCTGAGGCCGCCTCCGGTGATGTCGACGAGCCCGTGGACCTCGTGCTTCGAGGTGATCCCGAGCACCTGCTTCACATAGATCTCGGTGGGGGTCAGGAGCTCCTTCCCCACGGACTGGTTCAGCCCGGGGGCGCTGTCGGTCATCTTCATGCCTGCAGACTCGACTATCTTCCTGGCGAGGGTGAGGCCGTTGGAATGGATCCCGGAGGACTTCAGGGAGACGATGAGGTCTCCTTTGCGGCAGGCATCGCCGGTTATGATCCTGTCCTTGTCCACCATGCCCATGCAGGTCCCGGAGAGGTCGAGCCCTTTCACGATCTCGGGCAGGACGGCTATCTCCCCGCCGACGATCTCCATGTCCGAGAGCTCGGCGCCCCTGTTCAGCCCGACGCCGATCTTCCCGGTGACCTCCTCGTCCGGCCTGTCGATGGCCACGTAATCGACGAAGGAGACAGGCTGCGCGTTGACGCAGATGGTATCGTTGACGTTCATTGCGATGCAGTCGATCCCGATGGTGTCCCAGATGCCCAGCTGCTCGGCGATGAGGATCTTGGTGCCGACCCCGTCGGTGGCCAGGGTGATGTACCGGTCGCCCATGTCGACGAGGCTGGCGAAGAGGCCGGACTTCCTGACCATCTGGCCGATCCCGGACCTGCGGTAGGTGAGGTTCTGCACCAGGGACTCGATCGAGCTTGATTTCTTGTCGATGTTACGCCCGCTTTGGAGTACGTCCATCCTGCTGCCATTGTTATCGCATCGGTCATCCGTTCCGCCTCTTAATTATTGTTCGCCGAAACGGCCCGCTCGGGCGTCATTTCGATGAAGGCATCTTTATCCGTCCGCCCGCCGTTCCGTCCCCCATGAGGACAGCGGTGCTGATCATCGCACAAGGAGGGGACTCCGCAGGGGCCGCGGACGCGGCCTCCTTCCATGCGGAGCGCATAACGAAGCAGACGGGCATGGAGGTGCGCACCGCATACCTGCACAGCCTGCCGGGCATCGCCGAGACCGCCGCGGCCATGGCGGCGGACGGGATCGAAAGGATCATCGCCCTGCCCCTGTTCATGACCGACGGATACCTTCCGGACAAGGTCGTGCGCATGAAGCTGGGTCTTTCCCCCGGAGCGATGTCGGGCAGGGTGTCCGGCGGCGGGAAGGAAGCGGACATTGTCTTCACCGGGACGTTCGGGGGCCGTCAGAAGATGAGGACGGTCCTGGTTCAGGCGTGCGACGCGAACGGGGCATCGCCGGAGAGAACCTCCGTCATGCTGGTGTTCCACGGCAGCAACGGGAAGGAAGGGGTGCCCTGCGCCGAACCCTGCGCCGGATACCTGAAGGAGAGAGGGTACCTCACAGAGGTGGCATACAATGAGTTCCAGAGCCCGGGTGTCGAAGAAGCTTTGAACGGCCTCATGCGCGCAGGGAAGGACATCCTCGTCATCCCCATGTTCGTCTCCCCCGGGAAGCACACCGCGGAGGACATACCCGGAAAGCTCGGTCTGGAAGGAAGTGCCAGGGTCCGCAGTTTCGAGACTCCGGGAGGTCCCCGCCGCATTACCTACACGCACGAGATCGGCCTGTGCCCGGGCGTGACCTACATACTGAAGGACCTCATTTCCGAAGCGTTCGCCCGCTGATCGGTTTAGTTCTCTCCCGTTCATCCCGCAGTCCACTGTGAAGAAGTCCAGGAAATAGGTGGCAATGGCTGCCGGCGGGGTCCGGCATAAGTCAAGTCCCAGATCATAGATGCGGATCATCATCGAGAGAAGATCAGGGACGTTTACAGCGTCAGCACGAGAACCGCCGTGGGCGGCGGTCCTGGTGCCCATGTGAGTACCGCATCATATATATGACATAATGTAAATAAATCGCTCATGAAAAGGGTCCTTATCGTCTGCTACTCATGGTCGAACGGCAACACCTTGCGCGTCGCCGGGATGCTGCGCGATGCTCTGGGCGCGGATTATGCCGAGATAAAGACTGCAGTCCCTTACCCGAAGGACTACAATGAGACCGTAGACCAGGGGCAGAGGGAGGTCGAGGAAGGGTTCACGCCCGAGATTGAGCCCATCGGCAGGAATCCGGATGATTATGAGATCATCGTCCTCGCCACCCCGATCTGGTGGTACACCATGGCCCCTGCGATGCTCTCCTACGTCCGCTCGGTCGATTGGAACGGGAGGACCGTCGTCCCCCTGGCCACCAACGGCGGCTGGCCGGGGCATCTCATGGACGATATCAGGGCCGAATGCAGGGGCGCGCGCATTGAGTGCCCCATGGAGGTAAGGTTCGACTCCGAGGGCGGGCCCGACATGGTGACCCCGGAGAAGGATGTGAGGTCCTGGATCGGATCGGTGAAGGCGCTCGCTGGGATGCCGTCCTGAGCCATTCCCGGGGTACATTCTTATACCCCCGGCACTGATGGGAACTCCGTGTCCGATCTGCATGACAGATGGGTCGCTGAACGCCACAGCGAATACTACTACAAGCTTGCGAAGAAAGAGGGGTACCGCTCGAGGGCCTCCTACAAGCTGATGCAGATCGACGACCGCTTCCACATCTTCCATGAGGGCGACAACGTCGTCGACCTCGGGGCCTGCCCCGGAGGATGGTCCCAGGTGGCCCGCGAGCGCGTGGGCGACACCTCCAAGGTCATCGGTGTGGACCTCCGCTACATCCATCCCCTCCCCGGGGTGGACTTCATCATCGGGGACATCACCGAGGACTCCACCATGATACGCCTCCTCGAAATGGTCGGGGGCAAGGTGGACGTCGTCCTCTCCGATATGGCGCCCAACATCGCCGGCCAGTACTCGATGGACCACGCGAGGTCGATAGAGCTCTGCATGTACGCCGTGGACGTATGCGACCGCATCCTCAAGAAAGGCGGGCGCTGCGTCATGAAGGTCTTCATGGGGGACCTCTTCGACAGCCTCACCAAGGAGCTCGACAAGAGGTTCGAGAAGGTCATCGTCCACTCTCCCGATGCGTCGCGCCCGACCTCCTCCGAGGTCTACGTCATCTCCAAAGGATTCTTGGGGGCCCACAATGTCAAGCCCAGGAAACTGGAGGCCGCGCCCGAGGAGCCTGATTTCAAGCCGAAGGGCGGGAACTTCTGACCGTCCGGACTGTCCTCTGTATCAGTCCCAGAATCTCTTGGTCCGGGCGTACCTGACCTCTGCGGCCATGATGTCGCGCAGGAGGTCGTCCTCGTCCACGTGCATCTTCATGAGGATCCTGGCCGCGACCTCGGGCCCGATGCCCCTGCCGGCGAGGACGATCGCCGCCTTCCCGCCGTAGGAGTTCACGAGGTTGGCGTTCTTGACGATCCTCTTGTCGGTGTTCTTCCCCTTGGCATCCCTGTCCGGCTTGGCGAAGTCGGCGATCTCATCGCGCTCGTAGTCCTTCAGGAGCGCGATCATGTAGCCCCCGCATTTGGGGCAGACGAACTTCTTCGGGGACTGGCCGACCACCACCCGGCGCTGGTTCTTGCAGCTGAGGCAGGTGGCGTAGAGGACCTCGGACTCCAGCCTCTTCTTCATGGCGGCCAGGATGGCATGGTCCGCACGGGCGGGCTGCATCAGCTCCTTGGTCCGGGTGATCCCCTCGAGGCCGATATCGGAGATGCCCTGCTCCACGACCTTGATCTTCCCCTCGGATATCAGCCTGACCACGGTCTCGGTGTCCGGGACGTCGAGGTCCTCCCAGATGACCATGTTGAAGGCGTCGTTGTAGGCGGGAGTGTCCTTGTGGAGGTCGAAGAGCCTGCCGTAGTTGATGTAGCGGCGGTCCGCGCCCTTCTCGATGATGCCGAACTTCTTCGCTATGTTCACGAAACGCCATTTCAGCTGGCTGGAGTTCAGGATGGAGAGCTTGCAGAGCGCCTCCACCGTCCCCGGCCTGATCGAGAGGAAGGTGTCCCTGACGACCCTGCGGTCGATGCTCCTGGGCAGCTGGATGATTATGCGGTAAGCGTCGGTGGTGAGGCCGATGCTCTCCCCTATCCTGGCCATCAGGAGCGCCGACACGATCTTGGCGAGGGTCTCGTTCACCCTGCTCCCGAAGCAGCAGTTTATGATGGCTAGCCTGTCGCCGGTCTCGATGGTGACGGTGCGGTCGTCGGGCATGGTCCATTTCTCCGTCTGGCCCGAGAAGTACCCGTCTATGCGCTCAACGGCCGCCTTGTCCCCCGGATAGCGCCCGTAGTCCCTCACGCGACGGAGATGACCCACCTCCATCGCGACCTCGAACGGGACGGGTATGTCGGAGCCTTCCCAGGCCGGCACGTTGCCGACGGTCTTGGCCTCCTCGACCAGCAGCTCGTTCTCCCTCTCCTCGATGACCCTCCAGGTCCTTCCCTTGGCGATGAACAGCGCCTCGGACTCCTCCAGGGTGGCGACGAAGTTCTCGTCCAGGGTGCCGATCACCGCGCGGGAGCCGATGTCGCGGACGAGGTAGATCTTCTCGTCGGGGATCATCGAGATGTTGCTGTAGAAGTACTCCATGCCCTTGCGGGACCTCTTGAGGGACCCGTCGTACTCCAGGAGGATGCGGATGGACTTCAGCTGCTCCACGGTGGCGTCGAAGACGGAGCGCTCGAGGTCCTTGAACGGGTAGGAGCGCTTGATGAGCGCGAACGCCCGGTCCGCATCGATGGCCCCGGTCATGGTCATGGCGACCAGCTGGTTGGCCAGGACCGAGAGGGGAGAGGGGCGGCCCGCGCCGTGCTCCATGAGCTTCTCCTCGCACCTGCGGGCCACCACCATGGCCTCCGCGATCTCGTCCGGGGCGGTGGCAAGGATCTCCGCGCGGATCTTCCCGCCGACGCGGTGGCCCGCCCTGCCGGCCCTCTGGGTCATGCGTGCCACCTGCCTCGGGCTGTTGTACTGCAGCACGAGGTCGGCCGACCCGATGTCGATCCCCAGCTCCAGCGACGATGTGCAGATGAGGGCCTTCAGCTTCTGGGTCTTGAACGCATCCTCGGTCTCGGTCCTGTGCTCCTTGGACAGGGACCCGTGATGGACGCCTATGGGGTATTTCTCGTCCCACATGAGGTAGCGGGAGGCCAGCCACTCGGCCGTCTCGCGGGTGTTCACGAAGAACAGGGCGGAGGTAACGCTGTCGATGAGCTCGCGGGCGCGCTTCATCACCGCCAGGATGTCGGGGTCGGCCTGCAGCTTGTCCTGCAGGGCGGCATCCTCCTCTTTCGGTACGGGGCATTCGACCTTGATGGAGAAGTCCCTGAACGAATCATGCTTGCACAGGGAGACCTTCCTGCCGGCCCCGGCCAGGTAATCGCGGACCTCCTCCAGGTTGCCGACGGTCGCGGACAGGCCGATCCTCTGGAACTCGCCGCAGAGCAGGGTGAGCCTTTCGAGGGCGACAGCCAGCTGGGCGCCTCTCTCGTTGCCGGCGAGCTCATGGATCTCATCGACCACCACCCACTGGACCCTCTTCATCGCCGACCTCAGGTTCTTGCCGGTGAACATGACCTGCAGCGTCTCGGGGGTGGTGATGAGGATCTGAGGGGGGTTCTTGGACTGCCTCTGCCTCTCGGCGGCCGGCGTGTCCCCGTGGCGGACCCCGACGGTTATCCCCAGCTTGGACCCGAGGTCCGACATCCTGCGGAGCATATCGCGGTTCAGCGCTCTGAGCGGCGTGATGTATATGCAGCGGATGCCCTCGCCGCTGTTGGTGGAGTATATGCTGTCGAAGATCGGCAGCATCGCGGATTCGGTCTTCCCGATCCCGGTGGGGGCGACGACGAGGACGTTCTCGCCCTTCTGGATCCTGGGTATGGCGTCCTTCTGGGGATCTGTGGGCTCGGTTATGCCCATCCCGGCCAGAGCATCTACAACGGCTTGGCCGAGCGTATCGAAGGGCATGTTCAAAAAGGGAAAACGCGGCCTTCGGGGGATGGAAGCGGCCCCGAAGGCGTCAGCAGCGTTTCGTTCAGGCCTTCTGCGAAGGCTTCTCGGCAGGCGCGGTGACCTGCAGGAGGATCTCGCCGATGTCCATGACCTTGATCTTGGAGTTGATCGCCTTAGCGCCCTGGCTCAGGTTGGTGACGCAGAACGGGCAGGCGGTGACGAGGATCTCGGCGCCGGTGGCCTCGGCATCCCTGATCCTGTCGGCGGCGATCCTGACGGCGAAGTTGTTGAACTGGGACTTGTAGCCTCCTCCGGCGCCGCAGCACCTGGAGTTGGCCCTGTTCCTGGACATCTCGACGAACTCGAGGCCCTTGATGGCCTTCAGGATCTCCCTGGGCTCCTCGTACACTCCCATGTGCCTTCCGAGGTGGCACGGGTCGTGGTAGGTGACCTTGTGGGGGAAGGGCTGGAGGATGGCGAGCTTCCTCGTCTTGATGAGGTTGTTGACGTACTGGGTGAAGTGGTAGACGTTCTGTCCGACCTTGGCGTAGTATTTGCCGAAGTCGGTCGAGACGGTCTTGAAGCATCCGGAGCAGGTCATGACCATGTCCTTGGCACCCATTCCGTCGGCCTTCTCGACGATGTGCTCGGCGCACTCGAGGGAGTAGCTGTCGTCGCCGGTCCTCAGGAGGGGGGAGGTGCAGCACCACTCGTCCTCGCCGAGGATGTTCATCTTGACGCCTGCCCTGTTGAGGACGCGGACGCCGGTCTGGGGGATGGTCTGCTGCCTGAAGGAGCCGGTGCATCCTGCGAAGAAGATCACATCGGGCACGTCGTACTTGGGGACCTCTGCAGGCCACCAGTCGCCGCGGTGCTTCTGGTCGCCGCCGTACGGGTTGCGGACCTTGGCGACCTTCTCGGCCATGCCCTTGTGGGCGTTGAGGGGCCCCATGCCGTTCTCGACGATCCAGGCCCTGAGGGACTCCCAGAGCTCGACCAGGGGGATCTTGGCGTGGCAGACGGCCTCGCAGTTCCCGCAGCCGGTGCACTTGTACATGGCATCGACGAAGTAGGGGTTGAGCGAGGCGACCCTCTTCAGGGGCTTGTCCATCGGACCGGCCACGTTGATCTGGTTCATGTAGTAGATTTTGCCGCGGGGGAGTGTCAGACTCCCAGGGGGTCTGCCTGTGGGCTTCGCATACCGAGATGCAGTAACCGCACTGAACGCAGGCGGTGAGATATTGCTCGATGAACGGCATCTTCGCGGGGATGACCGATTTCGGGGCTTCTTTTGCTTCCATCTTGAAAACCTCTGTCCGGAAGAGAGCGGATTGCAGCCGCTTTCTTAATATTAGCAGGAAAGAGGAAACTTGTTTAATAAGCCTTTTGTGGGACACGCTGGACGGTCTGAATGCCTCGGCGGCGCGCGCGGTCATTTCCGTGCCGCATGGAAGGAAATGTGCCAGCGGGAGGATGCGCGCATCGATGCTGTTCCCTGGGAAGGCGATACAGCCAAGAGATGTACCGTCCCGGCAGTCTGTCTGAATTCGCCACTGGGTTTTAGACCATATGAGCCAGATGTCAGATTTCTTATACATCTGCGGGAAAACGTCAGCTGCGATCGAACTTATGTATGCTGCCGGAGTGCGAGATAGTTAACGCATCCCGATGATCGCACCGGAATTAGAGACAGCAGACCGATCGCGGTCATGTCCAGACAGCGCCTGATATAAAGTACGAAATGGTTGCCGGCATCAGGAGCTCGCTGAGCATGGCTGATGTCGATGGGATGATAGCGGAGATGAAGGAGGCTCTGTGCCCGGAGGTCTCGGCGGAAGAAGTCGGCAAAGATACTTACCGGATACATACTGGGTATTTCTTCCAGGACGGCGACGAGCTGTATATCGTCCTCCGCAGAGGAGAGAACGGCTGGGTGCTGACCGACAACGGCCACACTGTTATGTGGTTGTCCTACGAGGATTTCGAGCTCACCGAGTCCCAGATGTCCGCCCTTACGAGGACGCCGCCATGCAGCTATGCTAGATATGATGGGGGCTGCATATGGGTACCGATAGGGGAGACGGATGCCGGTGGCGCCATCAGGTCCATAGTGCAGGTCATCCTCGGGGCGGCAGACCTGCTCTATCTGAACCGCCGGAACGCGCGTATCATGCCCTCCTGATGCCTAGGCGTGCTTTGGGAGTGCCGGAAAGCTGTCCGACAGACGACGGATTCAGACAGGGCTGGTTTTTCACGGCATCATACTCGCTGGATGTCGCTTCGGATATCTCAGCCGTGATGGCTTTGCGAATCGCAGCGGTCTGTTCCGATGCCGGCGGAGAACGGAAAGCTATTCTTTATCAGTTTCAGGGAACTAATATGCTGGACAGAAAAATTGGCGGGCTTGAGGGGATTCGAACCCTTGGCCGTTCGATTAAGAGTCGAACGCTCTACCTAGCTGAGCTACAAGCCCTTGTAAACCTGCCCATATTATTGTGGTATTTAACTATACCGATTGGCGAAGAGGTTTCAGGACGCCGGGGCCCCGAACCCCGGGCATCCTGGCATCAGCAGGCGAAATAACCCTTGGTTTTGAGCATGTGCCTCTTGATGAGATGGGCCCCGGTGAAGTAGACCGCTCCGATGAACGGCATCCAAAGCAGGGCCCAGAGCGGGATCGACAGCAGGTCGGTGCATCCGGAGATAGCCTCCCACAGCGGGGTTATGAACGGCAGCGACGTACCGACGGCCAGCGCCGCTATGGTGGTCACTATGAGGATCTTCGCGGAGCACGTCTGGAAGAACGGCAGGCTGTCCGTCCTCACGATGTGGATCGCCCATACCTGCATCCAGAACTGCTCGATGAACCACATCGACTGGAAGAGCACGGCGACCGGCAGCAGGCTGTCTATGGAATCTAGCGGCTTGCCGGAGAGGACGGCCTCGGAGGCGTTCGTGAAGTCGTAGCCGTCGGGCGAGATGCCGACGGCGGGCATGACCACGAACACGAAGAAGGTCCAGGACAGGAGGTCCGTGACCACGCACATCGGCCCGTAGCGGTACATGACGTTCCAGAGGTTCTCCGGGTCCCATTTCCTCGGTCTCTCGACGAACTTGTCTTCGACCTTGTCCATGCAGATGAACAGGCAGGCGATGTCATTGATGAGGTTGAACACGAGGATCATGGCCGCGCCCATGGGCTCGAAGTTGAACAGGATGGTCCCGATGATGAGGGAGATCATGTAACCGAAGTTGATCGAGGCGATCATCTTCACGTACTTGATCGAGTTGACGTAGACCTTCCTGCCCTCTATCGCCCCGGTGCGGAGGATGTTGAGGTCCTTCTCCAGGAGGATCATGTCGGCGGCCTCCTTCGCGATGTCGGTGCCGGTGTCCACGGATATGCCGACATCGGCCGCGTTCATCGCTATGACGTCGTTGATGCCGTCCCCGATGGCGCCGACCGTGTGGCCGTTGTCGCCCAGGGCGGTGACTATCCTCCCTTTGTCGTTGGGGTTGAGGCGGGCGAACACGCAGCATTCCTCGACCTCCTTCCTGAGCTCCTCATCGCTCATGGAGGCGATCTGGGGCCCGACGAGGATCTTCCCGGTCGGTATCCCGATCTGGTCGCAGACGTACTTGGAGACGAACTCGTTGTCCCCGGAGAGCACCTTGACGTCGATCCCGCCCTCGCGGAGCTTGCCGATGGCCTCCTTGGCGGAGGGCTTGATGGGGTCGGTGAACACGATGAGTCCCTCGAGGATGAGGTCCTTCTCGTCGTCGGCGGTGAAGTCCTTCTTGGCAGGGTCTCCGGGGCGGGACGCGACTCCCAGGACGCGCATGCCGCGGGCGCTGTAGTCGCGGATGCTGTCGACGATCTCGTTCTTCTTCCGGTCGTCGAGAGGGCTGATGCCGCCGTTCTCGTCCTTGTACCTGGTGGAGATCGAGAGGATCTCGGGCATGGCGCCCTTGGAGATGACGATCCTCCCCTCAGGCCCGTCGACCACCGCAGTGGCGCGCCGGCGGTTGAAGTCGAAGGGGACGTCGGCGACGTAGGCGTACTCGTCCCTTTCCTCGGTCAGGTACTCCTCCTCGGCGGTCTCGTCGAGTGTCCAGTCGATCTGGTTGGTCGCCGACATCAGGTTATGGGAGTTTATGCAGGCGAGGAGCCTCACGCGCTCGGAGGCCCTCCCTCCCGGATCGCTGCAGAAGTGGAGGCTGATGCTGTTCTGGGTCAGCGTCCCGGTCTTGTCGGAGCAGAGGACGTCCATGGCTCCGAAGTTCTGTATGGCCGTGACGTCCTTCACGATGACCTTCTTCCTGGCCATCTCGATGGACCCCTTCGCGAGGTTGGCGGACACGATGGTCGGGAGCATCTCGGGCATCAGGCCGATGGCCAGGGACACCGAGTACTTCACCGCGTCAATGAGGTCGTCGGTGAGCTCGGTCTCGGTGTTGAAGTACCCGCGGATCATCATGATCGCGAACACGGCTGGGACCATGTACAGCATGATCTTGAGCAGGAGGTTGACGATGGCCTTGCTCCCTTCGTCATAGGTTGTCGGAGGCTTCTTGGCGGACAGCCTGTCCGTCATCGCCCCGAGGACCGTGTCGTTCCCCACGGCGACGACCATCGCCTCGGCGGACCCGCCGACGACGGCGGTGCCGGAGAACGCGAGGTTGTTGCAGCCGAGGACGGAATCCTCCTCCCCCAGCGATACCGGGTCAGACGATTTGGTCTGGCTGTCGGCCTCGCCGGTGAGGACGGACTGGTCGACCTTCAGGTGGTTGGAGTCGATGATCCTGGCATCGGCGGGGATGATGTCCCCGGTGTCCAGGACGATGATGTCCCCGACGACTATCTCGCGGGACTCCACATCGGTCTCTATGCCGTCGCGGCGGACGGTGATCTCCGTGGTCACCATGCTTATCAGTGCGTCGGCGGCCCGGTTGTTGCGGTACTCCTGCACGAAAGTGACCACTCCGCTGATGATGATCAGCGACGTGAGGATGATGAAATAGATGATGTCGGGGTCGATGACCATCCAGAGGACGTCTATCGCCGCCAGAACGAGGATGAAGACGTTTGAGAACGCGTGAACGAGTCTCCTCAGGTTCTGGAAGCGGGGCCCCGCGGAAAGGACGTTGTTCCCGTATTTGACACGGGAAACGGTCGTCTCCTCGGCGCTCAGGCCGTCGGTATGGCTGCCGTACTCCCTGAGCACCTCCTCCGCAGTCTCGCCCGCCGCTCTCCTGAGCCTGTCCGTGGATGCAGCCTGACCTTCTACCACAGGTGGCCGAATGTCCTTATGATATTTATTTCAGGCCGACCCAGGGAAGGCCCTCTGACTGCAGAAGGCAATGATTTTATCGTTGTCCGACGATGGGGAAGCAATGGTCCAGATAAGGGTAAGGGATTTGATGACGACCCAGGTCATCACTGTCAAGCCGACCGACACGGTCAGGCAGGCGGTCATAAAGATGGCTCTCGACAACGTCACCGGCGCACCGGTCGTCGACAACAGGAACCATGTTCTGGGCCTCATAACCCAGACGGACATCCTCAAGCTCATCCTGCATTACCAGGATATGCTCGACAGGGCCGGCGAGGGCGACAAGATGCTCCTGCAGCCCCTCGACGAGAAGGAGTCCGACCCGGACGTCTCGGCCGTGAACCAGAAGTTCTCGGACATGAAGGTCTCGGACATCATGATCAGGTCCATCCTCTACACCACCCCCGACGCGGAGGTCATAGAGGCGCTCAGGATCATGATGAAGATGGATGTGGGCAGGCTCCCGGTCCTGGAGCAGGGCGTCCTCGTCGGCACCGTCTCGCGCTCCGACGTCATATTCGCCATCTACAAGAAGAAGGCCTGAAGCCGGTTGATGGATGTCCACGTTCTTTCCAGCGGCAGCCACGGCAATTGCACCGTCATCCGCCGCGATGACGAGGCCGTCATGGTGGACGACGGTCTCAGCGGACGCATGACCCAGCGCATGCTGGATTACGAGGGCATAGACGGGAAGGAGATCAAGGCCATACTCCTCACGCATGAGCACCACGACCATGCCCAGGGGGCCGGCGTCACCGCCAGGAAGCTGGGCATCCCCATATATTCCACGGTCGGGACCTTCATGAACTTCGACCACGGGGACGGGGTGGACTTCCATCCGTTCTCCGTATCCGGTTCCTTCCCCCTCTGCGGGATGGAGATCGCTCCCCTCCCCACCAACCACGATGCCGCCGAGCCCTGCGCGTTCCGGATCTCCGAAGGGGACAGGAGCATCCTCTATGTCACGGACACTGGGAAGCTCAGCTTCCCCATCGAGGCCGCCCTCGCCGACGCGGACCTGGCGATCATCGAGGCCAATTACGATGCCCAGATGCTCCGCGACGGGTTCTACCCGGAGGCGACGAAACGGAGGATCGCCTCGAGCAACGGCCACATGAGCAACGTGCAGACGGCCGCCGCCATCAAGAGGACCGCCGGCAGCAAGGACCGGAGGATATTCCTGGCACATCTGAGCGAGAACAACAACACCCCGGACGATGCCCGCCAGACCGTCTCCGATATCACCGGGATATCGCGTTTCCGGATAGACTGCCTCGAGTTCCGCCCCACCAGGGACAGGCCCGGGGACACCAGGCACCTCACTGTGTGAAAGGGGCGGCGGCGCTCGCTGTGCGGGCACGGAGCGGTCCGGTTCATTTCGAGTATTTTATCTCCGCCGCGATGCCGGCCTGCACGAGAGGAAGTGCCAGGACGTCCGGCATGTACAGCACGTCGCCGTGCTTGAGTATGTAGGAGCGGTCCGGGCCGGCGATGGGCATCGGCGCATCCTGCAGGATCCTGATGAGGGCGAGGTCGTTCCTGACCTTCTTCTTCCTGGGCGCTGCGGAGGCGGGCCTCATCGGCATGCCCATCTCCGCGTCCAGGGCCATCTCCTCGTCCGTGCCCTCCTCCTCATCCTCGTTCCCTCCCTCGGGGACGGCCTCCGCGCCGGGGCGTCATGGACCTGCGCCGCCGGGAGCGGGGAGGGAGCGCGCTGCGGAGGCGCCGAGGGCATGGCGGCCATCCTGTCGAGGCCGTCGTCTTCCGTGTCCTTTCCGTCATCAGGGATGTCCAGGTTCTCGTCGGGGGGATCGGCCGAAGGTTCTCCCCAGTCATCGGGTATCTCGGAGGCGGACGGAGACGGGGCCGGGGCGCTCCCGCGGACCTCAGGCGCTTTTCCGGAGCCGGCGGCGGGAGCCCCCCAGTCGTCAGGGATCTCCTCAGGCTCAGGCTCCGGCTTGCTGGGCTCAGGTTTCTTGATCGGCTCCCTGACAGGTTCTGAGGGCGGTATCGGGGACGGCGTCGGGAACCTGCCGTCGTTCGGCTCCGGCTTGCTGGGCTCCGGCATCTGTATGTCGGGAAGCCGGAAGGGCGCATTGCCGCTGAGCCTGTCGACCAGGCCGCGCATGTACTCGGCGCCCTTCAGGATGTTGTCGTAGAAGGCGCGCTCCTCCTTCGTCATCCTGGATATGTCTATGTCCCCTCCCATCGAGCCGCGGAGGGCCATCTTGGATATCTTGCCCAGGCGGAGGTCGACGATCGAGCGGGCGTGGTCCCTGGCCTTCTTCCTCTTGTCGTTGATGCCCTCGGCCAGAGGGGAATCGATGTCCTTGGCAAGTATGCTCTCGTACTCTGACTTGAGCTGTCTGATCAGGGCCGCCATGGCCGGATAGAGGTCCTTGCGGACCTCGGTCAGTGTTTTGGACTTGTGCTCGACGCGGAAGAGCTCGGAGATCTCATCGAACGTCATGGGCGAGTCCGCCAATAGGGACATCTTGCGCCCGTCTCATGCGCCCGCGCGTTAAAATAATCTCCCACCTCCGGCCTGCGGCACCGGTTTTCCGCAGGAAACGGTAATATGCGTGCATGCAGATTGTGCCAGCATGAGGATTTCGGACGTCAGCCGCAGGAGGCCGGACGGCCTCGAGATCGATGTCCTGGTCTCCCCCCGTTCGCCGAAACGCTGCCTGGACGGGTTCGATGAGTGGAGGAAGAGGCTCATCGTCAGGGTGCGCGCCCCTCCGGTCGGCGGGAAGGCCGACGAGGACGTATGCGGCCTCTTCTCGGAGATCGCCGGTTGCAGGTCCGAGATAACCGCCGGCATGACGTCCAGGCAGAAGACCGTGCTCGTCCGCGGGGATGCGGCGGATATCGAAGCGGCGCTGGAAAAAGCAACGGAAAGCGACCGCTGAACGGGTTATTGCCATGATGCAATCTGAATCCCGGATATCGCGTCAGCGAAAGCATTCCCGGGATACGGGGCCGGGCGGCAGGCGCTCGGCTCAGTAGTAGGTATAGGCGATGACGAGGGCGAAGACAATCGCCACTCCCATGATGGCGGCGATGATAGCGTGCCTCTTGTTGTCCGCAGAGACTTCCATGCGCTCCCGTACGGCGAAGGGCTATTAAACATTTGACGGGTCTGCGCGCGACTGTAAGCATTATAGGGGGAGGACGGCATTACGGGACGGATGAGAGGAAGGTTCGTGGTCCTGGAGGGGATCGACGGATCCGGCAAGACCACGCTGGCCCGCGGGCTGGCCGGGCTGGTCCCGGACGCATGGGTCACGTCGAGCCCACCGACGGCCCGCTGGGCTCCGTTCTGCGCTTCGGATCGCTCGGGGACATACCCCCGGCGGCCGAGGCGCTGCTGTTCGCGGCCGACCGCGCCGTGCACACCGAGCAGATCGAGAAGGTCCTGTCCGAAGGGCGCTGGGTCATCTGCGACAGGTACCTCGCGAGCACCGCGGCCTACCAGGCGGCCGCCATGGGCGAGGCCGCGACCGCGAATGGCTCGTCTCCATGCAGAAGCATTCGGTCACCGAGCCGGACCTGACGATCCTCCTCGACATGGACCCTGAGGAGAGCCTCGGAAGAGTGGAGGGGCGCGGGCTGGAGAGGAGCAGGTTCGAGAAGCTCGGCTACCTGCGCGCCGTCAGGGAAGAATACCTGAGGCTGGCCTCCGAGATGGGCTTTGAGATCATAGACGCCTCAAAGGGCCGGGACGAGGTCCTGGCCAGGGCCGTCGAATTACTGAAACAGAAGGGAATATATGCATCCGAGCGAAGAGATCTACGCAGAGAAGAGCAACAAGCTTAGCGGCAAGACCATCGTGCTGGGGATCACCGGGAGCATCGCTGCCGTCCAGTGCTTCTCGCTGATCCGCGAGCTCATCAGGAACGGCGCCAAGGTCATCCCCGTGATGACCCCCGCCGCAGTGAAACTGGTCGCGCCGGACGCGCTCGAGTTCGCATCCGGGGTGAAACCGGTCACGGAGATAACCGGGCAGACCGAGCACATCAAGTACCTCGGCGACCCGGCGGACGCCGATCTTTTCCTCGTCTACCCCGCTACCGCCAACACGGTCTCCAAGATGGCCAACGGCATCTGCGACACTCCGGTCACCACCATGGCCTCAGTGGCCCTGGGATCCGAGATCCCTGTGGCGGTCGCGCCCGCCATGCACGGGTACATGGAGGAGAACCCGACCGTGAAGAAGAACATCGCCGTCCTGAAGGAGATGGGGGTCAGCATCATCGGCCCGAGGGTCGTCGACGGCGTCGCCAAGGCCGCCTCGGTCTCGGAAGTTGTCGCCTGGGCGATCAAGCTGCTCTCGCACGATGACCTCTCCGGGAAGAAGATCCTCATCATCGGCGGCAGGAGCGAGGAGCCCCTCGACTCCATGCGCCTGATCACCAACAGGTCCTCCGGGCTCATGGCCGTGTCCCTCGCCCAGCGTGCCTTCGAGCGCGGCGCCGGGGTCGAGCTGTGGATGGGCGCCAGCTCCGTCCCCGTCCCGGACTACATACCCACAAGGGAATACGAGACCGTCGCCGACCTCGTCTCCATGCTCCCGGACATCGACGCCGACGTGGTCATCGTCCCGGCGGCCCTGGCCGATTTCACGCCCGAGGAGAAGTACGACGGGAAGATACCCAGCGGGAAGGGCTTCGAGATGAAGATGAAGCCCGTCCCCAAGGTCCTGCCCCTGATCAGGGAGAAGTGCGGGTTCGTCATCGGCTACAAGGCCGAATCGGGGCTCAGCCGCGACGAGCTGATCAAGAGGGCCAGGGGAAGGCTGGAGGAGTACGACCTCAGGGCCTGCGTGGCCAACGACGTCGATTCCGCCGGTAAGACCTCCGCCTCCATGATCCTGGTGACCAAGGACGGCGCGGATGACATCACCGGTTCCAAGGCGGCCATCTCCGACTCCATCCTCAACTTCATCGCAAGGAACTGAGATGCCTTCCGCCTACTGCCCGGGGCACATAACCTGCATCTTCAGGCCGTGCGCGGGCAGCGAGGAGACGGACCTCCTCAAGATCGGCTCGGTGGGCGTCGGCATCCGCATCTCCCTCGGCGCCGAGGCTACCTTGGAGGAGCGCTCCGACGGGAAGACTATCATCACCGTGGACGGGGAGGAAGGGGATTTCCCCGTGTCCCGCGCGGCCATGGCGCGCATGCTGCCGGGCCGCGGTTTCGAGCTCACGGTGAGGAACGGCGCGCCGACCGGCCAGGGTTTCGGGATGAGCGCCGCCGGGGCCGTGGCCGCCGCCCTCTGCGCCGCCGAGCTGAAAGGGGAGACCATGCAGGCCGCCTACGTCTCGGCGCATATCGCCGAGCTGATAGGCGGCGGAGGGCTGGGCGATGTCTCGGCCATAACCTGCCCCGCTCACGTGCCGGTGCGCGTCCGGCCGGGCCTGCCTCCCGACGGAGAGGTCCGCGGGACGGGCATAAAACTGCCGAAGCTGGCACTTGCGGTCCTCGGGCCCAAGATGAACACCGGGAAGATCCTCGTGAACCCGGCGAACTACGCCCGCATCGCTGCCGCCGGCATATCCTGCCTGGAGGCGTTCTCCGCCGATGAGAGCGGGGAGAACCTCTTCAGGCAGTCCAATGCCTTCTCCTCGGCCACGGGGATCGAGGCCCCCGAGGTCTCGTCCGCGGTGGCTGAACTGAACTCCGCGGGCATACCCGCCGCCATGTGCATGCTCGGCAACAGCATCGTGGCCCAATGCGGGCCGGACGAGCTATCGGAGCTCCTCGGAGGGGTGCCGGCGATCGGGTGCTCTTCGACCGGAGCCTCCCGCACATCACTCGTAGAGGGTGAAGAGCCGGTCGTCCCCTCCGACGTCGAACAGGCCGATCCTGGCGCCGCAGTCGAGCCATCCGTGGGCATAGTTGACGGCCGCGAAGGCGGTCACCAGGTCGCCGGTCTCCCTGAAGTGCTTGGCGTCGCTGTAGTAGGCCTGGGCCATCTCCATGAAGCTGTCCGCCAGGCGGCGGTTGAACGAACGCTCCGGCGCGGCGATCTTAATCTTCGCCAGGGCGCGCGCGGTGATGTCGAGGTACCTGTCGATCCTCTCGTCCGTTACGATGTTCTTGACCTCGTTCTCCATGCCTGCCCCATCGCTCAGCGCCGATAAAAATCCAGCCGGGCCCCGAGTCTCCCGCTCTCTATGTCAGGGCGATGCGCGCGCATACGCGCGAAATGTAATTAAGGGCGGTGCGGATGGCGGATTCATGATAATCGTAGGCGGGTCTGCATCGATGGACCTGGCCAAGGAACTGGCCTCCATCCTCGAGTGCGACTACATCCAGGCGGCGACGACCTCCTTCCCAGACGGGGAGTGCTACACAAGGATCGACAGGGAATCCCTCGACGACGATGTCGTCATCGTGCAGACGACCTTCCCGGACAGTAAGCTCGTGGAGATGTTCCTCCTCCAGGATGCCGTCAGGAGGCTCGGAGCGAGGACCATCACCCTCGTCATCCCCTATTTCGGGTACGCCAGGCAGGACAGGGTCTTCAAGCCCGGGGAGCCCGAGTCGGCCAAGGTCATGTGCCAGCACCTGGACATGAACTGCGACCGCGTGATCACCGTCGATATCCACAAGGAGGCGATCCTGAACTACTTCAACCATCCCCACAAGGACATCAAGGCCGCCGCCGCCATCGCCGAGTACTTCAAGGCCAAGGGCATCGACATCGTCATGTCCCCCGACATCGGCGCCGCCGGGCGCGCGAAGATGGTCGGGGACTTCATGGGGCTCCCCTACGACCACCTGAACAAGACCCGCCTGTCCGGGACCGAGGTCCGCATCGCGCCCGCCGAGGCGGATGTGAAGGGGAAGAAGGTCCTCATCGTCGACGACATGATCTCCACCGGAGGGACCATCGTCGCGGCCGCCGCGGCTCTAAGGGAAGCGGGCGCGGCCGGGATATCCGTCGCCTGCACCCACGGCCTGTTCCTGAACAACTCCCTCGAGAGGTTCACCGGCGCCTCGTTCGATTCGGTGCTGAGCTGCAACACGCTCAACAGCCCCGTCTCCCATATCTCCGTCGCCCGCCTGATCGCTGACGCGCTCAGGGAAGCCAAGGAAGGGAAGTGGTGACCACGGCCGGAAACGAGAAATCGGACAAGCTGAAGACCGCCAAGGACGACGACTTCTTCGAGTGGTACAACGACATCGTCATCAAGGCGAACCTCTGCGACAACCGCTACCCCATCAAGGGCATGAACGTCTGGACCCCCTACGGCTGGAAGCTCATGAGGCAGATTGACGCCTTCATACGCAGGGAGATGGACGCCACGGACCACGAGGAGGTGTGCTTCCCCCTGCTGATCCCGGAGACCGAGTTCAAGAAGGAGAAGGACCACATCAAAGGCTTCGACGAGGAGGTCTACTGGGTCACCCACGCCGGCCTCAACCCCCTGGACATCAGGCTGGTCGTCCGCCCCACCTCGGAGACCGCCATGTACCCCATGTTCTCCCTCTGGGTCAGGTCGCACCAGGACCTCCCGCTCAAGATCTTCCAGATCGTCAACACCTTCAGGTACGAGACCAAGCAGACCCGCGCGTTCATGCGCGTCAGGGAGATCCACTTCTTCGAATCCCACACCTGCCATGCCGACCGCGAGGACGCCGAAAGGCAGGTGAAGCAGGACATCGAGATCGTCGACGCTGTGTGCAGAGAGCTGTGCATACCCCATTCCTTCTTCATCAGGACCGACTGGGACAAGTTCCCCGGAGCGTTCTACACTGTCGGAATCGACACCATCATGCCCGACGGGAGGACCCTGCAGATCGGTTCCGCCCACTACTACAGCACCAACTTCTCCAAGCCCTACAACATCACTTACGAGAAGGAGAACGGGGAGCACGAGTACGTCCACCAGACGACCCTGGGCATGACCGAGAGGCTGCTCGGAGCCGTGGTCGGCATCCACGGGGACAACAGCGGACTGGTCCTCCCGCCCGCCATCGCCCCCGTGCAGGCGGTCATCATCCCCATCTTCAAGAAGGACAACGAGGCCGAGGTCATGCAGGTCTGCAGGGCCGCCGAGGCCGCGCTAGCATCGGCGGGCATCAGGGCCAAGCTCGACGACAGCGACGGCAGGCCGGGCGCCAAGTTCTACGTCTGGGAGCTCAAAGGCGTGCCCCTGAGGCTCGAGATCGGCGGAAAGGACATCGAGAACGGCGTCGCTACCTTCGCGAGGAGGGACACCGGCGCCAAGGGCACTGTCGAGCTGGAGTCCATCGGCCAGGGCGTGCGGATGATGCTGGACATCATAGCCTCCGACATGATGAAGAGCGCGGAGGAGAAGCAGAAAGGGTTCATCGACGATTTCTCCGACATGTCCGCCGAGAGCATTCCCGAGGGCCGCATCGTCAGGATAGGATGGTGCGGGAGCCCCGAATGCGGCCACAAGTTCGAGGACAAGTACGACATGAAGATCCTCGGAACCCCCTACAGGCCCGAGGAATGGAAGGGCAGGTGCGTCTGCTGCGGCAAGGAAGGATGCGGCCCTGCCTACGCCGCCCGCACCCTCTGAACGGGGACGGGGCCTGCCCGTCCTCTTTCCCCGCGGCACCGAGAAGCAGCTGCTGATCTTCGCGGCGGTATGCCTCGGCGCCGTCTGGGTATTCTGCAACGCCGTCCTGGGGCCGGCGGACGACGCCGAAGTGTGGTATGCCAAATGGCAGCTGATCGAGGGCGGCGCCCTGCCGTACCGCGATTTCAATTTCTCCTACCCCCCGCTGGCCCTGGCCCTCTTCATCATCCCGGGGCTGGCCTCCGGCACCGCCGAAGGGTTCTACGCTGTCTTCTCGGCGCAGATGCTGGCCATCGCCTGGCTAACCGTCCTCCTGGTCTCCAGGACAGCCTCCAGGATGGGGCTGGACGGTTTCAGGACGGCGGCCCTGTACTTCATCGTCCTGCTGATGTACTCCACGGAGCTCACCAAGAAGCTCGACATCGCGGCCGTTGCCGCGGTGCTGTCGGCGATGTGGATCTGGCTCTCGGGGCGCAGGACAGGATCGTACCTGATGCTGGTTGTCGGAGCGCTCGTCAAGATCTACCCGGTTTTCCTGATCCCGGTTTTCCTGATGGCATCATATCTCGCGCCCGGCGGAGACCGCCGCATCGGGATCCTGAAGGGCATCGCCGCGGCCGCCGGGCTGGGCGTTGCTGCCGCATTGCTGATGCTGGCCGCCGGCGTCCCGATGTCCGGGCTGAGCGAGGCCTTCCTGAGCCAGACCGGGCGCAGCTTCCAGGCCGAGAGCGTTCCGGGGAACATCACCCATCTGCTGGGCCTCCTGGGTATATCCGATTACGGGGTGGCCGAGAGCGCCCACACCTACATCATCACGCAGGGCCCCCTGGCCGGCCTCCGGGACGGATGGATATGGGTTGTCGCGGCCATGTGCATCCTGTCGTACATCGCTGTCTGGGTCTTCGGGAAGAGGTCCTCCGCCGGCGGCCCCGCCAGGGTCCTCGCGCTCGGTTCCTGCCTCACCGTGCTGGCGTCCTGCTCAGCTACATGGTCTTCTCCACCCAGTACATGCTGTGGATCGTCACCCTCCTCCCGTTCGCGATCATGGGCGAGAAGGGGCCTTCCGCCCGCCTGAGGATGCAGGCCGCTTACCTGGCCCTCTTCCCGGTCCTGCTCCCGCTGATGGTCTGGTACCTTTTCGGCATAGGGGAGGCCGCCGCGGCCCTGTCCGTGCTGGTCCGCAACCTGCTCCTCCTGTGGTTCGCCCTGCGCATAATATCTATGCTCTCGGGCCGCCGCCCTGCTTTCCCGCGCCGTCAATGATATAACCGCCGGCGGCGTCGGGTGGACCATGGCATTCCAGGAAGGCGAATACCTCTACCTCCAGGGAGAGGACGGCAGGAGGTACTTCTTCAGGCTCCAGAACTCCATGGTCAAACTCGGCGGCCTGGGGGTCATCGACGGCAGCCGCTTCTGCGGCAAAGATGACGGGGACATGGTGGAGATCGTCGGGAAGAAGTTCAATGTCTTCCGCCCCGGCACGGTCGATCTCATGGAGTCCCTGGAGAGGGGGGCGCAGATCATCACCCCCAAGGACGCCTGCGAGATCCTGTTCGAATGCGACATCCGCGCCGGGAGCAGGGTGATCGAGGTCGGGGCCGGCTCCGGCGGGCTGACCACCGCCCTGCTGAACGCCGTCGCCCCGACGGGGCATGTGCATACCATCGAGTTCAAGCAGCAGAACGCGGACCGTGCCCTCAGGAACGTGAAGAGGACCGGGCTCGACCAATATTGGACGTGCCAGATCGGAGATGCGAGGGATGCCCCCATCGAATTCGACAACGCCGACGCCCTCATCACCGACATGCCGGACGCGGAGAACGCCCTCGACAACCTGGTCCCCCATCTGAGGAACGGCGGGAGGATATGCACCTACGTCCCGAACGTCAACCAGCTCGAGCTCTCCGTCAGGGCGCTCAGGGACAGGGGCTTCGCCGATGTCCGCTCGTTCGAGGTCATGCGCCGGGGGATGGAGGTCCACGAGGGCGGCACCCGCCCCAGCTTCGAGATGCTCGGCCACACGGGCTACCTGACCTTCGCCAGGAAGCGCTCGGTCTGACCTCGGTCCGACGTGCGTCTGAACGTTTATAATAACCGCGCGCGTTACAGCGCCCGATGACAGTAATCGATATCAGGATCGAGCTGAAGAAAGGGGTCGCAGACCCGGAGGGATCCAACACCATGAAGACCCTCGAGTCCCTGGGTTTCAAGGGCATCAGGTCCGTGAAATCGGTGAAGACCTTCGTCATGGACCTCGACATGCCCGCCGAAGAGGCGAAGAAGGCCGGCGAAGAGTACTGCAGGAGGCTCCTCGCCAATCCTGTCGTTCAGAGCTACAGCGTCACCGTGAGATGATCCGATGGGGCTGATGGTCAAACGCGACGCCCCCTACGATCTCTGCGATGTGAAGATCAGGGGCGCGTCGGACGCGGAACTGGAGGAGATATCTTCCTCCATGGCGCTCGGCCTTTCCCTCGACGAGATGAAGACCGTCCGCAAGTACTTCGAGGACGAGGGCAGGGACGCCACCGATGCGGAGCTGCAGTCCCTCGGCCAGGCCTGGTCCGAGCACTGCTGCTACAAGAGCTCCAAGACCTTCCTCAAGGAGTTCGTCTTCGGTCTCGACAGGGACGACATCCTCTCCCGCGGGGACGCGGGGGTCATGGTGTTCGATGATGACTACGGGTACGCTCTCAGGATCGAGAGCCACAACCACCCGTCCGCCATCGAGCCCTACGGCGGGGCGGCGACAGGCATCGGCGGCATCGTCAGGGATGTCATCTGCATGGGTGCGCAGCCCATCGGGCTCATCGACCCGCTGTGCTTCGGCCCCATCGACAGGCAGGTCAGCCTGCCGAAGGGGATCAAGGACCCCAAGTACCTGATGAGCGGCGTCGTGTCCGGCATCAGGGACTACGGCAACAGGATCGGGATCCCGACCATCTCCGGAGCGATCTTCTTCGACGAGAAGTACACCGGGAACTGCCTGGTCAACGTCTGCTGCCTCGGGATCGTCAAGAGGAGCGACCTCCTGAAGAACTACGCGGCCGGGCCCGGGGAGGTCATGATCCTCTTCGGCGGCCGGACCGGGAGGGACGGCATCCACGGCGTGAACTTCGCCTCCAAGGACATAACCTCTGATTCGGAGGAGGACTCCAGGGGCGCCGTCCAGCTGGGAGACCCCATCACCAAGGAGCCGGTCATCCATGCCTGCACGGAGCTGGCGAGGAGGCACCTCGTCACCGGCATGAAGGACCTCGGTGGCGGAGGGCTCTCCTGCGTCGTCGGCGAGATGGCCATCGAGAAGGGATGCGGGGCGGACGTGGACCTCGAGAAGGTCCCCCTGAAAGAATCCGGCCTGGCGCCCTGGGAGATCTGGGTCTCCGAGTCGCAGGAGCGCATGATGTGCACCTGCAAGCCCGAGAACGTGGACGAGATCATGAAAATCTTCGACCTCTGGGACATCACCGCCACGGCCGTCGGCAGGACGACAGACACCGGCAGGACCAGGCTGTTCTGGAACGGCGAGAAGATCTTCGACATGGATATCGAGTTCCTCACCGGCGGCCCGATGTACAAGAGGCCGTTCAACCTGCCGAAGCCTCCCTCCAAGAAGGATGAGGTCTTCCCCAAGCTGCCTTCCCTCAAAGAGGTCATCCTGGCCATGCTCTCGGACCCCAACGTGGCGTCCAAGGAGTGGGCCATCAGGCAGTACGACCACGAGGTCAGGGCGTCGACCGTCGTCCACCCGCTGGTCGGCAGGATGAACGCTGCCGGGCCGGGCGACGCATCCGTGCTCAGGCCGGTCCACGACAGGTGGAACGGGCTGGCCGCCGCCGTCGGCTGCAACCCCTGGTTCACCGCCGCCGACCCCTACAGGGGCGGCATGGCGTCCATCGACGAGGCGTACAGGAACGTCGTCGCCGTGGGAGGGGAGCCCAACGCCTTCACGGACTGCCTCAACTTCGGCAATCCCGAGAACCCCGACAGGCTCGGGGAGTTCAGGGAGGCCGTCCGCGGCATCGGCGACATGGCGAGGGGGCTCGGGATACCGATCCCCTCCGGCAACGTGTCGATGTACAACCAGGCCCCCGGCGGGGAGCATATCCTGCCCACGCCGATGATCGTCTGCTGCGGGCTCGTGAAGGATGTCAGGAAGAGCGTCACCGCGGACTTCAAGAAGACCGGGTCCTGCATCTTCGCCATCGGGGACACCAAGGACGAGATGGGCGCCTCGCTCCTGTTCAGGAAGTTCGGCGGCGCCGGCGGGGAGGTCCCCGTCTGCGTCCCGGAGAGGCTGAAGGAGGTCTCCGGCAGGCTGCTGAAGGCGATGTCCGAAGGGCTCGTCCTGAGCTGCCACGACTGCTCCGACGGAGGGATAGCCATAGCGGTCGCCGAGATGTGCATCTCCGGGCAGGTCGGTGCCGTGCTCGACATGACCGCGGTCGAAGGGCCGTCCGAAGAGGCCAAGCTGTTCTCCGAATCGGCGTCCAGGTGGATCGCCGAGGTCGATGCCGGGGATGCCGATGCGTTCACCGCCCTCATGGGCGATGCCGCCGTCCCGATAGGGTTCACCAAGGGCGATTCCCTGGTCATCGGTTCCGAAGAGGTGCCGGTGAAGGAGATGAGGGCCGCATGGAGCGATCCCATCTGGAAGATCATGGGGGGATCCAAGTGAAAGCAGAGGATGTCAGGGTATGCGTCATCAGGATCGAGGGGACGAACTGCGAGGACGAGATGGCCGAGGCCTTCGAATCCGTGGGCGCCAAGGCGGAGAAGGTCCACCTGAAGCAGCTCCTGGGTCAGTGCGCTCCCGAGATGAAGCGCAGCCTGGAGGATTACGATGCCCTTGCCTTCCCCGGAGGGTTCTCCGCCGGGGACTACGTGCGCGCGGGCGCCCTCTTCGCCGCGAGGATCAAGGCCGGCATGTCGAAGGAGATCCAGCAGTTCGTGGACGAAGGCAAGCCGGTTCTAGGCGTATGCAACGGCTTCCAGATCCTGGTGGAGCTCGGCCTCCTGCCGGGATTCGGAGCGAAGATGGACCCGGAGCCGACGGCCGCCCTCTATACCAATGATTCCGGCAGGTTCGAATGCCGCCCGTCGGTGCTCCGCATGGAGAACCGCGGGAAGTGCGCCTTCACCGGCAAGATCGCGAAAGGGTCCCTCCTCAAGATACCCGTGGCCCACGCTGAAGGAAAACTCCTCAGCGCCGACCCGGACTTCATCTCCAAACTGGAGGATGCCGACCAGGTCGTCTTCAGGTACGCAGGCCCGGACGGAGGGCCCGCCCCGTACCCGTGGAACCCCAACGGCTCGCCCTCGGGCATCGCCGGGATATGCAATTCCCAGGGCAACGTCATGGGCATGATGCCCCACCCCGAGAGGGTCATGACCGCTTACAACAATGCGGATTGGACCCGCGGGCATGCATCTGAGGACGGCGACGGGAAGGCCGTCTTCGAGTCTGTGATGGATTATCTCTCTAAGAGGTGAGGGAGCGGGCGGGTCCCGCCCCCATCTTCCCGCCGCAAACGCGGCGGG
>NZ_LOPS01000038.1 GCF_001481295.1 Candidatus Methanomethylophilus sp. 1R26
GACATCTGCGAGTAGTCATGCAGGATGGAGCATAAGCCTTTCAAGGAGTTTTACCGCATCGGGCCGCTTGTGTTCATGCATCGTTCCTTCACCAAAGAAGACCTGTTGTCAAGATCCTACGACAGGGTCGATTTCGGCGTGGACCCCGAGGGGCTCAGCTTTTACCAGTGCGGCATCGTGACCACTATAAAAGGCAAACCCTGCGATAATTTCTTTGTATGCATGTACGACAGCCCTTTCCTGGTCCCGTTCGTCTGCTGGTACCTCCGTCACGGAAGCTTCATCGCCGTCCATCAATACGAGACGGGCTGGCATCCCCATTTCCATCCGGTCATCAGGACTGCCGTCTCCCCCGCCGGGACGAAGGAGATCTCGTACTGGTCCCTGGACATGGACGGCATCTTCATGTTCCGCTCCCAGGGAGGCACCTACGAACCGATGGCGCATCTGTTCGACGAGCTGCGCAGCGACCGCCCCGAGTACATCGAAGGGCATGTCTGGATGTTCCCGAGGGAGAAGACCGATGTGAAGGGCCTCATA
>NZ_LOPS01000039.1 GCF_001481295.1 Candidatus Methanomethylophilus sp. 1R26
CGGGGCGCATCCTTCGCCCTTCGGCGAAGGTGCCTTACAGCTCCTTTTGGCGCACACAGGTGCGTATGCGCATGATCGATTATGAGCCTGCTCCTCTGCCCGATTCCACACGAAATGTTATAGAACCATATTTTTTCTACTTATTTCCGGAATGCCTCAACGGCACCCGTCTGGCCCGCAGGACATTCCCTTCATTTTGTCAGGATCCAGGGATTCCGCCTCTTCCTCGGCAATGGCCCGGGCGATCACCTGCTTGAACTGCTCGGTCTCGATGCAACCGGGGGATGCTGTACTTCCTGGCGACCGCGAAGAACGGCACGGCGCGGACCCCCAGCATGTATCCCTCCTGCTCGTCGCGGCGGACCTCTTTGGCGAACCTGTCCCCGTCCAGGATCCCCTTGACATCAGACTTCTTCATTCCGGCCTTCTCGGCCGCGTCCAGGATCACCTCATGGTCGGAGATCCTCAGGTTCTTGGCGAAGAAGTCTTCGAACATCAGATGCGAGTACCTCTCCAGCATCTCTTCAGACTGGGTCTGGGCGTATTTCGCCACTCTGAGGGCGTCGAAGGTGTTGCAGGTGTGGGCGGTCCCGTAGTTGAACTCCAGCCCCTCCCCGCGGGCCATGCTCTCGATCCTGTCCACCTTGGCCCGGGCATCCGCCTCGGATATACCGTAGGTGTGCTGCATGGCCTCGACGATGTTCCTCTCGGCCCACTGCGGGGCCTCCTGGTAGAGCTCGAACGCCTTGAAGACGAGCTTCACGCGGTCTCCGAGGTTCATCTGGGACAGCGCTTTCTTCAGGCGTGCCTCGGCAATGCAGCAGAACGGGCACGTGTAGTCCGACCAATATTCGATAAGCATCGTTCCGGGAATCGGTCCCGGCCGATAATAATCTTTCAGACCCTGGCGTTGTACGCAGGCCCTGACCTGTTCCCCGGCGCTCCCCTGTCCTCGGGCCTTTCAGGAGGGCTGTTCAGCAGGTCCATGACCTCCGAGAACGTGATGCCCAGCTTGAGCGCGATCGGCAGCGGTTCCATGCCCTCGCCGCTCAGGGCGAGGACCCTTTCCCGGAGGCTGTCCGCTCCCTCGGGCGCGGGGGCCGCCGCATCGCTCCTGCTCCGGGCCTCCAGCGATTCCGCCAACAGGGAGAGCGCATGCTCATCGCGGGGCTCCGGCCGTCCGGACACCAGCCTGCCCAGGTCGACCATCTCCTTCCTGCACCAGATGTCCAGCTTCACTGTGCCTATGAGCTTCCCGTCGCGGTAGGCGTAAGCATAGTTCCTGCCGTTATCGATGTAGTTGATGATCAGCCCGTCTCCGCTGCTCCAGATGCGGACGGACCTGCCGATGCCTATCCTCGCGCTCCCGTCGGGGACGGGGCCGCCGCGGCCGAAGATCGGCCTCGGGTGCATCTGCGCATACCTGTCGCATATCGGGCACAGGCCCCCGCGGCTGTTGGAGCGAAGGATCCTCGTGCGCCCGCATTTGGAACAGGTGAACACCTTCCTCTCCTTGTTCCACATCGATGAATGGCAGGCGGGGCAGTATTTGGGAGGGTCGTCGCTTCTCTGCACCCATTCCGCTCCGCAGCGGAGGCACTTGTCCCTGATCTCAGGCTTGTTCCATCTGGTGGATTTGCATGAGGGGCATCTCATCGGCGTCCCGTGACGGGGAGACCATGTGTATCCGCAGCGGGTGCATTTCAGGCTCATTTTCTCACGTTGGAACTATAGTCCAATATGGATTGCATGTCATCCATATAATAGTTGGCTCTATAATCCAACTGATTCCGTGATGTGATGAACTGTCAATAATCAGAAAGGCGCATGCACGGAAACCGCACGGATTCAATTGAAACGGAGCGGATAACGCGGTCGGCAGGCACCGGCCGAATAGAACGATGGTGGACCCAGCCGGATTTGAACCGGCGACCTCCGCCGTGTGAAGGCGACGTCATAACCCCTAGACCATGAGTCCGTTGAGTCGCCAATATGGTCTCTGTATTTAAGAATAAGGCAGGCTGGGCGGTGAAAGGATTATCTTCATATCAGGGGATACGTGGATGTTATGCCTGCAGATTATGACGACAAGACCTTCGAAGCGGCCATCGACATGGTGCTCGGACGTGAGAAGCATGATTTCCCGCAGATCATCGGAGGGCTGAAGATAGCCTCCGGCACGGACAGGCCCCTGTGCAGCCCCATCGACAGCACGGTGATCTTCGGGAC
The DNA here is from genome assembly GCF_001481295.1 of Candidatus Methanomethylophilus sp. 1R26. Taxonomy (GTDB): domain Archaea; phylum Thermoplasmatota; class Thermoplasmata; order Methanomassiliicoccales; family Methanomethylophilaceae; genus Methanomethylophilus. The sequence continues at coordinate 2,230 of NZ_LOPS01000039.1, forward strand.
CATCCAGGAGCCTGAGGAGGGCACCGATGCTCTGGCCGTCGCGAAGGCCCGCGAGGCTTTTTCATCCTGGTCTGGGACGTCTCCGGCCGAGAGGGCCGCCGTCATCGGCAAGGCGGCCTCTTTCGCCAGGACCGCGAGGTACCGCCTGGCGGCCGAGGTCATGTTCAGCACCGGGATGGTCAGGGAGGACGCCATGCAGGAGGCGGACAGGCTCATCGAGGTCCTGGACAAGGCGGCCGCCGACGCAGGTTCCGTCAAAGGGAAGCCCGTAGGCGTATGGGCGGTCGTTGCCCTCGCGAGCTCTCCGCTGGCCTCTGCCGTCGCTACGCCGCGGCGGCCATCGCTGCAGGGAACACTGCGGTCATCGCGCCCAGCGGGTCCTGCCCCCTCCCCGTCTACACAGTGTACAGGTTCTTCGAGCAGGCCGGACTGCCCGCCGGGGTGCTCAACATCGTCACGGACAAGAGCGATGCGCACATCGCCCGCCTGATATCCGAAGACGGGATCGACGGGATCGTCGCCTCGGGATGCGGCCGCGCCGTAGACGAGCTCATGTTCGCGCCTGCCGACGAGTCGATAAAGTTCATCAACGAGGTCAAGGGGACCAACACCATAGTCGTCGCCCACCCGTCCAACATCAGGAAGGCGGCGCAGGATGTCGCCGATTCTGCGTTCGCGTACGCAGGCCAGCGCCTCTACTCGACATCGAAGGTCATCGTCCTGGCCGAGGAGGAGAGCGAGTTCGTCCGCGCCCTGGTGGAGATCGCCAAGGACTACTGCGTCGGGGACCCTGCCGAGAAGAGGACCAAGATGGGCCCGCTGCTGTCCCCCGAGCAGGAGAAGAGGTACCTGGACTTCAAGGCCGAGAACGAGGCGAACCTCCTGTTCGGAGGAAAGAAGGTGTCCGGAGAGTACCTCGAGAACGGGAGGTACTGGACACCCATGATCTTCACCGGCATAGATCCCTCGTCCGACGCAATCTACGAGGACCAGGCCATTCCCGCCCTCTGCATCATCCCGGCCTCCGGCATCGACGATGCCGTCGGCATGCTGTCGGAGATGGATTCGGGGCTCTCGATCGGGGTCATCTCCGCAGATGACAAGACGATCTCCAAGGTCAAGAAGGCCGCAGGCCCGGGGCAGACGGTGTTCGTCAACCAGAGCAGCCGTTCGCTGAAGCCCGCCTCCAAGGCATGCGCCGAGAACTTCCTGGTGTGAAATAGGGGCAGCCGTACCGGCAGCGAACTGCCTATGCCTCAGTTTCCAGGCATAGGCAGTAAAATCTCTTTTTACAGTGTCAGAATCCGGACAGCTTCACGTGCCGGGCATATTTCTTGGCCTCGGCGACCAGCGCCGAAGCCTCTGCGCGCGTATAGGGGCGCGCCTCCCTGAACTTCGGGGAGGCCGCCTTCGACGGCTCGAACTGCGACACGGTCAGCGATGTGCCCTGTCCGGCGATCCTGGCGATGGCCGCGATCCCCTCCGGGCCCGATATCCCGGGGACCGCCCAGGTCCATATCCCGTGCGGGACGTCGAGCCTCTCCAGGACCTCGGCGGAACGCTGCAGCTTGGACGGATCGGCGGTCCCGGAGGTCGCGTCCGAGAGCTTGGGGGACGTAGGCGCGGCGGGCATGAAGAGCCTGGCCTCGTCGAACATCATCGCCCCCGCCAGATCATCGAGCTCCCCGGGCCTCATCCCCCATGTCTCCAGGAGGATGGGGACCTTGGTCTTCCTGAGGTCCTTCAGGAACCTGTACAGGCCGGGGTCGGCGAGCGGTTCGCCCCCGCCGAGGACGATGCCTTCCAGATTGCTTTTCCTGGAATCGATGTAGTCCATGATCTCGGACGTGTCCACGGACGGGCCGTCCGCTTCATAGAGCTCCGATCCCCCGAGGAAGGGGCACCTGACATCGTAGCCCCTGAACTCCAGGCGGCAGCAGTCCTTCCCCTGCCAATCGGCGAGGGTCGTCCTGATGAATCTTCCGACGGGCATCTTTCAGAGGCGCTCGATCTTCTTCAGCTCGTAGACGCCGTTGAGCTCGGACAGGTATTCCGGGAGCTTCTTCTCCAGCTCGTCGGCCTTCATGCTGCTCCCTTTTATGTCCGCGACGACCTCGATGTCCATGGTCTGGTACGATATGACCACCTTGGTGAAGACCGAGATGAGGTTGACGCCGGCATCGGCCAGCATCTTGAGGGCGGTATCGATGGAGCCCATGCAGTCCGGGACGTCCATGTCTATCTTGACGAGGTCGGTGTCGTCCTTGAAGATGACGACGGAGACGATCCACATGCCCGGGTCGACGGTGATCATGACGTTGCGGCCGCTGAGGTCCCCCAGGATGTCGCCGTACTCCTTGCCCAGGTCGAAGAACCCGGCCTCATAGGTGACGGGGGCGCCCTTCCTGAGCTCGGTCTTGAGCCCTCCGGTGCTGCTGCGCTCCCTGAAGATCCTCCCGATGCTGGTCGGTTTCACGCTGATGAACTTGATCTTGTCCACCGACGCGTCGCCTGCCTCTCTGAGCTTCTGGTACCCCTCGGTGAGGAGGTCGCCCTCTCCCGCGAAGTTGAGCTCGGCCAGAATGTCCCAGACGATGGTGGTGTCGGAGATCCCGTTCAGGGATACCGAGTTCAGGACGCGTATCTTCCTGTCGGTGAGGAACCTGGCCGCCTGGACGGTCGCTCCGGGCACATCATCGGTGTAGATGGTGATGTGGGCCAGGTTGCGGAGGTTCTCCTGAGGGTACATGGACAGGAGGAGCTCGTACTTCTTCGGTCCGGCCTCGGGGTACTGGAAAAGGGTGCTGTAGATGTACCCTCCGTCCACCAGGCCCATGATGTCCGAGACCCAGCGGTCGATCTTGATCCTGTTGCCCTCGATCTTAGTGAACTCCCAACTCTTCAAGGATGTCAGACTCCTCTCTCAAACGCGCGAACTATCGTCCAGCCGTTATAATTCATTTGTGGGGAGGGTACTTCGGGGTGCTCAGGGGCTCGGCCCACAGCGGGAGGCCGGCGCCGTCCCCCCGAACATCCGCGATGAGGTTCGGGATGCTCCCGGCCCCCTCCTTCGACGATACGATCTCATCGATGGCATCGGAGGCGAACGCCTTCCTGTCCGGGAAATCCGTGCCTTCGAGCGCTTCGCCGATCAGCTTCTTCGCCTTCCTGAGGTGCGAGGCGGCCGCCTTCAGCAGGCGGACCCTGCGCGCGTCATCGGAGACCTCATGCTCCGGCGCGCGTGCGAACACGTACCTGCCGGGCGAGTGCGGGTGCATGCCGACCGAGAACGGGCAGACGGTGCAGACGCGCTTGAACTCCGCCGTCCCTCCGTCCAGGGTGGAGTTGGTGACGGGGGACATCGCGTTCCCGCACACGGGGCAAATGTCGGGAAGCTCCCTGTTCTGCGACCCGCGGTACTCGATCTCGATCCTGGCGGCCCCGGACGCCGCGGCGACGCGGCGCACCCTGGCATCGGTGAGGCGCACCTCCTCCCCCGTTTTTGGAAAGGTCCTTCCTCACCAGTTCCCCGAGGGCATGCTGGCTCTCTGCTCTCTGAACAGATGCCAGCACGCGGCGGACGGATCCCGCTATGTCCTCGTCGGAAGGGATGCCCTGCATGTGCGGGAATCTGCGTGCCTGATATTAATAAAGACCGCCCCATTCAAAAAGCGACCTGCTGATTCATAGTTGCAACAAAAACCGCAGGCCGAGAGGAATATCGCCGACCTGAGATAAAGATTGGCGCCTCGGCAGGCCTC
>NZ_LOPS01000040.1 GCF_001481295.1 Candidatus Methanomethylophilus sp. 1R26
CCGGCGCACTTTTTTTATCGGGCGGCGCCGCATCGGAGTGGGGAATGCAGCCCATGGATTTCACATCGGGGACCGTTTTCGCGGAGAACGGCCGCCTCTACACCCTCTCGGCGCGCCCGGCACCCGCGTCTACGGGGAGAGGACCGTCACGGAGGGCGGGAAGGAGTACCGCGAATGGGACCCGCACCGCAGCAAGCTCGCCGCCTACCTGGCGAACGAAGGGAGGGCGTTCCCGTTCCTCCCGGGGTCCTCCGTCCTGTACCTCGGGGCCTCGAGCGGGACCACCCCGTCGCACGTCTCCGACATAGCCAGCATGGGGAAGGTCTACTGCGTCGAGTTCGCACCCAGGATGTTCAGGCAGCTGGTCTCGAACTGCCGGCCGAGGAAGAACATGATCCCGATCCTGGCGACGCCACCCGGCCTTCGGAGTACTCTTTCATGGTCTCGCACGCCGACATCGTCTACCAGGACGTGGCGCAGAAGGGGCAGGCCGACATCCTGGCCGACAACATGGAGGCGTACGGCGCCGAGCACGGCATGATGGCGGTCAAGGCGAGGTCCGAGGACGTGGCCGAGGAGCCGGCTAGGATCTTCAGGAGGGCCGAGGAGCGCCTGAGGGAGAGAGGGTTCGAGATCGTCGACGCCAGGCGCCTGGAGCCGTTCGAGGATTCCCACGAGATGATCGCCGTGAGGCGCGCATGACCCCGGACACCGGCTCGACGGTGTACGCCGTCGCGTTCCGCGGCAGGAGGTTCCTGATGGTCTTCACGCCCGGAGAGGGGGCTGGGAGATGCCCGGGGGGCACATCAAGGAAGGCGAGACCCCGGAGCAGGCCGCCGTCCGCGAGACGCGGGAGGAGTCCGGGTTCGCGATAAAGGTGGTCGCGACGAGGGACCTGGGCCACTGCTATGTGTGCGCGGCCGTCGCGGATGCCGGGGCAGCCGACGGGGACTGCGAGATGGAGAGCTCGTTCTTCGGCTCGCTCCCAGAGAAGCTGTCCTTCCCCAGGGAGGAGTATTTGGACACCGTCCCCTGGGCGGAGCGCGAACTGGACGCCTGCGGGGCCTCCGATCGGCCTTACAACACACTTTAAATAGGGAACACCGATAGGGAAGACCTAGCCTCGCCGCCAAGATGAGTGATTCATAATGGCAAGAATGCACGCAAGAAGAAAGGGAAAGGCGTCCTCCAAACGCCCCATGATCACCGAGAACCCCGACTGGGTCCCCCTGTCAGCCACCGAGATAGAGGACAAGATCGAGGCATTCGCCAACGAGGGTATGTCCCCCGCTATGATCGGCATGGTGCTCAGGGACCAGTACGCCGTCCCCAACGTGAAGTTCGCGACCGGTAAGACCGTCACCGAGATCATGGCAGAGAGGAAGGCCAGCGGAGCACTTCCCGAGGACCTCGCCGCCCTCATGGTCCGCGCGATCAACCTCAACAACCATGTTTCAGCAAACCCGAACGACGTCGCCAACAAGCGCGGACTGACCCTGATCGAAGCGAAGATCAGGCGCCTGGAGCGCTACTACAAAGAGAACGGCGTCCTTCCCGAGACCTGGAAGTATTCTCTCTCCAACGCTGAACTGATGCTCAAGTGAGCTTCATGGAAGGTTTCGACCTGCCTTCTAAACTTCTTTCCGCCCTGCGGGCGGCCGCGGACACTGTCCGCGGCCATGATTTTATCCAATGCTACTCGCACTTCGATGCCGACGGCATAACTGCCGCCGCCATCATCTCGAGGCCCTACTCCGCGAAGGGAAGGAGTTCCGCATGACGATCTTCCCGACGCTCAACGAGGAGCAGATGAAGACGATCGAGGAGACCCCGTCGGAATGCGTCCTGATAACCGATCTCGGAGCATCCTACATCAAGCGCTTCGATGCCCTGCCCTGCGACGCGGTGGTCCTGGACCACCACACGGTGAAGGACCAGGCGGAGAAGGCCGTCTACGCCAACCCCCACCTGTACGGGATCGACGGCATGACCTCGGGATGCGGCGCGACGATGGCGTTCCTTTTCGCTGTCACCCTGGACGGATCCAACTGGGACCTCGCGCCCCTGGCCCTCGCCGGCATGGCAGGGGACAGGCAGCACATCAACGGCCTCAGCGGGCTGAACGCCTTCGTCCTGAGCGGCGCTGAGCAGAGAGGGCTGGCCGAGGAGAGACCGGGCTCGCTGATCCCGCCCGGGAAGCTCTCGGAATCCCTTTACCTGTCCACCGACCCCTACATCCGCGGAGTGAGCGGCAGCGAGACGGGGACGGCGGCCCTGCTGGCCGATGCGGGGATATCCGGGGACAGGTCCCAGGCAGACCTGACCGAGGAGGAGAAGGACAGGCTGTCCAGCCTCATCGCCCTGAAGCTGATCTCCCAGGGGGTCACCCGCGAGAAGCTCGAGGAGCTGGCCCGCACCAGGTACTGGCTCCCGGGCTGGAGAACCGATGCTGAGTCGCTCTCAGGCGTCCTGAACGCCGCCGGGCGCTCCGGGGAGGCCGGGCTGGGTGTCGCCGCAGGGATGGGCGATGCCGAGTCCCTGAAGGCGCCGAGGAGATCGACAGGGCATCCTCCAGGGAGCTCCTGGAGGCAGTCCTGGCCGTCGACAGGGAGGGCCTGGTCCAGATGGAGAACATCCAGTGGTTCGATTCTTCCGTCGTCGGCTTCACCGGGATGGTCTGCGGGACCGCCATGAGCTACTTCGCCGACCCGTCGAAGCCCACTGTCGGAGTCAACACCTCCGACCCCAAGGCGAACGCCTCCTCGAGGGCGACGTTCTCCCTCCTGGAGCAGGGCGTGGACCTGGCCGGGGCGATGGCGGAGGCCGCTCAGGCCGCCGGAGGAGAGGGCGGAGGCCACAGGATCGCCGCGGGCGGATCGTTCCCGTCCGAGAGGCTGCAGGACTTCCTGAAGGCCGCCGACGAGGCCGTCGGCCGGCAGAAGAAGATGAAGAACTGAGCCCCGGTATCAGGCCCGGCCTATTCGGATATCCGGTGTATCTCTAAAGTGCCAGTCGGCGGCAGTATCGATTTTGTTCAGATATCGATCGGCCGCAGTTCGACCGCCTGGATACTATGTGTCGGTCAGTCGCGCCAGGTGACGGGGACCTCGTCGGTCCTGAAGCGCTGCCTGACCTCGGTGTCGGCGATCTCCATCCTGACCCCGGATCCGTACATAAGGTTCCCGAGCCACGCGATCATCGCCCCGTTGTCCCTGCAGAGGTTCCTCTCAGGGACGAACATCTTCCCGCCGCGCTCCTTGGCCATCTCGGACAACATCTCGCGGAGACGGCCGTTCTGGGCCACTCCGCCGCCCAGGAGGACCTCTGACTTGCCCACATGGGCCATCGCCCTCTCCGTGACCTCTGTGAGCATCGCGAAGGCGGTCTCCTGGACTGAATAGCAGATGTCCTCGATCCTGCAGCCCCTGTCCCTGTAGGACTCGGCGGCTGTCAGTATCCCGGAGAAGGAGATGTCCATCCCCTTGACCGAGTAAGGGAGGTCCAGGAGCCTGTCGCCGTCCTTGGCCAGCTTCTCGATGGCCGGCCCGGCGTAGAATCCCAGGCCGAGCTCCCTGCCGAGCTTGTCCAGCATGTTCCCGATCCCGACATCCTGGGTCTCTCCGAAGATGCGGTAGCGGCGGTCCGAATAGGCGATCACCTGGGTGTTGCCTCCCGAGGCATACAGCAGGACCGGGTCGGAGCATCCGGTGGTCGCATTGCCGATCTCGATATGGGCGATGCAGTGGTTGACGCCGACGATCGGGACCCCGAGGGACAGCGCGAGGGACCTCGCGGCGGTGCCCGCGACGCGCAGGCAGGGGCCGAGGCCCGGGCCCATGGAGAACGAGACCAGGTCCACGTCGTGAATGGAGATCCCTGCCTCTTCCAGGGCCTTCCCGATGTCTCCGGCGACGACCTCGGCATGGTGGTTGGCCGCCTCCCTGGGGTGGAGCCCGCCCTGGGGCGGCCGGTACATGTCGATCACGTTCGACATTATCTTCCCGTCCGAATCGACGATGCCCACGCCCAGAGTGTGCGCCGTGCCCTCGATCCCCAGCGTTATCATCGCCCTTCCATGGAAGTCGTGATAATAACCGTTTCCCAAATCTTCCTGCATATCGGAGGGCCAGAACCTGCCGGTCCGGGACCGGGCATTCGGAAAGTATAATTATATCCAGTTATTACAGAGGCCTACTGGGCTCGTGGTCTAGGGGTTATGACGTCACATTGACATTGTGAAGGTCGCCAGTTCAAATCTGGCCGGGCCCACCATCTTATTGTCTGGTCATTAGGTCAATAAATTCCGTGGCATATGCGCTATTAAGAACTCTCTAAGAAACTATTCACTTTATTCACTTTATTCACTTCTTTAAATACTCCAAAACACTAGCCAGATAGAAAAGTGAAATGAAAGTGAAATGAAAGTGAAATGAATGAAGAGAGATGGGATGTTTTAAATTAAGACCCCCGTTTGAAAACATCGGATCTCCGTGCAGACAACGATCGAAGGAGCCGAAGCCGATGTTCGTCTGATGCCGTCAAAAACGACTAGGACGTACCGTTGGTCCCGCACTTCATATGGGCAGACCGCCTCGACGGCCAATCTGATTGATCAGTTGGCGCTATTGATGGGAATGACGAAATCCGAGGCCGTGTCCTGCTCTATCCGGCTCGCCGCGCTCCTGGTGGATCTGCTCGGTCCGGAGATCCTCACCGCCGCGTCCCAAGTGGACCCGGCGCAATTCAAGATTCTAGTCGAGATGGTGATCAATGGTAAGAGTTGCGATCTACGCGAGGGTATCGACGGAAAAACAGGATGAGCAACTCCAAATCCCAACCCTCACGGAGTATGCTCAAGCGCACGGATGGAATGTCGCAAAGACCTACACTGACGAGGCTTCCGGCCGCAACGAGAACCGCCCCGGATGGAAGGCGCTGATGGCGGATGCCTCGGAGCATCGCTTCGACGCGATCCTCGTCACCAAGCTAGATCGCGTCATGCGCTCGGTCCCCGCCCTCGACGCCACCGTCTCCAATCTAGATCTTTGGGGCGTGCGCCTCATCACGCTAGATCTCGGGGAGATCGATTCCACATCCCCGCAGGGCAAGCTCATCATGCAGGTCATCGGATCCATCGCCGAGTGGGAGCGCGAGATCATCGCCGTTCGGACCCGGGAGGCCCTTGCAGCCAAGAAGGCCGCCGGCGTGCGCCTCGGCGCCCGGCCCCGCGAGGACATCGATTACCGGAGGGCGGCGGAGCTCCGGAGCGCAGGCCTCTCGTGGAGGAAGATCGCTGCAGAGATCGGGGTCCCTGTCGGAACCCTCGTCAACTGCCGGCACAAGCCCCGCATCCTCGAGCTCGTCGACGGCGGCCGCCGGGCGCGATGTTTTCGAGACGGGGGGTAAAGCAGATACTGTTTTTTGACGGGGGGTTGATTTCCGCCGTTTTTGCCCCCCCGTTCTTTAAATAGTTCTGTCCTTCGGCAAAAATGTCTTCGAAACGGACGTTTCAGATACAAAATC
>NZ_LOPS01000041.1 GCF_001481295.1 Candidatus Methanomethylophilus sp. 1R26
CATGTTTCCCGATGTCGGAGGCCCTGAGCTCTCCGCACGTGTTCGTTCTTCTCATTATGGGTGCCCCTATGATGATAACGGGGGCGCCTATTGCCCATTCCCGTTAAATAATGTGCGCCTGCGCGCGAACGGTGCGGGTCAGGCCTCCAGAGCCCGGTCAGACCGAGCCTTCGTCCGGCCCGAGGACCGGAACATAATCAGATTCGCTCTTGGCAATCCTCAGGATGACGGAAGACTCGACGCGCACGACCCCGTCGAGGGCGTCGATCTTCATGATGGTGTCAAGGAACTCCTTCCTGTCCCGGCAGCAGAGCATCGCGACAACGTTCGCGTCTCCGGCAACATCATAGACGGCCACGGTCTGCGGCAGGGACGAGATCCTCTCCTCCGCCATGGTGTCGGATTTGTTCAGGAAGACCCTGGCGATGCCCATGAAGCCGTACCCCATCGCCATGTAGTCGAGCTTCGCGCGGTATCCGCGGATGACCCCCTGGGCCTCGAGGTTGTTGACCCTCTGGATGAGCGTCGTGGGGTGCACGCCGAGTTGCTTGGCGAGCTGACGGTAGGAGCCCTGGCTGGAGCTGCTCAGGAGTTCTATGATGCGCCTGTCCAGTTCGTCGAAGTTCTTAGTATCGGACGTTTCTCTCCCTCTCCCAACCCGATTGGTCGGGGGGAATTTAACTTTACTGTGAACAGTTCCCGCCCCGCGGCGTTCCCGCAGATGCGGAGAGAATCGCTGCGACATCGGACCCAGCCGGCCGTCTGGACGGCCGGCCCTGTCGGCGATCAGGCAGCCGGGATGCGCCCGGGGACACGGTCTTATATCCGCGCCGTCCCATCGGGGAGGCGATAGCAATGGCAGACGAGGTTTTCAGGCACGACGGGTACCTGTCGGAGTTCGAATCGGAGGTGACGGCGGTCGACGGCGACAAGGTCGTCATGAACCTGACCGCGTTCTATCCCGGAGGCGGGGGGCAGGTCTGCGACACCGGGACCATCAACGGCAAGAGGGTGACCGAGGTCCGCTACGAGGGCAAGGAGATCGTCCACATCGTCCCGGGCAACGATTTCAGGCCCGGCATGCGCGTATGGTGCAGCCTCGACTGGGACAGGCGCTTCGACCTCATGATGGGGCACACCGGGGAGCACCTGCTCTTCTGCTCCCTGCACCGCGAGGACCCGGACCTCGCTATAACCAAGATCTACATCTCGCCGGAGGACAAGTACGTCATCGTAAACCACGACGTGAGCTGGGAGAAGATACGCTCCGCCCTCGCCTTCGCCAACAAAGCGATACGCGACAACCTCACGGTCAGGAAGACCGTGATGGCCAGGAACGACCCGGACCTCGCCAAGGTCAGGATCAAGCTCGACCGCATCCCCGAGGACGAGGAGATCACCGTCGTCTCCATAGGCGACATCGACTACTCCGCATGCAGCGGGGTCCATGTGCAGGAGACCTCGGAGCTGGGCATGCTGTTCGTCGATCGGAAGGTGTCCGCCGGCAGGGACGGGGTGGCCATCCACTTCAAGGTCGGGGATGCCGCGGCCGATGCGGCGATATCCCTAGCGGCCACCTGCCTCGAGGTCATCGACGAGACCGGCAGCAAACCTGAACTGGTAGTCAAGACCGTCGCCAACATGAAGCATAACCTGGAGGCCGCGGCCGAAGCGTCTAAGGAGGCCGCCAAGAAGGGCGTCGGGTCGCTGGAGCCGGAAACAGTAGGGGGCACCGCGTTCTACAGCGGCGTGTTCCCGGGGGCGGACAGGAAGGTCCTGGCGGAGGCCGTCGAGAAACTGAAGGCCGAAGGGGCGGTCTGTGCGTTCATAGCCGTCGGCGAGACCGCGAACATCATGCTCGGCTCCGGGTCTCCGAAGGTCGACTGCCGCAAGGTCCTCCCGAAGGTGCTGGGGATGTTCGGCGGAAGGGGCGGCGGGAAGCCCGACTTCGCCCAGGGCGGCATACCGGACGCCTCCAAGGCCGCAGAAGCTCTGGAAGCGCTGAAGAAAGAGGTCGCCGGCCTGCTGGAAAACTGACCGGGATCAGTCGCAGTCCTCGGACTTGTCCTCGTACGCCTTGCTGATCATCGTCAGCAGGGTGTCGCAGATCCCGTCGGGCCCGGGGATGCCGATGTGGTAGATCCAGCGGTCGTCGGAAGACTGGACGATGCGGGTGTACCTGCACGGCGGCACCTTGTAGCAGAGGCCGAAGGAGATCACCAGGGGGCAGTCCCCGTAAGTGGTGTTCCCGCGGGCGGGGGCCCATACCCAGAGGAAGGGGCGGTCGATCGTGCTGAAGACCACGAGCTCGCGGACCACCTCGAAGTCGGTGTCCGGATATATGGAGCGGACCTTGTCCATGAGGGCGCGGAATGTGCGGCCGGCGAGCTCATCGCCGGCGAAGAGGTCCTTTGCTGTGATCACGCGCACTCTATCTCACGCCGACAATAATAATATTCCCGAACAGAAGGCCGGCGTCCCGCCCCGGGACCGCTGAGCGCAGGGACTGGATACCGTCTGCCGGAGAAGGACGGAGAGTTCCGATGTGCCAGCCGCAGAATCGTATGATGCGTGCTCGGAGGAACCGTCCCTGGCGGCGCCCCGGCCGCGGATAAGGGTTAATTAGCGGTAACGGAATCGGTATGCCGATATGGCTGGAGGAATGAGGGGCATGAACCCCCGCGCTATGCAGCGCACGATGCGCTCGATGGGCATAAAGCAGGAGGAGGTCAAAGGCGTGACAGAGGTCATCATCAGGACCGCCGACAAGGACATCGTCATCTCCCCTGCGGAGGTCGTATGCATCGACATGAAGGGCAGCAAGAGCTACCAGGTGGCCGGGAACGTCTCGGAGGTCCCCGCAGGGACCGCCGGCGGAGCCCCTGCAGGGCCGGTCTTCCCCAGCGAGGACATCGAGCTCGTGATGTCCCAGACGAACTGCGACCGCGAGAAGGCCATCGCCGCGCTCGAGGCGGCCGACGGCCAGCCTGCTGAGGCCATTATAAAGATAATATCAGGTGAGTGAAGATGTGCCTTGCAATACCCGGCAAGATAGTGAACATCGACGGCGACGAAGCATATGTGGACTACGGCGGATCCATGAAGACGGCCAACATCTCCATGGTGGACGCCAAGGTCGGGCAGTACGTCGTGGTCCATGCGGGGTTCGCGATCGAGGTCATGGACGAAGAGGAAGCCAACGAGACACTGAAGCTCTGGAACGACTTCCTGGACTCGGACACCGCTGAGATCGATAAGCCCAACTGAGCCTCCGCCGGCCGGTTCCGCCCGGTGACGGAACGACCGATGCAAAACTTTTATACAAAGCCTCTATCTAGAGTTTTGGTCAGACGGCCACAGCAGAGGGGTTCACCCGGTCCCATCTCGAACCCGGAAGTAAGCCCTCTCGCGTATCTGTCGCGTACTGTATTGCGCAAGTGTACGGGAAAGCAGACACGCTGTCTACCACTTTTCTTCTCTTCATTCTTAGGCTTCACGGTCATTTATGTCCGCGGCCTGCATCTCTGCCGATACTTCGGCTGACGGCTCTGTTGATAGTATGCGCGCGTGAATTTATTAATCAGAAGAGGCGATGGGGCGCGCAATGATCCTGATCAAACTCGGCGGAAGCGTCATAACCGATAAGGCCGCCTACCGCACCTTCAGGAAGGAGACCGTGGCCAGGCTCGCCGAGGAGATCAAACGTTCCGGCGAAGAGGTCCTCATCGTCCACGGAGCAGGTTCCTTCGGGCATGTCGTCTCCAAGGAGTACGGGATCCAGAAAGGCTACAGCAGGCCCGAGCAGATCCCGGCGGCGGCCCGCGTCATCTGCGACTGCTGCGAACTGTCGTCCATGGTCGTCGAAGAGCTTCTGGCCGCCGGCATACCTGCTGCCACCGTCCCCATCGCGGCTGCGTTCGTGGCCGATAACGGGAAGCTGATAGCAGACAACGATGAGCCGATCAGGAGGCTCGCGGACCTCGGCATCATCCCCGTGATGTATGGCGACGTGATAACCGACCGCTCCATGGGGTTCTCCATCGTGTCCGGGGACCAGATAATGGAGATGCTCTGCAGGATGTACTCCCCCAGCAGGGTCGTTTTCGTGTCCGACATAGACGGCCTGTACACCGCCGACCCTAAGACCGATCCGTCGGCGGAGCTCATCAGAGAGGTCACCAAGGACACCCTGGCCCGCATCAGGACCTCGTCCTCGGTGGACGATGTCACCGGCGGCGTCGAAGCCAAAATGGAGGCCATGCTCAGGATGACATCTGAAGACAGGGACTGCGTCCTGATCAACGGCAATGTGCCGGGGCGTCTATACTCTCTGTTAAAAGGTCATGATGTCATCTGCACTTCAGCCAAGGGAGGAATCCAATGACAATCAGGAGCCGCAAGGCCGATCACATCGACATATGCCTGAAGGAGCGCGTCGCACCCGACCACTGCTACTGGGACGACGTCAAGCTCGTCCACAACGCCATGCCCGAGATCGACATGGACGATATCGACATGACCGCCGATGTCCTGGGCAGGAAGCTCGCCTTCCCGATGGTGGTCACCGCCATCACCGGCGGATTCCCGGGAGCCAAGAAGATCAACTCCAACATCGCCGAGGCATGCGCGGAGCTCGGCATCGGCATGGGCGTCGGCAGCGAAAGGGCCGGGGTGAAGGGAGTGGACCCCGAAACCTACTCCGTCATCAAAGATTTCGACGTCCCGCTGGTCATCGGCAATGTCGGCGCCCCCCAGCTCGTGAAGCAGAAGAGCGGCGAGCCTTTCACCGATGAGATGGTGAAGGCGGCGGCCGACCTCATAGACGCTGACTACATCGCCGTGCACCTGAACTTCCTCCAGGAGGTCATCCAGCCCGAGGGGGACCACAACGCGCCGGGATCAGGGACAGGATCCGCGACCTGGCTCTCAGGTACCCGATCATAGTGAAGGAGACCGGCGCGGGGATCGACGGATACACCGCCGAGAGGCTCAAAGGCATCGGAGTGAGGGGCCTGGACATCGCCGGCATGGGCGGCACCAGCTTCTCCGCCGTGGAGATGTACCGCGCCAGCATGATCGGCGACGATTCCCTGGCCGAGATGGGCAACACGTTCTTCGACTGGGGGATACCCGCGCCCGCCGCCCTGGCGGAATGCAGGGCCTCCAGGCTCCCGCTCATCGCGTCGGGAGGCATCCTGGACGGGACTCATGTGGCCGCGGCAGTGTCCATGGGGGCTGAGGCCGCGGGCGTCGCGCATGCGGTGCTCAGGGAAGCGACGGAGTCCGCGGACGCCGTCAAGAAGAAGCTCATGCTTTTCAGAGAGGAGCTGCAGGCGGCGATGATGCTGACCGGCTCCGCAAACATCAAACAGCTCGCGAAAGCGAGGCATTTCGTCGCGGGAGAGACCCGCGAATGGATCGAGGGATTGAAATGGACGCAAAAGAGTATCTGAAGAAGACCTCGGCTGAGGTCGACGG
>NZ_LOPS01000042.1 GCF_001481295.1 Candidatus Methanomethylophilus sp. 1R26
CCGGCGGCCGGGGACCGTGCTCCGGCATAATAGGGAAACACCCGTCCGGAGACCGGACGGTAAATGGTTTGCCCGCCGTCAGGCGGGACTGGGGTTTCAGGCCGCACCCTTCTTCTTCACGTAGAAGAAGGCGCATCCTCCGGCGGCCACCAGCACGATCGCCACCGCAGAGACGGCTATGACAGCGTGCTGATGCCGCTGTCCCCTTCGGAACGGATGAGCGGGTCGGCATCGACGTAAAAGTACGATGCATCATCAGGGTTCACCTTGAGGTAGGTGGAATCGCCGACAGTCATGAAAGACGAATCGATGATCTGCCCGTAGCCGTATTTGTTCACATGGTAGACCACGCTGGAACTGTCTGACGCCGGGACGTACACCGTCACATCTAGTCTCTTGTCAGCATTGAACCAGAGGTGGAGGGCATCATGTCCGTCGTATTGGATCGGAGAATCCAGCAGCACAACGGTGATCGCGGCGGAACCGTTGTTCTTCACCTCATAGATCACGCCTTCGGGCATCGTGACGGTCGCCGATCTGCCTGCTCCCAATTCGAAGTAGATGCAGTCGCTTCCAGCTTCGATGGTATCGGAACTGCCCAATTTTTCCTCGGCGGCGTATGTGACTGCCATCTCCATATCCGCATAAACTTCGAATTCGGCGACGTATGCCATCCCCACTTTTTGGAGCTGCTGGGAATTGCCGTACGTATCGGTCAGGAGCATCGGTACCGTACCGTCGCTGGGAGCGGGGATCGACACCTTGACGTTGAATTTATCATCGGACTTGAACTCCTGTCCGTTCACTGTGACAGTGAACGTCTTGTGACTCAGGAACTCGGCCTTGATGACGATCTTATCAGAATCGCCGAGGGTGAGGATATTGTTCTTTTCATCATAACTGAAATCGGTTGAACTGGAAACATTCACGCTGTCGAACGTGTGGAACGCATCAGGCACGAGACCGTACGTTATCTCATCGCCGAATGTAACAGCGAGATATCCTCCGATGATGCCGTTAGTCTCAATTTTGCCGCCGAAATGGGCGAAGACCGCCTTCGACTGCACGCAGATACACCTGTCGACAGCGATGCTGCCGGAGACCTTCGCATCTGGCGATACGAAGATATTGTAGGCGACGAACAGCGAACCGTCTGTCGACTCGAACCTGACATTCGATCCGCTCTCCAAAACCGATAGCTGGGCAGATATGAAGTCGCCTACGGGGACAGGGAAGCAGAGTTCGCTGAGCACGACGTTCCCGCCGGAGACTGAGACCGTCCTCTCATTCCCCTTGCAGTTCATGGTCAGTGTCTCTCCGCCGACAGTCTTGATGACAGCATCGGTGCTTCCGATGCTGAACGACTTCCCGATGCTGCCTCTGACATCCCTGACGGTCATGTCCAGGGACGCCGTTGCCGAATCATTTCCGTCGCTGCCGAAGAAGGAGCCGGAGCATCCGGCCTCATCGATCGAGAACGTTCCGTCGGTAGATGCTGCTGACCCTCTGATGTACACGCGGCTGCTGCCGGTATTCATTTCCATGTTTTTCAGCACAGCAGAGGCAGATGCCTCCTTGTCGGAGAATTTGGCGCCGATCGAGACATCACCCTCGATAGCGGCATATGTACCATCGATGAACATCCTTGCGTAAACCGATACGTCCGCTTCCGCAGTGTAACTGTAGGACGTCACATTCGTAATTGTTTCGCCGTCCTTGGTGACCTTCTCGAAATCCGCGTGTCCGTTGATCTCAGCCGAGAGGCTTGCGCCCGCATCCTTGACGGCAGTCCCATTGATCATCTTCACATTGCTGGCCCCGCCGATGCTCAGAGATGCGCTGATATCAGCAGACTTCTCGGATCCGTCAGAACTTATGCTGAGACGGACATCGTCGATGGAAAAGGACGATGACGTCTTGGAACTGCTGGTGGTGTTGATCCCCAGCGAATCGAGACTGGCCGAGATGCTGATGTCGGTAGCTCCGGCGGCGGCTGCCAAAGCGGTCACTTTAGGCAGGAATTCACTGAGGATTTCCGGGACCTGGTAGGCGATATTCACCGAGACGTCTGCGGCGGGATGGTACGAGACAGCATCAGCCTCATAGTTCTTCAGATACTCCCAGACCTTGCCTGCGTCTTTGACATCGTCGACATCTTTGATACGTGAACCGTCGATTCCGTACAGGTATTTCTCAAGGCTCTTCGAGTATGAGCTGCTGTACGAGGGCAGATCGTCCGGCGTCTTGATATCTACATTGTCCAGGTTGATGCCGGCAAGGCTGCCGATATTGGCTGTGAATGATGCACTGGCACTGAGACCTGTGAGGCTTACGGTGGTTCCCTTTTCGGAAGTGCCGATCCCAATCTCGCACTTGTCAGCGGAGACATCGGCACTGAACTTGAAATCGCCTGAGGTTCTGTTCCCGCTGATGCTCAGATCCAGGGCAAGGCCCGAGACGTCGGCGGTAACCGGATCATCAAAGAACGGCAGGGAACTGAGGTCGGCCTCCCCGTCCGCAGTCATGCTGACGGATAACAATCCGGAGCCGTACGCGGCGCCTTCTACGCCCGCGATCACGGTTATGTCCGATTCGATCCCGATGTGAAGCCTGTCGTTCCCCCTGCTGAGGTCGAGGGCAGCGTTTCCGCCGACCCTGTATTCCATTACTTCGCTGACGACGCTCACGCTGAAGCCCAGACCTTCCGCCTCGAAGGAGACGCCGCATGCCTCTCCGCCGATATCAGCGGACCCCTTCAGAGAAGCGTCCAGCGATAGTTTGGTGATGGCCTTCGCTGTATTCGACAGAGATACGGTTGCTTTCCCGGTTTCGGAGACAACAATCTCCGGTATGCTGCCGATCCCGACGGACGACCCATTCGAGATATTGAAGACGATGGATGCGGAGCCCGAGAGATCGCCCTGGCTCGCATCGGTTACGTCCACAGACACAGTTCCTCCTATATCGATGATCTCGGAATCAGTGAACCTTAGGCCGAGAGCAAGGTTGTCGCTGACCTTGTATCCGAGACAGCCTCCTTCCTTGATGTTGATGTGCACTGAAGCGTTCTTTCCCTCGGAAACAGCAGCGACAGTGAACGCTCCATCGATCACCAGAGCGCCCCCGCTCTTGACGGTGATGTCCAAATCGGACACCCCGTTCTTGACGCCATATCCGCCGCTCAGCATCTCTGCATCATTCACTGTATAATCCCCGGATATCTCCGTAGAGTCTCCGTTTCCCAGCGCATCCCCGCCGAACCTGGCGGCGCTGCTGATGTCTATCTCTTCGAGTACGAGAACCTCGGAGAGCCCGTGCAGCATGCTTTCGGGAGAGATAAGTTTGATACCCGCGGCCGGCTCCGGCGAACTGCTGTCGGCATCGGTATCGCTGAACGCATCGGAAGCGGATATCGGTACGACCATGCAGACGGCCACGATCGCGACCGCGAGGTACTTCATATAGGCTTTCATGTTTCCTTCTCCTGATCCCAAATCGATGAGGACCTGCAATCGCATCGAATCCTTTGATTAAAAATCTGTATACGTACGATGTATCCATCTGATTGTAATGACGCTGGGTGGAGGGAAATGCACCGCCTGTCCGGACCTGGCCTTCCTGCAATCTCATTTATATAGGAGCTGTCCCCATTCACACCACATCCGTGCTAATTGCTGGCACACAACACACCGGTGAGAGAATGACGTTCTGGAACGAGGAACTTGAGACGATGCCCGCTGACAAACTGAAGGAGATGCAATTTAGGCTCCTCCAGAACGAGATAAAGACGATGTACGGGAAATCCGCCTTCTTCAGGAAGCGGATGGACTCCGTCGGCCTCAAGCCGGAGGACATCACCGACATGGAACAGTTCCGGAAGATCCCCTGCATGAAGAAAACGGACCTCAGGGACAATTACCCGGACGGGCTGTTCGTCGTCCCCTACGACGACCTCGTGAGGGTCCATGTCTCCTCGGGGACCACCGGGAAACCGACCGTCGCGGGGTACACGCAGAAGGACATCGACAATTGGACCGAGTCCCTGGCCCGCGGGATGACCTCGTTCGGGGCCGGGAAGAAGGATGTCATGCAGAACATGCACGGCTACGGCCTGTTCACCGGCGGGCTGGGCGTGCATTACGCCGGAGAGCGCATCGGGGCCACCGTCATACCGACGGGCGTAGGCAACACCGACCGCCAGATCCAGCTGATGCAGGACCTTCCCGTCACGTTCCTCGCCGGGACCCCGTCCTACATGTTCCACATTGCCGATGTCTGCGACCAGAAGGGCATCGATATCCGCCGCGACACCAAGGTCAGGAAGGCCCTCTGCGGCGGGGAGCCCTGGTCGGAGAGCATGAGGAAGAAGCTCTACGACAGGACCGGCATCAAGGCCTACTCCTGCTACGGCGCGAGCGAATTCTACGGGCCCATGTTCCTCGAATGCTCCGAGCAGGCCGGCATGCACGTCTGGGCGGACCTGGCCCTCGTGGAGATCCTCGACAAGGACGGCAACCCGGTCCCGGACGGGGAGCAGGGGGAAGTGGTCGTCACTATGCTGCAGAAGGAGGCCTTCCCGCTGATCCGCTACAAGATCGGCGACATATCCTCCATCACCTGGGAGAAATGCAAGTGCGGCAGGACCCACCCGAGGCTCGGGCGCATCACCGGCAGGGCGGACGACATGATCGTGGTCCGCGGAATCAACGTCTTCCCCTCGCAGGTCGAGAGCGTCATCGGCGAGATGCCGTTCCTCGCCCCGTTCTACCACATCACCCTCACCAACCCCAACTACATGGACAAGATGGTGGTCGACGTGGAGATCCTGCCCGAATGCCTGCCCGACATGACAGACCAGCTCGACAGGATGACCCAGCAGGTCGTGGACCGCATGAAGGAGATCCTCAACCTGAAGGTGGTCGTGAAGATCAACCTCCCCAACACCCTCGAGCGCTGCGACGGGAAGTCCAAGCACGTGACCGACAACAGGTCCTGGGACTGAAGGCGCAGCAGCGGAAAGGAAACCGCTGATGATATCAGCGGGAAAACTCAGGGCGCGGGCCCGGTCCTGATGCCGGGGCCCGCGCGGCAGGAAACCCCCTCGCAGGGGACCTTAAGGATTTTCAGATGTTCCTGAAGGAGACGGAGTACTCCATCTTCTTGGCGCCGAAGTACTTCTGAACGTACTCAGCGGTCTTCTTCGGAGGGAACTCCTTGCAGGAGAAGACGTCGATGAACGCCCTGTCGGTGTCCTCGGCGAAGTGGCCGGAGAGGCAGGAGGTCTCGATGAGCTGGACCATGGAGTACCCCTGGACCTTGGGCTCGTCCCCGAAGAACACGACGTAAGGCTCTCCGTACCTCTTCATGTCAATCTCCTTCGCGAGGTCGATGGCGAACTGGGTGATGTACTCCTTCGAGGAGATCTTCTCATGGTCGCACTCGCCCAGATCAATGCTGCAGAGCAGCCCCCACTGCTTCTCTTTGTTGTATTTCTCGATCGCTTCCTCATCGGAGAGGAGCGGCCCGGATTTCGGTCCCATGGAATACATTTGAAACACCTCTTTCCTGCTCTTCTGCGAGCGGCAGATAAAAATCGGCATCGTGTATTTTAAACCGATACCGCCCCTAGTTCCGCAGCAGACTAACGGGGATTCCTGCTGTCGGCACAGAGACATCAGGGGGCCTCCGGCACGCCCGCGGAACGCCTCCGACCGTCGGCCGAATAAATATTTACGCACGCTTCGAATCGCAGCGTCCAGTGAAAGTATGATCGATTCGATATTCGAGGTAATGATGCTGCTGTGCTTCGCAGCCTCATGGCCGTTCAATATCTACCGCTCCTACGTATCCAGAACCGCCAGGGGCAAGAGCATAGTCTTCGAGATAATCGTGGAGATAGGTTACTTCTGCGGGATAATCAACAAGTTCGTCAACGACGACGTCAACTATGTCATCGCCTTCTACCTGCTCGATGTCTGCCTGGTGGCCGTCGATATGGTCCTCTTCTTCAGGAACCGCCGCATCGACGCGCAGCACCCCTATTACCAGCTGGGAGAGGGCGGGTCCGACCCGAAGCCGTGACGGAACGGCAGATTTTACAAATGTTGATATCATAGACCCGACATACTCAATCGAAAATCGGAGGCAATCGCATCATGATAGTCGAAACCACCGGCATAGTTGACGGGAAGATCGATGACAGGTACGGCGCTAAGGGAACGCAGTTCGACGACGGGGTCCCGTCCCGTTCATTCCCTCTGAAGATCTCGGGGGCGCCGGCCGGGACCGCGGCCTTCGCGATCGTCTTCGACGACCCGGACTCGGTGCCCGTATGCGGGAAGGTGTGGACGCACTGGCTCGCCATCATGAACGTCGGCAGGACCGAGCTTCCGGAGAACGCGTCCATGGAGGACGCGGGGCTCATCCAGGGGAGGACCACCGGCGGAGCCGACCATTACGAGGGCCCCAACCCCCCGGACAGGACGCATTCCTACCGCCTCAGGGTGCTGGCCCTCGACTTCGAGCCCGTCCTGAGGAAGGGATTCAAGCTCGAGACCCTGATGAAGCTCTCGGACATGCACATCCTCGCCGAGGCTTCGCTGAGGGGAGAATACTCGCCGGCATGATGCCGGCCGCGATCCCCCTTTCCTCCGCCTTTCCCAATGATATTATTTAGAATGGGAAACCGATTCACCGATAATGACAGGCGGATCGAAGGAAGGCTTCGTCTCGGGAGAAGCAGCTGATATTTTCGGTAAGGCCCAGGAGCTTGCGGAGGCCGGAGATTCATCGGGAGCGTCGGCGCTCTACCGCACCGCCGCCGAGAAAGGGCATCCGGCATCGGCGTTCATGCTCGGGCAGATGATGGCGGCCGGGCTCTGCGGGTCGCCGGAGGAGGGGTTCTTCTGGACCGCCTACTCGGCGTCCGACGGTTACATCAGGGCCCGCAAGATCCTCGAGAAGGCGGACTCATACCCCTCAGACTCTGACATACTGGCACTTTCCGACGGGCTCGCCGAGGCGGGTTCCCCCGCGGCCATGTACGCTTCCGGGATGTGCCGCCTGCTCGGGATCGGCACGAAGATCGATGCCGAGGGCGCATACAAGCTGTTCCGCCGGTCCGGGGAGGCCGGCAACGCCGACGGCGCATGCGAGGAGGCTCTCTGCCTCATGAGGGGCGCGGGGACCGGCCGCGACCGCCCGGCAGGCATCGCCAAGCTCAAGGCCATCGCGGACGGCGGATGCCTGCGCGCCGTCCTGAAGTACGCCGAATGCCTGGAGCACGGGTACGGCGTGCGCAGGGACCCGGCGGCCGCCTTCAGGATCTACTCCGGCCTGGCGGACCGCAAGGAGCCCCTGGGCGAATACCACACCGGCCGCTGCTACATGGACGGCATCGGGACCAAGAAGGACCCGTACATGGCCTTCAGCTGGTACCTGGTGGCCCAGACCATGGGGGCCGCCGAAGGGGACTATGGGATGGCCAGGTGCATGATGGGAGGGATTGGCACCGACCGCGAGGGGAAGAAAGGCTTCGAGCTCCTCCTGACCGCGGCCGACAGGGGCTGCAGGGAGGCCATGGTCATGGCCGGCCAGCTCTGCGAGCGCGGGAGGATCACCAAGAAGAGTGCCGGGAAGGCCCTGGAATTCTACCTGAGGGCCGCCGAGACCGGCTCTCCCTATGCCAACCTGGCCGCTGGGGACATCCTGTCGGAGAACGGCAGGGACCTGAAAGGGGCGTTCGCATGCTATCTGCGCGGGGCGCTCCTGGGGAACACCCAATGCATGCACGCGGCGGGAACGGCGCTGCTGTCGGGGCTCGGCGTGAAGAAGGACGATAAAAAGGGTTCGAGCTCTGCAGGATGGCCGCGGAGGACGGGTTCATGAAGTCCCAGTACACCGTCGCCAACTGCTACGCGCACGGGCGCGGGACGAAACGGAACTTCAAGAAGGCGCTCGAGCTGCATAAGGAGCTGGCCGACAAAGGATACATCAAGTCCATGCTCTACGTGGGCGAAGCGTACTACAACGGCGACGGCGCCCCCACCGACGCTGCCGAGGGCGTGAAGTACCTCAGGATGGGCGCGGAGAAGGAGGACGCCCTCTGCGAGTACTACATGGGCGACGCCTACACCGCCGGCAGAGGCGTCGAGAAGGACCCGCGCAAGGCCGAGCAGTGGTATAAGAGGGCGGCGTCCCACGGGCATATCCTGTCCAGGAAGATCCTCGATGCCAAAGGCGTCGCGTACGGCGGCTCGGACGCGGAATCCCCGTTCGAGTCATTCCTCCGCAAGGCGAAGTCAGGCGACGCACAGTCCATGTACATCGTCGGCAGGTACTACGAGGACGGCATAGGCATCGACGCCGACATCGATCAGGCCAAGGTCTGGTACGGGAGCGCGGCGAAGAAAGGGAACGAGGCCGCGAAACGCGCCCTGGCCGACATACGTGCCAGAGAACAGAAATGAAGTCGAACAGAAAGATCGCCCCCTCGTCAGAGAGGGGGCGTTTCCCTCCGGCTCACGCGAAGAGCGCGTAAAGGAGAGCCGCGAGGAACACGAGCCCCGCCGAAAGAAGGGGGAGCTGCTTGACGATCCTGGTCTGCAGGCTTTTGTCTTCCCAAGGTTCCATGCTGTCTGATATCGGGAGAATGTATTTTAAATGTAACCTCGCGGGGACCGCGCCACGGTTAAATCCGAGCCAGGCATTCCGGAACCCATGGCAGATATCAGGACCTTCATCTCGGTGCCGGTTCCGAACACTGCGGGGTTCGCCCCCCTTTTCCGCGACCTCGCCGGCATCCGCGGCGTGCGTACATCCCCCGCGGCCCAGATGCACATAACGCTGAAGTTCCTGGGCGATGTCCCGGAGGAGAGCATCCCGGAGGTCTGCAACATCGTGGAGGACTGCACCAAAGGGATAAAGAGGTCGAGAATCACCGTCCGGGGCATCGGGGCGTTCCCGAGCATGAGGAGCCCGCGCACGGTCTGGGCCGGAGTGGAGACCGATATCCCCCTGGAGAGGATCTCGGAGAGGATCGCCGGCATGCTGGACACCGCCGGGATCCCTTACGACCCGAAGCCGTTCAAGCCCCACATCACCGTCGCCCGGACCGAGGGCAGGGCAGACCTCTCCCGGATCTTCGCCAACTACCGGGACGCCGAGTTCGCGACCTTCATCTGCTCCTCGGTCATGGTGATGAAGAGCGAGCTGGGCCCGCACGGAGCATCGCACACGGTGCTCGGCTTCTCCCAGCTCAGATGATGGGTCAGACCAGGCGGTGCCTGTCCTTCTGGCCCATCGCGAAGAGCTTCATCGCACGCATGCAGTTGCAGATCATGTCCTCAATGGCCGTCCCGTAATAGAACGCCATATGGTGAGTCAGCAGGACGTTGGGCATGGCGCGGAGGACGTTCAGGCCGCGGTTCTTGATGACCTCCCCGCGCATGTTGTTGTAATAGAGCCCGAACTCGCCCTCGACGACATCGAGAGCGGCACCGCCGAGATGCCCAGATTCGAGAGCGTCTATCATGGCCGCAGTGTCGATGAGCGGCCCGCGGGCGGTGTTGACTATTATCGCGCCCTTCTTCATCTTCGCGATCCTCTCCGCGTCGAGGAAGTGCCTGGTCTCGTCGTTGAGCTCAAGGTGGATGGTCACGATGTCGCTCTCCTCAAGCAGGGTATCGAGGTCGACCTTCCTGGCGAAGGAGTCCGCCTGCACCGAGCCCGTCCTGTCGTAGTAATGGATGTTGCAGCCGAACCCCGACAGGTCCCTGACCACCGCGCTGCCGATCTTCCCGGCGCCGATGACCCCCACGTTCATGTCCCTGAGGACGCCGCCCATCTGCCCCTCGAGCGAGAAGTCGTCGGCCGTGTTGCGGAGCATGATCGTCTTGAGCTTCCTGACGGCCGCCAGGATCATCATGACGGTGTACTCCGCCACGCCCTCCGGGTCGTAAGATATGTTGGCAACAGCCATCCCCTTCTCCTTCGCGTGCGCCAGGTCGATGTGGTCGTAGCCGATGGTGCGGGTCACGATCATCTTCACCCCGCCCTGGGCGAACCTGTCGATCATGGCGGCCGTGACGGGAGTGGTTATGACGCTCACGAAATCGCAGCCGTCGGCAAGGCCGCAGTTGTCGATCGTGGGGGAATCCTCGGTCCAGTCGAAATCTATCCCATATTCCTCGGATGACGCGCGGAAGAAGACGAGCTCGTCGAATCTGCGCATGTTGTAAATGAAAGCCTTCGTGGGCACACACTCCGCTCCCGTCCGGGAGTTATCCCCTGCATCCCGTATGCCTCTTTTAAACCTCAGTCCCGATTGATTGGGAAGCGTGTTGTAATCATGACACGCGGAATTCGGAAATACAGGAGGCGCTCCCTCAGAAGGGACCGCCGCGGAGGCATAGAGGGCCTGCCGCTGGAGATGATGGTGATTCTGGTCGTCGCCGCGCTCGGCACCGCAGTGCTGGTCGGATGGTTCAACGGCCTCGACGACCCGCAGGACGACAAGCCGGCCGCCATCGGAGATGTCAAGCTGAAGTACACCAACGCCATGGCCGCCAAAGGCGCCGCCAACCAGCTCGAGGTCTACGTCTACGACACCAACGGCGACCCTGTGCAGGACGCCTCGGTGCTGGTCACCGGATGCGAGGTCACCCTGGGGCAGAACGGGACCCCCGTCCTGCGCACCAGCGACAGAGGATGGTGCAAGTTCAGCGACCTGCGCTTCACCCTGCCGTCGGGTCAGGACTACGGGTACGCGACCGTCCATGTCTCCTCGTCGGACTGCGGGCAGAAGAGCGTCTCCCTCATGGTGGTGGGATGAACCGCCCCGTCCCGGGATGGTGAGCGGATGGACCGCTCGGGCATCCTGGGCATGCCGTTCAGGCTGGCCGCCGCCGTCCTGATCGTGTCCATGTGCGTCCCGGCCATGGCCGCCGCCCTGGACGGCTTCGGCAGCAGCGTCGACACAGGGGAGGCGGAGGACACCGCCAGGGAGATCGCCGGAACAGCCTCGGAGCTCTACTACGAGGGCGCCGGCAGCTCCGCGACCCTGCGGTATTCCCTGCCTGAAGGGTGCAGGATAGCCGTCGGAGGGGAGGGAGGGGACGCGTTCTCCGTCCGCGTTCTGGACGGAGAGACAGTGAAATGGTCGGAATCCCCCTCCCATCCGTCTGTGCGCTTCATCGGGAGCGTCGTGCTGGCG
Organism: Candidatus Methanomethylophilus sp. 1R26; assembly: GCF_001481295.1. Taxonomy (GTDB): domain Archaea; phylum Thermoplasmatota; class Thermoplasmata; order Methanomassiliicoccales; family Methanomethylophilaceae; genus Methanomethylophilus. Next base: position 11,213 of record NZ_LOPS01000042.1, read on the forward strand.
GACGAGGGCGTGCTGAGGCTGGTCTGCGAGAACGACGGCCTCGGGTGCGGGATAAGGGGCGAGGCCGCATGATGGAGTTCGCCATGTCCCGCTGGGCGCTGTTCCTCTGCGGGGCGATCCTCGTCGGGGCGGCGGCCGTCCCGCTGTCCGATGCCCTGCAGGAGGATGCGGAATCGGACACCTCGGGATGCGCCGAGGGGACGGCCTCGCTCCTGGACGGCTTCTGGGACTCCGGCCTCGACGAGCTTTACCTGCGCGGGAGCGAGGTGCTCCCGGGCCCGGGATGGACGATGAGGATCTCCGGCGGCGGGATAACCGTCACCGGCCCCGGCGGGGGCATGTCCTTCGCCGGCCTGGCACATCCGTTCCTGGAGGAACTGGAACTGGAGTACGGGAGCGAGGCGGAGGTCTTCAGGGACGGCGGGTGTTTCGGAACCCGCCGAAGGTGTCGGCGACCTTGCGGAGGGCGGCCGCGAAGCGGTCTATGTCCTCCCTGTTGTTGTACAGGTATACCGACGCGCGCACGCTGCCCTCGATGCCCCGGGAGACGAAGAACGGGTGGGCGCAGTGCATCCCGGAGCGGACCATGATGCCGTCGATGCTGTCCAGCATCATGGCGACATCGTGCGCCCCGAGCCCGGCGATGTTGAAGGACATCACCGAGCTGCGGAGGTCCGGGTCCTCCGGGCCGACGAAGGACAGGCCTTTGATGTCCTTGATCTCCCCGTACATGTACTCCATGAGGCTGCGGTCGTGGGCGGCCACGTTATCCATGCCGATCTTCTCCAGGTATTCCACGGCGGCCTTCGTGCCGAATATGCCGGCATAGTCCTGCAGCCCGGCCTCGAAGCGGTCCGGGGCGGGAGCGAAGCTGACATTATCATAGGTGACGAGCCCCACGGTCCCCCCGCCGTACTCCAGGGAAGGCAGGGAGCGGAGGGCCTCGCCGGTGCCGTAGAGCAGGCCCATCCCGGAAGGACCCAGCATCTTGTGGAGCGACAGGGCGTAGAAATCGGCTCCGAGCTTCTTCATGTCGATCTTCATATGGGGCGCCGCCTGCGCCCCGTCGACGATGACCTTTGCCCCGTAGTCATGGGCGATCTCGGCGACGTCCTTCACCGGCACCACGCATCCCGTGACGTTGCTGCAGTGCCCGACGGACACTGCCTTCACGTCGCGCCCCATCGCCTCCTTGAAGGATTCGATGTCGAACACCCCGTCCTTCCCGGACCTGGACATCCTCATGCGGATGCCCTGAGAGTCCCTGAGCATGAGCCAGGGGACATAATTGGAGTTGTGCTCGGTGTCGGTGGTGACGACCGCGTCCCCCCTGCGGAGCCCGAGGCCGCGGGCGACGGTGTTCAGGCCCTCGGTGGTGTTCTTCGTGAATATGAAGCAGTCCGGGGATTCGCCGCCGAAGAAGGAGCACAGCTCCTCCCTCGTCTCGTCGACCCTCACGGACACCTCGTTGGCGAGGTGGTGGACGCTCCTGCCCCCGCACACCGGGCACTTAGTGTAATACTCCGTGACTGCCGCTATGACGCTGTCCGGACGGAGCGACTGGCAGGCGCTGTCCAGATAGACCCCCCTGTCCTCCCTCATGGTGGGGAAATCCATGCGGAGACGTCCGAAATCCATACGGGCCGATTCTATGCGGGATTATTTAAACATAACAGGGCGCGTGCGCATTTTATTAAACGGGACGGCATAGCGGGACCGGATGACAGAACTCAGCACGGATATAGGCGGCCTCGCCCTCGCTCTCCCGGGGATGGTGGCGTCCGGCATCATGGACGAGACGGGGGCATCCATGGTCAGGATGCTCGAAGCGGGAGCGGGCGCAGTCGTGACGAAATCTATCGGGCTGCTGCCCAACGCGGGCCACGAGAACCCGTGCTTCACAGAGGTCAAAGGCGGGTACATCAACGCGATGGGCCTCCCCAATCCCGGGATAGAGGCCTTCGGCCCGGAAATGGCCGAGGCCGTCCCTCACGGGAAGATCATCGGATCCATCTACGGGCGGCCCCGATGAGTTCGCGCAGCTGGCCGGGAAGATGGAGGATTACGGCGCCTGTGCCATCGAACTCAACCTCTCCTGCCCCCACGCCAAAGGCTACGGCATGGAGGTCGGCACGGACCCCGCGCTCGTCAGGAGCATAGTCTCCGGGACGAAAGACGCCGTTAGCATCCCTGTCTGGGCCAAGCTCACGCCCAACACACACATCCTCAATGAGATCGGCAGGGCCGTCGAGGACGGGGGAGGAGACGCCATAGTGGCCATCAACACCCTCAAGGCGATGGTCATATCGCCGGAATTCGCCAGGCCGTTCCTGAGCAACAGGTTCGGGGGGCTCTCCGGCCCCGCCGTGAGGTCCGTGGGCGTGAGGGACATCTACGACCTGTACGACGCCGTCTCCATCCCGCTGGTGGGCGTCGGCGGGATCTCCGACTGGAGGGACGCCGCGCAGTACATCATGGCGGGGGCCAGGGCGTTCCAGGTGGGGAGCGCTGTCGCCAAGGAGGGGCCCGAGGTGTTCGGGAAGATAAACAGGGACCTCCTGGACTTCATGAGGGACCACGGCTACGGGCGCATATCCGACATGGTGGGGGCTGCGCATGACTGATTTCGTGAAGATACTGGGGATCACCGACGAGGCATACGACACCAAGACCTTCGAGTTCCAGATGGACGAGAAGGCATCGCCCGGGCAGTTCGTCATGGTCTGGGCGCCCGGGATGCACGAGATCCCGATGTCGCTGTCGAAGACCGGGAGGATCAAATCGATCACGGTGAAGGCCATCGGCGAGGATACGAAGGCCCTGCACTCGAAGACCGTCGGGGACGTCCTGAGGGTCCGCGGCCCGTACGGGCGCGGATATGCCCTGGAGCCGGACAGGCGCTACCTCATAGTCGGAGGAGGAGTGGGCACCGCTTCGGTCCTGCCCGCGGTGAAGGAGACGGGCGCTGACACCATCATAGCCGCCAGGTCGGACAAGGACATCATCCTCAGGGACAGGGCGATGAAGTACGCGGACAACGTCTGGATCGCCACCGATGACGGCTCGGAAGGGTTCCACGGGAACGCCGTCCAGCTGCTGAGGGAGAAGTGCGCCGAGAAGGAGTACGACTGCGTGCTCGCCTGCGGCCCCGAGGTCATGCTGTACTTCACCCTGAAAGCATGCCAGGACCTGGGACTGGACTGCCAGCTCTCGCTGGAGAGGTTCATGAAATGCGGCGCCGGAGCATGCGGATGCTGCGTCATGGACGGCCAGCGCGTCTGCCGCGACGGACCGGTCTTCAGCAGGTCCCAGATCGAGAAGATGAAGGACTTCGGGAACAGCAGGCGCGACGAGTGCGGCCGCATAGTGAAGTTCAGGTGATCCCATCTCCGCTCCGGACGGCAGCATAACAGTCTACCACGGGAACCTCGAGCTGCACGTGCCCAGGTCCTGCTTCAGCGGCCCGGACGCCCGCCCCGTCAGGTCGGAGCAGGAGAGGTACGGGAAACTGATCCGCGAGCGCTATCCGTGGCTGACCCAGAACTCCGTGGAGGTCATGTTCAGGAAGGCCCGCGAGGTCATGAGGGAGACCCTCGATGAGGAGACGGGAGGGCTGTCCACCAGCGCGGTCCTGGCCAGGAAGGGCGACCTCGAGGGCGCCATGGCCGCGCTCAGGAAGCACCTGGAGGACGATCCGGAGGATGCCGACGCCTGGTACCGTCTGGGAGAGCTCCTCTGCAGGGCCGGACGCACGGACGAGGGCTATGCCGCCTTCAGAGAGGGACGGAAGCACTTCCGAACAGGGCCTTGATCGCTTCTGCGACCTCCGGCACCGTGGCGCCCCACGGGACCGAGACGGTGCTGCCGTCGATCTCGAAGCCGTTCTTGACGCGGCAGCATTTCACTATGGTCGGGACGCCGTCCCCCGGTACCCTGTCCCTGGGGCAGATATCGATGAAGGGCGCATCGCGGCCGTACTCCTCACGGAATATCCTGCGGGAGAGGTTGCATCCCACCAGGGTGATGTCCCTGCCGGTTATGTCCGGCACCTGGTCAAGGAAGCAGAACGGTTTGGAGGATGATGACCCGGACACCCGGCAGGGGAACATTACCTCGGATGTCCCGGCCTGCTCGGAGAGCGCGGAAAGGTCTATGTCCTCCTCGTACGGGACCACCGGGAGATCGACGTAGCCGGACCTGAGGGCCATGTCCACCAGGTACGACAGCTTGGACGGCCTCGGAGGGACGGCATCGATTATGCGCAGACGGAGGGGCACGACGTCCGATACGAAGCCGATATGGGAGAACAGGCCACGGACTACAACGGTCTTCCCGGGATGCTCGGATTGTATGCGGGCCATGGCCGGGAGGTTGACGACGTCGGCGTCCGGTCTGTCGGCGAAAACGGTGTCCTCGGGGAGCGAGATGATGTCGAAGCCCGTGACTTCCCTGAGGAGGGAGCCTTCGGGGGACTTGCGCAGGCGGACGACGGCCATATCGTCCCCGTTGCGGAGGACGACGTACTCCGCCCTCTTGTAGGCCCTCCAGTCCTCCATATTGGCGCAGATGTTCCCGCGGGTCAGCTTCCAGCCGACATCGCGGACGGAAATATCCTTGCAGTGCACGGCCCCTTATCCCCGTGCCGGTAATAATCCCTGCCGTCCGGACCGCGCCGATGCAACAAGGGTTTTATATGTTACCAAAATATCCTCTGGCCAGAAGTCGGGGTAACACAGCGGCCTATGTGGCGGACTGCAGATCCGCATACGGGAGTTCAACTCTCCCTCCCGACTCCACCTTTCTCGTTTTCGTCCCGCGGCAGTTCCCGCTCCGGGCATCCGTTATCTCCGGAAAGTACTGTCTGGCATAGCTGTTCCGCAGCATCCGGGCCCGTGCGGCCGATGCGCTTCCGGACCCTTGCTTTACATAAGCTTTATAAACGGAGTTTAAATAATGCGCCACAGGTGAATATATGGCCAACATGAAGATAGAGAACGTAGTTGCATCCACTTCTCTCGGCCAGGAGATCGATCTGGACAAGATCATGGCATCTCTGGACGGTGCCGAATACAACCCCAAGCAGTTCCCCGGGCTCGTCTACAGGCTGAAGAGCCCCAAGACCGCTACTCTACTCTTCCGCAGCGGGAAGATCGTCTGCACCGGCGGCAAGAGCAAGGACGAGGTGAAACAGGCCATATCGCAGGTCGCCAAAGACCTCGAGAAGGCGGACATCAAGATCACCATCGAGCCCAAGATCGAGGTCCAGAACATCGTCGCCTCCTCCGACCTCGGCCAGGAGATCAACCTGAACACCGTCGCCATCACGCTCGGCCTCGAGAAGGTCGAGTACGAGCCCGAGCAGTTCCCCGGACTCGTCTACAGGCTGGACGACCCCAAGGTCGTCGTCCTCCTGTTCGGCTCCGGCAAGATGGTCTGCACCGGTGCCAAGATCCCCGAGGATGTCGTCCGCGCGGTCGAGAAGATCGCCGACGAGCTCAGGGACGCAAGCCTGATGTCCTGAAGGCAGGCCTGCAGCGGGGCTCCGCCCCGCATCATCTTTTTCCCATCATCCCCATCTTTTATCCGCTGTCCGCGTTATTATGATACTGAGGCCGCATCGGTGCCCGGCCCGGATGTGCCAGAACCGCGGATGGATTCATGACGTATCCCTACTGGGAATATTTGTCCCACCGAGGATTTTAATTACATATAACCGTACATGCGGCAGTCACTCCCTGAAAGGATCGATAACTGGAAGAAGGGGGAACATGAGCCTTAAAAATGAGAGATCCGGTTTCTTTGGATTGGTAAAACTCGCGGTCGCTCTCGCCGCAGTCATCCTGATCGCCGCTGTCGCGGTATCGGTGATGACTTCGGAAGACGATGACGAAGGGCAGTCCAGCACGAATTATGTGACCGCCGACGGCGGAAGCGCCTCATACACTCCTGCCGATACTTCCGATTTCATCACCTCGACCGTGCTGACGATCGGAGTCGGCCAGAGCAAGGTCATCACTCCCGAGTCCTACCTCATGCTCTCGGGGATGAGCTACAAGTCCTCCGATACGGGCGTGGCTACCGTCTCCAACAACGGCGGCTACTGCACCGTCACCGGCGTGGCCGTCGGTTCGGCGACCGTCACCTGCACGTACGGGAACTACACCTCGACATGCACCGTCACCGTCCAGTCGGACGAGTCGGAGAGCGTCCTCAACGTATACGATGTGAAGGAGGGGTCCAGCGCCTATGCTACCGTTTCGGGCGACGGCTTCGAGGACGGGCTCCTGTCGCTGAGCTTCAACAGTGCCAGCGGGACATATCCCTATCGCACCGGGCTGTTCACTGTGAAATCCGTTGAGACCGATTACATAGTCATAAACCTCTGCGGAACCGACAGCGGAAACTGGTTCAGCAGTTATGTGACCATCAAGATGTATGTTGCGACCGGCGACGGAACAATCGTCAGAAACGCGACATACAGCTCTAGCCCGTTCGTGCCGGGCGCACAGTACAACACAGACGGCGGAGCGGAGATCCTGGTCCCCTCCGCACTGCTTAGCGATGGCACGGAGTATTCAGTATACTTCCGCTTCTACACCTCCGATCTTCCCATAGCCGGCTACTCGAAGCAGATCACAGGCAGTTTCACCTACCACTCGAGCAATTCCGGCGGGACCGACATGAACGGGACCTTCGCGCGCGCCTATTCCTGGTCATACGATGCCGACCACGACGGCACGGTGTCCGATGACGAAGAGTACAGTGCCAGCATCACCGTCCCATACTACATCTACTACATGGAGGCCCGCACCAACTCCTCGTACACGAGCACAGAGAGCTACTCATCGGGCAGCATATTCACCAACAGGGCCGGCGATTCCGAATACACCGACACCCTGGAAAGGGTCGCCATGTCAGACAGCGTGACCAAGTCGCTCTGCGAGGCCGTGGTGAAGGCCTATGAGGACAACGGCGGGACCTGGTCGTCCCTTAGCAGCAGCGACAAGGCCCAGTTCATCCTGGCCTTCACGCAGATCTACTTCACGTATGCATACGACAGCTATCAGTACGGGGACGGAAGCACCTCCGCAGAATACTGGGCATACTCCACGGAGACCATCTGGGCAGGCGCAGGGGACTGCGAGGACACCTCCATCCTCACCGCGGTGCTGTTCAAGGCCGCCGGCCTGAAGTCCGGGGTCTACCTGGTCCCCGGCCACGCGATAGCTGCTGTCGCCCTGGAAGATTACGATGCCACGGCGATAGAGATCGACAGCAACTACTCCGGCTACGGGGTCATGAGCAAGGACGCGGACGGCACCGTTTACTACGGGTGCGAGACCACCGCCGAGCTCTACCTTCCGGTCGGCCGCATAACCCAGAGCGCCACTGTCAGCGGGACCGTCTACAACTTCTGCGACACAAGCGCAGCTGGTGCGAGCTGGACATAATAAACTGATGGCCGGCGGGGGATATCCCCCGCTCAGGCCTCCCGATGCGGACCTATGGTGCTGTCGGCCCGCATCGCATCCTCAGGACCGCTCCTCTTCCAGAAGCCAATCCAAGAGGTTCGAATGGTGCAGCCCGTCCGGAAGGTCGGTGACGAACGAGTCCATGGACAGCACCGTCTTCGGATAGCTGTCCCTGATCAGGCGGAAGGGAGCGACTTCGCGTTCATACGTATCGTCTGTCATAATGGACATCGTCACCTGGATGTACTGGACCTCGCGGTTCCTGCGTGCAGTGAAATCCACTTCCCTGTCTCCATATTTGCCGACGGCCACTTCGTAACCCCTTCTCAGAAGTTCCAGATATACGATGTTCTCGATCTGCCTGCTTATGTCTTCCCTTGATGAGATTCCAAGGACTGCGTTCCTCATGCCGGTATCGGAGACATAGTATTTCTCCAAAGTATCGAGGAGTCTTTTCCCGCGTATATCGTAACGTTCCGCTTTGTAGATCAGAAAGGCCTTCTGCAGTGCATCGAGATAATTCCTTACTTTCTCCGGGTCCTTCTTTATGGTGACAGCGATGTTGTTGGCGCTGGTTATGTTGCCTACGTTGGAATAAAGGAATCTTACTGTGTCTGTCAGGGTCCCCACATCCCCGCCTTTGCAGTTCCTTATCACATCCTTCAGCAGGATGGTGTTGAACAGTCCGATCAGATGATCGTGCTCGAACATCTCGTCAGCATCTGGGTTTATAACAGGCAGCGAACCCATGCGGATGTACTGGTAAAACCTTTTATCCCTGTCTCCCGGATGCAGTTCCATAAATTCTTTGAATGATAATGGAAGAATGCGCAATTCAGCATAGCGTCCTGAAATATACGTTGACAGATCGTTCGAGAGAAGATAAGCGTTTGATCCGGTGATGTAGATATCGGCGTCGTAATCGGTCTGAAGAGAGTTGACCGCACGTTCCCAATGCTTCACCGTCTGAACCTCGTCGAGAAAGACGTACGTCCTCTTACCGTTGTACTTCTTATCTATCTCTTCCAGAAGTTTCAGATAATCTGTCACATGGGCAAGGGTTTTCGATTCGAAGTTCAGGTATAATATCTGACTGTCCGGAACTCCGGATTCCCTAAGGAGGCTCATATATTGCTTCATCAGAACGGTCTTCCCGCTGCGCCTCATACCGGTTATGATCTTCACAGTGTCCGGACGATCTCTGCCTGCAAGGAGCCTGTCCAGATAGATCTTCCTGATTACTTCGGCCATAGATATGAATCGCATTATAGGATTTAAGTTTATAGGAAATTTCCGTTAAAATATAATGTGAATTGAAGTTTAACGGAATTTTCCGTGAAAATTATGCCTAGAATATTCGGTTCTACCGTCTGTCCGCTCGGATGGCCGAGGCAATTCGATGCGTTCCGGGATTTCATGGGAGCAAAGCCCATCGCAGACCAGACGGATTCGATCGCGTTCAGGAGGGAAGATATGAAAACCCCCTTCATCTCCCACAACAGGCCCATGCTCGATTACCTGGAACCGGAGATGGAATCGCGCCTGTCCGGGATATCGGCGCAGGGAGGGTTCTCCAGGGACATGTACAAGGCCGTCATGGAGATCCTCCCTTCCGGAAGATGCACGATAGACGATGCTGCATCGGAGATGGGCGTCGGAAAACGCACCGTGCAGAGGAGGCTGTCTGAGGAAGGCACCTCCTTCAGCGCGGTCCTCGCCTCCGTGCGCAGGAACCTCGCGGAGTACTACATCGGGAAGATGGGGATGGATACAGGCGAGACCGCGTTCATCCTCGGGTACAGGGAGACGAACTCCTTCCTGCGCGCATTCCGGCAGTGGACCGGCATGACGGTGACGGAGTTCAGGAATCGCCCGAAGGTCCGATCGAAAGACCTGTTCATCCGCCGGTGCGTCGCACTCTTCCGAGAGGACCGGGAACTTCATTCCTCTCCACCGAAGGATAATTTGGGCAGGGACTTCTGTATCCTGACGGTCTCGACACTGACCGTGACAATCGAGCAGATGAGGTCGAATATGTACCTGCTCCTGGCATACTTGTTGGGGTCGTTCACGATCCCTGTGTCCTTATCCTCGGTCACATGGTACATCTCTGCAATCTCTCCCAATGCGGAACGGCCGTTGACGACATACTCGAACGCCTCTTCCGGGATGTTCCCTATTGTGATGAGATCGCTGTAGATCATGGTGCGGAGTTCCGGATCGATCTTCATATTCTTCGTTCCGACCTTGAAAAGCGAGTCCCTGCCCATGAAATCCTTCACCTGGGTACCGCCGTTGATCGCCAGGTCCTTCCACGGCGGTACGGACTCATAGTTCAGATGGAGTTCGGCTAATTTCCTTCCTGCTTTCGCGAAAGCGAAGAAATCTTCAAGACTGTCGACGAACTCGATATGACGATTTAGTCTGGTGAAAAACCATCGAGATCTATTCCCGAAATATGGCGTAAATGCCGAAAATCGACATAACAGCGTGCGTATGAAATAACACATTCTCGATATCTCATTGTTGATGGTGGGCATTGATGGCTAAAACTTCCAAAAAGAAAGAACTGAGCATGGAAGAAGCCCTCTGGGATGCGGCTGATGAGATGAGAGGATCTGTCGAATACCCAGTGTACAAGCAGGTCGTCCTCGGATTGGTATTTCTGAAATTCGTGAGCGATAGGTTCTACAAACAGCGTGCAAAGCTGGAGGCCGATGAATCTACCAAAGCTTTCATAGAAGAGAAGTTCGCCTACGGCAAAGACAATGTCTTCTATCTCCAAAGGAGGCAAGATGGGACTATCTCACCGATGAAGCCAAGCAGTCGGATATCAAGGTCAAAATCGACAAAGCTATGGAACTCATCGAGAAAGACAATCCTACCCTGCGTGGAGCCCTGCCCACGAACTTCTATGCCACAGTGGACCTTGACAACACAAAGATTGCCTCGCTCATCGATACCATGAACCGTCTCGATCTTTCCAAAGACGATGAGGAAGACGTCATCGGCAGAGTCTATGAGTACTTCCTGTCCAAATTCTCATCGAAGGAAGGAAAGGGTGAGTTCTATACTCCAAAGCCAATTGTCAAAATCATCACAGAGATGATCCAACCGCTAAAAGGCCGTGTCTTCGACCCGTGCTGCGGTTCAGGTGGAATGTTCGTCCAATCAATTAAAATGGTAGATGCCCATAAGGGAAACAGGAAAGACATCTCGATTTACGGCCAGGAATACACACTTTCCACGCTAAAATTGGCCAAAATGAATCTTGCTATCCGTGGAATATCTGCCGATTTCGGCCCTCATAATGATGATTCGCTCAGAAGAGATCTCCACAAAGACCTCCGCGCCGATTTTGTCATGGCCAATCCTCCATTCAACCAAGACAAGTGGGGAGCAGATGAACTCCAGAACGACCCCAGATGGGTGTACGGCGTCCCCAGAGGCAACGCCAATTATGCATGGATTCAGCATTTCTTATACCATCTGAACGATGACGGTGTTGCTGGGTTCGTCCTTGCCAACGGTTCCCTTACATCGAACACCAACGGGGACGGGGAGATCAGGAAGAACCTTGTAGACAGAATGGTCGTCGACTGCATTGTGGCGCTTCCTGAGAAGCTATTCTACTCCACCGGCATCCCCGTATGCCTCTGGTTCTGCTCCAAAAAGAAAGCCAGAAGAACAGATTCCACCAAGGACAAGATTCTGTTCATCGACTGCAGGAGGATGGGTCACCTGTACGACCGGACCCACAAGACCATAGATGATGATGAGATCCAGAAGATAGCAGGCACATACCACAAATGGCTGGCTGGAAAAGGTTACGAGGACGAGCAGGGGTTCTGCAGATCTGTCCCTATATCTGAAGTCGCCGAATCAGGATACATGCTCACTCCCGGAAGATACGTGGGTCTTCCTCCCGAGGAGGAAGATGACGAACCGTACGAAGAGAAGATGAAGCGTCTCACCGGTGAATTGAAGGGTCTCTTGGAAGAATCTCATCGCCTGGAAGATGAAATCAGAGCAAATCTCAAGGCCCTGGGCTTCGAAATCTGAGGAATCTGCTATGCATGAGATGGGTGAATGTACTAAATTTGGAGAGGAGGACCTGGAGCATGCGATAATCGAGGACTTCAAAGCCAGAGGATATGAGCATGTCAAAGGGGAAACCATCCAAAGGGACCGCCGCGAAGTGATTCTTTTCAATGATCTGCAAACCTATCTCAGGCACAGATACCCAGACATCACGGACGGTGAAATCCGTGTGGCCGCAACAATGTTCAGAGTGAGCGACCGCGGAGACTATGTCAGCAACCGCGAGACATTGCAGAGGATCCGCGAGGGATACAGCATCAAAAGAGAGGACATGAAGACCACTCTGTGGATTAATCTCTTGGATTTCCAGCACCCAGAGAACAATATCTTCAAGATAGTCAACCAATTGGAGATCCAGGGACCTAAGAACGACAGACGGCCGGACGCTATCGTATATGTCAACGGTATCCCGCTGGTGGTTTTGGAATTCAAATCGGCAATCCGCGAGGATGCTACGATTTACAGCGCATATCAGCAACTGAACATCCGTTATATCCGCGATATCCCGGAACTGTTCATCTACAATGCTTTCACAGTTATCAGTGACGGCGTGAATTCTAAGGCAGGAACCGTATTCACAGATTATCCAGACTACTATTCATGGAATAGATCAGAGGCTAAGGATCCTTCAAGCGACGGCGTCAACTCCCTGCGCACTCTTATTGATGGGATGTTCAGAAAAGAAAGGCTGCTCGCCATCATCCGCGATTTCATCTACTTCCCAGATGACAGTGGAAGCAATGAGAAGATATTGTGCAGATACCCCCAGTTCTTCGCTGCCACCGAACTCCTGGACAATATTGGACCTCATATGAAACCTAAAGGAGACGGGAAAGGCGGGACATACTTTGGAACGACAGGATGCGGGAAGAGTTTCACAATGCTGTTCCTGACACGGCTGCTCATGAGGTCCAAAGAAATGAGGAACCCCACCATCATCCTCATAACCGATAGGGAGGACCTGGACAACCAGCTCAGTAAGCAGTTCATCAGATCCAGGAGGTTCCTAGGCGATGAGAACGTCCTCTCCATGGATACCGGCACGAATCTAAGAAACAAGCTCAAAGATGTAGCATCCGGCGGAGTGTACCTGTCAACCATTCAGAAATTTAATGAAGAGGGCTCTATGCTCTCAGACAGGTCAAACATAATCATAATATCGGACGAGGCCCACCGTTCCCAGCTCAACATGGAGCAGGCAGACAAGATAATCGACGGCAAACGCAAGCATACCGTCGGATTCGCCAGGATCCTCCACGATTCCTTTCCTAACGCCACATACGTTGGATTCAGCGGCACCCCGATCGATGAGACAATGGAGGTCTTCGGCGACATCGTCGACGAATATACCATGGCCGAGTCCGAGAAGGACAGGATAACATCCAAAATCGTTTACGAAGGAAGAGCCGCGAAGGTTGCTCTGGCCGAGGACCAGATGGCGGCCATAGAGGAATACTACAAGGATTCCCTCGACCGCGGAGCGAACGAATACCAGGTAGAGAAGAGCAAGAAGGACCTGTCGAAGCTCGACATCATCATCGGTAACGAGGGCAGGTTGGAGAAAGTATCCGACGACTTCATCGCCCATTACGAGGCCAGGGTCGCAGAGGGCGCGACCGTCGCCGGCAAAGCGATGTTCGTCTGCGCCAACCGCCGCATCGCTTACGACTTCTATCAGATGCTGAAGCGCAAGCGCCCTGAATGGTTCGAGGTCAGGGAAGCCGACAGGCCCCCCAAGGAAGGAGAAGAAAAGGCTGAACCCATAGAGATGGTGAAACTCGTCGCTACCCGCGGGAGCAATGACCCAGCAGACCTGTTCGAACTCTGCGGAGATTCTGCATACCGTTCCAATCTCCAGACACAGTTCAAGAAGATCGAATCCAATTTCAAGATAGCTATCGTAGTGGACATGTGGCTCACTGGATTCGACGTCCCGTTCCTGGACGCGATGTACCTTGATAAACCGATCCAGAAGCATTCCCTTATCCAAGCCATATCCAGAGTCAACAGGATCTACGAAGGCAAGGAATACGGCCTCATCGTGGACTACCTGGGAATCAAGAAAGAGCTCGATCTCGCGCTGAACAAATATGCCAGGGGTGGCATCGGCAGAGGAACCTACCCTGAGTCTGGCGAATTTGCCAAGATCGTCAAGGAGACCCTGAGCGCTCTGGACGGAAGGTTCCACGGCTTCGATTCGAGCGGTTACTACTCAGACGATTCCTCCAAGCAGATAGATTGCCTCGGCCGCGCCATGGAGTTCGTCCAGCAGGACAAGGAATTCGAGCACTGGTTCATGAGCACAGTCCGTAAACTGAAGACCGCCTACAACAACTGTGTTTATTCAGATGATATCACTGCTGATGAGCGCAGCAGGATCTATTTCTACTGCGGCGTCAGGTCCATGATAGCCAAGATCATCTCGGGTAATGCTCCGGATACGGCACAGATGAACCGCAAGGTCAGGGAAATGCTGGAAAAGGCCATCCAGTCCGATGAGGTATCTCAGATCGGCATTATCATAGACAATATCGAGACCGACAGGATAGACCTGCTCTCTGACGAGTATCTGGAGAAACTGGAATCGATCCCCGGATCCAATACTAAGTTCAAGCTTCTGGAGAGACTGACCCGCATGGCCATCGGCAATCTCCGGAAGATCAACAAGCTCAAGGCCGATTCGTTCTCGGAAAGATTCAACAAAATAGTTCAGAAGTACAACGACCGCCACATGGGCGCTGAGGAGCTGAGACAGATCATCAATTCTATGACAGATGATGTCGTCGAAATGCTGAACTCGGAACTCGTCTCCCTTATCAGAAGCATAGATAAAGAAGAAAAGGAAGCAGATGCCCTCGGGCTCACACGGCAAGAGAAGGCATTCTATGACATCCTGGCACATACTATCGAGATCTACCAGTTCGAGTTTGACACCGCAAAACTGCCGGATATGGCACGCGATCTGAAAACCTGCACCGACGAGGTCTGCTCGGTGCTCGACTGGTCCTCCAAGGAGGATGTGAAAGACGGCCTCAGAATGAAGATCGCGATGGTTATGCAAAAGCACGGATTCCCGCCGATATACCTCAACGGAGTCTATGATGAGGTCTTCAAACAGATGGAAAACTACAAGAGGTACAGCGAATGACCGGTTTCGAAAGAGTCAGATTAGGAGACCTTGTAACCTGGGCAAAAGGATGCAGTATTCCCCGCGATGAAACATCTGCAGATAGACATATCCCTTATCTTCACTACGGAGACCTCTACAAGAAATACGATCGCTGTTTGAATTTGCCGGAAGTGATTGACGAGATAATCAAGATCGATGAACTTGATTCGGTCAAAGAATCTCAGATGCTTCATGACGGAGACATCGTATTCACTCTTACATCAGAAACAGTTGATGATCTGGGACACTGTACCCTCATCATCAATCCAAAAGACACGCCGTTCGTATCCGGTATGGAAACGACCGTCCTTCATATCAAAGAACCCCGCAGAGCACTGCCGGCATTCCTCAATTATATGTTCCAGAATGAAAAATTCCATAGTATATTGAGGCAGTTCGTAACCGGAATGAAAGTCTATAGGGTTCACCCTAACGATCTAATGAAGATTGAGATAGACCTCCCCTCTTTGGAATATCAATCCAAAGTTGTCACTATTCTAGACTCATTTTCCAATTCTATATCTAATCTCACTGAAATAAATGATAATTTAGGGGGCATTTGTTTTGCCGCCTAACTCATCTATCTTGCTTGGTGATTTGTGTTTCTTTGTCCATGAAACATGTGATTGTTCCTTTGTTGATCCGGAGACTTACGTATCTACTGATTCGATGCTCCCTGATAAAGCAGGCATTACTCAGGCCGAATCAATTCCCTTAACTGGTACCGTTAGCAAATATCAACCAAAAGATGTCCTTCTATCAAACATAAGGCCATATTTCAAGAAAATATGGCAATCTACTAGAAATGGGACCTGTTCCAACGATGTATTGGTTATTAGAGCTAAAGATGAGCGCATTTCTGATTATTTGTTTGCATTATTGTCTGAAGATCGGTTCTTTGATCATGTGATGCTCGGTTCTAAAGGGACCAAAATGCCTCGTGGGGATAAGGAACAGATTCTCACGTACACTGTATGCGATCTACCCTTTTCGGAAATGTTAGCTATTGGTGGTTGGTTTTCACTAATCAATCAAAAAATCTCCTGTAATCAGGCAATAAATGATAATTTAATGAAGAGTGCAAGGGCAGCCTTCAGTGAAATGATGGATACATCAGAACTGTCAAGTGGTGTGTTATCAGATGTTGTATCAATCACCATGGGCCAGTCCCCTCCTGGGGAAAGTCTATCAGAAGATGATGCGGGCACACTCTTCTACCAAGGTCGTGCTGAGTTTGGACCAGTATTCCCAACACCCAGATTATACACAAGCGATCCAAGACGTATGGCCAAACAAGGTTCCATACTGATGAGTGTCAGAGCACCTGTTGGTGACATCAATGTGGCATTAGAGAGATGCTGTATTGGTAGAGGTCTGGCTGCTATTGAATCAAATAATGGAATGCAAGGTTTTGTTCATTATCTGATGGATTATCTAAAGCCGAAACTGGATGTATTCAATGGCGATGGCACGGTGTTCGGATCAATCAATAAAGAATCGGTCAACGGTTTGGAAATATCACTACCTGAACAGAAATCTATTGAACAATTCAATAAGTATGCAGAGAAAGTAGATGCGGAGATAAGATCCAATCACTTGGAGATGTTGAAATTATCTGAAATTCGTGATTATCTTTTGCCCAAATTGATGTCCGGTGAGATCGACGTTTCTACCTTGAAGATGCCAACTAAATATTCATTTAACTCAGCAAATAAGTGATTTGATACTTAACAAAATAGGAATCAAACATGATCATGAACGGAAAAAGTGGCCAGTTCTGGCTGTCCCGTCGGTAAACATTCATTGGAGAAGACAACTCATTAGCGCATGACTCTGAAGGAGGATCTCAGGAATAGTCTGACAGGAAAAATCGACGAACTCAGCATATCCATCGTTATGGTGGAATTATCGCTGCTGTTGGATAAATCTGAGAACAGGAAAGAACATTACCCCGGAGACGGAAATATCAAACTTCTTCAAGCCTTCTTATCTTCAAAGCGCTTGGAAGGATGTTCAGAAAAAACTCTGAACTACTACCAATCCACCATTGGCATGATGATTTCAGAATTGGAAATATCCCTGACTGAGATGAGCACCGATGACATCCGGAACTACCTGTCGGATTATCAATCGCGGCGCGGATCCAGCAAAGTTACCATCGACAACATCCGCCGCATATTCTCCAGCTTCTTCTCATGGTTGGAAGATGAAGAATATATCCTGAAAAGCCCCGTCAGACGCATCCACAAGGTTAAATTCGGTCGCACTGTCAAAGACACATTCTCCGATGAGGACATCGAAAGACTGAGAGACGGCTGCGAGAACACAAGGAATCTTGCCATCATCGATACGCTGATATCGACCGGAATGAGGGTAGGCGAGTTGGTACGGCTCAATCGGTCGGACATCGATTTCAATGAAAGGGAAAGCGTCGTATTCGGAAAAGGCGGGAGTGAGCGCAAGGTTTACTTCGACGCCAGAACAAAACTTCATCTGAAAGATTATCTAGATCGGCGCTCAGATGATAACCCGGCACTTTTCGTCACATTGCATAATCCAGTCAAGAGGATCAGCATAAACGGTGTGGAAACCATGCTGAAATCACTGGAAAAAATTACCGGAGTAGAAGATATTCACCCACATAAGTTCAGGCGTACGATGGCGACCCGCGCGATTGATAAAGGTATGCCTATAGAACAAGTTCAGAAACTCTTAGGCCATGTGAGGATTGATACAACTCTCCATTACGCTATGGTTAATCAGGAA
This sequence comes from Candidatus Methanomethylophilus sp. 1R26, assembly GCF_001481295.1. Lineage (GTDB taxonomy): Archaea > Thermoplasmatota > Thermoplasmata > Methanomassiliicoccales > Methanomethylophilaceae > Methanomethylophilus. Next base: position 28,721 of record NZ_LOPS01000042.1, read on the forward strand.
AATGTGAAGAATGCACACAAGAAGTACGTAGCCTAATAGCCTACCAAATGAATATTTAGTTGGCAATGTCAGAGTCGAAACATCAATTTCTCCAGACAATAATTTGGGTATAAGTTGATCCCTAATTGTCTTAAGAGCATCACATTGAGTTGCATTATTACGATATAGTTCGAATAAACATGCAATTTTTGAGGAAAACTCTATTACCACATCCTCTGGCGGGATAATTATTGGGACGGTCTTCATATTTGATTGACTAATTTTGGGCTGTACTGCTCCAGTGATTATCGAATTCACGCTAAGACGTGGCATAGAAGATAAAGAGAATCTACGGTGTATCCTTTTTCCCCTGTTAAGATGTGTGCATGGTTGTTGACCCAGAATTTTCCAAATACATATTGGAGTATGGGGCCCCCAAACTCATTAACCACAGTCCCATCTTCACCCAAAAGAAGATACACTCCGTCAAAAAGATAGCTATCAACATAATCTGTGACTGATGCAGCACCATAGTATGGATATATCTTGGCACGTTCAGAACGTTCTTTAGCAGATAGTGGCACTCTCTTGGAATCATGCACTTCAATTATATCTCCCAATTGCCCCAAGGTCCAACCATCAGGCAGATCATCACCACAAACATATGGGAAATAACAATCGTACAGCAAATTTGCGATTTCGAGTAAATTATCATTTATCCGTATATGCAGGAATTTCGATTTCACTAATTATTTAGGTATTATTTGGCTATTAATACCTAAATTAAATAAATACAATGTCTTTTTTTCAGTATTTATCATTAAATATTACCTAAATAATTGATCGATGATGCACAGATTCGACTATTCGGAGATACTCGGCGACATACCGCAGGATATAACGAAGATGCTGGCCGAGATTGCCGGGATACGCTCGCTGGAGTGCATACGCCGCGCGAAATACCCGAAGGACTATGCCAAGATGGAAGGCATCGCCAAACTGGCCTCGGTCAAGTACTCCAACGAGATCGAGGGCATAGTAACGTCCGATGAACGTATCAGAGAGATAGTCGTACGCGGAGGGACCCCGAACAATCATTCCGAGGAGGAGATCGCAGGATACAGGGATGCCCTTAACCTGATACATACGGAAATCGACTCCCTGAGATTCGACAGGAACACGATCCTGAACCTGCATTCCATGCTCAGGACGAAAGGTTCCGATGAACATGCCTTCAAGGACAGGGACAATGTGGTTATCAGCATCGACCAATCGGGGAGGAGGCGCATCGTGTTCGAACCCGTCCCGGCATCCGAGACCGAAGACTGCATGGAGCAGCTGTGCATAGCGTACCAGGAGCTTTCGACCCAAGGCTATGAACCTCTGCTCTACATACCGTGCATCATCCTGGATTATCTCTGCATCCATCCGTTCCTGGACGGCAACGGCAGGACCTCCAGGCTCCTGACGGTATTTCTCCTGTACAAAGAGGGAATCGACATATGCAGGTACGTTTCTATGGACGAGCATATATCGTTCACGAAATCGGACTACTACGATTCGCTGCAGAGATCTTCGGCCGGGTGGAAGGAGAACAGATGGACCTACTTCCCGTTCATCAGATATTTTCTCAGGACCCTGTTAGAATGCTATACGGACATCGACACCAGGTTCGCCATAGTCGACGGGGAAGGCGTCGACAGGAAGCAGACCGTCGAAAACGTCCTGAAGAAGAGCTCCGCACCGATGTCGCTGAAGCAGATACACATGGTCCTCAGGGACATCAGCATATACACCGTACAGAAGGCAGTGAAGGATCTGATGGCCGAGGGCAAGATCGAGAAAATCGGCAATACCAAAGGCGCGCGCTATATCTACAAACACTGAGGAACGGCCGTTCAGTTCTCCGCACATGACCTGCAGCCAATCAGAATATCGATCGTTGCCGTTGAAACCGGCTGCCAAACCCGTTTCCCTCTTCACGGACCCAGCACTGTCGGCGGGATGACATAAACGCCGTCGTCTCTGCGATATGCTGCATCGGTCATCCCGCAGATGACGCACAGGAACTCCGGCGGCCTCCCGTTCTCCTGATCGCGTATCTTCGTGTCCATCTTCAGAAGGGATCTCGCACCTTCGTCTATCTCATGTGCCCCCGTCTTCATCTCGAAGGCACCCCACTTACCGTCCGGAAATTCCGCAACGGCATCTATCTCGTTCCCGTCCCCGTCACGGTAGTGCATCACTTTGCCGTCGTACATCATGGCGTATGCCTTCAGTTCGTGAACGCACAGGGCCTCGAACAGATATCCGAACGAATTAAGGTCATTGATGTACGATTCCGTGTTCATCCCCATAGCGGCGGCGGTGAGGGAGGGGTCGCAAGGTGTCTTTTAGGAGTTTTCCCGACCCTTACCGAAGACCTCATATTCGGGTTGAAAGCAGGTTGGAAATCGGTGAAATGAAGGCTTTCCAAAACAGAAAGGTATTCATTCAGCGTATTATCGGATATCTGCGCATCATCCGGATTCTCCGTCATATCTTTCTTGAGAGCCTTCTTGGATGCAGTAGTGCTTTCGTTGCGTGCCAAAGAGCGGATGAGACGGAACATCTTGGTCGGATCGCGGTTCACCCCGTCGAAGGATATGTCATTGTTCACCAAGGTTTCTATGTAACCTCTGGCAACCTCCAACGATGCATCCGCATTCATATCCATGACCCCGGGCCATCCCCCGTGGACGGTGTAATCGACCAGGTCCTTCAGTTCGGCCTCCTGTGTCGCGAAAGAGATCTCGGGACGGCCAAACAGCCCCCTCAGGGATACCCTGCCGTCCGAGATCCCTCTTTCGAACAGCGTCATGGTCATCATGCGGAGTTCCTTTATGCGACCCGTACCCGAATGGACGAATCCTTTCCTGTTGGGCGTTGCGGAGCCGGTAAGCACGTACATCCCCTTCTTCCCGGCATCATCTATCCTATACCTTACAGCATCCCAGATACAGGGAACGTCCTGCCATTCGTCGATCAGCTGAGGGAGACTGTCCTTGAATATCAGCGTAGGGTCCGTCATCGCCAGTCTGCGGTTCTGATAGTTCCCCTTCGGGTCCGCGATGAGCGCGGCGCTGTTGCAGCAATTGTATGCGGCCCACGTCTTTCCGCACCATTAGGTCCGGTGATGTTCACAGCACCGAAGAGGGATAGGGATCTCTTCAGCTCATCATCTATCAGTCTGGGTACGTATCCGTCCCTTCTCAAGGTCACAATCGCATATCCTGTTATCAGGTATGTATGATTGATGGTTTTTCGGAACTTTCATTGATGAATTTTCGGTAAATTTATTGATATTTTTCAATCAATCTGCTGATTGATTCACAGATTATGCCGCGACCCTATAATTGGCCGAAGTATGACTGCTCTCCGATGCTGCACCCTTGCCGCAGGAGTCGATGCAACAGCATGTGCCAGAATATGAGATTCGGCTCCTGCAATTATCGTTTAGAACTCCTAGTGCGATAGCGTCGAATTGCCAGACCAGCTCTGGTTTCCGAAAACAATGCGTGGATTCACAATACGGCCTATTCTCATACTGTCTCGTATCCGCCGCATAAGGTGTCTTGAATCTGGGCTCAGAAGGACCTCTGATCCCTATCATTCACAGACATACGACCATGTATATGGGCAAATACAGCAGATTGCCTTCCTTCCTCAGGTCTTTTGTATGAAGGACGTAGCATTGCCCAAGTTGTTTGCTGTAAACATCCATCAGATAATCCAGTGAAGAATGCTCTGTGCTCTTCCCTGTTTTCACCTCGACGGCAGATATTCTCTTGCCTTCTTTGATGAGGAAATCCACCTCGGACCTGTTCTTGCTGATGGTCCCGTCCTCCCTCTTCTTGTAAAATGTGTGGAAGAACAGCTTATGCCCATTGGCCCTCAGGGCCTGCGCCACGACATTCTCCGCGAACATCCCCTCATTGATATGCAAACGGTCCTGAAGAATATCGATATAGATCTCATTCTCCGTCAGCGTTCCGCTATCGATGGCCATGCTCACCAATAACCCTGTATCGCCGAAATACAGCTTCATAGTCGACAGTTCCCTGTTAAGTCCCAGCGCGATGCTTGGCTCGCTGGAATTGTAGCAGATGTTCACGACCATAGAATCCTCGAGCCAATAGATCGGATCCTCATAGTTGGAGAACTTGCCGTTCTTATCTATATCGGCCAGATTGAAGACCTTGTCGTGTTTTGACAGCTCAGCAGGTATCGCTTCGTACAATGCGGCCGTCTTCCTCTTGTTGGCCTTCGCCAGTCTGCCGATGTCCTCTTTGTAGAGACTTATTATCTGCCTCTTGACGCGTTCGACTTTGGAGAAGTCCTTCGATGATGCATACTCCTTCACTGCCATGGGCATGCCGCCGACGATCATGTATCTCCTGAAGGTGTCCAGGAATGAAGAATGAAGGTCGTCTCCCAGCGGTTTATGGGATTCGAAATGCTCCCGTATAGCCGGCACGGTGACCACATCTCCCATCGCCCAGCAGAACTCCTCGAAGTCCATAGGGTACATCTGCATCTTCTCTTCCTCGGACGGAATGATTATGTTCTTCACGTTCTCGTGAATGGAAATCAGCGAACCTGTTTCGATGTAATCGTATCTGCCGTCCTCCACCAGGAACTTGATGGCCTCCCTGGCCCGCGGCCATTTTTGGACCTCGTCGAATATTATCAGCGTATTCCTTTCGACGAATCTCGTGGCGGTGAGATTGGACAGCTTCTGGAGAAGCATCGGTATGTCGTGAACGTCGTTTATGAAAAGGTTCTTGATCCTTGGAGAAGCGTTGCTGAAGTTGATGAGCACGTAGGAAGCGTATTCATTCCTGCCGAATTCCTCCACGATGTAGCTCTTGCCGACACGGCGAGCGCCTTCGATGAGCAGCGCAGTCCTTCCGTTGCTCTCTTTCTTCCATTGTACCAGGCGGTCGTAGATCTTCCTTTTCACGTATGGAGATATTCCTCGTTCCTTAATATATGATTGTATGAATTCTTCCTGTTTCCTTAAACAAAATTATCGTGATTTCTCCTGTTTCCTTAAAATACAGTCCGATTCAAAAAACGGTCCGCTGGTTCCTAAACAGTACCCTATCGTTACCAAGAGAATACACAGTGGCACAATGTTTTGCTAACCGCTGTTCCGCTGCCGGAGGCCCGTTCGGACCTGCCGAACCCATGGGGACCACTGCCGGAGCATCCCTTTCCGGCCGATTGCATTCGACCGGACGGCCGCGTCACATCCTCTTGAAACCGCGCCTGATCCATTGTGTTATCGACTTGAACCCGTAGCGCAGGGTCTCGCCTAAATGCCTGCTGGCGCTCTGGGCGGTGGCCTTGTTGTCCATGATGGCCTGCACGACCTCCTGCCAGGTCTCCAGGCCGTCGGGCAGGGTCACGTGCCCCCAGCCGATGCGGTGCGGGGAATGGGCGTCCGAGCCGGCGGTGATCGGCTTCCCGATGCTCTTGGCCAGCTTCATGGACCTCCTGTTGGCGCTCGGTATGGAGCGCGCGTTCATCGCCTCGATCCCGTCGAACGGGTACTCCCGGGTGTTCTTCTCCCCCAGGCCGGACCACCACCTGTAGGGGTGGGCCGCGAAGGCATATCCTCCGGCCTCATGGATGGCATCGATGGTCTCCTGGATCGACATCCCCTGGGGGATCAGCCTGTCGATCCCCAGGGCGACGATGTGCCCCTCCGCGGAGGAAACCTCCTCCGCGGGGATGACGATGACCTTCCCGTTGTCCTTCAGGATGTCGAACGCCTTGAACTCGTTGTGGTCGGTGACGGCGACGCACCCTAAGCCCTTCTCGACGCACTGCTCGATCACCTGCTCCGGGGTGGACTTGCCGTCCTCGAGAAGCAGGTGTGCACATGGAGATCCGCCTTCATCTGACACCAGCGCCGTCCATAATCTCGGAGTCGACCGTCGCCACGCATCCCTTCCCGTCTCCGAGGGGGACGGCCTTGCCGCCGTCGATGACCGCGGCCACTCTGGCCGGGGCGCCTGCGGGCAGGCTTATCGGGAGGTTCCCGGCCAGGAACACGCCGTTCTCCGCCCTGGAGACCTTCATGGTCACCGCGGAGAAGTGCTTCTTGTAGTCGATGGTGTCCGAGGTCATGCCTGAAAGGCCGCAGTCGAACCTGGTCCCCACGGGGATGTCGGGATCGGACGGCCTCAGGAGGAGGACCGCCTTGCCGCCGAGGTCCTCGTCGTCGGCGGCCAGGATCATTCCGCAGGACTCTATCCCCCTGAGGGGCCTGGGCGCGAGGTTGGAGACCACGATCGCCTTCCTCCCGAGCATCTGCTCCTTGGTGTAATATGCCTTGAGGCCGGCGCAGATGGTCCTTGGGGTGCCCTCTCCGAGGTCCACCGTGAGCTTGTACAGCTTGTCGGCGTTCGGGTGGTCCTCGACGGTGAGGACCTTCCCGACCCTGAGGTCCAGGCGCCTGAAGGCATCGAAGGGCTGCGCGGGAGCGGCGGCGCCCTGCTTCTCCTTCTTCTCCTTCGCGTGATGCTCCGTCTCCGCCTCGGGCTGCTTGAATATCTCTGGGAAGAGGACCTTGAGGTCGATCTTCCCGTAGACCGGCACCGGCTCCTTCAGGGCGGTCCCGGACGGGAGGGGCGAGAGGACGGCGGCGTAGCCGGCATCCTCGACGGTGCCTGGGAGGCCCAGGTAGCCCCAGATCTTCTCGGACGACCTCGGGAGGTACGGCCAGGCCATGACCGCCAGCGCCTTCACTATCCTCAGGGAGTCGTAGAGGGCGCGGCCGCACTCGGCCCTGTCCTCCTTCACGAGCTTCCAGGGGGTGCGGGAGTTGAAGTACTCGTTCCCGAAGTGGGCGAGGGCCATGACGGCCTGCAGGCCCTTCTTGAAGTCGCAGCGGGCCAGGCAGGCGGAGTACTCATCGAAGGCCTTCCCGATCTCCTCCGTGACCTTCGCATCGGGCTCCACGTTCTCCGGGACAGACCCGAAGTTCTTGTAGGTGAAGCTGAGGGTGCGGTGGTAATAGTTCCCGAGGGCGGCGACCAGCTCGGAGTTGACCTTGCTCTCGAGCTCGTCCCAGGAGAAGTCGGCGTCGTGGGTGTCCGGCATGATGCTCGATAGGTAGTACCTTATCTCCTCCGGGTCGAACTTCTCCAGCACCGATTTCATGTCCCTGGGTATCTGAGACTCGGCGTCGGTGCCCGTGCCCTTCCTGCTCTTGGAGAGCTTGCCGCCGTTGAACATCAGGTACTCGTTCGCCGGGATGTCGTAAGGCAGGTTGAACCCCTGCTTGGCGCCCATGAGCATCGCCGGCCAGATGATGGAGTGGAACGGGATGTTGTCCTTCCCGATGAAGTAGTAGTGCTTGCAGTCCGGGTTCTCCCAGAAGGTCTTCCAGTAGTCTGGCTTCCCGATCTCCCTGGCGTGCTGGACGGTCATGCTGAGGTACCCGATCACAGCGTCGAACCAGACGTAGATGACCTTCTTCTTCCACTCCTCGCCTTCGACGGGGATCTCGACGCCCCACTGCATGTCGCGGGTGATGGCGCGGTCCTTCAGCCCGCCTTTCAGGAAGTTCTGCGTGTAGGCGCGGACGTTGGGCCTCCAGTAGGTCTTGTCCTCCAGGTACTTCAGCAGGGGCTCCTCGAAGGCGGAGAGCTTCAGGAAGTACTGCTTCGAGGCCTTCACGACGGGCGCGGTGCCGCAGCGGGTGCAGTGCGGGTTGATGATGTCGCCGGGCTCGAAGGTGGAGCCGCAGCTGTCGCACTGGTCGGAGCGGACGTCCTCGGCGCCGCAGACGGGGCACTGCCCCTCCACGTAGCGGTCGGGCAGGAACTTCCCGCATTTGGGGCAGTAGTACTCGTCCTCGTCGCGGGTGTAGATGTACCCGTTGTCAAGAAGGGTCCTGAACAGCCACTGGGTCACCTCGATGTGGACGGGGGAGTGGGTCTTCCCGTAGAGGGTGTAGCGGATCCCCAGGCCCTCGATGGCCTTCTTGTTGATCTCATGGTAGCGGTCGGCGACCTCCTCGGGGGTGACGCCCTCCTTCTCGGCGGTGACGGTGATGGGCGTCCCGTGCTGATCGGAGCCGCCGACGACCCAGACCTCGTTGCCCAGCAGGCTGTTGTAGCGGGCGAAGATGTCGGGCGGGAGGAGGGACCCGGCCACATGCCCCAGGTGGATGGGGCCGTTGGCGTAAGGCCACGCGATGTTCACGAGAATCTTAGACATGGGCGGCTCATGGTCCGGGACGTATTTAAGGCATCGCACGCGCGCGCACATCCGGTAGGGGAGGGGACAGCATGTCATGACGGGGCGGGGGAGCATGAGCGGCAGAACCTGCCGATGTACACCGAGGCCAGCTTCCACATCAGCAGCCCGCCGCCGATCTCGGAGATCGCCATGACCGCCCATATCGCCTCGGTGCTTCCGAACAGGGCGCCGCGGCCAGGTACGCGGCGACCATGACGGTGTTCCTCGCGAGCGACGAGAGGAACCCGATCTCCGAATGCTCTATGGACTGCAGGTACGCGGAGCCGACGAACACCTGGGACATCGACGGGAGCAGCACTGCGAGCATGAGGAGGCAGAACGCCATGTCGCCCCGCAGGGCTCCAGGTCGGGGGAGACCGTGAAGGCCCAGGCTATCGGGTAGCACAGCAGGGCCATGGGGATTGCAAGGTACAGGGTGAGCCTCACGGACAGCCGGGTCCCGAACGAGAACGCCTCCTTCAGCAGATCGGCCCTCCCGGCCGCGAACTCGGCGGAGCACACCGAGACGATGCCTCCGGACACGGCCTGCGCCGGGATCAGCACCATGTAGGCCACCCTCCACGCCGAGGTGTACGTCCCGACGACGTCCTCCCCGCCGACGCCGATGATGATGAAGTTCATCGGGATGTTGATCAGCGACATCACCATGTACTCGGCGGACTCGGGCAGGCCGACGTAGAGGATGTCGCGGCTCACCCTCCTGTCCGGCGCGAAACCGCCGCTGCGGAGGCTGGCATACATGTCGCGGCCCGAAATGTAGAACGCCAGGCCGGCGGTGAGGGAGACCGCTCCGGCGCAGACCGTGGCGATTCCTGCTCCCACCACCCCGAGGCCGAACCCATACATCAGGATCGGGTCCAGGACCATGTTGGTCAGCGCGCCGGCCAGCTGAACCGCCATCGAGCGCCTCGACGCGCCCTCGCCCCTCAGCATCCCCGAGACCACCTGCCCGGCGATGACGAAGAAGCTCCCGGCGAAGATCGGCATCACGTAGTCCAGCGCCTCCGAGGCCGATTCGTCCGCCCCGAAAAGATCCATGAGGTCCCCGGCGAAGAGCACCAATGGGACTGAAACAACTATGGAGCAGAGAAGTGCCAGCGTGAGGGACTGCGCAGCCGTGCGGGAGGCCCCGGCGCGGTCGCCGCGGCCTACTTCCCTGGCGATGGCCGCCGCCGAGCCTATGCCCATCCCGTTCCCGATGCCGGCGATGGCAGCGCAGAGGGGATATGCCAGGCCCAGCCCTGCCACGGCCGAGCTCCCAGCCAGGCCGCCCACGCGGTGTCCGCCATGCTGTTGAGGTTCATGACGAACACCGACACGGCCAGCGGGGCGGCGAGGGCCGGAATGGACTTCCTCGGGTCCCCGAGGACGACCTTCGTGCCTGCGGTTCCCTCCATGGGGGGCCCTATGCTTACCGATTTATCCGCGTTTCGGAAAAGAGGGGAAAACGAGCGTACCTTATATCGCGCGCGGAATCGATTTTGTCCCTTACCGGGGGAATACGCCCTTCGCGCGCGAACCTCTTATATAACAGGGGGGAATCGGAACGAAGCATGAGGATCGCGGCGGTCTTGTTCGACAGATGCCAGAACAAGAAATGCAACAAGGAATGCTACAAGTTCTGCCCCCTGGTGAGGACCGGGGTCAACGTCATCGAGTTCGGGGAGAGGGGCAAGCCCATCATCTCCGAATCTCTGTGCCAGGGGTGCGGGATCTGTGCCAACAAGTGCATGTTCAAGGCCATCAAGATCATCGGCCTGGCCGACGAGCTCAAGGGCGAGATGGTCCACCAGTACGGCGAGAACACCTTCCGCCTCTACCGCCTACCCGTCCCCAAGAAGGGCCTCATCACCGGTATCCTCGGTCCTAACGGAATAGGTAAGACCACCGCCATCAACATCCTCTCCGGCATCGTCATCCCCAACCTCGGGAAGTACGACGCCCCTCCCGCCAAGGAGGAGGTCCTCCTCCGCTACAAGGGCACGGAGGTGTACGCCTACCTCAGCGAGCTCTACGCCGGGCACATAAAGATGGCCATGAAGCCTCAGTACGTCGACAAGATCCCCAAGGTCGCGAAGGGGGTCGTGAGGGACCTCCTGTCGAAGTGCCAGGAGCGCATGGACATCGACCAGGCCGTGAAGGAGTTCGGTCTGGAGCAGGTCATAGACAGGGACATAACCAAGCTCTCCGGCGGAGAGCTGCAGAGGGTCGCCATGGCCACCACCTGCATGAAGAACGCCGACATCTACTTCTTCGACGAGCCGACCTCCTACCTGGACATCTACCAGAGGGTGAAGATGGCCAGGATCATCAAGAAACTGGCCACGGAGGACAAGTACGTGGTCGTCATCGAGCACGACCTCGCCATCCTGGACTATCTGGCGGACAACGTCAACCTCGTCTACGGGTCCGAGGGCGCGTACGGTGTCTTCACTATGCCCAGGCAGGTCAGGACCGCCATCAACGTATACCTCGAGGGATACCTCCCGGAGGAGAACATCAGGTTCAGGGACAGGCCCATAGAGTTCGCCGTCTCCGCACCTTCGGGCGACTGGAACACACCCACGCTCATCGATTTCGAGAACGTCTCCAAGGACTTCGGGGAATTCAGGCTGGACGTGAACTCCGGAGCGGTGAGGATCGGGGAGTCCGTCGGCGTCGTCGGGCCGAACGCCACCGGAAAGACCACGTTCGTCAAGATGCTGGCCGGGGAGATCAAGCCGGACACCGGCAGCGTCAGCGGGGTCATGAAGGTCTCCTACAAGCCCCAGTACATCTCCCAGGATTACGACGGCACCGTCCAGGACTACCTCTACGCGGTCAACTACGAGCAGGCGTCGAGCGGGTTCTTCGAGACCCAGGTGATCGGCCCGCTGTCCCTGAAGTTCCTCATGGACAAGCCTGTCCGCAACCTTTCCGGCGGAGAGCTGCAGAGGGTCGCCATCGCCGGGTGCCTGGCCCGCGAGGCCGACATCTACCTGCTCGACGAGCCCTCGGCCTACCTGGACTCCAACCAGAGGATGGAGGCCGCCAAATGCATCAGCGGGATGATGGAGAAGACCGGCAGGTCGGCGCTCATCGTCGACCATGACATCTACTTCATCGATATGGTCTCCGACTCCCTGATGGTGTTCGGCGGAGAGCCCGGCAAGCACGGCATCGCGAGGGGCCGTTCAAGATGAGGGAGGGCATGAACCGCTTCCTGAAATCGGTGGACATCACCTTCAGGAGGGACGCCGACACCCACCGCCCCAGGATCAACAAGGAAGGCTCCAACCTGGACCGCTCGCAGAAATCCGCCGGCGAGTACTACTACGCCGAGCAGAACTGATACGCCGTTCCCGGACGGGCAGAATCTGCCTTTCATGTAAAGGGCGGCACGTATTCGCAGGAGTCATGAACAGTCCGAAACAGCGGTCTGCATTCCTCCGCGGATGCACATCTCAGTACATGCATCATATCAAACCATTATCTTTGATTGCTTCATAATAATATTTTTGAATTAGAGCATAACGAATGTTACTTATTAGATAATTGGTGATACATATATATCTGGATAAAAATCATGGGTCATGATCGATAAGAAGATCATCGCAATCGCAGCCGTTGCGATACTCGTTGTCGCCGGCATTTCTGCAATAATGATCATCGGCAACGATGATGAGGATTCTAAGGACAGCACGGACTTCGCAGGCAAGGAACTGGAGGTCGCGGACAATCTGGACAACGGCATCGTAGCCGTGGGCCAGGATTCCTTCAGATGGATGACCTATTTCGGCCTGGCGGACAAATGCGTCATGGTGGACATGAACGATATGAGCAACTATCTCGGGAAATCCTTCATGTACACAGGACGTGCGCTTGTCGATATTGAGGGCGGAAATAGTGCCAAACTGACCGCCGACGATGCTGCGCGCGCATACTTCACGCATACCAACTGCGGGATAACGGATGAAGACGTGGGCACCATTCTCAAGCTCAAGCCGTCCGTGATGGTCATACCTGCCGGATTCTATGACGATTATCCGACCCAGATGGCAGCAGTGGAGAAGGCCGGCATCAACACCCTTGCCATCGGATACATTTACACCTTCCTTGAGAAGGACACATTCAGCATAACTCCCGATCTGGACAAGCAGATCGACATCATCTCCACCGTCCTGAAGCAGGGAGATAGGGGGAATGAGCTCAGAGCGGCATTCGAATACCTCGTTGACGACCTCAGGGAGCTCTCTTCCAAGGTGACTTCCAAGAGGACTGCATATGTCGGTGCACTTGCATACAACGGAGCTCACGGACTGGATTCCTCCATTCCATATTACATGCCTATGGAACTTGCCGGAGTGGAGAACATCCTCAACGATACGATCGACTATGAGGGCTCCGGAGTGAAGACTTACTCCTCTGCCAGCATCGCCGGCAACATCAAGGATGACACAATCCTGTTCATAGATGCATCCGGATACTTCCAGAGCGCGAAGACCAATGAATCATTGGGTGTTGCAAAACTGTTCCAGGGACATGAGGCTTACATCGTCGCCGATTATATCTGGACGGGCATAAACTACGACACTATCTTCGTGGATGCCTACCAGATACTGAGATATGCATACGGCGATTCCGTACTCACCGAATCGCAGTTCGGAGAGAAGACCGCCAAGGTATACGATCTATTCTACGGGACCCACATGAGCAACAGGAACATATCGGAATTCTCGAAATACACTGTGGAACTGCCTTCCGAAGGTACCACGATATTCGAGGACATGAGCAACTTCCACGAAGTCTTCAGAGGCAACCCGATCTACGGGTCGGTCAGCATAGGCTCCGACGGAAAACTCTCCCTGGCCTGATCCCTTCGGCAAACATCTCTGCCCCCTCGGCAGCGAGGGGGCACTAACAGAATGATGCACATGGCTGGTTACGGAATCAGGGAATTCAAGAAACACTCACATCGGAAACTGAACATTATAATAGCAATGGGGATCCTCACCGCGATCTCTGCGGTAGTAACCCTGAAGATAGACCTCGGGCATATCGGTTACAAAGAACTCCTCCACATCATATTCAATAAGAACGACCCCTCCAATGACCTCATAAACGGGATTCTGATCTGGGACCTGGGCATACCCCGCATACTGTCATGCATCCTGGCAGGCTTCGCTCTGGGCATCGCCGGCGCGGTGATGCAGTGCGTCCTGAAGAACCCCCTCGGCTCCCCGTATACGCTGGGAATATCCAATGCGGCGGCTTTCGGGGCATCCGTAGGGATAGTCATCTTGGGAGGGGGCATGATCTCCGGACAGAGCCATGCCACGATATCCATTGACAACCCGTACATCGTCACGGCGAGCGCGTTCGCATGGTCCATGATCGCCACGGGGGTCATCATCCTTCTGGTCAGGATCACCAAAGTGAGCCCTGAGACCATGGTCCTTGCAGGGGTAGCGCTGAGTTCCATATTCTCTGCCGGAATCAGCCTTCTGCAGTACATGTTCAATGAGTACGCGCTGTCCACCATCGTATTCTGGCAGTTCGGCTCTATGGGGAAGGCCGGATGGAACGAGCTGACGCTAATCGCCGCCGTATCTCTGGCTGCCATATCATTTTCCTTTACAGCCGCATGGACTACAACGCGCTTGATGCCGGGGACGAGGTAGCATCATCCCTTGGGGTGAACGTGAACGGCCTCAGGCTCACCACCCTGTTCATGTCCGCCCTGCTGACATCCGTCGTGGTGTCATTCATGGGCATTGTGGCATTCATAGGGCTTCTCGGACCGCACATGGTGCGCAGATTCGTCGGAAACGACCATCGCTATCTGCTTCCCGGATCGATGTTCGTTGGCGCAACAATACTCCTCATATCAGACTGCATAGGCCAGACAGCGATGGATTTCACTCTGCCGGTAGGCATAATAACATCGTTCCTCGGAGGTCCCCTTTTCCTGTATCTCCTGGTCAGAGGGTACCGCAAGAAGAAGGGGAGGCTGGCTGAATTCATAAAATCGAAGAAGGGTGAAGAATGACCGTCCTGGAAGTGGAAGAACTGCATTTTTCATACGAAACCAAGGAGGTCCTTAAGGGAGTGACCCTAAGCGCAAAAGAGAATGAGATCGTATCCATTCTGGGACCGAACGGAGTGGGGAAGACCACACTTCTACGCTGCATATGCAATATGCACAGACCTGATTCCGGCAAAGTAAGAGTGTGCGGAAGCGACCTATCGGCGATACCGCCGAAGGAGATGGCAAAACTTGTAGGGTATGTTCCGCAGAAGGCGGACGCTACCCGCGCCACAGTCTTCGATTCGGTCCTTATCGGAAGACGGCCCCATATGGGGATAACGTTCTCCGACCATGACCTGGAAATCGCATGGGGCGTGATAGAATCATTGGGCCTCGGAAGCAAATCCCTGGATTTCGTCGATGAGATCAGCGGGGGAGAATTCCAGAAAGTGCAGATCGCCAGGGCATTGGCCCAGGAGCCGAAACTCCTTGTTCTGGACGAGCCATCGAATAATCTGGACATCGCCAATCAGCACATCACCATGAGAATGATAGAGCATGTTGTAAGGGAACACGGTCTCTGCACGGTCATGACAATGCACGACATAAATCTGGCCGCATATTACTCGGATAAGTTCGTTTTCATCAAAGACGGGAAGATCGCCGCTTTCGGAGGCCGCGATGTCATAACCCCCGAGATAATCAGAGAAGTATACGGGATAGAAGCTGATGTCATCAACCATAATAGGCAGACAGTAGTGATCCCATGCAGGGAGCAGCCGCAATACAATCGTACCAACGGAAAGGGAAGAACTGACATCGCCCGAGGTGATTGATTTGTCGGACGTGCATCCGTTCATAGGCGAGAAACTCAGTTATGAGGAGACTCTGGAATTCTGGGACAGCTACTCGGATCATTATTCCGGCATGCAGCAGGGGGATATCCCGATTCGCATCGTGGACCGCCTTATGAACATGGGTATTCTGAGAAGCGGGGACGATGTCCTTGAGATAGGATCAGGCACTGGCACGTATTCATTGGTGATGTCGCCCCATGTCCGGACGCTCACATGCATGGATGCATCCCCGCGCATGATGTCGCGCCTGTCCGCAGAAGCATCCGCCCGCGGTCTGGACAACATCACATATGTCTTAGATGATTGGAATTCATATGTGCCAGATATAAAATTCGATGCGTGCATAGCCACCCTTTGCCCCGGAAGCGGGAGCCCGGAATCCATATCGCGCATGGAAGCATCCGCCCGCAGATCGTGCATCCTCGTTTCTTGGCTGGTTAACCATGGCGATGACCTCAGCACCGAGATTTGGAAAAGATTGGGCAAAGACTACGGATTCGACCTCCGCAGATCTACGGCAGTGGAGGATCGTCTGAAGGACAGCAGACGCAACCCTCATCTGGAGTTCTTCAAAACCCGCATAGAAGTGGATATCCCGATTACCAAACTGATAGCTGAAGAAGAATCGGTTTTCCGCGCATATGGTGTGAAAGCGGATATCGCAGGTATTGTGAAAGACATCCTCGAATCGGAATTGGATGGGGACGTGCTTCATTATTCGGCGGAGAATGAGATGAAACTCATCTGCTGGAATCCTGAAAAATCATGATTCGTATCATACGAAAAGTGTTCTGTATCGGATCGGACAGAACAATCGATTGGCAATTTCCAGAAAACCTCGGATTGAATGGTCCCTTATACTTGACAAGAACAGATTAAAAGTGCCAGTATCCAATCTGCGGATGAACGCTGTTGTTCCGCTCCCATCCATTCCATGTTATCATTGTATGTTTTATAACATAGTTCGGGATTCTGACGGCATGGAGAAGATGGGGAAGGCGGACACGCATGTGCACACCTTCTACTCAGGCTTCAACACCCTGGGGCTGATGAGCTTCCCGGAATCGGTGATACCTCCGGAGAGGCAGGTCGACGATGCCCGCCGCCGCGGGCTGAACGTCCTCTGCATCACCGACCACAATGAGGTGGCCGGAGGGTTCCGTGCCCAGGAGTACGCGAAGCAGTTCGATGATATCGAGGTCGTCGTAGGTGACGAGGTCATGTGCGACGAGGGCGAGGTGATCGGCCTCTGGCTCACCGAGAAGCCCAAGAAGTACCTCTCCCCGGAGGAGGCCGTCGACATCATCCACGAGCAGGGCGGGCTGGCCATCGCGCCGCACCCGTTCAGCGTCCATGTGGACGGCCTGCAGGAGAGGATCCTCGACCTCCCGCTGGAAGGCATAGAGGTCATGAACGGCGGCCACCCGGAGATCTATTCCAATTAGTTCGCCAAGTGCGTGTCCGGGCTCTTCCCGGGCAGATGGGCGGAGACCTCCGGATCGGACGCCCACTCCCTTTTCACGGCCGGCTACAACTGGACGGAGTTCCCGGGGAGCACGGCCGAGGACCTCAGGAAGGCCATCCTGCATAAGGAGACCGTTGCAGCGGGCGAACCCGCTCCGGTGCTGGGACAGGTCCAATGGAGCATGGAGGTCGTCTGGGGAGGGCAGAAGCTCATGTACAAATCCCTGAGGCACAGGCTGGAGGAGGAAGAGGACAATGCCCTCATCCACAAGATCAACTCGATCACCGACCTCAAGAAGGCCACCGGGATAGTCGCCGGCTTCGCCTACGAGTTCCCGCTGACCGTCATGCTGGCCACGCTCCTCAGCACCCAGTTCCTCAAGAGGAAGGCCAAAGCGGCCATGAAGGACATCGACAGGCGCCTCGATGCCATAAAGGCAAGGGGTTGGGAAGATGCAGGGAAAGAGAACTGACAGTCCAGGCAATGAGGTCTTCGGGGTCGGCGTCGACGTCCCGGAGGAGTTCCTGGAGAAGCTCATGGACGCCATAGATGCGGCCATGGAGCCCGTCTACCCGGGTTACAGGCGCTCGTTCCGCTATTATCCGGTCACCGGGACCTGGAAGACGATGGAGGGTTCGCACCCGTACATCGGCAGGCCGGGGGAGATTTCCGTCGAGAAGGAGGTCCGCCTGGAGTTCGTCGTCAGGAAGGAGGACCTGCCGGCGGTCATGGAGGCCGTCAGCAGGGTGCACCCCTACGAGGAGCCCGCGGTCGACGTTTACCGCGAGGTCCCGTGGAGGTCGCTCATTCCTGCTTCTCGGTCACGTTGAAAACGTTGTCGAACGTCCTCTGCATCCTGAAATTGCGGATGCTGTTCTTGCGGTAGACGACGTCCTCGGGCGGGATCAGCCCGTTCTCGCCGTAGAAGTCGAGGAGCCTGTCCGCCGCCTCGTAATCGTAGCGGACGCCCACCAGCACATTGAGCTTAAAGTTCCTGCAGGGGATGTTCTCGGGGAAATCGTTCCCGTTCCCGCGGGCGAGTTCCTTCTCCCTGACCTCGTCGTCGTTGAGGAGGAGCCCCATGTCCTCATCGCAGAAGCGCTCGCAGAGGTCGTATTGCTCGGCCATGTAGAGGCCCTCGATGGCGCTCTCCCTCAGGAAGTACAGCTCTGCGCCGGCGATGCCGAGGCCGTCGAAGCTCGGAGCGATCTCGGCCAGGAACTTCCAGTTGTGGTCTTCGGCCGCCAGGCGGCATACGGAGGCCAGGAACGGCCCGGCGCTGCCGGCCTCCGCCCTGTCGATGTACCTTCCCATCCTCACGCGGTTCTGGTCCGAAAGTGAGCCGTACCAGTCCCCGAGGCCCGCCTTGCGGACCTTCTCGGGAACGCCCTTGTTTGAGCCGAATCCGAACATGGCCGCTGTATAGCTGTGGCGGTAATAAAACGCTGGGTCTGCTGCGGTCCCGGGGCTGTGTCAGAGCTGCCGCTCCCCGCTGTCCGCATCGTCGCCGCCATCCCCGCCGTCCCTGTCCCTGTTCTTGTCGCGGGCGATCTTCAGGTAGTGGGTGTCGCACTTGGTGATGTTGTCGGTGACCAGGTACTTCACCGAGACGAACGGCGCAGAGCGCCGGGTGCAGTCCGCCTTCTGGCAGCTCTTGCAGAACAGCCTGTCGCAGGGCTCCGTCATGATGGTGATGTCGGTGTCGTCCCCGATCTCCCCCTTGATGTTGCAGCACATGGAGTCGATGAGTTTCTGGGACTCCTCCACGGTCATGTCAGCGGGGACGGTCATGTGGGCGTCGACGTGCATGGTCACGCCGTACTTGGTCACCCTGAGGTGGTGCACCTCGATGACGTCCGGCGTCCTCGTCTTGTTGATGCAGCGGGTCACCCGGCGGAGGGCGTCCTCGTCGACGGTATCCATGATCTCGTACATGGACCTCCTGAGCACGCGCACGCCGGTTATGATGATGAAGGCGCCGAACAGCAGCGCGGTCAGCGGGTCCAGGATGTACCAGTCGTATCCGAGGCTGTCCCCGATGTAGACCAGAGAGAGGCCGATGAGGATACCGATGGAATCGAAGGTGTCGGTGCAGAGGTGCTTCCCGCTGGCCTCGAGCGCGATGGACCCGCTGCTCCTCCCCATCCTGATCGCCTTGTAGCCCATCAGGAAATTGACCAGGGCGGCGAAGGCGACCAGCACCAGGCCGATGTCCAGGCGGTCGATCTCCTGCGGGGAGATGAAGCGGTTGACGGACTCGACGATGATCAGCGCGCCGGCCAGCAGGATCATGCTGCCCTCCATCGAGGAGGAGATGAGCTCCACCCTCCCGTGCCCGTAGGGGTGGTTGGCGTCCGCAGGCTGCATGGTAAGATAGAGAGCATACACTCCGACGATGCCGGCGATGACGTGACGATGCTCTCGAGGGCATCGGTGAGGATGGAGACCGAATCGGTGATCACCCAGGCGATGAACTTCATCAGCATCAGGGCGGCCCCGACCCCGGCGATGAACTTCTGGAAACGATAATTCTGCTTCTCGGCTTCCAGTTTCGCCCTGTCCATAGCATGTCCTAGGGAGCACCGTATAAAATGATTGCTTCGGTTTAAGACTCCCTCAAGGCGTTTTTAAGATTCCCTGATATGCCCGGAAGCTTCTTCCGAGCCTTCTTCCCCGCGGCTCCAGGACAGCGCCATTCCCGCCAGGCACATGCCGAGGCAGATGGTGAACGCGGCGTGTATGGTATCGGCGAAGACCCCGTACCTCTCGGGCTCGAGGCCGTCGGCGGACCCCATGATCATCGATATGCAGGCCATGGCGATGCCCATGGACACCATCATGCCGGTCTGGCGCATGACCGCGACGACGCCAGACGCCTCTCCCCTGTACTGCGGGGGCGCGGAGGACATTATGACCGAGGTGTTGGGGGACGAGAACACCCCCATGCCCGTCCCGATGAGGCACATCATGGCGACGACGTACCAGATGTCGAACTCGGTGCCGATGAAGATGAACATCGCGATGCCCGCGCTCATTATCGCCATGCCGGCGGTCGGGAGGAGGCGCTTGTCCTCCATCCTGTCGGAGACGGCGCCCATCTTCGCCGAGAGGGCCACCTGTATCGCCGGCTGCACGAGCAGGAGGAGCCCGGCCTGGGTGGCGGTGAGCGCCCCGATGCTCTGCAGGTACAGGGACAGGAAGAACTGCACGCAGTACGATGCCCCGTAGTTGAGGAACGCGGCGAAGCCGGAGCGGGTGAACGTCTTGATCCGGAACAGGCGCATGTTGAGCACGGGGGACGGCGACCTGGAGAACCGGAGGAGCGTCAGTGCCAGGAGGACCGCTCCGGCCGGCACGGCGGCGGCCGCCCAGGTCTCGGTGATGTTGACGACGCCCGACATGAGCACGAAGATCGATATCCCCCAGAGGACGGAGCCCTTCCAGTCCATGGAGTCGTCCGGGGTGGGCCTGATCTCGTACCTGATCCCCCTGACGAACGTCATGGAGAACGCGCACAGGCAGATGATGAGGGCGAAGCAGCCCCTCCATCCGACGCTGTCCGAGATGACCCCTCCCAGGGTGGGCCCCAGCGTAAGTCCGAGGTACACAGCGGTGACGTTCATCCCCAATGCCCATCCGCGCCTGCTCTCAGGGTACACGTAAGTCAGCATGGCTATCGAGGTGACGTTCATCATCGCCGAGCCGAACCCGATCACGAAACGGCACCCGACCAGGAACCAGAAGCTCGGGCTGATGGCGGCGAGGGACGCCGCGGCCGCGGTGATGGCCAGCCCGGTGACGTAGATGCGCCGCATCCCTGCGATCCCCGACAGGCGTCCCGCAGACCATGGCTATGACCGAGCCGAGGAGGAACAGCGTGTTGATGTACCCGAGGTCGTGGGAGCCCCTGCCGAAATCGTCGCCTATGTCCACCAGGGCCAGGTTGAGCATGGTGCTCATCAGGGGGGTGATGATCGCGCCTGCCAGCGTGCAGATCATCAGCTTCCTGCGGTCGGAATCGGAATAGGCGCCTTCCACGCCCTGCCATCCGTGCCTCCGTATAAAAAACGTAAGAAGATACGAAGGAGGGAACAGCAGCCCACCGACCCTTACGAAACGTCTTAATTTATGATGATATGAATAAAAATACCATGCCCAGTATGCATTAAGTTATATACCGAATTGTCAATCGTTTAGGCATGGCAATATACAGCTCCGTAACGGAAGCAATCGGGAACACACCGCTCATCAGGCTCAACAGGATAGCTCCTGCGGGCTCCGAGGTCTATGTGAAGGTCGAGGGCAAGAACCCCGGAGGATCGATCAAGGACCGCGCGGTCCTCTCCATGATCAACGACGCTGAGGCGCGCGGACAGCTCAAGAAGGGCGGGGTCATCATCGAACCGACCTCCGGGAACACCGGCATCGCCATCGCGATGATCGCGGCCGCCCGCGGGTACAAAGCGATACTTGTCATGCCCGACACCATGTCCAAGGAGAGGCAGGCATACCTGAAGGCCTACGGGGCGGAGCTCGTGCTGACCCCCGGGAAGCTCGGCATGCAGGGGACTCTCGACAAGACGAAGGAGCTCCTCGCCTCGACGCCCGGCTCGATCTCCCTGGGACAGTTCGACAACCCCGCCAACATCCTCGCTCACAGGGCCTCCACCGGCAGGGAGATCCTTGCCGACCTGCCCGATGTCACTACGTCGTCGCAGGGTTCGGTACCGGAGGCACCATCTCCGGCATCGCCTGGGCCATCAAGGATGCCGGCTCGGACGCCAAGACCGTCGCCGTCGAGCCCGCCGAGAGCCCCCTCATCACCGAGGGGCACGCCGGGCCCCACAAGATCCAGGGCATCGGGGCGAACTTCGTCCCCGCCAACCTCGACAGGTCCGTCGTGACCGAGGTCTCCACCGTGAAGGGCCAGGATGCCATCGACACCGCCCGCGCCCTCGCCAGGCAGGAGGGGATCTTCGCCGGCATCTCCTCGGGCGCCAACGTCTTCAAGGCCATCGAGATCGCCAAGGCCCATCCCGGGTCCAAGGTCGTGGCCATCCTCCCCGACGGCGGCGACAAGTACGTCAGCACCGGGATCTACGAGTGATATCCTCTGCATGAGCGGAGGAGGCGATAGCGCATGCCGATAAACGTCCCGAACGACCTCCCGGCGGCCTCTGTCCTCGAGAACGAGAACATGTTCGTCATGAGGGAGAACAGAGCGACGACCCAGGACATCCGTCCCCTGGACATCCTGATCCTGAACCTCATGCCGACCAAGGTCGAGACCGAGATCCAGATCATGAGGCTGCTCTCGAACAGCCCCCTGCAGGTCAACATAACCTTCCTTCAGATGTCCACCCACGTGTCGAAGAACACGTCCCAGGTGTACCTAGACAGGTTCTACGACCGCTTCGAGAACGTCAAGAACAGGAAGTGGGACGGCCTGATCATCACCGGCGCCCCGGTGGAGAACATCGATTTCACCGAGGTCGACTATTGGGACGAGCTCTGCGAGGTCATGGAGTGGTCCAAGAAGAACGTGTTCTCCACCCTGCACATCTGCTGGGGGGCGCAGGCCGGCCTGTACTACCACTACGGCATCCCGAAGTACCCCCTGAAGTCGAAGATGTCCGGCGTGTTCGCCCACAAGGCCCTGGCCAAGGACGAGCCGCTCCTGAGGGGGCTGGACGACGTCTTCTGGTTCCCCCACTCGAGGCACACCGAGGTCAGGGCGGAGGACATCCTGAAGAACCCCCACCTGCACATAGTCGCCGTCTCGGACGAGGCGGGGGTGGGCATCGTGCTGAGCGAGAAGGCCGGGCAGGTGTTCATCACCGGCCACATGGAGTACGACGCCAAGACGCTCTCCTACGAGTACTACCGCGACCTGGGGAAGGGCATGAACCCCCACATCCCCTCGCATTACTTCCCGAACGACGACCCCTCCAGGGACCCGATAATGAACTGGAGGAGCACAGCGAACCTGGTGTTCACCAACTGGCTCAATTACTACGTGTACCAGAAGACCCCCTACGACATCAACGAGATCGGGGGCGACAGGGAATGAGGACGGAAAGGATCGCAGCGGAGGGGGGCATGCCCCCTCTGGGGCCTTACTCCCCCGGCATCGCGGCCGGGGACCTCGTCTTCGTCTCGGGGCAGACGCCCGCGGACCCGGCCACCGGGAAGGTTCCGGAGGGCATCGAGGCCCAGACCAGGCAGGCCCTGGAGAACGTCTGGGCCGTGCTCTCGGCCGCAGGCGTCTCCAGGAGCTCGGTGGCCAGCGTCACCGTCTACCTCACCGACCTCGGGGACTTCGCCGCGATGAACAGCGTCTACGCGGAGTTCTTCGAAGAGCCGTACCCCTCGCGCGTGTGCGTCGAGGTCTCCAAGCTCCCCAAGGGCGGGAAGGTCGAGGTATCGGCGATCGGCGTCAGGCACCGCTGAATCGTTCCTGCGGGCCGCCCGACATCGGATTGACCAGTTTCCGAAGGACGGCCTCGCGGACCATGGGATTGAACGCGGAGAGGTCCTTCTTCTCGGAGATTATCGCGTCCACCTCCTGCTTCACGTGGGTGAACACCGCCTTGTAGATCCTGCAGGAGTCCCCTCCGGGGTTCTCCGCCCCGGACTGATAATAAGCATCGACGGCGCACCCCCCTTGGCAGTAATCGTAGATCTCGCAGTTCCGGCATTTCTCGCGGCGGGCCACGGACGCTTCCAGGATCTTGGAGAACCCGGGCGTCCTGAAGGCCTGCGAGATGCTGCTGATGTCGTTGATGTTGCACATCCGGAACTCAGCGGGACAGCCTTTCCCGCAGGGATAGAGGTCCCCGTTCGGGTACATGCAGATCCACTTCATGAGGCAGGACGTGTGCGCGCAGTCCGACGGCTGAGGGTCGCCGAGGGCGTGAGGATGTACAGGAAATGGGGGACCAGGGGGATCTTCGCGTCCGGGTCGTTGAACCACCTGTCGAAGACCTCGATGGAAGACCTGATGTAAGCGTCCGGGTCGGGGACCAGAGAGGGGTCCTGCGCCGCGCATCCCGCTCTGATGACAGGTGCCAGGGAAAGGGATGCGCCCACGTCCTCGAAATGGTCGTAGATCTCTGACTGGCGGCCCTGGCACTCCCTGGAGACGGTCGCGCTCACCGCGAACACCCTCTCCTTCCCGGCGAGCTCCTCGATCTTCTTCTCGACCTTGGCGCAGTCGTGCCTGAGGATCCCTGCGCAGGGCCCCTCGTGGGAGATGCCGATGTTGATCATCTTCTCCCTGCAGAACTGCACGAACTTCCTGTCGAGCTCCAGCCCGTTGGTCTGTACGGTGTTCCCGACCTTGGAGCGGCCGAAATGCTTCTCCTCCAGCTCGATCGCTTTCTTGAAAAAGGAGAGCGGAAGCGTCAGGGGTTCCCCGCCGTGCCATATGAAAAGGGCGCTGTCGTACTCGGAAGCGATCATCGAGAACAGGCGGTCGAGCTTTTCGAACGAGATCCTCGCCGGGGTCCTCTCCGAGGGGAGATGATAACAGTGCCTGCAACCCATGTTGCAGGCCAGGGTGGGTTTGATGATAACCGAGATGAAACGATTCATCCGCAACCGTTCTCGGTCAGAACGGCCACCAGGACCAATAGCCGTTGAAGCCGTCGGTCACGTAGCAGCAGCAGATGCAGCAGATGACGATGCAGCCGATGCAGGCGGCGTGCTGGGCAGGAGTCCTGCAGTAACCCCTCTCGCTGCAGCATGAATAGTCGCAGGCGGGGTCTCCTCCGTCGATCTCGGCGTCTTGGGGGTGTTATAGTCTTTTTGGTTTCCTCGCCGGTCACAATGGACATCGCAGTGAAAGCGAGCGGGGACTGGCTTGCGTAAGCAGCAATTAGCTCTTCGACAGACTTCGACATTAACTCACCCTGCCAATACTGGCTTAGATATAGCGACAGTAACCCCTCCGCATATTTTAAGCCTATTCCCTCCCCATTTATATAATAAAATAATGGGAGCAAAAAAGGAATAATCTCGGGGAAGGTTATTCCCGACGCATCACTCCGATAGCATCTGGCGTACTGCCGCCGATCGCAGGATCTCCGCAGACCGAGGTGCCGTGACGATGTCTGGACATCGCCGGGGGCAATGCTCCCCCGGCGGCCGTCTGAGGCCCGCTTTTAATCCGGAGAATCGGGAAACACAGTTCCCGGACGATGAATCTTTTAACCCGCATGCGCCAATCAGGGTCCGATGTTCGGCTACACGGTCCCGCTCTTCTCGCGCATGCCTGCGCCGGAGAGGACGGACTATCAGCGGTACTACTGCGAGACCTGCCATCAGCTGAAGGCAGGATACGGGCTGGTCAGCACCGCGGCCGTGAACTACGACATGACCTTCAACACCATCGTCCTCAACGCCGTGGCCGGCGATGTTCAGGATTTCAGGGGGACCCGCGCAGGGCCTGCCTGCGTGCTGAGGGCACCCGGCGCGGACTCCGACCTGTTCCGCCGGATGGCCGCCTACACCGTGCTCCTGACCAAATGGGAGATCGAGGACGACCGCACCGATGCCCCCTCGCTGAAGACCCAGTTCATCGGCCTGACCCTGGAAAGGGCGATATCTAAGGCGGAGGAGAACGAGCCGGGGTTCGACAGGACCGTGGGCGACGGGTTCCGCCGTCTCCGCGAGCTCGAGATCGGGGGATGCTCCGACGCGGCGGCCATCGGGGAGGAGTTCGGGAGATACCTGGTGAAGCCTCTGGCGGAGATCGCCGGGGATGCGGACTTCCCAGAGCTCGATGAGCTCTTCATCAGGCTGACCCAGGCGGTCTACGTCATGGACGCGGTCGACGATCTGGAGGAGGATTACACCGACGGGACGTTCAACCCGTTCCTCGTAGGCTGTCCCAGGTTCATCAACAGGGACGCCTATGTGAAGGAGAACCTCTACACCCTCGCATCGACCCTGAACGGCATCATCGGGAAGCTGCAGGCCGCGTACTCGGAGGTCAGGCCCCGCATGAAGAGCATGCGCGGAGCGGCCGACAACATCGTGTACCTGGGGATACCCGAGGCCGCCAAGGATGCGCTTGCCGGAAGGAAGACGGCCAAGCCGAGCGTGAAGAACGCGCTCGACCGCCGGAAGGACAGGACGTCGACTTACTGACCGCTGAGGGCGTTGCGCCCGCAGGGATCGAAATGATTGCAGACACTGAGGATGTCGGTCTCCTCTCCCGTGAGCTTGCAGACCGCTTTCCCGAACGAGATCTCGGCATGGCTGCAGTTCTCGCAGCAGCCGGGGCGGTATCTGGGGCAGGAGCCCTTGGCATGGACCACCTTGTTGTTCACCATGCACGCCCAGTCATCATCAGAATGGACGCAGAACCTGCACACATCGCACTTGCCGTATCTCTCGTCCGACATCGGATTCGGGCTTACCTGGAAGAGGTAGATAAACATGCTGGCTGGCCGGGCCAGGCATGGTTCATCGCTCCTTTCCGGCGCCTGCCTTCCCGAGGGTCAGGCCGACCCCGAACACGGGATCGCCCGCTTTTTTCTCAGCTGATACGATCAGCAGGACGACGGCCGCTGCGGAAGCGATCGCCATCAGCCCCCACATCAGCGAGAACTGGTTGAGGGTGTACGGCCTCTCGATGATGAACCCCGAGACGGTCGTGAAGACGCTGGCACCAAGGAACAGGAAGATGTTGGTGGCGGCCACGGCGGTCCCGGAGACCGCCAGGGGGTACCACTCCTTCACCTGGCTGAACGAGAGGGTCATGAACCCGCCGAAGAACCCGAAGAGCGTGCTGACGGCCATCCAGAACCAGTAGCTGTCTATCTCCCCGGCGAACAGGAACAGAACGACCCAGACCAGGGCGAACGCCGTCCCGCCGAGGATCATGGTCCTCCTCTTGGACTTTATGATCCCATGGGACACGAAGGAGCCCACGGCCACGGTGCTGGCTATTTTGCCGATGCCAAGAGCGGTGATCATCCATGAGGCGGAGAGGGCGAAGTCGTAGACAGTATCGAAATACGTTGCCGCCCAGGTGGCCTGGAACACCATGATGGAGCCGTAGACCATGAAGTAGGCCAGGGCGCAGGGCCAGAACCTCCTGCCGCCGGACGCCACGAGCTTCAGCCCGGCGAGCATGGGCACTTTCGCGGCGGAGGACTCCTCGCGGGGCCTCCCGGTCTCCGCCTCCTCCGATTCCTCGACGGACGGCAGCCCGACGTCCTTCGGATGGTCGCGGATCAGGACCGCGCACGCGACGGCCAGGATGAAGGTCACCGTCCCGAGCACCAGGAAGACATCGCGCCATCCCACGGCATCCGCCAGCATGCGCAGGGGGCCGCCGGCGGCTATGGCGCCGACGTTCCCGACGGCTATGACGATGCCGTTGAGCACGGCGAAATCCCTGCGGGGGAACCACATGGAGACTATCTTCATCAGCGGGATGTAGACGACCGCCATGCCGACGGCGATCATCGCCTTGCCGACCGCTACGGCTGCGAACGAATCCGCGGAGAAGGTCAGCAGGGACCCGACGGATGCGACGGCCAGGAAGACGGACGAAGTCAGGCGCGGGCCGAAACGGTCCGCCATGAGGCCGCAAGGAATCTGCATCAGGGTGTAGGTCCAGAAGTACACGCTGTTGAGGATCCCCTTCGATCCCCCGACATCGTCGATGATATCATCGCCGACGACGCCCACCGCCATGCGGTGGAAGTAAACGAAGAAATATCCGATGGTGAGGACGATGAACATCGTCCATCCGAGACGGCCGACGGCCCTTGTAGCTGAGGGGTCTTCAGTCATAACGACCCACAAAGCGGGCCCTTGTATTTCAATATGGTTTGTACAGAACAGTGCAGAGCAGGGTTTGCGGCCCTTCCGGGGGCCGCATGCGGGCCTGCCCCTGGGTCATCATTCAGACGGCAGGACGTCGATGCAGAAGCCCTTCATCACGTCCAATGCCTCGCGGCCGAGCTTCCCGTCATAGGAGCGACGAGCGCCGGGTCCACCAGGATGTCGGCGTCGGGCAGGGCGGTCCTGACCAAGGCTGCGTTCACGATGACGCAGATGTTGGTCGCCACCCCGCAGATCTCGACGCGGGAGTATCCCCTGCGCCTCATCATCTCGAAAAGCCTGTCAGATCCGAAAGTGCCTTTCTCGATGACAGTGCACCTCTCCGAGAGAGGCCTCAGCTTCCCGTATATCTCCCAGCCGGGCGTGCCCTTCATGCAGTGCTCCGTCGGTATGTGCCGGCCTTCGTTGGTCTCG
This sequence comes from Candidatus Methanomethylophilus sp. 1R26, assembly GCF_001481295.1. Classification (GTDB taxonomy): domain Archaea; phylum Thermoplasmatota; class Thermoplasmata; order Methanomassiliicoccales; family Methanomethylophilaceae; genus Methanomethylophilus. Next base: position 56,613 of record NZ_LOPS01000042.1, read on the forward strand.
CCGTAGCCGGGCCCGTGGGTGTCCTTGGTGAAGATCACGTCCTCGCCCTCGGCCAGGGCCTTCTCCACCCTCTGCGCGAGAGCATCCTCTATGCCGGCGGCGGCCTCCGATCCGAGGGACCCGCTGACGAAATCATTCTGGTAATCCACAACCAAAAGCGCATCCATATGCCGGCGGCATCGCCCTCCGGCATAAAGAATCATATGCGGATGATGGCGCCGGGGAATTTCGCCCTGAGGGCCGCGTAGACGTCGCTGAACGGGATGCCCGTCTCGATCGAGATCTCGGTGCATCCCATGCCGCTCTCGTACAGGCCGGCGACGTCGTCCTTCTCCTTCCTGCTGAGGCTGGTTCCGCCCGATGCATGCGCTTCGGTATCCGGGATGTCCCATCTCACCGAATGGCACCGGGGGGCATCTCTTGGGGCGTCCCCTCGCGGTGCCCCACTTGTGGCCGCACCTGAGGCATACGCAGCGGAGATATTCCTTCATCCATACCGTAGAACGGCACTTGGGGCAGCTCTTCGGGATCCCGTCGTCCTTGCGCGATACCCACCTGTGGCCGCACAGGGAGCACGTGTAGAGGGCACCCGATGTGCCCGTGAAATCAGAGGACCGGTCCATAGGATACCACTGGATTCACATCGCGGTCTCGGCTTTATAAGGGATTTGCGAATATTTTCGGAAAACAGGATGAAAACATAATTGGATTGATAAGAACAGACAGATCCACGCCCGTTCCGGGGCGGGAGCGCATGCGGCCCGCAGACCGCATCGGATAAAGGCGCACGGACACCGGAACCTTCGGAAAGAATCCCGGCCGGACAACGGCTTCGGAGACCGCTTGAACGGAACTAAAAGAAAGGTGGCGGGCAAGAAGGAGAATAACGAGACCACAGCCAGATTCTGGCAGTCAGGAAACAATAGAGTATTATTGAAGATTATTGGGAAGGGCAATCAGATGGGGTTGTCTTTCCAGACGTCCCCGATGGCGGCGTCGATCTCCTCCGCCTCGCAGATCTTGGCGTAGAACGCCTCCGTCGTCTTCACGGAGGAATGCCTGAGCTGCAGGGACACCGCCTTGAGCAGCGAGAGGTTGCCCGCTATCGTGATGCTGCAGAACGTGGACCTGAAGTCCTTCAGGGAGAACACTATGCCGGTCTTCCTCTCGATCTTGCCCTTCATCTGATGGAAGGCGTTCAGAGAGTACCTCTCCATCGTGCCCGGGTTGAAGAAGAGCAGGTCGGACTGAACGCCCTTCTCGGCCATCGCCGCTTCCCTCTCCCCGAGGAATCTCTCCAGCCTCTCGGCCATGTCCTCCCTCACGATCCCGATCCATTGTGCTTCTGACCACGACCCCTCGCCCTTCGGATGCCTGACGTAGAAGCGCCTGCCCTCGATGTCCACGTCCTGCCGCTCCGCGCCGATGATCTCCTTGGGACGGCACGCCGTCCCCATGGCCAGGGCGAAATACCCTCTTATCATGATGCCGGGCCATCCCTTCTCCCCGTCGGCGGCGCGGAAGATCCTGCGCAGCTCGTCGACGGTGAGGGCATGAATGGGCCGGCCCCTGCGGTCCTTCGGGAGGCGCAGGCGGCCGCAGTCCCTCATCCGGCCGCAGACGGGGTTCCCCCACACCTCCAAATAGCCTTTGAGGACCTGGAAGTACTTCGTCTGCGTGGCGATGGAGAGGTTCCTCCTTTTCATCCAAAAGAAGAACTCCGAAACCTCCTTCTCCGTGAAGGCGCGGGGATCGGTGGAGGAGATGAGGCCCTTCTTCTTCATATCCTCGAACGCCTTGGCGAAGAACCGGAGCTTCTTCGTGTCCTCGTAGAGGGTGGTCGGCCTCAGGTAGGGCTCGGACTTCGCGACCCAATATTTTATCCCGGCAGCGAAGGGGTAGCGGCCGAGGCGGGCATGCGAGGGGTCCGTACCGCGGAGCCTCGCCTTCTCGCGTCCTCATCCTCCCCCCTTATAATAATACACACATATTCTCCCCCCTTTTTTGTTAATTTGTTAATTTTTCGGGCATCTGGCACATGCGATTATCGGTGCGGAGTAATTAATTGCCCCTGATCGGGATGCTGATAATTCGGGACCATCGAAGCGAAGAGCTTCTTCTCCTCCTCGGTGCCGAAGCGATCGAGGTTCCGCAGGAAGACCTCGTCGAAGCCCCGCCGGTCGAGCCTCGACAGGTTGTCCCTCATGCGCTTGGCGTCGACGGCGAAGCCGAGGTCCACGAGCCGGTTGGTCACCGCCCTCGTGGAGACCATCTGGTAGGGAGCGGTGATGTCGCGGTCCTCCATCATGAGGTCGTTGTACGCCTCGGCGATCTCCCTCGTCGACAGCCTCTCCGCCGCATGATAGTACGACCTGAACAGCCGGATGCCGTCCGCGCGCTCGGGGGATGCCGTCATGCAGCGGAGCAGGGCCCTGAAGGCCTTGCCGTCGGCGCCGTCGTTCTCCCCTGCCTTGGCCTCCTCCTGCTGGTCCCGGAGGATCTCCAGCATGGCGCCCTTGGTGTCGGTGAGGTCGGCGACCGTGAGCAGCGTCCCGGCCATGTCCCTCGTGCGGTTGCTGATGGCCACGGCCTCCCCCGTGAGGTCGGAGAAGATCTCGTCCCTGCTCTCCAGCTCCCTGATGGTGCTCTCGAACGTCCTCTCCACCAGCTTGCAGTACTCGGGCCGGGCGATGCGGATCATGCGCAGCGTGTAGAGCTCCGTCCTGATCGCTTCGAGCTCGGTCAGGTCGGGGCGCATCGGCAGCCTCCTCCGGCCGGCGTTGACCATCCTGATGGTTATCGACCGGTTGGACTCGGTCTCGTCGATGAGTCCTCCGGACTGGTTGACGACGGCCATCGGCGCGTACACGCTGTAGGTGATGACCTCGTAGTCCGCGCCTTCGACCTTGATGCTGCGGCTCACGTGCCCTCCCCTCGCCGACCCGTTCTTGAAGATCGTGCGGATGGTCTCCCTCTGCTCCTTGGAGTAGTCCTGCAGCTCGTCGAGGAGCGGCGTCACCCGCTCGCGCTCGATGAGCCTGAAGAGGGCCGGCCCTGTGACGTCGGCGTCCGCGAAGCCGTGGTAGCAGGTCTGCGCCAGGAAGGTCAGGAGCTTGCTCTTGCCGGCGTGGACGCGCCCCTGATGATCAGGCGCGGCATGTAGTCGAAGACCTCCGGGCAGTACGTGCTGATCACGAAATCGGCGATCGCCTCCGTATCGTACTTGCCGACGAGGAGGAAATGGTCCTCGATGTAGTGCATGATCCGGACGGCCGCGTTGACGTACCTCTCGCGGTAGTTCCCTGTCTCGAGGTCGAACTTCATCGGCTCGTATCCGCTGTCCGGCGACAGCACGTCATAGGGCCTGAGCGGCCCCGGCAGCGGCCATCTGGTCCCGTTCCATCTGTCCAGGAAGTCCCTGACCTATTTCCCCTCTCCCCGAAGATCTTCGGGTCGAGCTCGGCATAGGTGTATGGGTGGAAGAGGCCGTCTCCGGTGTACTGGTAGAAGGCGAAACAGACCTCCCCGTCGGCCAGCACCGGTTCGCCGAGGTCTATGGCGCGGCATCTCACTGCCCGGCCTCCCTCAGCATGCCGGACCCTTTGGGGGTGATCCTCCACTCCTCTTTGATCAAGGTCCTCCCGCCGGCCGACACTGTCTTCACCGTGCTGTAGCGGAGGAGGCCCATGCGCTGCAGCTGCACGCAGTAGGCCCGGGTCCCGGACACGCTGCATCCGGCAAGCTCTCTGACAGATCTGTTGTCCGAGGCCCTCATGACCCCCTTCGACTCCGCGCGGCGCAGGATCGCATAGTGCTTGGAGCTCAGCATTCCGACCCCTCCGCCGCTCTGACGTATCTGCCCCTGATGTCCGGGTCCCTGCCGCACAGCCCTAGGAGGATGTATCCTTCCAGGACCGCGTCCGACAGGGCCCGGTGCTCTTCCATCCCGCCGGGCACCCCGGCAGGATTTCCGGGGCACAGCATATCGTATGCATCCTGCGCCTTCATCCAGCAGCCTCCGTTGAATCTGTCAGCGCATTCGATCATGATGCAGGGGGCCATCCTCGGCCTGAAATCCCACGGTCCCGACCTGAGGAAGCGGCCGAAGTCGAAGTCGATGTTGTAACCGGTGAATACCTTGCCCTCATATCCGGCAAGCTCAGCCCTTACGTCCCTTACGCTCCATGGGCTGCGCTCGACCTCGTCCGGATCCAGGTCCGTGTGCTCGAAGACCCACGAGCGCCTCTGCCCGGGAGTGAGCTGCTGCATCACGATCCTGCCCATCTCCGGATACACCCGGTTGCGGTCGAGGTCGACCCTGGCGATGCCGATCTCCACGACGGCATCGCCTTCGGCGGCGCCCCGAGACCGGTGGTCTCAGTGTCCAGCACGAAGATGTTCGCTGTCATGCGGCCGCCTCCCCGGCCTTCAATCCTCTCCGCTGAGAGCGGCCCTGATCCTGCATTCCGCATCCCAGAGGATGTCCTGCAGTTCCTGCAGGACGGTATCTCCGGCGGCCGCCGACCATTCTGCCGTGATGCGGCAGAGGGGCATCCTCGATCCGGACGGGTCCAGGATGCAGAACTCTTTCGAGGCGCTTTCCATCATAGCTTGCGCTGATTGTGTTATTTCTTTCATGGTTTCTCAGACCTATCGGGAATTTCCCGAATATTTCACATATTTCCACACGTAAATTTAAAGGTATCCGTGTGAATTTTACGCACATGGTCCGTAAAAGAGTGCGTATTGATGCTACTTTAGATCCAGAAATCTATGATTGGCTTATGTCGAAAGTCGAGGACCATACGTTTATGAACGTCTCACACGGTCTCGAATTCTGCTTATACAAGGTCAAAAAGTCAGAAGAGGGTGAGAAGAAGCAGTGTTTTAGGTCTGAGAACTCTAAAAATTGAAACTGCTTCTCCTCATTCTTTCTCACATCCCCTTCGGGGATGTGAGTTGAACCGATGATGCGGAATCCCGATATGTTTATTTCGGGAACACCGCTTTGAGGAGACGCCGGGAGACGGGAAGTTCTGGTGCACCAGGACCTTCACTCTCGGTGCACCAGGAGCCGTTCCGGCAGGAGGTGAGAAGATCTTCGGGATCATCATCGAGCGCCGCTGCAGCGTGCTCCGGTTGACGATCATGACCGATGAGGCCGTGATCGTCATCGACATCCCGTAAGGGATGATCGGGTCTGACCCGCCTCAAGGGTCCGGCTCCTCCCGGAGCCGTCATCTTCTCCCTGAAATCGATACTGCATTCGGAGATATTTATACTGAATGCAGTCACGCCGGTCCGACCGTGCTTCCCGGGCCCTGTCCTCATTCTCTCGCCTCCGGGCAGAGCCCTCCCTCCGTCCAGGGCGGTAGTATCGGTGCCCGCCGTGCAGAGGATCATGTGCACAGCCTCTCGATGTGCTCCCACATGTCCTCATCCTGGACCTTCTCCGCGATCCTGCCGAGCTCCTGCGCGATCTCCATCAGCCTGGCGGATTGCTTGGGCGGGAGCTCGGCGCACGCGGCGAGCACCTGACGGCGGGCCTCCCGGATGGCGGCGATAGCGCCTCCCGTGCCGGATGCTGCGGCAGTCATGCCGCCACCCCCTTCTCGATGCCCAGACCGTCTGTGGTCCAGTCATCGCATCTGGCGCAGGTCTTGGGGTCGCTTATGGCGAAATCCCAGAGCAAACAGAAGCTGGCCATGGATATCCCCTTCTTGCCGTCGCCATCCTCTGTCAGGCACCTGGTGAGGTAGGCGCATCCTTCGCAGGATTTTTCCCCGCCGGTGCAGAGGTGGGGCCGATAGTCGGTCACTCTGGTCCCTCCGGAGCGAAGCAGAGGAGGCAGTAACCCTCCGCGATCCCCTCGGTCTTGATGACCAGTGAGATCCTGCGGGTGAGCATGCGGCCGGTGGCCTCGTCCCCGCCGGCGGTCGGGATCACCTCATGGAGGCAGACCTTATCTCCGATTTCGTACCCGCGGTCATCGCGTCTGATCTCGCATGTTTTCTTCCCGGTTAGGAGCATATCGTACCAATCATTGCGGATCTTGATGTGGTGCACGCGGCAGCTGTCGAGCAGCCTGTCCAGCTCGTGCGCGCCGTCGTCCCCCCACTCCCATGCGCGCGCGGCCATCTCATGGCCGAAGCGGACGAGCTGCTCATCCTTCGGCCTCCAGCTCAGCCAATGGCCGGTCTTTTGGCGGATCATTGCCCGTCCTCCCATCCGGGGCAGGGCTCCCATCTGCCGGTCATATGCGCCCCTCCCGCACCGCGGGGACGGCCCTGCCGCGGCCGGCTTCGGCTGTTCCGGTATGCTCGAATTCGAGGTATATCCTCCCCTCGCTGCTGTACTCTCCGGCGCGGCGGTTGGGGTAGAATCTCGAGATGGTCCGGATGCACTCCGGAGGGACGGACTTTCTGATCATGGCGGCAAATTCCGCGCACTCCGCTTCCGTGCCCATAACGCGGATTTTCAGGCTCATCTGTCCACCTCCAGGCAGGCGATCTGCGCTCCTTTGTACGTGCACACTATCATGCTTGTTAGCAAGTAGGCCGCATCCTCAGCAGTGATCGAGGCGAGGTCGTCTCCGGAATCTTTACAGACGAGGATGTCTCCGACGAACGATACCACAGGCATCTCGGCCGTGCGAACGATGGCCGTCGGGGCTCTCTCGCGGATCCGTCCGATTTCGTCGCAGATAATCACATACTCTTTGCGCTCTTTCCCGACGCGACGATGATAAAGCTCGGCATAGTCGGCCCCGATGGCCTCGGCAAGATGGTCGTCGTCGACGGTCTCGACGCTCACCAGGCTGCAGTGCTCTTTCCTCTCTCTGACGTGGAGGACGGTCAGCTTCACGGTCTGGCCTCCGGGTACATGTGGTAGATTTTCGGTTTCCCCTGCAGGATCGTGACGCACAGGGGGCATATGGTCCTGTCTGATGAGATGTACCATCCCCACACATGATCCTTGCGGCCTGGCCATCCGCAGTGATCGCATCTGATCACGTTCGGCACGGTCACGGTACCGCCCTCGTGAGGTCCTGGGGGATTCCAAGCCGGTGCACGTCCTTCGGGTCCGCCGCCGCGAACTGGCGGCATCCGCACGCCACCGTGAATGTGAAGATCTTCCCCTTGTACAGGACTTTCTGAGTGGCCTTGCGGCCGTGCGCGTCGTCCAAGAATACGCTCTCGATGATGTTTCCCTGCCCGACCATCTCATCGATAAGGCGCCGTCTGAGGTCCGAGCAGCGGTTTATGACCTCCAGCGTCTCCGGGGGCATGCTCCCGATGCCGGGGATCTCCGGGATGTACCCGTATCCCTCCCTCCCCCTCCTGTAGACTGCTGTGCGGACGCGCACAGAGTCCACAACAGCGTACAGCACGACCTCCTCGCCCGATGCGAGGCCGTACCCTCTGACGATGGCATGGCCGTCGTCGACGGAGGAGAACGCGCGGGTGAGAGCTCCGTCGGCCCACATCTCGTACTTCATATGCGCGCCTCCTTCCGTGCGAGGTAGTAGTCGAGCTCCTTTCCCCTGAACCTTGCTGCGCACTCCCAGCAGACGGAGAAAACGTCTCCGCTGTGCGCAGCGGCATCTGAGAGGTTTTTGCTGTATTTCCCGCAGTTCATGCAGACCCCCTCGGACGTCATTCTGCCGCCCCCTTGTCATGCGATCTCTCCTGCCAGGCATCCAGCGCATCCCGCCACGTGCTGTGCCCGCGCCGCATGATCTGCGCTCCGCAGTCGCGGCATCTGATCATCCAGCCGTCTGCATGGCCGTATGCGATGCGCCTCATGCGCTCCATGTCGGCATCTGTCGGAGCGCCCTCATCCAGAGTCGGATCCATCGACAGAGCGTCCCTGACGGACCAGTCGCAGTACTCCCAGCCCTCATCATCCAGCGCGCTGAGCTCGGCAAACCCGCCGCAAAACGGGCACGGCTCAGCGTCCGGCACCTCTATCGGGGCCTCCCGGTCGGTAAGCCAGCGCGGCAGCTCCTCCTCTCCGGGAACGTCGGCATCCGCATCCCTCCTGCAGTCGCGGCATCTGCGGCTGGATGGCCTCTCCCCGATCCAGCAGCGGCCGAACGACAGCCGGAGCGCGCAGGTCCCGCAGATCCTATCATCATCAGTCATCATCATCATCTCCGTCATGATCCCGCGGCCCGGCCCAGGGCCCGCGGTCCTCGCTCGCGAGGGTGACGCACGGTCCCTCCTCGCACGGGCAGTACCAGGTCCTGATGACCAGGGCCTCCTGGCATCCGCTGCATATCACGGTGCCCTCCAAGACCGCAAAATCAGTATTGACGACGGCGCCTCCGCGAGGGATGCCGTCCAGGACTTGACCTCCTGCCCGCATCTGGGGCACCTGACGGACCAGCGCGCGGTCATGCGCCGGCCTCCCTATGGGAAAGATGCCTGCCGGTCACGGTCAGGCCACCTGCGCCGGGGAGATGACGATTTCGCCGCTGTCGCTCTGCTTGATCAGGACCTTGTCCCCCTGTTTCACTTTTAGGAGTTCGCAGGTCTCCTGCGTCAGTGCAATCCTATTGCCTATGCTGATTTTTGCGGTCGTGATTATTTTTGTCATTTCAGCACCTTTTGGTATTTGCAAATCGAATAATCAGTTGTGGGTATTTATGGTTTTTGTGGATTGCAAATATCAAAATCATTAATCGCATTGAAATTGTGTAGCTTCTTTCATTTTTCAATGACAAAAATCAGCCTTGAGATTTCTAGCCTCGAAGAGGCTCATAAAATCTCAATGCTGATTTATCTGTACAAAAACGGTCGTAGCAAAAAGACCGATATCTATTCCTGCCTCCCGCAAAAACGCGAATCTGGCAAAGAAGCTCTCCGAACTTGCAGACAAAGGCCTTGTGATATTAGATCAGAGAAGGTTCGAAAACAACACCACTTATGTGGAGCTTACTGCCCGGGGCCGCGAGGTCGCGAAGAAACTCGTGGAGATCGAGGGGATCCTCTCGGACGATCCTCCGGAGCCCGAGGATAGCTATGACTCGTCTTCGGTCGGAGCTCACACAATGCCGCTCTAGCCGGATTGCGGCAGATGATAAGAGGAGATATTTGGGAATGGCCTGGTTTGAAGAGAAGAACAACGGGCACGCATCCGGAGTTACTATTAAGTACCGTATAATGAATCGTTGAACTGCGTACTTCGTAAATCTCGGACAAGGCCGACAGCTGTCTACCCCGAGTGGAATGCGCACCTCTCACTTCTTCAGATGCACTGTTCTGATGCGCGTTATCCCCGAAATCGTTCCGAAGAACATTCCGTTACCGTTGTACTTGTCTCCCACGGCCCCTGCGACAAAGTCATGGGCCTGAAGCCTCTTGTCATCTATCGACGAAACCGTTTCAACGGTCAGAGGCTTCGGGATCCTCGCATCATATGCAGCGCGGTCAGCTATGATTCTGGCAGCCGGCTGAGGCAGGTATTCGCTTCTGTCGATCATAATATCGGATCCAGCGCTTCCATTTCTGAGTTTCTCGTCCTTCATCACGTCATTCATAAGCTCAGAAGTCGCCTTTTGGTAGATGGACCTGGGTTTCGAGCCCTCCATCTCCGATCTGCTGATATGGACTGCATACACAGATGGATTGGTGGCGGCAATCTTCTCCAAGGTTTCTTTGCGGATCGTGTCGGAGGAAGTGCTGAACTTCAGCTCATTCGCTGTTGCAGGTTTATTCGTATAACGCGTGCCCTTCGGCTCACTGTCAACGATTCTGACCAAGCGTCAGGATTCGAATTGATCGATGCCGTCAATGTGAACTCTTTCTGACTGCCGCTGTAGCTCGGCGTCCCGGATTCATCTATCATCACGAGGTACCTTCTGACTTCCGTTCGGCTTTTGCGGCCTCCGGTGCGGCCCTTGATGGCCCCTGTGCCCGCCCTTGATATCAGCGGGCCGCGCTTCGCCGAGACGTTGGCCATGGCCACGCCCGGCCTTCCTGCGGTGGCGTTCGTGACAGGGACGACGGCCTGCTCCTTCCTTTCGGCCTCGGTCCTGGGCTTCGCCCTGGAGACCCTCTCGACCCCTCCGACGGTGTCGGCCATCTCGTTGATCGCCATCTTGTGCCCGCGGCAGCGGAGCCTCGCGATGTGGCTGTCCTCCCAGTGGTCCTCGACGGACCTTACCGCCTCGCCGTCCTTCAGGCCCCTGCGGCGGCCTTCGGTGAAGAGGGCGTGGTCCTCCTCGGCCATCCTCATGGCCTCGCCCCTGGTGGGGCGCCTCCAGCGCCTGGTCCTCTCGTCGAAGACGGGGACCATGGCGTAGTAGCCGTTGTAGTCCACGCCGTCCGACCTGGCCTGCTGCTCGGCCACCGTGCAGCTCTCCTCTATCGACGCGGAGGGGTTCGCGCGGACGACCGGGCTCCTCCTGGACGGGTCCGTGGCGCGCAGCTCGTGGGAGAGCTCGTGCACCACCGTGCCCTGGTTCATCCCGTTCCTCCGGTCGATACTGACGCGGTTCCGGCCGGGGCAGTATGCCCCGGTGGCGTGCGCGGGGGCGTAGCCGATCTGGACGGTGGGCCTGGACTCGGCGATCCTCGACACGTCCGCCGGGGAGAAGCCCATCACCAGCTCGCGGCGGAACATCTGCTCCTCCAGCGGGGTGGCTATGACCCTGATCTTCCCCTGGTCGCGCTTCTGGGCCTCCGTCATCCCCTTCGGGACGTTGGTCTTCGGGGCCCCGGCGCAGTCGATGTCCTCGACGTCGCAGCTGCTCGGATCGGCATACCACGCCGCCACCTGCTCCGGGGTGCACCTCAGCGGTATCACCCTGTCCGAAGTCCTGGAGTAGTCGAGCTTCGCCAGGTCCACGGCGGGCTTCCTCTTCCCCATGATCCCCGACCGCATGCGGTCGAGGTCGTACTCCCGCTGCTTCTCGCGGTAGAAGTCGCTGTAGCGCTTGATCAGCGCCTTCTCCGGGACGTGCCCGGTGCTGTCCGTCGGTATTTTCCCGATCTTGCCTGTCATCTCATCATCCCATAGTCATCGTTCCGCCGTCCATCCGAACGGCTCCTCGCCGAACACGTAGCTCATGTAGGTGTAGGCGTGCATCCGCAGGTACCCGGCGAGGCTCCCGTCGGCGTACCTCCCGCAGAGCTCGGCGCACCACTCCAGCAGGTGCACGGTCTCCCATGCGACCGCCGCGATGATGACGGCCGCGAAGAGGGCCGGCAGGGCCCTGGCCGCCAGGGCCAGCATCGCCCCCGTCGCACCACCCCGCCGTTCAGGTGGATCAGCAGCGCCCCGGCCAGCGTCAGGACGGAGAGGGCCAGGAATATGCACCCGCTGCAGATAAGCAGGGCCCTGATCAGCCGCCCGGCCATCGGAACCGCCCCATCAGATGCATGGCCAGCCTGACCAGGGCCGCCGCGCAGTAGAACGCGCCCGCCGCCATGACGGCCGGGACGGCGATCTGCTTAACGGAGGGCATCGAGGAGCTCCTCCGTCCAGTACGCCAGGTACCCCAGCGACATGCACACGGCGAAGGCGGCCGCGGCGGCGACGGCCGCGGCCAGAAGGGCCCTGGCCATCGGCGCCTCACTTCCTGCGCCTCCCGGCGCCCGTTCTCCCCGCCTTCGGGGAGGCCTTCTCCGCGGCGGGCTTCCCGCCGGGGCCCTTCCCCTTGAGCGGGGGCAGGGAGGCGAACCTCACGGCCGCCCCGACGCCTCCGTTCTTCCTGCGGACCTCGGTCACCGTGCGGTAGCGCTCGGCCCTGGCCTGCTGCATGTCCGCCTGCGCCCTGATCCTCTGCGCCTTGGCCGCCGACTTCGCGGCCTGCTCCTGCAGCTTGGCGATCTCCGCCTGCTGCCTCGCTTTCCTCAGCTCCTCGCTCTCCTCGCTCTTCTTGAAGATTCCCATGTTCTCACTTCCTCTTGCTCTTCCTCTCGTCCCTCCCGACGACGTCGCCGGGGGGTCACGGCGCGGCGTTTGGCCGGCGCCTTCCCTATCTTAAGCGGTTTGCCGTAGTCCCTCGCCTTGGGCGGGGCGCGGGGAGGGCCCGCGGATCCGGGGGGAGGCGACTCCCTCCTGCCCGCCGGGCGCTTCTTCCCGGCAGTCCGGACGGGCCGGGCCCCCGTCCGCCTCCTCCAGGGGAGCCTCATGCCTCCCCCTCCGACGGACGGGGGCACGCCGGCGGCCCCCGGCGGCCCCCTTTATAGGTTTTGTATATGTTGCGTGCCCGCGAGGCTGCGGTCCGTCCGTCGGCCGCGGTTCCGGACTGCTCCCCGTCCGGCGGACCGAGGGCCTGCGACCACTTCTTGAGCTGGTACTGCAGGGTGGTGGGCGGCTCGCCCCACTCGGCGGCGATCTGCGGCCAGGTGTCGCCCGCCATCCGCCTGTTCCTGACGGCCTTGACCTTGGCGAGCTCCAGGTCCTCCTTGGTGTAGCAGTAGGGCCCGGACGGGGCGTCCCCGGAAGCGGCGTCCCCGGCCTTCCCGTCCTCCGCGCCCTCGGCGTCCCACTCCCGGAAGAACCCCGCGATCTTCTCGGGGAGCTCGTGCGAGAGCCCCCCGGAGGTGGCGCGGATGAACCTCTCGAAGCTGAACGGGACCCCGTGCGCGTTCTCGCCAACGCTGAACGTGGCGGTGGAGATCGTGTCGTAGCCGTAGTCCCCCGGAGCCGCGTCCCGCGAGTAGACGTCGCGGATCCACGGGGAGGGGGAGATCAGCACCGGGGTCCACGGCTCGTCGGCGGAGGTGCGGACGAAGGTCACGCTGCGCGGGTCGGCCCTGCCGCAGGCTATCGCCGCCGCCTCCGTCTTGTCCTTGACCATCTGGCACGAGCAGTACCCGGACTTCGCCTCCCCGGTGGGGAAGCAGCGGACCCTGGGGGCGAGGTTGTTCACCGTCGGGGTGAGGAACAGGTTGCAGACCCCGAACTTCCTGGCGTTCCCCAGGTACTTGGTCAGCGCCATGTTCTCCTTCGACCCGTTCTGGTCGGCCAGCATGTAGTTCTGGGCCTCGTCCAGGAGCCAGATGATGAGCGCGCCGGACCTCCCGGCGCGTCCGAGTATCTCACCGATGCGGCGCATGGTGCCGGCGAGGGTGTCCTCGTGGAACACCCCCGGAGGGTACGCCTCCTCGGGAGGGCCGGACTCCCTGGCGCGCCCGAAGACCACATTCGTGATCACGTAGACGCGGCGATGCCCGTATTCTCCGCCCATGGCGCGCTGGCACATCGAGACGGCGGTGGCCGTCTTCCCGTGCCCCCTGCGCCCGGCGAGGACGATGGTCTCCCCCGGCTGGAGGAGGCTCCCGAGCAGCTCCTGCACGGCGGTCATCCCGACGCCTCCGTGTCGTCGAGGCCGACTATCGACCGGGGACGGCGGCCGACCAGGCCCTGGTCCCTCATGACCTGCTCGTAGATGGCCATCCAGGAGCGGAAGGTCTCGAAGTCCAGCCTCGCGTAGGGGTCGGCCGGCAGGGGCCAGGCAGCGGCCTGTCTCTTGTACGCCTCGATCTCCCAGAGGGGCTGGGAGCAGGCGGGGGACAGGCTCATCTCGAAGATCCGCAGGTAGGCGGCCTTGGTGTCCATCTCGGCGAGGTGGCGCCTGAGCTCCTCCCAGTCGCCGTTGATGCCGGCGACCACGTTGAGGTAGAGGTTCCCTCCGCCGTCCTTCGCGGTTTCCAGCATCGCACACCGCCTCCGAACCTGGACACCGCGGAATCGTAGAGGTCCGGGCCCTCGGAGCAGGACGTCCGCGCGGAATGCTCCGCCAGGCCGACCAGGCGGCCGCGCGCCTCGATCCCGCGCTCCCACTGCTGCACCAGCCTGAGCGCGGTCAGGGAGCGGGCGTAGGAGCGGAGCCTCGCGGCGGCCTCCGCCGTCTCACCGGGAAGGCCCTCCGGGAGGGGGCCGTCCGAGTAGACCAGGCCGGGCTCCTCCGTGAGGATCCTCTCGGCCTCCGCCGCATCTGCGGCGGCGAGGTCGGCGGCCATCGATTCAGAGAGGGCGGCCTCCAGCCGGCGGCAGTCCGAGACGGAGAGCTTGGTCCTCATGTGCGAGGTGCCGTAGAGGGCGGCCTCCAGGGCGCCGTCGTCGCTGATCCTCGGCATCGGGGCCCGCCTCCTCATCATCTTTCCCGGCCATGCAGCGGGCCCTCTCGGCCCTGACCGCGCCGAGCACCTCGTCCCTCGTCCCGGGCGCGTCCTCCTGCAGGGAGATCAGCCCGGCGACGACCTGCGCCCCGGCGTCGAACACGGCGCTCTGCATCTGCACCTCCAGGCGTGTGGCCCTCTCGGACGCCTCCTGCGCCCTGGCGACCGCTTCGAGGTAGACCCCGGACTTGGTCCAGAAGGCCTCGGGGTCGTCGACGACCTCCTGCGAGAAGCGGAGGGTCTTGGCCGTCACCCTGCAGGAGATCCTGTGCTTCGGCTCGCCGGTCTCCACCCTGTTGCCGTTCGCGTCCTTCATCTTCCTGCGGCCCCACGAGGCGAGCGTCACCTCCCGCTCCTCCTCGGAGTACGAGGACACCGGGACGACGGACATCGACATCTGGGGGTAGAGCCCGTTGGTGGCGGTCACGCGCCTGACGTTGCGGGCGCTCCCCAGCGGGGCGTCGAGCGGGCACCTCGCGCCCAGCAGGGACTTGGCGACCCCGCCGGGGGTCTGGGGCATCCAGTACTGGCATCCGTCCCTGCAGTAGACGACCAGGGGCCCGATGTCCGAGGCCGTGAGGCCCCCGTCCGGGACGTCGACGTAGATGACGTCGCCGGGGCGGGCGGTCAGGTAGCCCAGGAGGTACCCGATGTCCCAGGCGGCCGCCGCGGACCAGACGGCATCCGGAAGGGACGTGCCCAGGAAGGCGGCGAAGACGGCGGCCGCCTCGGCCGCCAAGGTGAAGACGAACACGGGTCGCAGGTCGGCAGAATGGCATGGACCTTGCCGCGCACGCTCCTCCCCGCGAAAACCGCCGCGGCCATGACGGCCGCCCCGACCGCGAACCCCACCGTGTCCACCGTCGCCACCCCAGGATGAAGGTCGCCACGCAGGCGGCCAGGCTGATCAGGCTCTTGCCTATGTTCCGCTGCCAGAGGTTCCAGGCGCAGGCCGCCAGGAGGGCGACCTGCACCAGGGTCGGGCCGTGCTCGCAGACAGTTTCCAGGATGCTGTCCATACCTGTCAGCACCCGAACCTGCCGAGCAGGAAGCCGGCTATCGAGCTTTTGAACAGGATCGCGCAGGCGGCGATGCCCAGCGCGATGATGATCAGCGCGGGCTGGCGGGTCCAGAGCCCGATGACGGCGATGATGGCAGCCGCCTCCAGGACGATGATCATCACCAGGGTCTCGGCCGAGAGCACCCTGGGGGGCTCCACATCGTCCAGGAACACGGATGCGAGCTCGGCGCTCTTCTGGATCTCCGTCGCGTGGAGCGTGACGCTGCTCACGAGGGCATGGCCGTACATGATCTGCTTGCAGACCATCGATGCGCCCTTGGGCATGACGATGATCGTGTGGCTGGCGGGCTCGGAGGCGTTGAACTGGCCGATGTCGGTGACGTCGCCTGGGGCGGTCCACACCATCACGATGCCGTCCATGGGCCAGGCCGTGGGCTTGCCGTCGCCGTAGATGTTGATCGTCGTGTTGTAGGTGTACGGCGTGAACACAACATTGCTGTAGAGCGTGTTCCCGTTCTGATCGTAGACGTCCCCGAAGCAGTAGAGCTTGAGCGACTCGGAGGAGATCCTGGTCTCGGCCGCGGTCAGCTGCGATCCGTAGGTGGAGTACCAATCGGAGGTCTGCGAGAGCGCGGAGACCGCGACCGCGTAGGACTGGTTGACATCGATGTCCATGCCGGAGAGCCTCGTGGAGTTGCTGGACGGGGACAGGAGGATGTTGCTGGACTGCGCGGCGCTCGACAGCATCCACATCACCTGGCCGGCGGCGGACGCGGAGGAGATGATCTCGGCATAGGCGGCGGTCTGGGCATGGTACTTCGACAGCAGGTTGGCCAGCGCATCCTGGGCGAGGGTGTCCGTCGACGCGTTCTGGGAGCCGTCGGAGTAGTGGTAGCGGATGTACTCCGTCCGATAGGACATGTCGCTCCACCTGACGGTGATGGCGCCATCGGATCCGACCGAGGCGTATCCGCAGTCGGAGCCGGACACGATGGCCGCGCCGCCGGAGACGGATGCGGAGTGCTCGGCATCGGGAGAGGGCTGGAAGCTGCGGCGTAGATGCCGGTCGAGAGGGTGTACCATCCGGCCTTCATCGAGGGCGTGTTGGCGCCCCTGACGAGGTTGTAGACGGTCCCGTCGTCAGCGGTCATGGTGCAGCCGTCGGCGAAGGCCCAGATGGGCTCATGCCATGCTCCGGTGCCGTCGTCGCCGTACCACACGCGGGCGTGCCCGACGGAGGCGTCGGCGAGGGAGGTGAAGTAGATCATGACGGAGCCGTGGGTGAGCCCGGTGCTCCCGCCGTTCCAGACGATCTCCTGCCGGATGTCGCCGTACGCCTCCTTGCCGGCCCACTGGTCGGAGGCCCTGTCGGCCATCTGGGAGATGCCGTAGTAGAGCCCGTAGTCGGTGTTGTACTGGCTGCTGCCGATCATCCGGAAGATGCCGGCGTCCGCCAGGACTGCTTCGGGGCCATATTTTGCGCCGCTCGTCCAATCGGACCCGGCGGCGATCTCCGCCGCGCGGTCCGCGTAAGACGTCACGAACTTGAGCGTCTGCGCGTTGTTATCGACCAGGACGGCCGATGACCCGGCCCATATCTCGGTATCGGCGGCCGTGTATGTCATCGCCGTCAGCCGCATGGCGGCCTTGACGGCGGTATCGTCGCCCGCCGGCACGTCCGGCTCCCCGTGGCTGTAGCCGAGGAACTCAGCGGCCCCGTGGACCCACCCCGGCACATCGATGTGGAACCCGGTGAAGGACCATGATGCCGACGATTCGTCGGCGAGCCGGTCATCGTCCATGAGGGCGATGACGCCTGCGGAGGAGAGGACCACGGCGATCGCCAGGGCCATCGCCGCCCCTTTCATCTCATAATCTTTCCTGTTGTACATTTCAAACGAACCTCGCGATGATGATCAGCACCAGCACGGCCGCGGCGATGATCGCCGCAGCGGTCATCCATCCGTTATCGCTGCCTGTGCCATCGGGATCCTGCTGCGGATCCTCGACGGCGATGCTGCGGGAGACGGTGACAGAGTGCCCGGAGGAGTCGGAGAGCACGCAGCTGACGGTGTACTCGCCTGGGGCCGAGACGGTCCACGTGGGAGAGCTCGTGTTGCCGGCGACGCCGACGGCGGATCCTCCGGCATCGGCGAGAGTCCACATGTAGCGGAGCCCTGCCGTCCCGGCAGATGCGGCGCGCGCGGAGATCTGCAGGCCGTCGGCGCTGACCGCGAAGTCGGGGTCCGCGCTGACGGCCGAGGGGCCGACGCGGAGCGTGAAGGAGCTCGAGCTCCCGTCGGCGGCGGTGACGGCCACATCGTAATCTCCGGGGACCGTCGGAGTGCCCGTCAGGACCCGGGATTCCGACTGCCAGGTCAGGCCGGGGCAGTCCGTGGAGACGGACCGCACCATCCCGGGGCAGTACCGGTAAACCGAGTAGGCGGACGTTTCGGCGATCGGCGCAGGATCCGCGCAGAGGGCATAGGCGTAGGCGGTCTCCCCGCCGGCGGCGGCAGAGACCTTCCAGAGGCCCGACCTGGTGTAGGTGTGGGTCACGGACGAGCCCTCGGCGGTGCTCCCGTCGCCGAAATTCCAGGCTGCGGCGGCGTCCGCCGCGAACGCGAACGTCCAGCCGTCCTGCGAGACCGACAGCTGCGGAGCGTCAGCATCGGAGACGGCCGACGGGACCGCCAGGAGGGCGGCGGCGGAGATCAGGACGGCGAACAGAGCTGCTGCACGCATGATCATGCCTGCGTCGGGAAGATCAGCACCCCGGTGCTGGGGCTGTTGGTCGGAGCCAGGGCGGAGACGGCGGTCACGGAGAGGGTATCGCTGATGCCGGTATCGATGCCGTCTGCGAGGAAGCGGACGGTGACCTGCCAGGACCCGGCCTCGGTCGGAGTGCCCGACACGGTGCGCCCGGAGGCGGTCAGCCACGGGCACCCGGAGACCGCCACCGTGAAGCCGGCATCGGAGCAGATCACGGCGGAGATCGAGGACCCCACGACCGCCGCGAGGGACGTGACGGCGAGCTCGGGCGGGACGATGGGAATCAGCTCCGTGCCGGATGGCCAGGAATACAGGGCGTAGGTGTCCGGATACGCGGTCACCGACAGAGCCGGGCAGTAGCCGAATGCGAGCATGCCGATCGAGGAGGCCGGGCCCATGATGGTCACCGATTCCAGGGAGGGGCAGTCGTAGAACGCGAAATCCCCGATCGAGGAGACAGAGGGGTAGAGGACCACCGATTCCAGGGAGGAGCAGTGTATGAAGGCGAGGCCGCCGACGGACGTGACGCCGTCGTAGACGGTCACGGACTTGATGCTGTCGGAGTAGGCCAGCCATGCAGAGGTCGGGTGGCTGGCCCCCGGGCTTTGGCCGGCCTGCATGGACGGCATCGGACCCTCCCCCGCGATCGTCAGGGCTCCGTCGGCGTCCAGCGCCCATGCGAGGTCCCCCCAGGTGCCTGAGTGCGCCTCGGCGGCCTCGGAGCCCCCGTCGGTATCGGAGACGGCCGCGATGCAGACGAGCATGGCGATGGCTGCGATCGCCCATGCCGCGCGGCCGAGGTGCATCGATGCCATGCTCACACCTTGACCGGCATGATGATTATCCCGGCGCTGGGGCTGTTGGTCGGCACCAGCTCCGATACGACGTGCAGAGTGTAGGTCCCCAGGGCCAGCTGGAAGACGTAGGCGCCGGTCTGCGTCGGGGCGCCGTCGCCGCTCAGCATGTTGAGCTGAGGGGAGAACAGGAGCTCCACTCCGGGGACGGCATCGCTGTCGGGGAAGGACGGGATGGACGCGCCATCCACCGATATCGTGCCGAACTTTCCGCTATTGTTGCCGAAAAGGCCGGTGATCCCCACATGCTGGCCGACGACCACGGTGGCGGCACCCCCGTCCTGGACCTCTTCTCCGTTGACATAGAACCGGGGGAACGATCCGACATCGGCGGAAGCGTCGTCATCGACGAAGACGGCGGCGCCGAAGGCCGCCGCGGCCGTCAGGAGTACGGCCGCGAAGGCCGTCCATTTGAAAGCAGGATCGCTCACCATGTTACTATCCCGAAGTGGACGAGGGCGGCGGCAGCGATCAGCGCGAGTCCGATGATGATCGCGCCGGGCGCCTGACGGCGATGACGGAGATCACGGCGATGATGCCGGCGACTGCCAGGCCGATGGCGGCCCACCCGTGCTCATCCGGTCCGTGAGGTCGGTGTACTTGGCGTAGAGGGTCGTGTCGGAGGACACTCCCGCGGAGAAATCGAACTTGTGAGAGAGCTCCGGATCGGTGAAGAGCCCGGCGAAGATCTTGCCGCCCTCGGCGAGATCCTTCGCGACATCGGTCTGCGAGAGGGTGCCTCCGACGGGGATGGAGTAGCTCTTGAGAGCGGTGCGTCGGGCGATGCGATCGTGACGGTGACGGTCTCGGGATGCGCGTCCTCAGACCATTTGGCGTAGAGGGTGATGGGCTCGGTCACGGGAGCGGACATGTCCGCGGACTGGGTGAGCCCGGCGTCGGTGTACCAGCCCATGAAGGTGTAGCCGTCGATCTCGGGGACTTCGACCCCTTCGGGGGCGAGCGCGTAGTTGGACTGGGTGACGACCTTGTCTTCCAGATCGTGGCCGTAAACGTAGGTCACCGTGGGGTTGCCGAGGATGTGGACGATCCACTGCGCGGTCACGGATCCGACGGTGTTAGTGGCGGTCTGGGTGATCGTGTAGTCCCCTTTGGCGGCGTAGACGTGCTTGACGACCTCGTAGTTGCCGGTGACGGTCTCGGTGCCGTCGCCGAAATCGTATGTCACGGTGTCGGCGGGCGCGGAACCTTCCGGGGGGTTGTACTGGACGGTGATGGCGTAGGACCAGAAGGACCCGTAGTCCTCCGGTTCGGAATCAGCATCGGAGTCGGAGGCGATCGCTGTGCAGCAGGCCGCGGCGGCAGCGATCAGCATGAGGACCGCCGCCGCAGGCATGCAACCGGATATTCTCTTCAGTTTGTTCATGTTATCACGCCTGCGCTGGCATAATGATGACGCCGGAGGCCGGTGAGTTAGTCGGGGCCAGTCCGGAAACGACTTTGAAGGAGACCGTCTGGGTGGCGGTCTCGCCGTAGCTGGATGTCGCAGTGAGCGTGAAGCTCACACTGGTGGCGGATGAGGGGGCGGTGCCGGTGATCTTGCCGGTGCTCGAGCTGATGGACAGCCAGGAGGGCATGCCGGTCGCGGACCACGTCACGGTCCCCATACCGGAAGCGGTCGGGGGAGATGCTGACGGCGCCGCCGGCGACGACATTGGGCGCGGAGACGCTGACGGAGAGCTTCGCGACCACGTGGAAGATGATGTAGACATAGGCGGTCTGGGCCGGGTTGGTGGTGGTCGCCTTCTCGACGACGTGATAAGTGGTGCCGACGGCCGCATTCGAGGGGATGTTGACTGTGAGGGTCTTGCCTGAGATGGTGGCGATGCTCACATCGGATCCGGTAAGGGAGCCCGATTTCTGGACCTCGATGGTGCACGTCGGATTGAGATCCGACGGCCACTGCGAGGTCCAGGTGTAGCGCATTCCGGGGGCGATGTTGATGTCGGTCGCCGTCCCGTATGTGGGATCGGAGGCCGCGTCGGACTCCGCCGCCGATACCGCCGCGCCCGCGAAAGCGGCGAGCGCGATGAGGAGGACCGCTGCAAGGGCGGTCGCCCTGCAGTCGCTGCGGAAAATATTGGACATGCCGATTCGACATTTTCCCAGAATTTAATGCAATCACATTCCCGCGGAAATGCTGTTAATCAGTTAATTTCCTGTTAATTCCCGATTCTCGTTCGCTTTCGCGCAGGGAACGGACACAGCCAGCGTATCGCATTAGAAAATGACTGACGTATCTATAATTAACAAATTAACAGAATTAAGAGAGAGACTGCATAGGGCCGTTCTCCGGGGCGCAGCAGGTTAGGGGATCCGGCGCATCTCCGCCGGTACGGGGCCAGGCTAGATTATTGACTTCCGAAAAATACACGCTGGATAGCGAGAATGGCGGGCAAGAAGGGATTCGAACCCTCAACCTACAGCTTAGGAGGCTGTTGCCATATCCAGGTTAGGC
This sequence comes from Candidatus Methanomethylophilus sp. 1R26, assembly GCF_001481295.1. Classification (GTDB taxonomy): domain Archaea; phylum Thermoplasmatota; class Thermoplasmata; order Methanomassiliicoccales; family Methanomethylophilaceae; genus Methanomethylophilus. Next base: position 77,871 of record NZ_LOPS01000042.1, read on the forward strand.
CACTTGCCCAGAGTTAAATCGTTTGCCAGTAAGGCAAAGCAGGAGATTTGCTCCTGCTTTATATCCTTATTGGTTCAGTTCTTGTCTTCAGCCGCAGGAGCGTCGGCCTTGGGGGCCTCGTCCTTCTTGGCCGCCGCCCAGATCTCGACGAACTCGACGGTGTCGACGCCGAACGCCTCGCGGAGGTCGGAGACGATTCTGAACCTGGCGGTGACCCAGGTCTGGTTGAACTTGACGATTTCGGGGAGGGTGACGATGACCTTGTCCCCGGGGAACTCGAACTTGAAGTCGGAGGCGTCGCCGAAGTCGGCCTCGATGATGGCGGCGGCCTTGGCGTTGTTGTCGGTGATCTCCTCAGAGATCTTCATGACGTACTTGAGGTCGTGGCCGGCGAGCTGGTTGTTGAAGTCGACGCGGACGCGTCCGGCTCCGACAGCGGTGACGATGCCGGGCCTGCCGCCGAGGGTGACGGTCATGCCGACCATGGGGTTGATCTGCTCCCTGTAGAACTCTTTGGCGGAGTGGACCTCGATGAGCTTGGGGTTCCTGGCTCCGGCGCCTTCCTCGGCGGGGACCTCGACGGTGAACTCCTCTCCGACCTTGGCGGCCGCGATGGCCTTGTCGAGAGCGGGGAACAGCTTGTTGGATCCGACGATGTACGCCATGGGGGCGTACTTGACCTTGTCGCTGTAGATGTTCGCTTCTTTCGCCGCCGCCTCGTCGGTGGTGTCGTAGAGCCTGTCCTCGTCCGCAAGATACGCCTTGTACTCAAGGCGGATGACCTTCTTCGCATTGTCTGCCATTTTTGAATCACCGTGAAAATATCGGTTGAATGCTCGTCGCGATTACGTCGCCTATATTAAAACTTGCCATGGGCGCGTGTATTGAACGTTATTTTCAGGAGGGGAGGGAAAGGCCCGCGGACGCCTCCGCGGCACGCTCCGGGACCTGCCCGGAGGTGTCTCAAGGGCATATGGATAATTGTCTAGTTTTTACGTATTATAATAGACAAACGGCGAATATGATACGGATTCCGTAGAATTTGAACGATTAACTATCATTTATCGATTTTTCCGCCATTTAACTGTTAAATACTACAATCGTGATGCGAAAAAGCACCAAAAGAGGCAATCTGATGGCATCAATCAAAAACGAACTGAGCAACAAGTACCTTCAGGGCGTCTACCGCGACCTGAAGAAGCGCTACCCTGAGCAGAAAGAGTTCCTCGAGGCCGTCATGGAGGTCTTCATCTCCCTGCAGCCCGTCGTCGAGGCCCGCCCCGAGATCCAGAAGAACGCCATCATCGAGAGGCTCGTCGAGCCCGAGAGGACCATCATGTTCCGCGTCCCCTGGATGGACGACAAAGGGAAGGTCCACGTCAACCGCGGGTACCGCGTCCAGTTCAACTCGGCCATCGGACCCTACAAGGGCGGGCTCAGGCTCCACCCCTCCGTCAACCTGTCCATCCTGAAGTTCCTCGGCTTCGAGCAGATCTTCAAGAACTCCCTCACCACCCTGCCCATAGGCGGCGGCAAGGGAGGATCCGACTTCGACCCCAAGGGCAAGTCCGACAACGAGATCATGCGCTTCTGCCAGTCCTTCATGACCGAGCTCTACAGGCACATCGGCCCCGACACCGATGTCCCCGCCGGCGACATCGGAACCGGCGGAAGGGAGATCGGCTACATGTACGGCCAGTACAAGAGGCTCAGGAACGAGTTCACCGGAGTCCTCACCGGCAAGGCCATCCCCGCCGGCGGATCCCTCGCCAGGACCGAGGCCACCGGCTTCGGCCTCTGCTACTTCATGCAGGAGTACATGAAAGACTACAAGATGTCCTTCAAGGGGAAGACCGTCGTCATCTCCGGATCCGGGAACGTCGCCATCTACGCCTGCCAGAAGGCCACCGAGCTCGGCGCCAAGGTCGTCGCTGTCTCCGACTCCAACGGGTACATCTACGACCCCGCCGGCATCGACTACCGCAACCTCCAGCTGATCAAGGAGCAGAAGAGGGACAGGATAAAGACCTACCTCAACTACGACTTCGGGAAGAAGGCCCAGTACTTCGAGGGCTGCAAGGGCATCTGGACGATCAAGTGCGACATCGCTCTCCCCTGCGCGACCCAGAACGAGATCGACGGCGAGTCCGCCGAGATCCTCGTGAAGAACGGATGCAAAGCCGTCGGAGAGGGAGCCAACATGCCTTCCACTCCTGAGGCGATCGCCGTCTACAAGGCCAACAAGGTCCTCTTCGGTCCTGCCAAGGCCGCCAACGCCGGAGGTGTCGCCACCTCTGCCCTCGAGATGTGCCAGAACTCCGCAAGGCTCTCCTGGACCTTCGAGGAGGTCGACAAGAAGCTCAACGACATCATGGTCACCATCTACCACAACTCCGCCAACGCGGCCAAGAAGTACGGCTTCGAGGGCGACATCCAGGTGGGCGCCAACATCGCGGGCTTCGAGAAGGTCTGCGACGCCATGCTCTGGGAGGGCATCTCCTACTGAGCCAGGAGGGGCCCGAGCCCCTCCGAAACCCCTTAGGGCGCTTGCCGGTTTTTTATCGCCGGCACACCGCCCGCATATACTGGCCTGTCCGCGACGCGCCGATAAAGTATAATATCCCGGAGCGGATGGAGGCCGTAGGCCACTTTGGCGCAGCTGGTAGCGCACGTGCCTTGTAAGCATGAGGTCGGGGGTTCGAACCCCTCAAGTGGCTCCTTTTGATTTCTGGCACATCCGGCCCTTCATCGGATCCGAATAGTTCGCAAATGCCCCGGGACGTATCAGGCCCCGGAATGGTTTTGAAAAATCGAAGCAAGGCCCGGGAATCACTTCTTGCCTTTCTTCTTGAGCTCTTTCATGGCCTTGTACTTCTCGACAGGGTCATCCGAGCTCATGGCCTTCTTCTTCTCTTCGGCCTTGGCTTTGTTCGCCTTGTTCCTGGAGAGCTGCTTCTTGCTCTGTGCCATGGAGCGTCCGTACTATCGGATTTTATTTGTATTTTTTCAATCGGACAGCCTGCCGTCAGAATACGATATTACATGCTGGCACACTCTGTCCGATACCAGGCGCCGATCAGCTCCTCTTCCTTGGGGAGCCAGAAACCGCGGTCGCAGACGATGACCAGCCTCTTCTTGGCACGGGAGACCGCGGTGTTGATGACCTTCATGCCCGTCGCCGTGGATGAGGATGTGAACCTGAGAGGGACGTCGCGGACGCAGTCTTCGCCGTCCTGCACGCTCAGGATGACCGTGTCCCATTCCCTCCCCTGGGATTTGTGCACGGTCAGCAGGGCGTCCCCCTCCGACCACGGCATGGTGTCGCGGAGGACGCGGTACTGGTTCTTGTACGGGGTCAGGATGCAGAAGCTCCCTGCGGGAGGCTCCTCGCGCCGGATCCATTCCGAGATGGCCTCGGCCTCCGGCCTGTTCATGCGCTCTTTCCTCGGGCCGCACCTGACATCAATGCAGATTATCTCCAGCGGATGCTCGGCCAATCCCCTGATGCCGTTGCGGTAGACGAAGCGGTCGAGGACCCCGGCGAGGTTGTCCCCGAAGCGGTGGGAGGCGGTGAGGTCGCGCTTGACCGTGCGGGCGAAAGAGGGCTCCGCCCCTGCGCGGTACATGTCGGCAAGCTCCTGCGGATCCCTGGCGAGGACATCCTCGGTGTAGAGGGCGGACATGTCCCAGAGGAAGGACCAGGCCATCTTGGGGTCCTTCCCCGCCCATCCCTCCATGCTCTCCTTCTCCAGGGTGCACACCGGGGGCAGCTGCTTATGGTCCCCCAGGAACGTCACGGGGATGCCGTTGGCCAGCAGGGCGGTGCTCAGGAGGACCCCGCAGTACCCGGCCTCGTCGATGAATATGTGGTCGGCATCCAGGGCCGGCTTGTCCCCTTCGGCGCCGTTCGGCAGGAAGCGCGACATGCATATCTGCGGGGTGCAGGCGATTATCAGCGCGTCCTTCGGATCGCGGTCGACCGCCGATGCAGTGAGGGCGGCCGCCTGAGACTCCAGCTCCTCGATCCTCGCACCGATCTGCATGTCCGTGCATCCGGCGTACTAAGGGATCGAGCCCGCCGGACGGTCGCGCCCGTACATCACCCTCTGAAGTTCTCCCAGTGCATTGCCGTCGCCTTTTTCCGCACGTGCCAGCAGCGCAGAGGCCTCCCTGTCGCCCTCCAGCCTCCGGGAGAGCGAGGCGATCCTGTCGGAGAAAGGCTTCCCGCGCTCGCCCCTTTTTGCATGGACATGAGCTCTGCGACCTCGCCGCGGACGGAATCGCGGCGGCGCTCGGCGAGGACCTTCCTGAGAAGGTCCGCATCCTTCCTGCGCTTGTCCGCGATGGCGCGGATGCCCTTCCCCTCGCATATGCCGGGATACTCCGAGGCGAACGGCTCGGTCGCCGTCCCCAGGCGGATGATGGCCTTCGCCGGGTCCAGCCCCGACAGCTCCCTGCTGCGGCCGATGGCGCTTATGAGCCCGCGCAGTACCTGCTCCACGGCGTTGTTGGTCGGAGCGATCACCGCTACCCTCCTCCCCTTTGCAAGATAAGCGGAGACGGAAGCTGCGAGGACCTCCTGGGTCTTCCCGGTGCCGGGAGCTCCCCACACATATGACATGGGGGACGAAAGCACCGCGCGGACCGCCTCCCTCTGCTCCGGGGTAGGGGCGGGGCCGTCGGGCCAAGGCACGGCATCCCCGGCGATGCACGGGGCCGAACGGGGCAGGGACACCGACTCCCCGAAGCGCTCGTAATATTCCTTGAGGTTCCTGACCAGGAAGGACAGGTCCGTCTCTATGCTGAACCTGTGCCCCTCCTCGGAAGCCACGTTGAACACCCAGGCTGGGACCTTCGCCGCCAAGGTGCGGCTGTCCCTGTCGTAGAAGAGGATCTCCGCCTCCGCGGTGACGCAGAGGTCCTCGATCCTGATCCTGAGCCCGTCGGTATCCTCGATGGGGCGGGCGAGCACGAGGATGATGTGCTCCTTCCCGGACGTATGGTACGACTCAACCTCTGCTACAGAGAGATTGGTCCCGTTGGCCCCGGTGAACGACAGCAGGGCCTCCGCCGCGGACGTGCAGACGGAGACCAGTTCGCGGCCCCTCATCCGGCGTTCTTCACTCTCTGCGCCTTAGGCTCCCTGGGGGCCGGAGGCTCCATATCGAAATAACCGTCGACGAAATCGGCGATGTGCCCATGGCAGGAGGCGAGGTGCTTCTTGGCGGTCAGCTTGGTCGACATGGCGTAGCGGCTCATGTCGTCGAGCCCGTCGGCGAGGTACCCGGCCCTGTCGGTGCGGTTGCATTCCCAGTACATCACGGCCTTCTCGATCTCCGGAAGCGACTTCCCATCGATGGAGAGGGTCGCAGCGTCGTTCAGGCTGTTGAAGAACTGCCTGAAGAGCAGGACGGAGCGGTTTGACATCTTCTTGTCCATCTTGAACCTCTTCTTAGAGGGGTTCATGGCGGATATCGTCTCGGCGGCCGTCGCGCCGAGGTCTATGCAGTCCCGGCACTTGATCGGCACGTCGCGGATGTCCGCCGCCCAGCCTATGTACCCCATGTCGAGGTAGCAGCAGTTCATGTACAGGACGACGACGTCCTGCGGGTCCTGCGCACGCGGGACCTCGGAGGCTATGATCCTGAACATCTCGCCGGTGACGGAGCCAGCTTCGATCCCGGGATGCTTGATCTCCATCTCCGTTTCCACCCTGGCCATCGCGGGCACCGGGTACACGGTGCCGGGCTCGACGGCGGCGATGCAGGCGGCCGCCGCCTTGCGGGGTATCTCCCCGTAGGCGCGGACGAAGGCCCTGTCCTCCCCGTCCCAGCGGTCTACGCCGTCCGACCAGAAGTCGGCGGCCTTCGAGAGGTTCCCGTGGGCCAGCATCGATTCCGCCGCTATGAAGCAGGCGTTCCATTCCGCATCGTCCGCTATGACCGGGATGTCGTATGCTGTCTCCTTTTCCTCTTCCTTCTTCCTTCCGAACATCGTCATTACCTTCTAGGCCCGGTCGCCCGGTTAAACGTTTGCGCTGCAGTCAGCGGGAACTCCCTTTCCCGAAGTACTCCTCTATGAACGCGGATATCGCGGCGTCCGCCGAACGGCGGTTCGATCTCGTTATGCCCGCGGACGCTCCCCTGCCGACGGCATTCAGCCCCTCGGCCAGACGGAGGGTCCTGTCGGCAGGAGCGGAGCTCCAGTATGCGACAGCTGATTCTATGTCCTCCAGCGGCCTCGACCTGACCGCCTCCTCGGTGTCCTGCGACAGCTGGTCGAAGAAGCCCTTGTAAAGTGCCAGCGTGCGCACGGCCATCTTGACGTTCATGCTCCCCATGTACCCTTCGGAGGCATGCTTTTCGGCGGCGCCCTCGGAGCGTTCCGCCAGGGCGGAGGCGGAACGGCAGAAGAGGGGCACGTCGCGGATGTCCGCCGCCCATCCCATCCTCCCGATCTGGAGGTAGAAGCAGTTCATGCAGAGGAGGACCACATGGTCGTCCGAGTCCATCCTGTCCAGCTTCGAGGAGACCGAGTCGAAGGACTCGCGGCAGACGGATGCCGTCACATCCGGGAACTTCAGGGACATGTAGGATTCCAGCTCGGCGAGCTGATGGCACGGGTGCAGCACGCCCTTGGAGATATCCGACACCACCTTCTCAGAGAAACGGCGGGGGATGCCCCGGTAAACGCGCAGGAACCCCTCGTCCTTCCCGTCCCAGCGGTCGGCGGACTGCTTCCACAGGACCACGGCGCCCCTGAGGTCGCCGGAACGCCACTGCCTGCCGGCGGCGTCCGCGAAGCTGCTCCACGGAGCGTCCGCCGGTATGTCCGGGAGCTCGGGCGCGTCCGCCCCCTTCTTCCCCTTCCTGCCGAACAGTCCCATTCGAATCGTCCTCCCTAACGCCCTTCTATTACTTTAAGGACGACTTCGAGGGCAGAGGAGCGGGAAGCGCATCACGGGCGCAGGACGAAGTACCCGCCAACGAACTTCTCGATCTGATAATCGGCGGCCGCGAAGTTCTTGGGGGCCGAGGACGCGGATGCCATCTCTATGATGTTCAGGCCGAGCGCGAGCGTGTCGGAACGGTCCTTGAGATGGGCGCTCCAATATGCCACGGCCCTGTCTATCTCCTTCTGGGTCTTAGAGGAGACGGCCTTGGAGGCAGTGTCCCCGAGCTCCCCGAGGCGGCCTCCAGGGCGCGCTTCTGGTTCCGATTGCGGAAGAAGACCCCGCCATCGCCTCTTCTCCTTCTTCTTCCTGGCCACGCTCTCCTCGAAGCTCTCCTTCTCCGGAGCGTAGTCGCAGGTGACGTCCTTCCCTTCGCAGACGGTGCCGTCCACGCAGTCGATGACCGCGTCAGCGGTCATGGCATCGACCTCGACGAAGGACGATTCATCCCCGAGCCCGACCTTGCCGACCGCCTCGTCAGGGAGGCCGGCCCTCTTGCGGACCATGTCCGCGATCCGGGTCCTGGTCATCCCGTCCTTCTTACCGAGATTGATGATGAGTGACACCGTGTCCGGCGCCCTGCCCGACGGCTTCTTCTTGGGGGGCTGGTCCGGGCCCTTGTCCGGGCGGGGGCGGGCCCTGCGCTCATGATGGACCACCTCATGCGGCTCGGAGAACTCCTCGAGGTCCTCCGGCTCTATCCTGCGGATGCGCACGTCGGTGGCGTCCTCGAACAGGCGGATGCGGTCCATGTCCCTGCGGGTGGCTATGGTGACAGCGGTGCCCTCCCTGCCGGCCCTCCCGGTTCTGCCGATCCTGTGGATGTAGGATTCCGCCCGGGACGGGGCGTCGAAGTTCACCACCAGGTCGACGTCCTCGATGTCCAGGCCCCTGGCGGCCACGTCCGTCGCGATGAGCACGAGCGTCCTGTTGTCCCTGAACTTCCTGACCACCCTCTCCCTGAGCTCCTGGGGCATGTCGCCGTGGAGGGTCCCCACCCTGCGGTCGTCCCTCATCTCCTCGTAGAGGGTGTCGACCATGGTCTTGGTGGCGCAGAAGACGATCGCCTTGGGGTTCCCGCGGGCCAGGACGGCGCGCAGGACGCCGCGTTTCTCCTCGCGCCTGCACATGATGACGTACTGCCTGGTGAGACCGGAGAGGACGTTCCCCTCGGTGGCATCTATGGTCACCGGATCATGCAGCAGGCTCTGCTCCAGCCTCTCGACGGAAGGGGTCATGGTGGCCGAGAACATCATGGTGTGGCGGCCCTCCGGAAGATGTGCCAGCACCGCGTTCAGGTCCTCCTCGAACCCCATCTCCATCATGCGGTCGGCCTCGTCGATCACCGCTTCCTCCGCGGAATCGAGCGAGAGGATGCCCCTCTCGCACATGTCCCGGAGGCGCCCGGGGGTGCCGACGATGACGTCCGCCCCCCTGCGGATGGCCTCGGCCTGCTGCCTCATGTCCGCTCCGCCGTACACGGCGAGGCTGTAGTGGCGGGACGTCTTCGAGAGCTTCCTGAACTCCAGCTCCACCTGCAGGGCGAGCTCGCGGGTGGGGACGATGACCAGGACAGAAGGCCGGTGGCGGCCCCCCTCGGTGCGGGAGAGGGCGGCCATGGCGTACGCCCCGGTCTTCCCGGTGCCGGTCTGGGCCTTTGCGATGATGTCCCTGCCCGAAAGGGCCGCGGGTATGGCCTCGGCCTGCACGCGTGTGGGCTCCGCCCAACCCAGCGCCTCGGCGGCGCGGGCTATCTCGGGCCTGACGCCCAGTTCTTCGAAGGTGACCGTGTTAACAGCTCCGGCGGGGCGGATGCCCCGCATGTCCCTTCCCTATGGCGAACCCTATAAAAATGGAACCCCTCGCGGAAAGGGCTCAGCTCTTGCCGCCGACAGTGTCCTCGGCGGACTGGATGCACTTGGTCAGCACCGAGTAGGCGCTGATCATGTCCGGCTCGTCGACTATGAAGATGGTGTCGGTGTGGCAGGAGACGGTCTCCTCGATGTTGATGCCGGCATCGGAGAGATTGGTGATCAGGTAGGCGATGACCCCGGCGGTATCGACGATCTTCTCGGGGGACTTCACCACGATCTCGACGAGGTTCTCCCTCACCTTGATGATGTTGAACCTGCCGACGGTGTCCATGATCCTGTCCCTGAGCATGCGGTCGGCGATGATGGTGACGGCGCTGGCCGACTGCACGCACTGCATGATGGAGTTCTCGTTCCAGAGGTCCTTGAACAGGCTGTCCATCTTGTGGAGGACGGTCCAGTCGTTCTTGGCGGTGACGATGCAGGTCTTCGTCCTCATCTCGAGCCTGCTGTCCTTGAGGACGGTGAGGATGGCGAGCTCATGGTCGGTGGTGACGCTGAGCTTGGTGGCGTAGCGCCTGCAGGCGATCATGACGGCCTCCTCGTTCTCCACGTCCAGGTCCTTCATGATCATCCGGGCCAGGGAGGAGTAGTTGATGAGGCCCTTGGAAACGCAGTCCTTGATGCTCGGGTGCGCATCGATGTATATCCTGGTCCGCTCAGCCAGGCTTTCGCGCGAGGGGGTTTCTGCCATATCTGGGAAGTAACACATTCCGATATTTATGTCCTGTTTCTGACAGGATGTACAATTACGGCAGGTCCCGTAGAATAGGTGCGGGAAGGCCCGCAGGCCCCCCGCGGAAGAATATCCGTTAAGGTTTTTCAGAGCAGGGCGACGGCCTCTGAGAAGACCTTCATGAAGTCGTCCTTCTGCTTCATCGAGAAGATGAGCGGCGGGATGAGCCTGACGGTCTTGCCGTGGGCGAGGTTGACCAGGACCTGGTGGCCGATCATGTAGTCCCTGATGGACGCCGCCTCCTCGGGAGTGGATATCTCCACGCCCTGGATGAAGCCCATTCCGCGGACGTCGACGATCTTGTTCGGGAAGTCGGCCTGGAGGGCCTTGAGGTCCTTGGTCCAGGCCTCGCCGACGGTCCTGACGTTCTCGAGGAGGTGCTCGCGGTTGATGATGTCGATGACGGCGCATCCGCTGGCGGTGACCAGGGGGTTGCCGCCGAAGGTGGTCCCGTGGGTCCCGGGGGTCATGACAGAAGCGATTTCGTCGGTGGACATGACGGCTCCGATGGGCATGCCCGCGGCCAGGCCCTTGGCGGTGGTCATGATGTCCGGGATGACACCCAGGGCATCGCAGCACCACCACTGGCCGGTCCTTCCCATTCCGGTCTGGACCTCGTCGACGATCATCAGGGTGCCGTTGTCGGTGCAGAGGTCGCGGACGCCTCTGAAGAACTCGCGGGTCGCCGAGTGGACCCCGGACTCGCCCTGGATGCCCTCGATGATGAGCGCGGCGGTGTCCTTGGTCATCTTCGCTTTGACATCCTCGAGGTCGTTGAAGGTGTAGTAGACGTAAGCGTCCTTGTTGATGAGCGCCTCGAACGAGTTCTGGATGTTCTTCTGCCCGGTGGCTCCCATGGCGGCCGAGGTCCTCCCGTGGAACCCGTTCAGGGCGGACATGATCTTGGTCCTCCCGGTGTAGCGGACAGCGGTCTTCATGGCGCCCTCGTTGGCCTCTGCGCCGCTGTTGCAGAACAGTGTGCGGGTGATCGGCTCGGGGGTTATGGTGGAGATGCGCTGTGCCAGCTGTGCCTGCTCCTTGATGTAGTAGAGATTGGAGACGTGCACCAGGTGGGACACCTGGTCGCGCATGGCCTTGACCCATTCCGGGTGCGAGTACCCGAGGGAGCAGACGGCGATGCCCGCCACGGTGTCGAGGTACTGCTTCCCCTCGTCGTCGTACAGGTAGCAGCCCTCTCCCCTCTCGAACGCAAGGTCCAGGCGACCGTAGTTCGGGAACAGGTATCTCTGGCTCAGCTCCTTGACTTTATCGAATTCCATGTTTATCCCTTGAATGATGATTGTTGATCGGTTGATGATGCCCGCTTCGATCGGCCTTTGACGATGAGGGTGCCCACCGGCTCCCCTCTTATCGCGCCGGTTATTATGCTTCCGTCGGTGCGGCCGCTGACCATGCGGACGGACTCCGCCCCTGCCTCGACCGCCTTCCGGCAGGCGATGACCTTGGGGATCATCCCTCCGCTGATCGTGCCGTCCTTCACCATGGCATCGATCTGGGACAGCGTGACGGTGTCGATCTTCGACGACGGGTCCTTCACGTCCCTCAGTATCCCGGGGACATCGGTGACCGCGATCATCTCCTTCACCCCTGCCGCGGCGGCCACGGCCGCGGCCATGGTGTCGGCGTTCACGTTGAGATGCTGGGTCCCGTCCGACCCGACGGGATAGATGACAGGTGCCACGCCGTCGTCGACGAGGTCGTAGATGACCTGCGCGTCCACCTTCACGGGAACCCCGGTGAGACCATAATCCACGAACATCTCCTTCCCCTCGTCGATGACGGTCATGGGCTCGTCCTTCCTGCTCTCGGCCACGAAGTAGCCCGGCATGCCGACGCATCTGACCCCCGCTTTCTCCATGGCGGCCACGATGTCTCCGTTGATGCTGCGGAGGACACTCTCCACCACCTCCATCGTCGGCCCGTCGGTGATGCGCTTGCCGGCGACCTTCTTGGGCACGATGCCGCGCCTCTCGAGCTCGGCATTGATGGCGGGGCCTCCGCCGTGCACGAACACCAGGCTGATCCCCTCCTTCTGGAGCTCGGCGGCCTCAGCGCAGAGCTTCTCCAGGCCCCCCTCGCCGAGGGCGTTCCCGCCGAACTTCACCAGATAGATCTCGCGCATGCCCATCTCTCAGGATGCGTACTCCGCGTTGATGCGGACGTAATCGTAGGTGAGGTCGCAGCCCCATCCGGTGGCCTTCCCGTTGCCCACTCCGAGGTCCAGCTGGAAGATGACCTCCTTGTTGTCCATGGCCATCCTCACGACCTCGACGGACCTCTCCTCCTGGAACACGGGCGCGCCCGAGTCGAGGATGGGGACCTCCATGTCGCCGCCTTTGATGGTCAGGTGGACCTCGTCGAGGTTGAAGTTGACCCCGCTGTTCCCGAGGGCCATCATTATGCGCCCGTAGTTCGGGTCGGCGCCGAAGATGGCCGCCTTCACGAGCGGGGAGTTGATGATGGTCTTGACGACCTTGCGGGCGTCGGAGTCGCTCTCGGCCCCGGTGACCTCCACGGTGACGAGCTTGCTGGCACCTTCTCCGTCCATGGCGATGGTCTTGGCGATCTTGGTCATGACCATGCGCAGGGCGTCGGCGAAGGCCGGGTCGTCGTCGGCCGCCTCGCCCCCGGCGAGGCCGTTGGCGAGCATCAGGCAGGTGTCGTTGGTGGACTGGTCGCCGTCCACGGACACCATGTTGAGGGAATCGTCGAGGATCTGCTGGAACGTGTCCTGGAACTTGGGGGTCAGGACCGCGTCGGTGGTGATCATCGTCAGCGTGGTCCCGTGGAGCACCTTCAGGTGGGGCGCGATCATGCCGCTGCCTTTGGAGATCGCGGACACGTAGACCAGGGTGCCGTCGCCCAGGCGGACGCGGACCGAGCATTCCTTCTTCACGGTGTCGGTGGTCATGATGGCCTCGCAGAGCAGGCCGTCCGCCTCGCGGCCGACGTCTAGCTGCCTGGCGGCCTTCGAGATGCCGTACTGGATCTTGTGCATGTCCATGAAACGGCCGATGAGGCCGGTGGACATGACCCCCACCTGAGTCGGCTCGAGGTTGAGCTCGGCGGCGACCGCCCTCTGCATGGTCTCCGCATCCTCCAGGCCGCGGCGGCCGGTGAGGGCGTTCGCGTTCCCGCTGTTGACGACCACGGCCGACAGCTTGGGGGAGTTCTGCTTCATCATGAGCTGCACGGGCGCCGCCTTGACCTTGTTTGAGGTGAACGCCTTGAACGCAGTCGCCGGGACCTCGGAATAGAGGAGCCCCAGGTCGAGGGAGCGGTACTTGACTCCGCTGTGCACCCCGGCCGCTTTGAAACCCTGGGGGGTCGTTATGCCCCCGTCGATAATCTCTACCATTCAATTCACACTCCGAGACCCGGGAAGTCGAGGCCGTCGGACTCCGGCAGCCCCAGCATCAGGTTCATGTTCTGCACGGCCTGCCCGGACGCCCCCTTGACGAGGTTGTCGAGCACGCCGAAGGCGACCAGGCGGTCCCCGTCCAGTCTGACGGCCCCCACCTGGGCATGGTTGGACCCGACGACATCGCGGATCGACGGGTTCTCCACATAGTGCACGAAGCGCTCCTTCCCGTACTGCGCCTCGTACACTGCGTCTATGTCCTCCTGCGGCGCGCCGTCCCTGAGCCTCATGTAGCAGGCCGAGATGATCCCGCGGACTATCGGGACCAGGTTGGGGACGAAGGCGATGTCGCAGCCGGTCCCGGCGAACATCCCGACGGCCATGTCCATCTCCGGCTGGTGGCGGTGGGTCCCCACTTTGTACGGGATGACCGATTCGCCGCAGTACGGATGGTGGAGGCGGGGGGACGGCGTCATGCCGGCCCCGGACGTCCCGCTCTTCCCGTCTACGAAGACGTCGGGGAAGACGAGGCCTGATTTCATGATCGGGGCTATCGCGAGTATCGCGGAGGTGGCGAAGCAGCCCGGATTGGCCACCAGGCCCGCCCCCTTGATATTGTTGCGGAAGAGCTCCGGGAGCCCGTAGACGGCCTCCTTCATGCCCTCCGGGTCGGTATGCTCCTTGCCGTAGTACTTCTGATAGAGGGCAGGGTCGCTGAAGCGGTAGTCCCCGGACAGGTCGATGCACTTGATGCCCTGGGCGCGCAGGGCGGGGACCTCGTCCATGGCGACCCCGTAGGGGGTGGCCACCAGCACCAGGTCCAGGTCCTCGGTGTCCGAGATCTTCTCGGTGAACGAGATGTCGGTGTACCCCCTGAGGAACCCGTGGACCGACGAGACCTTCTTCCCGGCGTTCGAGCGGCTGGTGAGGGCCGCGAGCTCCACGTCGGGATGCTTCACGAGAAGGCGGGACAGCTCGCTCCCCGTGTAACCAGTTCCTCCGATGATTCCAACCCTGTAGACCATGGCCGTTCCCTGCTTTCGATGATGGAAGACCACTTCCGACAGGGTTAAAAATATGATGTCTGAAAAACGACACATTCTGTCGGAACCGTCAGAACTGCGACGGCACCGACGGTATGTCGACCTGAGATTCCCAGGGAGACAGAAAAGCACCCCTGCCCGGACGCGGCCCCGGAAGAGCCCCGCGCATGCGCGCGCATCGGCTATCTATAAATGAAAAGACGCTATGGTCTGGAACATATGGCAGCAGCTAAAGCGGCTAAGAAGGAGCAGGCGAAGAAAGGCACCGCCGGCAAGGCCGGGGAATCCGGAAGGGACAAGGTCGTCCTCGCGTACTCCGGAGGACTGGACACCTCCGTTGACATCCACTGGCTCTCGGAGAACTACAACGTAGACGTCGTCGCGGTCTCCGTAGATGTCGGCCAGCCCAAGGCCGAGGACGACATCATCGCCCGTGCCAAGAGGAACGGGGCGGTGGACGCCATGTTCATCGACGTGAGGAAGGAGTTCGTCGAGAACTACGTATGGCCGCTGGTCAAGGCTAACGGCCTGTACCAGGACGTCTACCCCCTCAGCACCGCCATCGCCAGGCCCCTGATGGCCAAGACGCTGGTCGAGGTCGCCGAGAAAGTGGGCGCGAAGTACATCGCCCACGGATGCACCGGGAAGGGGAACGACCAGGTCCGCTTCGACGCGGGCATCGTCGCCCAGAACCCCGACCTCAAGATCCTGGCCCCGCAGAGGGAATGGGTCGTCAGCAGGGACGAGGAGATCGACTACGCCGCCGAGCACGGCATCGAGATCAAGGCCAAGAAGAACAGCCCCTACTCCAGGGACGAGAACCTCTGGGGCGCCAGCTGCGAGTGCGGAGCGCTCGAGGACGCCTGGAGCGAGCCTCCTGCCGGCGTGTGGGCGCACACCGTCGACCCTGATAAGGCCCCCGACGAGCCGACCTACATCGAGATCGGCTTCGAGAAGGGCGTCCCGGTGTCCCTGAACGGGAAGAAGACCGACGGGGTCACGCTCATCGAGAAGCTCGACAAGATCGCCGGGGACAACGGCGTGGGGAGGATCGACCACGTCGAGGACAGGCTCGTCGGCATAAAGAGCCGCGAGACCTACGAGTGCCCTGCGGCCGTCGTCATCATCGCGGCGCACAAAGCGATGGAGGCCATGTGCCTGCAGCGCGAGGTGCTCGACTTCAAGAGGATCGTCGAGCAGAAGTTCACCCGCATCGTCTATGACGGCCAGTGGTTCGGCGGCCTCAGGGAGCCCGTCAACGCCTTCATCGACAAGACGCAGGAATACGTCACCGGCACGGTGCGCGTGAAGCTCTACAAGGGCAGCGTCACCGTGGTCGGGAGGAAGAGCCCCGTGTCCCTCTACGACCAGGGCCTGGCCACCTACTCCAAGGACACCGTCGACACCTTCGACCACAAGGCCGCGATGGGGTTCATCTACGTTTGGGGCCTGCCCGATCAGACCGCGGCCAGGGCGCATGCCGGCGCCAAAGGCAAGAGCAAGAAGCAGTGATCTGAGATGCCCGGGAAGGCACTTTGGTCAGGAAGGTTCAAGGACGGGATGGACAGCGGGACGCTGGCCTTCACCTCCTCGGTCGAGATCGACTCCAGGATGGCGTTCTACGACATCATGGGGTCCCTCGCCCATGTGAGCATGCTGAAAGCATGCCGCATCATACCCGCCGACGACGCGGACTCGATCACGGCCGGCCTCAGGAAGCTGGCCGGCGACCTGGCGGCCGGGAAGCTCGAGATGGACTACGGCCTGGAGGATGTCCACACCAACATCGAGGTCAAGCTGACCGAGATGATCGGCCCGGCGGGCGGCAAGCTGCACACCGGGAGGAGCAGGAACGACCAGGTGGCCGTGGATTACAGGATGTACCTCCGGGACGCCGCCCTCGGCGCCGTGGACGCCATCTCCTCGCTGATCCGCGCGCTGCAGGACGTCGCTTCGAAGAACCGCGACGTCATCCTCCCCGGATACACGCATATGCAGCACGCCCAGCCGGTGACGCTCGCCCAGCACATGCTGGCGCATGCGTTCAGGCTCGGCAGGGACTCCGACCGCTTCCTGGACGCCCTCGACAGGATGGACAGGTGCCCGCTGGGGGCGGCCGCCCTCGCCGGCACCACCTACCCGATCGACAGGAAGATGACCTCCGACCTCCTCGGCTTCCGCGACCCCACCGAGAACTCGATGGACTCGGTCGCTCCCGCGACCATGTGACGGAGATCGCCTTCGACTGCGCCATGGCGGCGGTCTCGATGTCCTCGCTCGCCGAGGAGCTGGTCCTGTGGAACACCCAGGAGTTCGGGTTCGTCGAGATGGACGATAGGTACTCCACTGGCTCGTCCATCATGCCGCAGAAGAAGAACCCAGACATCTGCGAGCTCGTCCGCGGGAGGACCGGCATCTCGGTGGGAGCGGTCATGAACATGCTCACCGAGACCAAAGGGCTCCCGCTGTCCTACAACCGCGACCTCCAGGAGGACAAGCGTCCCGTCATGGACGCCCTCGACACCGTCGTGGCCTGCGCGCGCATGATGGCGAACGTCGTCTCGACGCTGAAGTTCAACGAGAGCAGGATGCTCGAAGCGACGAAGTCCGGGTTCATCAACGCCACCGACCTCGCGGATTACCTGGTCACCAAAGGCGTCCCGTTCAGGGAGGCCCACGGCATCGTCGGGGCGGCCGTGAGGTACTGCATCGAGAAGAAGACCGTCCTCGACAACCTCACCCTCGACGAGTTCAGGAAGTTCTCGCCCCTCATCGACAGCGATGTCTTTGCGTCCATCTCCGTGAAGAACTGCGTGGAGAGGAGGGACTCCTATGGCGGCACCTCCCCCGCATCCACTGATGTGGAGCTGACCCTGTCCATGCAGGACAGCATGCGCCGCGAGGAGACCGTCCGCGCCAAGAACGCGCTCATCGAGAGCTGCTGGAAGAAACTCCTCGGCGAGTGAGCGGGCTTCCGGGCCCGTTCCCGTCCGGCCTTAGCCGAGGCCGGACCGCCTGCTCCGGCCGCGCATTCTGCACTTTTCTTTCTATATCTTATAATGATGCCTGATGGCTGAGACCGATCTTCAGCCATCGCCGAAGAATGAAAATAAATGATGATAACTCATCATTTTGTAGTTGTATCATGCCTTTTTGATGATTTGACATCAAAATATATTTATTCAAATTTACGAACAGTCGTATTAACAATAGATTATGACAGTATCCAACTTATTTTTTGTTGAATTTATTCG
>NZ_LOPS01000043.1 GCF_001481295.1 Candidatus Methanomethylophilus sp. 1R26
GGCCTCGCTGGTTATGCCCCCGCCGGCGCCTGCATCGATGAAGAGGCGGAATCCGTCGAGGCGGAAGGCCGGCCTCAGCTCTCCGCGCATCTTCCTCACCAGGAGCTCGAAGCTGGCATCGGCGCCTTCGAACTGGTATCCCTCAGCCTCCAGGCCCTTCACCCTGTCGGCGATGGCGCCGGAGTCCGCCCCCTCCTCGATGCCGAGCTCGCGGAGCTTCTCGGCGATGCTGGCCTTCCCCGCCATGTCGGAGACCAGCACGCGGCGGGTGTTCCCGACCGAGGACGGGTCGATGTGCTCGTAGGTGCGCGGGTCGCGGACCAGCGCGGAAACGTGCATCCCGCCCTTGTGAGCGAAGGCGTCCTCTCCCACGAAAGGCAGGCCCGGGGGGCGGGCGAGGTTCTCCACGTCGCGATGCCGGCTGACAGCTGGGTCAGCCCTTTCAGGTCCACTCCGAGGTCCATCCCCATCTTGGCACCGAGGATCCCGGCGACGGTGCAGAGGTCCGCGTTCCCGCAGCGTTCCCCTATCCCGTTGACCGTTCCCTGGACCATCTCCGCCCCGGACATGACGGCGGCCGCGGAGACCGCGGCGGCGAGGCCGCAGTCGTTGTGGGCGTGAATGCCGACGGGGACCCCGAGGTCTTTCGAAACTTTCCTCACGATCTCGGAAACGCGGTCGGGGAGGGTCCCGCCGTTGGTGTCGCAGAGGACGAGCCAGTCGGCGCCCGCGGATGCGGCCGCCCCGAGGCACTGCATCGCGTAACCGGGGTTGGCGGCATAGCCGTCGAAGAAATGCTCGGCGTCGAAAACCACCTCCTTCCCTTTGCTTTTCAGGAAGCGGACCGAGCCGGCGATCATCTCCAGGTTCTCCTCGAGGGTCGTGCGGAGCGCCCTCTCGACGTGGAAGTCCCAGGTCTTCCCGAACACGGTGCAGACGGGGGCCGGGGATGAGGCGAGGGCGTCCATGCAGGCGTCCGTGCTCTCAGGCACGCCGGCGCGGCGGGTGCTCCCGAAAGCGCAGAGCCTGGATCTCTTCAGTTCCGGCGGATCCCCGAAGAACTCATCGTCCACAGGGTTGGAGCCCGGCCACCCTCCTTCGATGTACGGTATCCCGAAGGCGTCGAGCCGGCGGGCGATCTCGCGCTTGTCGGCAGCGGAGAAGGAAACGCCGTCCCCCTGGGCGCCGTCGCGGAGAGAAGTGTCGTAGAGCCAGACCTCAGGCATGCCCGCGCCTCTCATCCAGGATGGCGATGAGGTCGCTGAGTATGGCCGAGGCGGTCTCGATCTTCCCGGCGCCTCTTCCGGTGATGGTGACGGGCCCGGCCAGGTCCGCCTCGATCTGCGCTATGTTCAGCGTCCCGCTGATGCTCAGCGGGTGCCCGACGGGTATGAGCCTGGGGCTGACCTCCAGCTTGGTCTCCGAGACCTCTCCGATGAGGCGTATGACCATGTTGTGGGATGCGGCCTGGGCGACGGCCTCGGCGGTGATCTTGCTGATGCCGGTGATCTTCACATCGTTCACAGTCACATTCTTGTGGAAGACCGAGTTGGCGAGGATGGTCACCTTGGCGGCGGTGTCGTAGCCTTCGACATCGTTGGTCGGGTCTGTCTCCGCGTAGCCGAGCTGCTGGGCCTCCTTGAGCGCCTGTTCATAGGGCTGGCCTTTGTCCATCTTGCTGAGGATGTAGTTGCAGGTGCCGTTGAAGATCCCGCGGATGGAGCGGATATGCTCTCCCACGAGGTTCTCGTGGCAGAGGTTGATGATCGGCATTGCCCCGCCGACGGTGCCCTCGAAGCGGAACTTGCACCCGTTCTTCCTGGCTAGCCCGATGAGATCGCAGAACTTGAGTGCCAGCGGGCCTTTGTTGACGGTTATCACGTCCTTCCCGGACTCCAGGCGCGCGTGATGTTAACGAGGCCCGCGCCGCCGGTCTTGATGTCGGTGGGAGTGACCTCGATCAGGATATCGTAGTCCGTCCCGGAGAGGACCTCGGCGGAGTCGGAGTACTTCGTCTTCCCGACGGAGCCGGTCTCCTTCTTCCGGTCGATCAGGCCCTGCAGGTCCAGCCCTTTCGGGTCCGCTGCGTAGGTCTTCGAGTCCATGGCGAGGACGACCTGCGGCATCTCCCCGTAGCGCGCCGTGAGGAAATCCTTTCTCCTGAGGAGGACCTCGGCGACCCCCTGGCCGACGGTGCCGAAGCCGGAGACAGCGATCTTAATCAAAGCCCAGCCCCCTGATGAGCATGAGGCCGTCTCTTTCGGAGGATTTGAAGAGGAACCTGTCGAGCTTGTCGCGGTCCTCGTGGTTCCTGAGCTCGGCGGTGATGAGAGCGGTCCTCGAGTCGTCGGCGGAGTTCTTCGAGGTGTAGGAGACGTCGACGCTCTCGAAATCGACGATCTTCGAGGCATTGTCGATGATGTCATCGACGTAGGCCGCCCCGAACTTGCCGAGGAGCATGTACTCGGCCGTGACCGTCTCGTAGACGGAGCCGAGCTTGGAGATGACGATGTCCTTGGACCTCCAGATGGCCTTCAGCTGGTCCAGCTCGCGGGTGGTCGATACTTCGAAGGTCACGCTGACGAGGATCCTGTTGTTGACCTTCTGCTCGCGGTCGTGGACGACGCCCACGATGTTCCCGTCGACCATCGAAATGGGCTCGAGGGACCCGACCAGCTGGCCGGGGAGGTCGCGGACGTAGAGTTCGGCATTAACCATCATCGGGGGATCACCTGCTTTGATATCGGGCGTGTATGGCAGAGGGCATATTAAAAAAGTAACAGAAAGAAACCCGTTCCGCCGTGCTTTCCCTATATCCGGAGCCCTCCGGAGAGGCCTGCCGCCGGATGTTCCAGGGAACCCGGCGCAGGCAACGGATGGATTGATAAGCGCGTGCATCGATATACCCAGCCGATCATGACAGAAGAAACCGGCGGAACACCGCTTTTCAAGAAGATCCTCATCGCAGTCGACGGGAGCAACAGCAACCACGTCGCCGTCGATACCGGCCTCGCCCTTGCCAAGCGCCTCGGGTCCAACGTGACCGCGCTCTGCGTCTTCGACGTCGGAAGCTACGGCAACTACGCCTCCTCCGACGGCTGCAGCCCGGAGCGCGACTACATCATCAAGATCTCCGAGGAATCCCTCGCATACATAATCCAGAAGGGGAAGGAGGTCGGCGTCTGCGTAACGCCTAAGATCGTATCCGGACACCCGTACGAGGCCATCGTCGCCGAATCGGAGAACCACGACCTCGTCGTCACCGGGACCCTGGGCCGCACCGGCATGAGAAGGGCCATAATCGGCTCCGTCGCCGAGAAGGTCGTCAGGCTGTCCAAGTGCCCCGTCCTGGTCTGCCGCAGCCCTGAGGAGTGATCCCGCATACGGGCCGCCCCTTATGGCGGCCCGGCAGGGGCTGTGCCCCATCAGTAACACGGGCATAGGTTAATCTTATTATCCAAGCGGTCATAACTCGATGCATGCGCAGGATCGCCGTGTACGGCAAAGGCGGCATCGGGAAGTCGACGACGTCATCCAACGTCTCCGACGCCCTGGCCGAGAAGGGCCTCAGGGTCATGCAGATCGGGTGCGACCCGAAGGCCGATTCGACGCGCCTGCTCACCGGCACGGAGAGGCCGGCCACCGTCCTCCAGAAGATGAGGGACGGAGGGGAGCTGGAACTGGATGACATAGTCATCGAGGGAAGGCACGGCGTCCTCTGCGTGGAATGCGGGGGCCCCAGGCCCGGCATGGGGTGCGCCGGGAGGGGCATCATGGCCGCCTTCGCGGAGCTCGAGAGGCTGGACGCATGGACGTCTGCCGCCCTGACGTCATCGTCTACGATGTGCTCGGCGACGTCGTCTGCGGCGGGTTCGCGATGCCCATAAGGAACGGCTACGCCAGGGACGTTTTCGTCGTCACCTCGGGAGAGATGATGTCGCTCTATGCGGCCAGCAACATCGCCGAGGCCGTCGCCGGGTTCAAGGAGGACGGCTACGCCAGGTTCGGAGGGCTCATCCAGAACTCCCGCGGAGTGGCCGGGGGAGGACGGCCTGGTGGACAAGGCGGCGGCCGAGATGGGGTCCCGCACGGTCTACCGCGTCCCCAGGAGCCCGACGGTGCAGGAATGCGAGGCCCGGCTCACCACCGTGGTGTCCGGAGCCCCGGAGTCCGCCCAGGCGGACGAGTACAGAAGACTGGCGCAAACGCTTTACGACCTGTCCGAGGATGTCGCCGGCGCATGCGCCTGGGGCCTCCCGGAGGATGTGATTGCTGATGGCAAAGGGTATACTTGTTGCAGGGTACGGAACCAGGAAAGGGAACCTCGAAGAGGTCATGGAGAAACAGGCCGCCAGGATGAGGGCCAGGGGGATCCCCGACGTTACATCGGGTACTTCCGCGTGAGCTCCCCGTCCATCCCAGAGGCCATGGAGAAGATGGTCGCCGACGGCATCGACGACGTCCTCGTCATCCCCTACTATATCGCCGAGGGGAAGATGACCCGCACCCTGATCCCGGAGAAACTCGGCCTTCCGTGCTCGTACGGGGTCACCGAGAAGTTCGGCAGGCCGGTGAAGGTCCGCACTGCCCCCGCATTCGGCGCAGGCGACCTGCTCGCCAACATCCTCTGCGACAAACTGGCGGACGCCGGGGCCTCGAAGGATGACGGCATCCTCGTGCTCGGCCACGGGACCCTGGACCCCCTGTCCGGCAACGCCGAGGCCGTCGCGGATGCCGAGAACAGGCTGAGAAGGTACGGGTTCGCGAACGTCGCCCATGCCTACAACGAGTTCAACGAGCCCAGGATCGCTGACGCGGTCGCCGCTCTCGTTTCAAAAGGAGCTGACCGCATAGTCGCCGTCCCGATGTTCATCGCCATGGGCCTCCACCTCGGCGAGGAGATCCCGGAGCAGATCGGCATACCGCCGTACTCCGCCGGGGGCGACATCGAGGCCGGCGGCCGCAAAGTCCATGTGGATTACCTCAGGCCGGTCGAGGACGACCCCCGCCTGTGCGACGCGATGATTAAGCTTGCCAGGGACTTCTACGGCATGTGAGGATCTGGGAAGATGAAGGTTCTGGTTCTCGATCTGGTGCACGGCGGCAAGGTCCTTGCGGAAGAGTACCTGAAAAGAGGCGACGACGTCACCGCCACGGACGTGTACCACGTCACGCCCCGCGACATCATGGGCGACCTGAAGCACAAGGGCGCGAGGGTCATGCTCGACCCCCCTGCCGAGCACTTCGACCTGCTGGTGCAGCCGATCCACTGCGCGGACAGGTTCATCGGGGAGGCCACCTACGACAGGAGGATCT
>NZ_LOPS01000044.1 GCF_001481295.1 Candidatus Methanomethylophilus sp. 1R26
GAAATAAAAAACGAAATAATGAAGGACTCAAAAAAATTGATGCCGGATACCCACGTAGAAGATTCTACTTCAGCAATAACTATTAGATTTACAGACCAGGACACATCTTCAAGGCTATTCGGGATAGACATTGTAATCGGATATAAAGATATAACTGGCATAAAAATTCTAAAACATGACAAGCACGAGAATAAATTCATATTCAATACTATAACGGACAGTTCCGATTTGAAAAAGAAGGCGAATGAGATCCATCATGAAGGCAAATGGAACGATGTCAGAGAAGAATACCTGAAACTGAAGAGGAACAGAAAAAACAATGATCTCTGCTCACATCAGATATACAATATGGCTGTAAACAATATTTACAACAGATTACAATTTCTCCCGGGCTGATATGGCGGATGACTTCGGAGGCCGCCGGGATTTCAGAGGATTTCTACGACGCCTACTACAGAGGGGAGAACACGGCGGTGGCCTTCGGGCTGGAGAACGTCGTGAGATACGATAGATGGAGGGACCTCTCGGAGTACGGGATGAGGCAGGCGCCGCAGTCGTTCGCTTATGTGAAAGATAATTGATAAACAAACCTGCCCAGTATGCGCCCGCATCAACCCGAACAGCAACACGAAATTGCTGGATATGCGCCTTTTCAATCCCTTTTCCCGCAGGCCAGCATCAGAAGGTATCCTTGGCCAGAGGAATGGTCCAGGACACTGAAATAATGATTCTGGATGAACCGACGGCCAATCTGGATGTTAAACATCAAGTCTATGTAACGCAGCTTTTGAGAGCGCTGGCAGATAATGACGATAAACTCATCATCATGATCTGCCACGATCTGAATATTGCGGCCAGATATGCATCCCAGATAATTGTCATGGAGCCTCCCGGCGTGGTGTATTCGGTAGGGAGCCCTGATGAAGTGATTACAACAGATATGATCAGAAGAGTCTATGGGATTGATTGTGAAGTGATTTGTTATGAATGCCGCCCCACGGTCATTCTGAAATCGACTTTTGTGAATCCAATGAATAATTCAACAACTTGTGGCAATGATAATAAAACGGGCACTGAACCATTAAACCCCTGCCAACTCAAACAGATAAATCGAAATCCGAGTCCACCCAATTGATGAAGAACTGAGTTAAAATCGAAATTGATATCTGGCATATTGGAAGTAATATGCCGAATCCACAGAAACATCCAGAGATGTCGGCAATCATTAACTATTTCTGCATATATGATGTGCCAGATTTACATTCTTAGGGGAAAACCATGAAGGTTGTCGCAGTTGTTCCCATGAAACTGAATAATCGTCGCTTGCCTGGCAAGAACACAAAACGGTTCACCAATGGAGACCCTCTTTGCACCTATGTGCTCAAAATGCTGCTGTCGATGAAAAGAATCGATGAAACATATGTGTATTGCAGCAATCCTTCCATCAAAGATTACCTCCCCGATGGAGTGAAATATCTGAAGCGTTCAGAATCGCTTGATACAGATAGCTCAAGCATGCTGGATGTTCTGGATGCATTCTGTAAAGAAGTCCCTGCAGACATCTATGTTCAGACTCATGCAACAGCTCCTTTCATTTCCGCGGAATCAGTGGAGAAAGGATTAGAGGCAGTGGCCTCGGGAGAATATGATTCTTCATTCTCAGTCAAGAAAATGCAGGATTTCATCTGGAAAGACGGAAAACCGTTCAATTATACTCTCGAAAATATTCCCCGGACGCAGGATCTACCTGAACTGATGGTCGAAACCAGCGGATTCTACATTTTCAAACAGAACGTGATAACGGAGAAGAGACGGAGAATCGGAGGAAGGCCCCTTCCGATCGAAGTCTCTGAAATCGAAAGCATCGACATAGATGAGAAAGAAGACTTCGAGATTGCAGATGCCTGGTACAATTATTCGATGATGGCATCTGAACCGAGAAAACAAGATTGAGAACGGAATGGGATAACCGTGAAAGACATTTCTATCCTGGACTGCACCCTCAGAGACGGCGGATACTGCAACAAATGGAACTTCGGGAAAGAAGGGATTGAACAAATCATCGAATCCCTTAATGATGCAGGGATAGAAATCGTCGAATGTGGGTTCATATCAGATAAAGTCCAATATGATCCAGACAAATCAAAATATCCAACGATGGAAGCAGCATGCCACACCCTTCCGGAAAACCGTAAGAAAACAACATACGTAGCTATGATAAATTACGGCGAATACGATGTCAGTGACATTCCAGAACACGCTGAAGGGAAAACCCTCGACGGCCTACGCATCGCATTCCACAAAAAGAATCTTCTCCCGGCCCTCGAGATGTGCCGTGCAATCAAAGCGAAAGGATACAAAGTGTTCGTCCAGGCAATGGTCTCCAAAAGTTATTCAGACGAAGAATTCCTGGAATTAATCGAAAAGATAAACAAACTTGAACCGTTCGCATTTTATATTGTGGACAGTTTTGGAAACATGAGGGGCGATGAGTTGATCAGGTTCTATTCCCTCGCCGAGAACAACCTGAATCAGAGCATCAGAATCGGTTTCCATTCTCACAACAACATGCAATTGGCATTTTCGAATGCTATTGCCCTCGCTGACATGCCGTCCTCCCATGACATCATAATAGATTCAACCATCTATGGAATGGGAAGAGGCGCGGGAAATCTCAATACTGAAATTTTCGCCGAATACCTCGCCGTCGTATCAGAAAGGAATACGAACTGCCCCCGCTTCTGAAGGCCATGGACCTTGTCATCAACAAATTCTATCTGATTAATCCGTGGGGATACTCACTCCCTAATTATCTTTCCGCAGTAAACGACGCCCACCCCAATTATGCCGGATTCTTCTCCGACAAAAGTTCACTGACAGTCGAAGCTATGGACGAGATCTTCCGCATGATGGATCCTGTGAAGAAATTGGAATTCGATAAGAGATACGCTGAGGAGATCTATCTGAGATACATGGAATCTGGCAAGCATTCCGTGAACAGCCGTAAAGAACTGGAATCCACCGTGAGAGGACACACCGTCCTGCTTATCGGACCTGGAAGAAGTTCTGCCACCCAGAAGGACAGCATAATCGACTTTGCCAAAAGTGACACCATAACTGTCAGTGTCAACTTCGGGTACCCTCATCTCGATACTGATTATATTTTCGTCAGCAACATGCGCAGATTCAATCGCCTGTCTGCAGAGGAGAGGAAACGCGCTATAGTGACATCCAACATCATTTCGGACGAAGTGTACATGCGCACAGATTACAAGGAATTGCTGAATGATGAAGAGTCTGTTTCAGATAACGCAGGAATGATGGCAGTCAAGTTATTCTCGATGCTAGGCGCAGCTAGAATTGTCCTGGCAGGCTTTGACGGATATTCCTATACTCAAGAGGAGAATTATGCAGACTCCCGCATGGAGATCATAACGAAGAAGGCAATTCTTGAGAGTCGCAACGAGGGGATGGCAAAAATACTCGGAGAGTATTCGAAAAAGGTTAAGATTGAATTTCTTACACAACCCCTGCATTACAAGGTGGAATGATGGCCCCGTGTTCTCCGCGGTTCAAGGCAATTGCCATGGACCTTGACGGGACCGTTTACAACGGAAGCAAAGCTGTTCAGGGGGCCGCCGAAGCCGTGGCCGAACTCCGCGCGACAGGTCTGGAAGTTCTGTTCTGCACCAACAATTCGACGAAAACCGGAAAACAGATTTCCGATAAGCTCTGCAGGATGGGAATC
The DNA here is from genome assembly GCF_001481295.1 of Candidatus Methanomethylophilus sp. 1R26. Lineage (GTDB taxonomy): Archaea > Thermoplasmatota > Thermoplasmata > Methanomassiliicoccales > Methanomethylophilaceae > Methanomethylophilus. The sequence goes on from NZ_LOPS01000044.1 coordinate 3,749, forward strand.
CCCTGCACTGCAGATATGATCTATACCTCTGGGGACGCAGCAGCAGACTGCATTAGGAAAATGGGATCTCCCAGGACCTATGTCATGGGCAGCGATGTCCTGAAGCATAGCATATCAGCTGTCTCAGAGATCACGAACGTTCCTGAAGATGCAAAGGCACTGGCAGTCGGATTCGACCCAACTGTCGATTATGAGAAGATAACATTCGGCGTCAGGGCTGCACTGGCCACTGAGAAGATCGTTTTCTGCAATGAAGATGCCGTTTTCAAGAAAGAAGACGGAAAAATCTATCCCGGCCCCGGAGCAGTGACTGCAGCGATAAGGGCATGCTCGAAGAGAGAACCGGATGCTGTCGCCGGCAAACCTTCTGTATACATGATGAATTCAATTGAAAACAGAACAGGCCTCGAAGCGGAAGAAATTCTTGTGGTAGGGGATAGTTTCGACACGGACATCATGTTCGCAAAAAACTGCGGTACGGTCGGAATACTGGTCGGAGAAAAAGTTCCAGGAATATTCGCGGCGAACAATATTTCAGAAATTCCGCAACTGGCGCTAAAATTTGGAACCTCGGATTGCCTCTGAGTTTGGCTGCGGGCTCACACAACTTTGCATTATGGAACATCTCGCCATGCCCATTAATCCTGACCTCGCCACATTGTGATTCCCGAACGCAACCTGGCCCGTTCGCCACTTAGGTATTTGCATAGTTCCCGCTACATCCATGATTGTTCTCAGATGGAAAGAGGATTGCATTTAGGCAGAAATCCACAGATTAATGCCGATTTTGGCCTTGGTATTGCCAAAATACTTCCTCGAGATAAAGTTCCAATTGCATTAAATTGCCTGTTTCCTCTTTCTTTTCTCGATTGGCCTCAAAAATGTCGAATAACTTAACGATCAAATAACGAATTATATATTGGGATTGCCCATAATCATCTATCTACATCTGCAGCTGCCACTCTGGTTCTTTTAGGCTGTCCAGGAGATTATCTGATCCCGTCTCTCTGGATACAGTATTGATAATCGCCTTGTGCCCTAGGCCACCGTCACACTATCGTTCGATTCCGGCGTATTTGTATATGGCCTTTTTCTGAAACTGACCGAAGTTCATCCTGTTCCTGACAAAACAGACCGATTCCGGAACCGTATCTTTATGATTATGCAATAGTAACTGAGGAAAGATCCTAGGCCATTTCTACTTGATTGCGAAAACAAATGCCGTGGCTTCCATAATTTTTCCTGACCGCTCGACAACTATGCAACAAGATCGCCCTACCTCGTAAAAGGTAGACTCAAGCTTTAGTGTTGATACAACCAATTTGTTTTTACCGAAGTCTGGGTCTTAAATATCACAAACTGATAAAGATAAATAAGGAAAGGGTTAACAAATGAAGGAGACAACTGTAGTTTATCATATCGGCCATTATGGATTCTTTGAAAAATCCCTCTTACATCATTTCACATATACAAACCATGCAAATGCATTGTTTTTAATTACTG
>NZ_LOPS01000045.1 GCF_001481295.1 Candidatus Methanomethylophilus sp. 1R26
AAAAATAAATATTTTTGAATTGAAAAAAGGTCGCTATCCCTATAACGATGTTCGGCCTCCATACGTTTATGGAACCGTCCGAAGGCGGCTGCGGCCGCTACTCATGGCCTCTCGCATCCCGGGGGTACGAAGTGACGCTGGTAAATGCAGTGCTCGAGGAAGAGAACCCCAGGACGGTGCTCGACCCCTACGTCACGGACGGTACAGTGAGCCTCGCCTGCGCATATCTCGGGATAGGCGGCACGGGGCTCTGCCCGGATCCGCTCCTCATGAAACTGGCGCAGGCGAAGACGGGCATCTACGGGAAGAAGACCGCGGAGACCCTCGGGTACTCCTGCGCGACGATCACGGATGAGGTCTTCTGGGAATCAGACACCGATCCTCTCCCGGAGATCGCGGGAGCCTACCGGTACCCTCAGGCACGCGGCGACTTCCTGGGGCGCTGGCTGCATCATCTCCCCAACGAGGGCCGCGACGAGATCAGAGACCTGCTGTTCGTCTCCTACCTGAGGGCCTCCCAGCTGCTGGAAGGAGACGGCGAGTTCGACGAGTCCGTGGGGATGGAGACGTTCTGGAACGGGGTGTCGCAGGTCAGGGACGCCCTGCCGGACAATCCGGATAAGCCTGCGGTCCTTTCCGAAGGGGGCGCGGATGGGATCCCCTGCCCGCTGAGGAAGATGTATGGGCTTGTCATGACCTTCCTGCCTTCCCCTTCGCTTTCGTTCGATACTGAATACCGCACGCTGGCACAGCGTTCCGGATTCTTCGTTGACGATGCTGTGATGAGGCGCAGGGACGCCCAATGCATCGGGATGCCGCTCGAGCCCTTGGACAGGTACATGGAGGGATGGAGGCCAAGCGGCCCCGCTCCCGATTCTCTCAAAGATACGCTCGGCAACCTGGGCGATTCCAAAGAATCGATGTTCGTCCGCCGCTATGCGGAGGAACTCGGGGAGCTCATCGGCTCCGTCGGCGAGATCCTCGGGAAGACCAAGGCGGTCTTCTTCGCCGGGAACGCCGTGATAGATGGGACCGAGGTCCCTGTGGAGGCATTAATCCCAGAGCTCGCCGAGAAGGCCGGGCTGAAGTGCCAGGAGCCCGAGAAGGTCCGTGTTAGGAACGACTTCCGCGGGCTTTCGGATTGGAGATTCGATATCACCAGTGCGGAGCGATGTCTCGGGCATCGGCGAAGATGCTGTGTTCGAACTCCGTGCCGGTCCCGGGTACGCGGAATAAAGGCCCCCAGTCCGCGAAACCGGGGGCGTTGGGTTTCGGGGTTCAGACTCTGTACGGGCATCTGCCCATGACGATCGGGACCTTGGGGTCCTGAAGGATCATCGGGGTGATGTCGGCCTCCGGGTCGCAGCGGATATCGATCAGGCAGGTGGTGTCGGACTTCATGCCGCGTTCCAGTGCCTCGCGGATCTCCGACGATTTGGTGACGTGGATGCCCCACGCGCCGTAGCTTTCGGCGATCTTCACGAAATCGGGATCGGCATCGAGCTTGGTGCCGCTGTACCTCTTGTCCCAGAACAGCTTCTGCCACTGCCTGACCATGCCCAGCCATCCGTTGTTGAGGAGGACGATGGTGACGGGGATGTCCTCGGCGACCGAGGTCGCCAGCTCCTGGATGACCATCTGCAGCCCCCCGTCCCCGACGACGGTGAGGACCTTGGCCTCCGGCCTCGCGACCTTCGCGCCGAGGGCCGCCGGGAGGCCGAAGCCCATGGTCCCGAAGGACCCGGAGGTTATGAACTGCCTCGGGTATCTGACGTCGAGGCAGTGCATCGCCCACATCTGGTTCTGCCCGACATCGGTGGTGACGATGGTGTCCCTGTCGGCCAGAAGGCGGTTGATCTCGTGCATGACCTTCTGCGGGAGGATGGGATCGGCATCGTAATCGAAGTCGCACTGGCACAGCTTCCTGAGCTTGGCGTAGCGGCCGTCCCATTCCGAGTGGGCATCCCTGTATCCCCTGAGCCTGTCCAAGAGCATCTTGGTGCCTTTCTTCGCATCGCACTGGATGTTGACGCTCGGCAGCTTGGACTTCCCGAACTGGGTGGCGTCGACATCGATCTGGATGACCCTGCAGGTCTCCGACGGCATGGTGTGGGGGTTATAGGTCCTGTCGGACATCTTGGTGCCGATGGCCAGGACCAGGTCGGCCGATTGGAAGGCGTCGAGCGCGCCCATCCTCCCGTGCATCCCCAGGGGGCCGAGGTTGAGCGGATGCTCAGAGGGGACGACGCCGAGGGACATCAGCGTGGTGACGATCGGCATGCCGGTGAGCTCTGCCAGTCTGATGACCTCCTCCGAAGCGTTGACGGCCCCGCCGCCGACCAGCATTATGGGGCGCTCCGCGCTCCTGATCAGGGAGACCGCATCGGACATCCCCGACAGATCCTCGGCCGGGGGCTTGACGCCCCAGCTCTTGGTGAGGAGCTCCGAATCGATATCGGAGTTGATCTGGTCGACGGGCATATCGATGTGGACCGGCCCTGGCCTGCCCATCTGGCATATCTTCCAGCCTTCATCGATGGCGTGCGGGAGCCGCTCCGGGTCGAGGACGCGGAAGTTGTGCTTGGTGACGGGCATCATCAGGGAATAGGAGTCGACCTCCTGGAACGCCTCGGCGCCCAGGAAGCTGGTGCCTACCTGTCCCGTGAGGGCGATCATCGGGATGCTGTCCGCGTAAGCGGTGGCGATCCCGGTGACAAGATTGGTGGTCCCCGGGCCGGAGGTGGCCAGGCAGACCCCGGGCTTCCCGGAGGCGCGGGCGTAACCGTCGGCCATATGGGCGGCGCACTGCTCGTGCCTGACCAGGATGTGCCTCACGTCCGACTCCAGGAACTCGTCGTAGATCGGGATGACGGTGGCGCCCGGGTATCCGAAGACGTTCCTGACGCCGCGGTCCTCGAGCATCCTGAGAAGCGCTTTCGAGCCTTTCATGCGAATCAGGACGCTATCTACTGACGATTATAAAATAACGGACCTTTCGGCAACGGCGTTCCCTGGGCCACCCGCTCCGCACAGAGCGGACCGGGCCCCGCCGTAAATGCCTCTGGCACTTATGGAACTGGCCTGCGGGGCCCGCTGAGATTACTATTATATGAGTGGACGCCATCGTTTCCCCAGTGAAGATCCCATGGCTAAGATAAAGGTCGGAGTCAACGGCTACGGAACGATCGGCAAGAGGGTCGCGACGGCGGTCCTGGCACAGGACGATATGACGCTCATCGGGGTGTCGAAGACGAGGCCCACGTTCGAGGCGCAGACGGCCGTCGCCGCCGGAATCCCTCTGTACGTCCCCGCTGAGAGCATCCCCGCCTTCGATAAGGCCGGGATCAAGGTCGCCGGGACCATCGACGACCTCATCGCCGCGTCCGACATAATCGTGGACTGCACCCCCGGGACCGTGGGCCCGGAGGACAAGGCGAAATACGAGAAGGCCGGGAAGAAGGCCATATTCCAGGGCGGCGAGGAGCACGGCCTCACCGGCGTATCCTTCAACTCCACTGCGAACTACAAGGATTCGTGGGGGATGCAGTTCTCCCGCGTCGTGAGCTGCAACACCACTGCCCTCCTCAGGACCCTCAGCGTCCTCGACAGGGAGTGCAAGATCAAGAACGCCTACGTCACCATCGTCCGCCGCGCGGCCGATCCCGGCGACAGCAAATCGGGGCCCATCAACGCCCTGGAGCCGTCGGTGTCCCTCCCGACCCATCACGGGCTCGACGTCAAGTCCGTCCTCCCCTGGCTGGACATCACAACCATGGCGATCAAGGCCTCCACCACCCTCATGCACATCCAGGCCGTGGTGGTCAGGCTCGGCAAGGAGATCACCACCGAGGAGGCAGTCGCCATGTTCGCCAAGATGCCTCGCGTGAGGCTGATCTCCTCCAAGGACGGGCTCAAGAGCACCGCCCAGATCATGGAGCTGGCGCGCGAGCTCGGCCGCAGCAGGTCCGACATGTACGAGATCTGCGTCTGGTCGGACGGGATCAAGATGGTCGGCGACACCCTGTACTACTATCAGGCCGTCCACCAGGAGTCCGATGTCATCCCAGAGAACATCGACTGCATAAGGTCCATGTTCAAGATGATGGAGGGGCCCGAGTCCGTGGCCAAGACCAACAGGGCGCTCGGCATCGATCACTGAGGCAGGAACATGGAGGACACGTACAACACGCTCGGCGACATGAACTTCCGCGGAAAGAGGGTGCTTCTCAGGGTGGACATCAACTGCCCTATGGACAGGCAGACCCTGAAGATCATCAACGATTCGAGGATCCGCGCGGTCATACCCACCATCAGGGAGCTCATGGGCAAGAAGGCCAAAGTGGTGATCCTGGCCCATCAGAGCAGGAAGGGCAAATGGGATTTCACCGACCTGTCCCAGCACGCCGCGATCCTGGCGAGGGACCTCAACGCCCCCGTGAAGTATGTGGACGATGTCATCGGGGAGAAGGCGGTCGCCGCCATCAAAGAGGTCGGCGAAGGGGAGGTCCTCCTCCTCGGCAATGTCAGGTCCATAGACTCCGAGGTCGCCAAGCTCGATTCCGCAGGGCATTCCAAAGGCGAGATCGTCACCGCCCTCGCTCCTCTATTCGACATCTACGTCTGCGACGCCTTCGGTGCGGCGCACAGGTCCCAGTGTTCCCTGGTGGGCTTCGAAGAGGTCCTCCCCTCCGCCTCCGGCAGGCTGATGGCCAAGGAGATGTACGCTCTCAGGACCATCTTCAACAACCCCCGCCGCCCGTCCGTGTTCATCCTCGGAGGGGCCAAGTTCGGGGACATCCCCCACATGATCGAGAGGGTTCTCGGCAACGGCACCGCGGACACCGTCATCGTGGTCGGGCTCGCCGGCAACGCTTTCCTCATGGCGAGGGGCGTCGACATAGGCGGTGCCTCCAGGGTCCCGCTGGCCGAGGAGCTCACTCCCGAGAACTTCGCCCGCGCCAAGGAGGTCATGGCCAAATTCGGCCAGAAGATCCTCCTGCCGGTGGACGTGGCCGTCGAGAAGGACGGGAAGAGGGTATCCGTGCTCACCGGCGACATGGCCGAGGCGGGAGCGGCCCTGGACATCGGCGACAAGTCGATCGAGATCTTCCGGAAGGTCATAGAGCAGGCCAAGACCTCGTTCATGAGCGGCCCTGCCGGCATGTTCGAGAAGCCCGGCTTCGAGAACGGCACCAAGGCCATCATGAACGCCATGGTCGACAGCA
>NZ_LOPS01000046.1 GCF_001481295.1 Candidatus Methanomethylophilus sp. 1R26
AGGACACCCTCCTTCTGGTCGCCGATCTCGAACGGCGGGAGCTTGGACTTCGCGAGGAGCTCGGCGTGGGTGATGAGGACCTCGATCTCGCCGGTGGGGTTGGAGTCCACGGCGGTGCCCTCGACCCTGGCCCTGACATTTCCCTCGATGAGGACGCAGGACTCCCTGGAGAAGGTCGACATGACCGATGATATCGCATCGGCGTCGGCCCCGGCCGGGAGGTCCGCGGGATCGAAGACCACCTGGGTTATTCCGTACCTGTCGGCCAGGTCGATGAAGGCCACCCCTCCGTGGTCCCTCGAGAACCTCACCCAGCCTTCCAGACATACATGTTTCCCGATGTCGGAGGCCCTGAGCTCTCCGCACGTGTTCGTTCTTCTCATTATGGGTGCCCCTATGATGATAACGGGGGCGCCTATTGCCCATTCCCGTTAAATAATGTGCGCCTGCGCGCG
>NZ_LOPS01000047.1 GCF_001481295.1 Candidatus Methanomethylophilus sp. 1R26
CCTTGCGGATTGAAGGAATGGCTGGCACGTTTTATAAAACATTGCAAAATCGCATGTTTTCAACCAAAAATATCATTTTAAGCTATAACTAAAAGCTGCGGACTCGCCCTGACAGGCAGGGATGCCCCCGCCATTTGTATTTAATGATTTGCGCCGTTAACACAGTTCTTTTGTTAACGGCATAAAAATGCATTTGAATGAGGCTGGGACGGTACTTCGGCCGTCCCGCGCGGTTCAGTCGCGCTTCGCCTTCGCCATCGGGCCGGCGGTGTAGCGGCCGAGGCGGGAGACGTAGCCCTCGATCCGGCCGTACGGGATGCCGACGGCCATCTCATCGGCCTTCATGTCCGTCTTCTTCCTGCACCCAAAGCATCCGATGGAGATGTTAGGCGCCCCGGTCACGATCGGAATGACCGTGATATCCTCGCATGCGCACTGGAAGGGGGACGTGGAGAACGATACCCGGCCGCCGCGCTCAGCGGTCTCGAGCGGGACCACCCAGTAGATCCTCTCGGGGATGTCGACGATCTCGACCGTGTCGGGGACGAAGTCGGCCTTGGCGAGGGGGCAGACCGCCTCTCCGATGACCTTGTACGGGATTACCTTCCGCTCGGCGATCATCTTGGCTGCGGCCTCGGGGGTGTCGTGCATGCCGATCTTGGCATGGAACTCGCCGGACGCTACTTTCTCGGGGGTCTCGGCCATGCCGAGCGCCGAAGACCCCACATGGCAGGATTCGTCCTCGGCCGCCATCGCGAGGCAGGCGCCGTTCTTGGCGGCGAACACCGCCTGGCAGTGGCTCATCTGGGCCTCGGGGCGGGAGCAGCATGCCGGGAACTCCTCCCCCTCGCGGATGAGCTTCACCGCTACGGGTTCATGCCTCAGTTTCAGCGCATCTTTCAGCTGCTGCGCGTAATTCTTGTTCGTGTCCAGGAGGGTCTCTCCGGTGCAGGTCATGATGGCATCATTGCGTTCCGCAGATTTAACGTTGAATATCCGTTAACTATAGTTTCGGACACTGCCCGCCGCCGATATGGCCCGGAACGCGCGTTTCGAACAGAGCGGACCGCGAATTATCATGTTCTTATTACAGCGAAACAGGAACGGGCCGTCAACAGCAACCTATTACTATTTTCGCGTATATCGGAAGGGCATGGGAAAAAGGAATCTGATCTCCGTTGTTGACATGAAGGATGAGTGGCCTGCCCTCGTCGATCTCGGCATCAAGCTCAAGAAGGAGAGGGGGCACCACGGCGACCCCCTCAAGGGCAAGACCCTCGCCATGATGTTCGAGAAGCCCAGCACCAGGACCAGGACTTCCTTCGATGTCGCCATCACCGAGCTCGGGGGGCATGCGCTCTACCTCGACGTCAGCAAGATGCAGATGGGCCACGGGGAGACCGTGGAGGACACCGCGAGGGTCCTCAGCCGCTTCGTGCACGGCATCATGTACCGCGCCTTCGACTACAAGATGATGGACAAGCTCGGCGAGTGGGCCACCGTCCCCGTCATCAGCGGGCTCGACAACCTCGAGCACCCCTGCCAGGCACTGGCCGACATGATCACCATCAAAGAGAAGTTCGGCAACTTCCACGGGAGGAAGCTCGTCTTCCTCGGCGACGGCAACAACGTCTGCAACTCGCTGCTCTACGCCTGCGCCATCATGGGCATGGACATGGTCGCCTGCTGCCCCGCCACCAGGATGCCGAACGCGGAGATCCTGTACAATGCGACCCAGATCGCCAACGCCAACGGGAGCAAGATCATCGCGTCCCACGACCCTCAGGAGGCATGCAAGGACGCGGACGTGCTCTACACCGACACCTGGATCTCCATGGGCGACACCATATCGGTCGAGGAGGCCGTGAAGCTGTTCCAGATGTACCAGATCAACGACGACCTGCTCAAGATCGCGAAGCCCGACTGCATCGTGATGCACTGCCTCCCCGCCCACCGCGGGCAGGAGATCACCAACGATGTCATCGAGAGCCCGCACAGCGTCGTCTTCGACGAGGCCGAGAACAGGCTCCACGCCCAGAAGGCCGTCCTCTACACCCTGATGAAGGATTGAAACCGGGGCGGGCCGCAGCCCGCCCCCGTCTTCCGGAATCATGCATTTCCGGGTATTCAGTCCCGGCCGGCATCCCCAGCGCGTTCCGTCTGCGCTTCTATCTCGGCCTCGGCGGCATCGAGGAAAGCTTCCTCCGATCCTTCCGGGATCGTCGCCCCTGCGGCCACCGAATGGCCCCCTCCGAGCCCGCCCACCTTGGCAGCGGCATCTTTCATGACAAGTGCCAGATCGAGGCCTTCCGATACCAGTTCCCTCGGTGCGCGGGCCGAGACCTTGATGCCGTCGTCGGAAGCGGCGAAGGCCACTATCGGCAGGCCTGGGTCAGTGCCCTCGGAGCCGAGCAGCATCCCCGCGACGATCCCCACCACGGTGTCCCTGATCTCCTGCCCGGCGTCGAACCACTGAAGGTAGCGGCGCCTGCGTATGAGGTGGTTGGCCTTCACGAGGTCCAGCGCGGCGGCGATGTTCTTCCTGTGGTCGGCGCGGTTGCGCTCGGCGTCGGCCATCGCCGAGAGGTCGCCCTTGCAGAGCCTGTCCCCGGTGCGGCAGTCATCGTACCTTCCGCAGGAGTTCAGGAGGGTCGCGAACTCCTTGGCGTCGTGGAGGCCGGAATGCAGCCTGTAACGCTCGATCCCGTAGACCTCGCCGATGATGGCGGGCCGGTCCCCGGGGGCCGCGTTCGAGAGGAGCTCGTCGGCGATCACCGCCCGGTCCCCTGGATCGAGGTCGCACCAGGTGCGCCTCTTCCCATCGGCGCCGGCCTCGGCGATGCCGTAGCGCCCAAGCAGGGCCTGGCAGGCCTCGCGGGTATCGGTGAGGCCCTTCACCGCCGGCTCCCCGTACTGCAGGTACGAGACGACCCCGCGGCTCTCCCGCCCGAAATAGCGGATCCCCTGGGAGACCGAGACGTCGCCCTCGACGATAGCGTCCTCCAGGATCAGGCGGTTCCAGCTGACGAGCTTGGAGCAGCGGTCGTCCTGGAAATCCCCCAGGCGCCGACGACCGCGAGATATGCCAGATCGCGGTTCCGGGGATCTATCTCCTTCGCCAGGAGGTAGGTCATGCCGGCCCCGCAGACCTCGTACGAGCCGGACCTGCCGTAGAGGTGGGGGTTAAGCTGATAGGCCCTGCGGAAGCTGTCGAGCATGGTCTGCCCGCGCTTCCTCCATTCCGGGTCGGGGACGTGATGGTCGGTGACGACGATGCCGTCCCTGATGAAGCGGGACATGTAGGCGCTGCCCAGGTCGCATACCCAGACGAGGTCCCGGCCGCAGGAGTTTATCATCTCCACGGTGTCCTCCGAGATCTTCTTCTCGTAATCGACGGCGAAATCCTTGCCCAGGCGCTCCAGGGCGGCCGATGCGATCGCGCCGGCGGATATCCCGTCGGCATCGATGTGCGTGACCACCAGGACCGAACCGGCGCCCCTGACGGTGCCGGCGGCTTTCCTGAGCTCTGATGACAGCCTCGGGTCGATCCCGTCGGGCACGGCAGCTTCCATCGGACCCGTATACGGGCAGCATGGTATTAAGCGCTCGCAGGCTGGAGGAAGGAAAGACGGATTAACCCCCGTTCCATGGGACATGCCATGGGAGCGAGGACGGTCAGGATCATGCCGGGGGCGACGATAACCAACGACAGGTGCCTGATCCTGGACGACGGCCCTACCGCGGTGGTCGGGGACCTCCACCTGGGATATGAGAGCGCCCTCGAGGACGAGGGCATGTTCATCCCCAGGATCAACACCGAATCCGTGCGCGAGAGGCTCAACGAGGTCATCGACCGCTACGAGCCCGGGCGCATAGTCCTGCTCGGGGACATCAAGCACGATTTCCGCCGCTCCAGCTACAAGGCCAGAGAGGAGGTCAGGAGCATCGTGAAGCTGGTCTCCGACGCGGCCGAGACCGTGGTCATAAAGGGGAACCACGACAACTACCTGCAGAACATCGTGGGCGACATGGGCCTCACCGCCGTGGATAACATAGATATCGGAGGTTTCAGGCTCGAGCACGGCCATGTGGACTCCGGCGTGCGCCCGGTGATCATCGGCCATGAGCACCCGTCCGTGAGGATACCCGGGGAGCTCAGCGGAAGCGTCAAGCTGCAGTGCTACGTGGTCGCCAGGAAGGAAGGGGTCATCGTCATTCCTCCCTTCAGCCGCTTCGCCTCCGGCAACGACCTCAACCCCGGGCCCGATGCCGTCATGGCCCCCGCCCTGAAGGCGTGCGACATAGAGAACGCCGAGATCTACGGCATCAGCGAGATGGGCCTGATGGAGTTCGGGAAGCTCGAGGACATCTCCATGCTGAGCATCTGAACAGGCGGCCGCCCCGAGCGCGGCGCTGCCGGCACCGCCTGCCTGCGGTTCATCTTCTTTTTTATAGATGCTTGCGCATTCGTGAGCCAAGGAGACACAAATCATGGCAATGACTCCCAGAGAAAGAGTAACCGCAGCTATGAACAAAGAGAACCTCGACAGGCCCCCGGCGGCCATCTTCACCCAGTCCGCCACCATCGGCCAGATGGACGCCACCGGCGCCGCCTGGCCCGAGGCCCACAAGAACGCTGAGGTCATGGCGAAACTCGCTGCCGCTCAGGCCGATGTCTTCGGATTCGAGTGCTGCAGGACCTCGTTCTGCCTGACCGCCGAGGCCGAGAGGCTCGGATGCGTCGTCGATGTCACCAAGAAGGACGCGGCCCCCATGATCAAGAGCCACCCCTTCAAGTTCGACTGCATGGAGGGCGTCTACGACGACCCCGCCGCGCTCATGCCTGCCGACGAGTTCCTCAAGGGAGGCCGTGTCGCTGAGGTCATCAAATCCGCCGCTATCCTCAAGAAGAACAAGGGGAACGACTACTGCATCGTCGCCGGAACCACCGGGCCCTTCACCCTGGCCGGCCACATGGTCAGCACCGAGAACCTCATCTTCGGAATGATGATGGCCCCTGAGGAGGTCGACAAGTGGACCGCCGCCATCACCCCCTACTGCAAAGAGTACGCCCAGGCCCTCATCGACAACGGCGCCGACATCATCCAGATGTCCGAGCCCTCGGGATCCACCGACATGCTCGCCCCCGAGATGTTCCAGGAGGCCGCCGGCAGGGCCGTCACCGCTTCCCTCGGAGCCACCAACGGCGGCCTCGGCAACATCCTCCACATCTGCGGAGACGCTACCCCATCATCGACCAGATGGCCGCCTGCGGCCCGTCCGTGAAGGGTATCTCCATCGAGGAGAAGGTCGACCCCTACAAGGCTGTCGAGAAGGTCGGCGGAAAGACCGTCCTGGTCGGAAACGTCGGATCTGTGAAGCCCCTCTTCCAGGGAACCCCCGAGGAGGTCAAGGAAGGCGTCTTCAAGTCCTGCGACGCCGGCTTCAACATCATCTCCTCCGGATGCGGAATCGCTCCCGCTACCTCGGACGAGAACATGAGGGCCTTCGTCGAGGCCGTCAAGAACTTCAAGCACTGAGTTCCTGACCCTGAAACCCTTTACCGGGAGGCCCGGCCTCCCGGCCTTCTTCTCACAATATTTATCTATAAAAACGGGATAGACCGGTTCTGACCAGATGGCTGGGATAGTATAGCCTGGTTAGTATAGGGGACTGTGGATCCCTTGACTCGAGTTCAAATCTCGGTCCCGGCCCTCCCTTCGCATTTTCCTGCACTGCGGATCGATTTCCGCTGATTCCCGTGAGCGGTTTTAATAAACGGGCGGCTTATCTGAGCCGGGGCACGGTCCCCGGATGATATTATGACTCTTGTAAACAGCAGAAGAGACGACAGGGTGATGGTGTTCATCGACCTGATGAACATGGAGCTGAGCGTGAAGCCGTTCGAGGCCGAGAAGTTCAGGCTGGATTATCCCATGATGGTAAGGGAGCTTGTAGGGGAACGCGACCTGGTGGGCGCTTATGTTTTCGATACCGGGCTGGACGGCGGGCAGAACGACAAGATGCGCCCGTTCCACGATAAGCTCAGCTATCAGGGTTTCCGTGTCATGACCAGGGACTCCTACGATCCCGAGAGGAAGGAGCAGAAGGAGATCGACGTGGCCATGGCCTGCGAGATGGTGACCCATGCCCTCCAGGACCATTACGATGTCGCTATAGTGGTGAGCGGGGACGGGGATTTCGTACCGGCCATACAGCATGTGCAGTCGGCAGGCAAGATGGTCGAGGTGGCATCGTTCTCCAATTCGGTGAGCGGGCGCATAAAGCGCTTCGCCGACAGGTTCTATGCATTGGAGAAGATGCCCATACTGAGCGCGTTCAACTACCCCAACGAGAAGGACCCAGAGGAAAAGACCGGCGCCGATAAGGACAGTGCAGAGAGCGCCGCCGCGGCGGATGCCCCGGAGCATGCCGATGAAGCTCCTGCGGCGGCCGCTGTCCTGCCCGAACAGCCCGAGCAGAAGGCCCAGGAGGCGGAGCGATATGAACCGCGATGATTTCGTCTACTCGCATGTATCGAAGTTCGGCATCAACGACGGGGACTGGAGGTACCTCACCCAGTCCGCTGCCCTGAAGTTCGAGATGGATAAGAAAGGCAACGTCTCGTCCATATACAAGGGGCTCTACGTCTACCGCGACCGCGATTCGGAGGAGAACATACTTCCCGGGGAGACGTGGATCGTCTCCCTCACCCTCAACCCCAAGACCGAGAGCAATTACTTCGCGAAGGGAATCATGAGGATCGACGCCAGGTTCCTCTTCGACCTGGAGAAGGACCAGATGGACGAGATCGCCGATGCGTCTGGAACAACTGCCGGAAGGAGATCGAGGAGAGCTTCGCCTCGAGGTTCGAGGCCGAGAAGAGCAAACTCGTCGAGGAAGCGGTCGCCGAGAGGACCGCTGCATACAAGAGCCAGATCGATGAGGCCAACGCCAAGGTGTCGTCCCTCGAGAACAAGATAGAGGAGGATGCGCAGATCATCGATTCGCTCAAGAAGAAGCAGGCTGCCCCCGAGGCCGCTCCCGATGCCGCAGCCGCGGCCATCCCCGGGTTCGAGTCCCTCGGCAGGCAGTTCCCGACCGAGATCGACGTCATGCGCATCGGCCCCGATACCCTCTATTCCTCGGATTTCAGCGGCAGGTACAGCGCGCATGTCAGCGCGGACAGGAGGAAGCTCCTGATGGTGCCGGACGCCAACGGGCCCGTCATCTGCATCGAGAACATGGTGACTATCGCCGGCCTCAGCTACATGGTGCCGTACAACGGCCAGGAGCATAAGCTGATCAGCAAGTACAGCCCCGTCCACGGCGGTGTGCTGATATTCATCTCGTGAGGTCTGGCACATGGGAACCGAATGGAAAGGCAAGATCGAGAAGGTCGATGAGCACAGGTGGAGGATCCCCAAAGAGGAGTTCCCCTGGATGAGGACGGACGCCGTCCTCTATTCGAACGACCGCCTCATATCGACGGCGCTCGGGGACAATTCGCCACAGCAGGCGGCCAACGTCGCCGCCCTGCCCGGGATCGTCGGGAACTCCATGGCCATGCCCGACATGCATTGGGGATACGGATTCCCCATCGGCGGAGTCGCCGCGGTAGACGCCTACGAAGGCAGCATCTCCCCCGGAGGGATCGGGTTCGACATAAACTGCGGGGTGCGCCTCATCAAGACCGACCTCACCCTGGAGGACATCGGCGACGTCAAGCCCCTGATGGACGAGCTCTACCGGAACATACCCTCGGGGCTCGGCTCCAAAGGGCTCACCAGGATCACCGACAGGGACCTCTCGGACATACTCGAATCGGGATCGGAATGGGCCGTCGAGAACGGCTACGGCTGGGAAAGCGACCTGGACGTCACCGAGGAGAAGGGCTGCATGAAGGACGCCGACCCGGCCGGGGTCAGCGACAGGGCCCGCAAGCGCGGGCTCTCGGAGCTCGGCTCGATCGGCTCCGGCAACCATTTCCTCGAACTGGATGTGGTCGACGACGTGTTCGACGAGGCCACCGCCAAAGCGTACGGCCTGAAGAAGGGCTGCGTGACTATCACCGTCCACTGCGGCTCGCGCGGACTGGGACATCAGATAGCCACCGAGTACGTGCAGAAGATGGAGCGCTACATGAAGCGTCCGGAGTGCAGCTCCCCGACCGCCAGCTGGCCTGCGCCCCGCTGTCGTCCTCCCTCGGCGCGGAGTACTACCGCGCCATGTGCTGCGGCGCCAACTACGCATGGGCCAACAGCAGATGATCACCTCGTGGGCCAGGGAGTCCTTCGAGAAGATCCTGGGGGATTCGGCCGAGAGCATGGGGATGGAGGTCGTCTACGATGTGGCGCACAACATCGCCAAGATGGAGGCGCACACCTCCGACGGCAGCAGGCGTGACGTGCTCGTGCACAGGAAGGGCGCCACCCGCGCGTTCGCCCCCGGCAGGCCGGAGATAACCCAGAAATACCGCGACTTCGGGCAGCCGGTCCTCATACCCGGGGACATGTCCACCGGCACTTACGTGCTCGCCGGCAGGAAGGGCGCCATGGAGCAGACCTTCGGGTCGACCTGCCACGGCGCCGGGAGCAGATGTCCAGGAAGACAGCCGTGGAGCAGCTGAACATCGCCGATATCAGGAGGAGGATGGCCGATGAGGGGATATACCTCAGGTCGGCCTCCGACGACGGCGTCCTCGAGGAGGCGCCTCAGGCCTACAAGAACGTCAGCGACGTCATCGAGGTGGTCTGCGGGGCCGGCCTGACGGCCAAGGTCGCGAAGCTCACCCCGATAGGGGTCGTGAAGGGCTGATCAGAGACCCAGCACCTTGGAGGCCGCCTTGGCCACGGCCTCCTTCCTCCCCTCGGGGCAGGCGACCTGCACCGTCCATCCGTAGGGCTCCCTGGACTGAAGGGCCTTCGCGATCGCGGAGGTCCTGGTAAGGGACCTGACCTTCCCATCCGGGTCCACGATGGACACGTCGGTCTTCCCGATCTTCACCTGGGTCTTCATGACGGACGGGGGCGCGCTGATGACAGCGACCTCCGATACGTCGATCCCAGCCCTGTCGGCGATGGCCTTCTCGAGGTCCAGGCGCTCCCTGAACCCGGAATAGCGTCCCAGCAGCGCGATCAGGTCGTCCCCGGTGTCCTGCTCCGAGACCGTCAGCGCCCTTTTGTAGAACCTGCGCCCGAGGATGCTCCTCATGAGCTAGAAGGGACGCCGCCGTACGAGATCAGCGCCTGGGTCATGTCGGAGTCATCCCATAGATAGATGTCCGAGAGGTCGAGGTCCTCGGCCGCGCAGACCGCTTTGACGACCATCCTCTCGATGATCTTCGCAGTCGGATGGAAGTAGACGGAAGAATACATCAGGGCGCGGGACACCATCAGCCCCTCTGCGGCCGGGGCCCCGTTCCTGGATATGCATATCCTGTCGTTGACCACCCTCATGGTGGTGAGGAGGCGGTCCAGGTCTATCTTGCCCATGACCACCCCCGTGTAATGGGCGTCGCGGAGGAGATAGTCCATCTGGTCCGCGTCCACCGGGCCGTGTATGATCTGGTGGATGTAATCCTTGGACGGGAAATGGTCCACCGGGCCGTCGAACCTCATCATGTCCAGGTCGCGCTCGGTGCTCTCCGGGAACGCTATGAGGTCGCAGACTCCTGCGCGTCGATGCCGGCATCCTCCAGGATGCTGCCGATGGGCTCCGATCCCCCGCAGATGTCCCCGTCGCGGTCCAGGTAGTACTTCCCCCTGCCGGTGATGAGGTTCCTCGCGAGCTCCATGTGGTCGAGCCCCGTGGCCTCCTCCATGACCCCTTCCAGGGTATGGGAGAACGGCGAATGGCAGATGTCATGCATGAGGGCGGCGGTCCTGACCGCGTCCGAGTCCTCTCCGGACAGCCCCAGCGCGTCCGACATCCTGCAGGCGATATGATAAGTCCCGAGGCAGTGCTCGAAACGGGTGTGGTTGGCCCCGGGGAAGACATAATACCCCAGGCCGAGCTGCCTGACCCCCCTCAGCCTCTGCATCTCGCGGCGGTCGAGGATATCCAGGCATATTCCGTCCACGTTCACGGCCCCGTGCACGGGGTCGTAGACCGTCTTCACCTTCCCGTTCACTCGCCTGCCTTCCAGAGCTTGTCGCCGACGTAGGTGAGGGATTTGACCGCTTTGCCGGGCTTCTTCGCCGCCAGGTCCGCTCCGGACCTGAGCGCCACCCCGATGGCCAGGGGCATCTTGTTCTTCGAATCGCGGATCCAGACGCAGTCGCCCTCGGCGATGCCGGGATCGCATTCCACGATGCCGGGGCCCATGCAGTCGGCGCCGTTGGTGATGAACGGCACCGCGCCCATGTCCACTGTCACGTATCTCTTGACAGGCTTGTACCTGATCACACCTCTCACGGTCAGGAAGGGCTTCCCTTCGTAAACTATCCCCAGGATGTCGTTGCCGACGAACAGGAGATCGAAGTCCGTGCTCTCGGCGCGGTCGACCGGCTCCCCTTCGCTGAAAACCGGGACCCCCAGAGCAGCCTCGATCTCGTCTGCGAAGGCCTTGACCTCTTTGTTCCTGAGCCTCTTCCTCTTGCGGATCCTGATATCGGCCATATGGTTCCCCATATCCGCCCACGCAATAGTATGTTTCGGTCCTCCGGCCCGCGTGCGCCGTCATGCTAATAATCGGGCACACGATACACCGTGCTACATGGGAATCAACATAGCACTCTGCGAGACCGAGGCTGAGAAGGCGCCCTGCCGCAGCCTCAAGATGGAAGTACGCCGCGCCAGGACCGATGCCGCGGGGTTCGACGACTACATGATCTATGAGGAGAAGGTCTCCCTCGATGATGCCAGGAACGTGTTCCCGGACTTCGAAGGGTTCCTCAAGAGGAACAGGATCAACGCCGAGACGGACGCCGTCTACATGGACAAGGTCAAGAAGGACGAGGACCGCGAGGCCCTCTCGAAATATGTGAAGAAGACGGCGACCGGATGGATCGACCTCACCCGCATGGACGCGGCCACGAAGGAGAAGGCGCTGAAGGCCGCTGGCCCCGACGACCGCACCACCGCCTGGGACGACCTGGACTTCGATTCGATGAACAAGATGTGCTCCGAGTGCCCGCTCTCCTGGGACAAGGGGCGCGGATGCATGGGGACCTTCGGGCCCGCCACCAGCAAGCTCCCCGAGATCGCCCGCAAGTACGGATGCCCCATCATCGGAGCGACCTTCGAGAACGCCGCCGCGATGAAGAAGCTGACCCCCGAGGATGCGAAGGCCGTCCTCAAGGAGGTCGAGATCCTGAAGCCCGCCCTCGAGAAGGAAGGGAAGATGGCCGTCCACAGGTACATGGGGCCCCTGGAGAGAATCGAGCCGCGGCCAAGGTCTCCTCCGAGTACAGCTGCGGATTCTATTTCTTCTGAAGAAAACACGGGGGAGAGCGGGCAGGCCCTGAACAGGGCCGTCCGTCCTCCGATGTTCAGTTCCGGCGCTGCCGGCCTCGCTGCAGCCCGGCGTTCCGCTCCATGAGCCGGGACATGTTGGCGGCGAGGCTCTTGAGGCCCTTCATGGCGGCCTCGTCCTTCTCGTACCCGGGCGAGTCCAGGGCCCTGAACAGGGGCAGGGGGAACGCACCGGCCACAGAGACCTCGTTCCTGAGGAGCCAGAACGTCAGATGGCCGTATGCCAGCTCCCCGCCTTCGTGGGCGCAGACCGTGACGACGCCGCCCACTTTCCCCCTGAGCCCGTGGTCGCCCACCGAGAGGCACAGGTCGGCCCTCTCGAGGAACGCCTGCATGTTGGACGGGACCGACCCGCCGTAAGCGGGAGCGGCGAGGATGATACCGTCGGCGGACCTCATCTCGTCGAGGATGTCGTTCATATCGTCGTCCTCAATGATGCACCTCCCGTCCCCGCGCATCTCGCAGGTGCGGCAGTCGTTGCACAGGCCCAGTTCGTTATCGTACACGGTTATCTGCTCGGTCTCGATCCCGGCCCTCTCGAACTCGTCTGACAGCGCGATGCAGATGTTGCTGGTGTTCCCGATCAGACGGGAGCTTCCGTTCAGTATGACTACTTTCATTCAAGTTCCTCCGGTTTCTTCACGGGCGCATCCGTCTCGATAGCGTACAGGATGTTCCCGTCGGTATCGAAGAACGAGGTGGCCACTCCCATAGGCAGACGCTTGGGGTCGAGCTTGAAGCTCACACCCTCGTCGATCAGCCTGCGGTGCAGGTTGTAGGGGCTGTCCACGCCGATGAATATCCCGGTGTCGATCCCGATCTTCTCAGACCGGAATATGCGGATTATGCAGGAGCCGCGCCTGACCACACACTCGTTCCCGCCCGCGTACACCGTGTCCATCATCAGTATGTCCCTGTAGAACCCCAGCGCCCTTCCGGGATCGGCGGACGGCACCGAGACCATGAAGATGCTCTCCGGGAGCCCCTCGGTCGTATACTCGAAATTCCCTCCTCCGGGATCGCCTATGGGCATGGCTGGCGGTATCCGCGAGCAGATAGACAAAACCTGCGGTATGGAAGCGGGCATGCGGCGTGCGGCCTTCCGGCACCCGCACAAAACCCTATATCGTCATCTGGGGATTACGGGACGAGAGGTAAGAAATGTCAGCACCAGTGCTAAGCGCCGAGGATATCGAGGACCAGACGAAACTACAGAACACCCTGTCGAGGATCAAGCACGTCGTCATCGTGATCTCCGGCAAAGGAGGGGTGGGCAAATCCACCGTCTCCTCGAACCTTGCCGAAGCGCTCACCATGGACGGGTACAGCGTCGGCATCCTGGATGTCGACATCACCGGGCCCAACATCCCTAAGATGTTCCACGTCGAGGATCAGAGGCTGACGGTCGAGAATGAGAAGCTCGTCCCCGTCCAAGTCCCCCCTGCGCTCAAGCTCGTCTCCATGGCCTTCCTGCTCCCCAGCCAGGACGATGCCGTCATGTGGAGGGGCCCCGTCAAGATGGGTGCCGTCAGGCAGCTCCTCGAGGATGTCGAGTGGGGAGACCTCGATTACCTTGTGATCGATATGCCCCCCGGGACCGGAGACGAGGCCCTGTCCATCGTCCAGCTGATCCCCAAGGCGGATGGATGCGTCGTCGTCACCACCCCCCAGGACGTGGCCCTCCTCGACTCCAGGAAGTCCGTGACCTTCGCAAGGCAGACCGGCATCCCCGTGATCGGCATCATCGAGAACATGAGCGGGTTCGTCTGCCCCCACTGCGGGCAGACGGTGGACATCTTCAAATCCGGAGGCGGCGAGAACACCGCCAAAGACATGAACGTCAGGTTCCTCGGCAGGGTCCCGATCGAGCAGGGCGTCATGGCGGCCGGGGACAACGGTATGCCCATCGTCGTCGCCGACCCGTCCTGCGCTTCCGCCAAAGCGTTCATGTCGATCGCCTCGGAGGTCGAGCACATAATCGAGAAGGAACCTGAGTACCTACGCGCCCAGCACGAGGCCTTCGAGAAGGCGCAGAGGGAAGCCCAGGAGAAGGCAGGGCATCAGCAGTGAAGATCGGCGTTCTCACCGAGGGGGACACCCTGGATTCTCTGGTGGCAGAGGATTTCGGCCGCGCCCCCTTCTTCCTCATCGTCGACGGCGACACCCTCGATTACCAAGTGATAGAGAACGAGTTCGCCAACGGCGACGGGCCGGGCTATAAAGTGGCCAAAGCGATCGCCGACCTGAAGCCCGATCACGTCATCTGCGGCGGGATCGGCACCCACGGCCTGAAGATCCTCGAGGATGCCGGCATCCGCGTCTGGTACGATTACGACGATACGGCCGAGAACTGCATCGGCACGGTCAAGGACCGCCTGGCACTCGAGAAGAAGTTCGAAGGGAAGCAGCGAAGGGGGCTCAGACCCCCTTCCTGTCCCCCCATATGATCTTGTGGAGCTGGGGCAGGACCCTGACGTCGAGACGGTCGGCGACGACCCTTTCGGCGATATCCTTCAGTCCGATGCCCCCGACCGGGCTGAATATGACATTGGCCTCGGTCGGATGCTTCTTTATGAAAGCAACAGCGTAATCGTAGTCGCGCCCGTCGGCGATGACGAACTTGAGCTGGTCCTTGGAACCGAGATGTGCCAGATTGCCCAGGTCCATCCTGTCCTGCATGCCGGACGACGGGCATTTGATGTCCATGCTTATGATGAGGTTCCGGGAATCCGGCAGGCCGGCGATGCTCACCGATCCGTTGGTCTCGAGGACCAGCACCTTCCCGGCGGACATTATCGCCGATATGAACTCTTTTGCATCATCCTGCAGGAGCGGCTCGCCCCCGGTCAGGCAGACCGACCTCACATCGCCGATGAGCGCCATTATCTCCGGTACGGACATCTGGGACTTCGCGTCCGACGGATCGAGCGCGTAGCCGGTGTCGCACCATGAGCAGCGGAGGTTGCAGCCGGCCGCCCTGACGAAATAGGTCAGGCGGCCCATCTGCAGGCCCTCGCCCTGGATCGAGAGGAAGGTCTCCACTATCTTCAATTCCCGGCGCCGTCCTCGTAGGGGATCTCGTCGCGGTAGCCGGCCTCCCTGAAGCCCTCGAGCCTCAGGCGGCAGGAATCGCAGTGCCCGCATGCTTTCTCCCCGCCGTTGTAGCAGGACCATGTGAGCTTCAGGGGGGCCCCGAGCTTCTTGCCAAGGCGGACGATGTCCGCTTTGGAGAGGTAGAGCAGGGGGGTCATGATCTTGACCGCATGCCCCTCGACGCCGGCCTTGGTGCCCTTCTCGAGCATCTTCTGGTAGGCCTCGAAGAAATCGGGACGGTCATCGGGATATCCGGAGTAATCGACGGCGTTGGCGCCCAGGTACACGTATTCGGCGTCGATGCTCTCCGCCAGGCCGGCGGCGACGCTCATGAAGACGATGTTCCTGGCCGGGACATAGGTTATCGGGATGTCCTCGTCGAGCTTCCCCTCCCTGTCCATCGGGACGTCGATGTCCTTCATGGTCAGGGCGGACCTGAACGACGAGAGGTTCAGGTCGATGACCACATGGGCGACATTGTAGTGCCTGCAGACCTTCTCGGCCGAATCCAGTTCCTTGGTGTGCCTCTGCCCGTAACGGAAACTCAGCGCGGTGCACTCGCACCCGTCCGCAAGCGCCTGGGCGAGGGTGGTGGTGGAGTCGAGCCCGCCGGACAGCAGCACGACGGCCTTCTTGGACATCAGAACCTCACCTCGTACCAGGCGGTCTGCCCGCGTTCCTCGTCGAGGCCCACGGCCAGGGACCTGATGTTCGCCGGGATCTGGATCTCGCGGACCATCTTCTCCGCCATCATCTTGGACATCTCCTCGGCGGTCGTGGTCGGGACCGGCAGCATGCGGACGTCCATCTTCGGGAACATGTACCTCTTCCCGTTGCATTCGACATGCACGTCCTCCCCGTCCTCGGTGATATGGACCTCCTTGGACTGCGCAGGAAGGAGCACAGCGTGGTCCATGGCGTCGACCATCTCCTTCAGCTTCTTCTTGAGGATGACGAAGTCCATCACCATCCCGTTCTCATCTATATCCCCCTCGAGCCTGAGGTGGACGATGTAGCTGTGGCCGTGCAGCCGGGAGCACTTCTCATGCCTGGATATGAAGTGGCAGGCGGAGAACCTGATGCCGGAGTACCCTCCGTCAATCTCGATGGAGCTCATTGCCTCAGCCCCGCAAGCTTCATGGCCAGGACCAGGGAGTCGGAGAAGTCGGTCTTCACGCGAGAGGTGTCTACGAACACTTTGTCGCTGTTGAGGACCGGGGCCCCGAGGGCGCGCATGTTGCCGATGAAGTGCATCGCCCTGAAGAGGAGGTTCCCGGAGATCCCTTCGGGAGCGATGATGATGTCGGCCTCTTCCACGGCATCCTCGATGAGGATCTGCGCCTCGTAGGCGTCGTAACCGGCCTTCATCAGCCTCTTGACGACCTCCATCGAGTCGGCGATGGTCTTGTCGACCGCGTCGTTCCTGCCGATGTCGTCCGAACGGCCGCCGGACATGACGGCTATCCGCTGGGTGCTGAACCCCAGTTTCTTGGCCAGGGCCGCGCCCTTCTCGGCCATCTCGACCTTGTCCTCGACGGTCCATCCCTCGTCTATGCCCACAGGGGCCATGAGGAACAGCCTCCCGCGGTACTCCATGAGGACGATCCTCTGGAGATCGTCGACCCCCAGCGCCTTCTTCACATGGGGCAGGAGGACAGCGGAGGACATATCCCCGCGGACGGCCGCGTCGATCTTCCCGTCGGCCAGGTCCCTGGCCAGTTTCTCCGGGTCGGTGTAGATGGAGATATTGGGATTGTCCATCACGCGGACGCTCGTCTCAACGAACTTCGATTCCGGAGCGCGGCCGATCCCCACCTTCACATCGGGGAGGTCGCCTGCGAGAAATTCATCAGACTTTACCATGAAAGACCCATGCTCGCCATCGTTAATAAATTTATAATTCCCGGGAGCGCGGCGCGGCATTAACCCAGAACATCGGGCCGGCGGCCTTCCGAAACTCCGGTCCGGGCAATGCTGGACACAGCATCGCGGCGGACGGGATCAGCAGATCGTGTCGAACCGGTAGTCGCTCCAATCCCTGAGCCCCAGCACGATCTCCGCCTCGGTCACGGTCAGCATCGGCTTGGGATACCTGGCCTGGTCGTCCATGGCCACCCGGGGACAGGCGGTGCTCACGAAAGCGTCGACCCTGTACGGGAGAAGGGCCTGGGGGGAGATCTCGTCCGTCGCCAGCATCACGACGTCCTTGCCGGCGTCCCGCAGGAGCCCGGCGATCCTGTCCGCTTCGGAGCGGCGGTTCTGGCCGACCTTCCCGCAGACGATCACCATGAAGGCCTGAGCCGATCTGGCACTTTCGATGGCGGCGAACCTCCGGCGGAGGATGCGGTCCTTCTGATCTTCGACCGAACGGGCCTCTCCGGTCACCGGGTTGAGGACCGTCATCTTCTTCTTCAGCCCGAACGCGGCCGCAAGGGGATGGAAATCGCCTTCGCCGATGAACAGGAAACCGTCGGTCTCATCTTCGGCAGCAACGGCCGCGGAGCAGTCGCATCCCAGGACCTGGCCCGGATAGCAGAGCCTGCCGTCCCCCTTCCCGATGACAGCGGTCTTGCCGGCCTTCTCCAGGATCTCCTTCGCCCTCGGGAGGAGGTGTATGTACTGGACGGAGGCGAGGAGTCCCACCCTGCCGGGAAGGTCCGGGAGGATCTTCTCCAGAGGCCCGTCGATGTCCACATCGGCCCTGGCCTCGATGTAGAGGCGTCCGGGTCCTGCGGAAGGTTCGGTATCGGAGAGTGCCCGAAATGGACGAGCGCCTGAGCGAACCTGCGGAAATCGGTGAAGAGATCGCATGCGCCGTAGCACGGATATCCCAGAACAACGGGGACCGCACCTGTATCTTTGAAAATCCTGTCGGAGAGCTCTGCGGCGCGGACCTTGAGCCCTTCCGGAAGCTGGAGGGCGACAGAGGAGTATCCCCTGCCGCGGATCCAGCTTTCGATGTTATCGATCTGGAGATCGAACAGCATCAGTGGATGAGTTCCTGCCCTTTCTCGACGTCGATGTAGCAGGAAGTGGGGAGTTTCATGGAGGCCCTCCAGAGGGCATCCTTGACCTGAGGGACCTTGTCAGCCGTGGTGTAGACGGTGTAGACAGCCTGGTCCATCTCGACACGCGCGGCGGTGCCGACGGTCTTACCGAAGGCGCGGCGCATTCCGCTGGACACACGGTCCGCTCCTGCTCCGGTAGCGAGCTTGTTCTCGCGGAGGACGACGTGGGGGTAGACCCTGACTTTGAAGTGGTAGTCGGTGGGACCGAGCTTGCCGAGGACCCTGTTGGCGGCGACACGGCCCGCCTCGATGGCGGTGTGCCTGATCTGCACGCGGGCTTTCACTTTGAGGGAGAGCTTTACGGGGAACTCGTCTTCCCTGGTGAGGTCTCCCATGTCGAACTGGCTGATCCTGACCGCCGGAACTCCGCCCATGTACTCGCGGCGAGTATAGGCCATTCCGGTAATCCTCCTGTACATCGATGCTGGCTTTCTTACCATGATACCACCTGAAGGTAGCGAACGGAGCGAGTATCCCCGTTCCGTATTTAATCCCTTGGTAGGGATAACTGAGCCTTCCGATATGGCCAAACAATATAAGGGTTCGCATCGGCCGGCCGGTCCGGGCACTCCAGGACATGAGTACCGGCGGCCCGAGGGGGAATCCCGGATGTGCCAGTATCCCGTACGGCATATGAACCTGACCCGTCTCTCCGTCCCTGCGGCGGCGGAACATCCCTTTCGGAGCAATGCTTTATATCGGAATCATGGTTGGAGAGCCCGTTCGGTATGGCAAAGCACCCCGCCCGCTCGGCCGTCAGGTACATCGGAATGAGAAGGTCCGCCAGATTGGCGGAGCTGTCCGCCGAGGCCGTCCGCGAGGGCAGGGAGGACCGCGCAATACGCTATGTGAGCCTGGCCAGGGCCGTCTGCGGGAAGTCCCAGACGCCCATGCCCGAGGGCTTCGCGTACTGCAGGGAGTGCCTCCTGCCGCTGCTGCCGGGCGTGAACTGCACCGTGAGGCTGACAGGCGGCAAAGTGGTTTCCGCCTGCCCTAGGTGCGGGACGGTCCGCAGGATGCCGTACATCAGGGAACAGAAAGAGGCCCGTTTCGAAAGGACGGGGAGGCATCAGAATGACGGAGAGGGAAGCGAAGAAGGAGCTAATCAGGCGCAGCGTTGACATCGACCCGACCGTCCGCATCGGGAAGGACGGGGTCACCGAGAGCATCGGGGCGGAGATCGTCGCCCAGCTCAAGAAGAAGCGCCTGATCAAGGTCAAGGTGCTGGGGAACTGCGAGGAGGACGCGGGCGCCGTGGCAGCCAAGCTCGAAGAGCTCACTCAGGGCGTGGCCGTGGACGTACGCGGAGGGGTCATAGTCATGACCGACAAACGTACCTGGACCTCGCTGTGCCAGAAGAAGAACGACTGAAGGAAGACAAATGCTGGACATCAACATCATCAGGGAGAACCCCGAGAAGATCAGGGACATGCTGAAGAAGAGGAACAAGACCACCGAGAGGCTCGACAGGCTGCTCGAGGCCGACAAGGAGTGGAAGTCCCTCACCAACGAGAACAACGACCTCCGCAAGACCAGAAACGCCGTCTCGAAGGAGATCAGCAAGATGCCGGCGGGCGCCGAGAAGGATGCCAAGATCACCGAGATGCGCGCGGTCGGCGACAAGATCGCCGCCAACGACAAGCGCATGGCGGAACTCGAGGAGATCAGGACCGACTGCCTCCTGAACATACCCAACATCCCCGCGGACGATGTCCCGATAGGGAAGGACGACACCGAGAACGTCGAAATCAAGGTCTGGGGCGAGAAGAGGAAGTTCGACTTCAAGCCCAAGACCCACTCTGAGCTGATGCTCGATCTCGATATGGTCGATTTCGAGAGGGCCGCCAAGATCACCGGCTCCGGGTTCTACGTGCTCAAGGGCGACGGCGCCAGGCTCGAGAGGGCGCTCATCAGCTTCTTCCTGGACACCCACCGCAAGCAGGGCTACAAGGAGGTCTTCACCCCCGTCATCGTCAACACCGCCGCTGTCACCGGCACCGGCCAGTACCCCAACCTCAAGGACGACATGTACCACCTGGAGAAGGACGACATGTGGCTCAACCCCACCGCCGAGGTCCCCGTGACCAACCTCCTTCAGAACGACATCCTGTCCAAAGAGGACCTGCCGGTGAAGCTCACCGCCTACCTCCCCTCGTTCCGCAGGGAGGTCGGGAAGCACGCCGATACCGCCGGGATCATCCGCGTCCACGAGTTCAACAAGGTGGAGATGGTCAGGTTCGAGGAGCCCTCCAAGTCCTGGGCGGCCCTCGAGGAGATGAGGGGCGACGCCGAGGAGCTCCTGCAGAAGCTCGGACTGCCCTACCACGTCCTCCTCCTATGCACCGGGGACCAGAGCTTCTCCTGCGCCAAATGCTACGACCTCGAGGTATGGGCCCCCGGAGAGGAGAGGTACCTCGAGTGCTCCTCGTGCTCCAACGACCTGGACTTCCAGGCCCGCCGCGCGAAGATCAAGTACAGGCCCGAGCAGCATCTCAAGTCCGAGTTCGTCCACACCCTGAACGGCTCCGGGCTCGCCCTCCCCAGGACCATGGTGGCCATCCTCGAGAACTACCAGAACGCCGACGGGTCCGTCACCATCCCCGAGGTGCTCAGGCCCTACATGGGCGGGCAGGAGAAGATCGTCCCGCCCGAGAAGAAGAAGACGTTCTGACCGCCAAACCGTTTACCGGCCTTCCTTCATTCTCCCGGCCCGTCGGGGCCGGGCTCCGGCATCCCGCCGGAACCGCCGGGCCTTATCCTCTCGCCGCCCACGGCATCCTCGAGCTCCCCGAGGATCCTCAGCATCTCGCCGACATCGGCGGAGCAGGCGAGCTCCTTCCTGTACATACGGCACCCGTGTATCCCGGCGGCGAAGCGCGGGACATAGCTGCGGAGCCTCATGAACCCCTCCTCCGGCCCCTTCTCGTCCAGCACCATGCCGATGAGCTGCCTGCACCAGGCGGCCTGCTGGGACACCGTCGGGCAGGGGAGGACCTCTCCTGTCCAGAAATAACGGTCTATCTGGGTCACCAGGAACGGGTTCCCCACGCCGCCCCTCGCGACCATCACGCCCCGGGCGCACGAGGTCCTCACCGCTTTCACCGCGTCGGCGAGCGTGTATATGCTCCCGGAGACCACCAAAGGGACGGACATCTCCTTCCCGAGGCCGGCGATCTCATCCCAGTGCGGATCGCCGGTGTACCTCTCCTCCCTGGTGCGGGCATGCAGCGCGATGCAATCGACACCCGCCGCCTCCAGTTCGGAGATCACCTCGGGATAGTTCTCGGACGAGGCGGATTGGCCCAGGCGTATCTTGGCGGTGACCGGGACGTCCACCGCCTTCTTCACGGCGCGCACGACCGCCCCGCAGTTGGCCGGGTCCTTCATCATCACGGCCCCCGACAGGCTCCTGGCTATCTTGTTCACCGGGCACCCCATGTTGATGTCGATGAAATCTATGTCTGGGTCATAATCCAGGGCCGCGGAGGCCGCCCTCGCCACCGTCTCCGGGTCTGATCCGAACAGCTGGACCCCGGACGGGCGCGCATCCGACCCGATGTACTCCCAGGACCTGTCGGTGCCGCGGATGAGGCCCATGGCCGAGACCATCTCCGACACGTCCGCGGCCACCCCGAACGGCTTCATGAAGCGGCGGTAGGCCCTCGACGTGTAACCCGACATAGGTGCCAGGATGACCCTGCCGTCTATCTCCAGCCCGCCGATCCTCCAGGTCAAATATCCATCTTCCTGAAATCTTCGAGTATCTGGCCGGCGCCGATGCTCTCCTCGTAGCCGGGAGCGGAGAGCTTAGCCCCTATCTCCTCCACGCCCTCGCGCAGGGAACGGGAGGTCACCCCGTAGCGTATCGACACTAGGGCCTCGACCCAGGCCCCCAGGAGGTCGCACGCCTTGACCCTCCTGCCGTCGCGCACCGGGTCCGACGAGACGGTGAAGGGGTCACAGGCGAAGAACTCCAGCTCGGACCTCCATCCTTCCGGGATCAGGGGCATGATGCGGGAGTTCATGAGCTCGCCCTCGATGCCGTCCAGCAGCTGCGGGAGGCCGCTGACCCTGGTCTTCACGGGGGTGATGACATCCTTCGTGAGGACCTCCGGAAGGTCGTGGAACAGCCCGGTGAAGAAATCGCAGTACACCTGCCCGGCGGACGCCCCGGCATCGCGGTCCGCCAGGTACGCGCAGTCGGCGACCAGGAGGGAGTGGCCCAGGACCGTGGTCTTGGGTATCCTGGGGGTCCTCGCCCATCTCTGCTGGAACCTCAACTGGCCGATGATGTTCACGAAGTGCCAGAGCTTCGAATCCGGGGACATCATCTCCCTGACCCCGGCCAGGTCCCTGTGCTGGAGGACCTGCCTGTCGATCTCGTCCTTGGTGTCCTCTATGCCGTAGACCGAGCGGTTCGCATCGTAGATGGTGATGAACTCCCAGCGGGTCGCCAGATAATGAGCGGCGCGGATTATGGCGTCCTCTTTGGTATCCTTCGGCGACCCCAGGTACCTGCGGAAGCTTTCCGTGAACCCGTCCGGCATGCCGCCGACGCGCTTCGAGAACTCGGCCAGGACGTATTCGCTGACCTCCCCGGCCTTCTCCTCCTCGATCCGGTGGAAGATCTGCGGCTTCAGGTCGGTCAGGGCCACCCTCTGGATGAAGGAGAAGAGGCAGCGCTCGATGAGGGCCGGCCAATCGACCCTGTTCCCGGCGTCCTCCTCGCATTTCCCCAGGATCCATGCGATGGCCGCCTTGTGGGCCTGCTTGTCCAGCTCGGTGAGGTCCAGCGTGCGGAGGTGGTCGTTCCACCTGTGCATGTTCGAGGCATCGAACATGTAGTAGACCATGGCGGCGTTCAGCGCTTTCTGGGTCATCTGCCCTCCGTCAGATCCTCGATGGCCGCGCCGTTATCTGCCTTGTATTCTCCGGTGAGGTCGATGAGGAACCCGTCGTCGGGGAAGCGGGACAGCTCCGCGGAGATCGCGCGGTCGTTCTCATAGTCCGCGATGGCGGACCTGTTCCTCCTGGAGCATACCTCGAACGCCGCGATGCCGGCGATGATCATGATGTACCCAGGGACCATGAGCGCTCCCGGGACAGGCCCGTCGGACAGGCCGGTGCTGTCGAACATGGCGAGCACCGAAACGACGATGCCTGCCGCCAACAGGACCAGAGATGCCTCCGGGAGTCCGAACTTCATGCTTTCGGTAACGCACGGACGATGTTATAAAGGTACCATTGAGAGCCCTCGGGACACCGCACGGTATCCGCAGAGGGACGCTGCCTCCCGCGCCCGCGCGTCCGAGATATATAGGGGCTCCCTCATATGCCCGGTTATGAACAGAGGCATGAAAGTCTCGGACAGGCTCCAGTCCGTCCCGATGTCGGGGATCAGGAAGATGTTCGATCTGGCAGGGCCCGGGTCCATCAACCTCGGGCTCGGAGAGCCTGACCTCGACCCGCCGAAGGAGGCTGTGGAGGGCATGAACGCGGCCGCGCTCGCGGGGAAGAACAAGTACTCCCCGACGGCCGGCATCCCGGAGCTCAGGAAGGCCGTGGCCGAGCGTTACTCCATGTACGCCGGCGGCCTGGGAGCGGAGAACGTCATCATCACCCCGAGCGGCTCCACGGCCCTCCTCGAAGTGTCCCAGTCGTTCGTGGACCCCGGGGACGAGGTCCTGGTCCCGTCGCCCGGCTTCGTCATCTACGGCC
The DNA here is from genome assembly GCF_001481295.1 of Candidatus Methanomethylophilus sp. 1R26. GTDB lineage: Archaea > Thermoplasmatota > Thermoplasmata > Methanomassiliicoccales > Methanomethylophilaceae > Methanomethylophilus. Next base: position 23,355 of record NZ_LOPS01000047.1, read on the forward strand.
CCCACGCGAAGCTCGCCGGCGGGAAGGCCGTCGAGTACCGGCTGACCGAAGGCGACTTCCAGCCGGACACCGACGATATCCAGTCCAAGATAACCCCGAGCACCAAGATGATCGTGGTCACCAACCCGTCCAACCCGACCGGCGCCGTCCTGACCGAGGAGACCAGGAACGTCCTCGCCGACATCGCCGCGGACAAGGACGTCATGATCCTCTCCGACGAGGTCTACGAACCGTTCATCTACGAAGGGAAGCACCAGTCGTTCCTCCCTTACCTGGACCGCGCGGTCGTCGTCGGAGGGTTCTCCAAGATGATGGCCGTCACCGGATGGAGGCTGGGGTTCGTCATTTCGGGCCCTAAGCAGACTGACGCCCTCATCAAAATGCAGTACCATGTCTGCGCCAGCCCGGGGATGCCGGCCATGTACGGCGTCCTGAACGCCCTCCCGCACATCGACCCCTACCTGGACAATGCCAGGAAGATTTACAGGGCAAGGAGGGACCTCATCACCAAGAGGCTCAACGAAGTGCCGGGGTTCAGCATCCTGCCGCCCAAGGGCGCGTTCTATGCCTTCCCCTCCTACGACATGGACATGAAATCGGCAGACCTGGCCGCCGAACTGGTGAAGGCCGGGCTCATCTGCACCCCCGGCTCCGCGTTCGGGACCTACGGCGAGGGGCACCTCAGGTTCTCCTACGCCGCCAGCGAGGAGAAGATCTCCAAGGGGATGGACATACTCGAAAGCACCGTCAGGCGCATCAGGAGGGAAGGCGCATGAACGATGACGACCCGAACGCGCACCTCTTCGGGGACGATTTCCCCGAGGAAGGTTCCGAGAAGGCAGATGAGGCCCAGGAGTTCGTCTACGGGAAGAACGGGAACAGGGTCAGCGCTATGAACGACCTCTGGTTCGAGAACCTGTCGAAGCAGGTAGAGGCCATGGAACTCCCCGACACCAAGGCGAAGATGCAGATGGTGTTCAAGCTGACCGCGCAGGCGGTCCTCGACATGTTCGCCGACTCCCAGCCTCCGGAATCCGCGCCCGATACGTTCTCGGATTTCGACATATTCATGGGCGTGGCGCTCACGAACATGGAGTACGGGGTCAACCTGTTCGCGGAGCAGCAGAAGGCCCTGCAGGCGGTGGACCCCTCCAAGTTCAAAGACGACGAGGAGTACACCCGCGCGCTGTCGGACCTCGAGGACGCCTGGTGGGACATCCCGCAGCCTCTCCTGGGCGGCAGGAACCCCAACGACGCGATAAAAGAGACCCTCGCCAAATACGGGCTGAACCGATGACGTACGTTTCGGCTTCGGCCCCCGGGAAGTTCGTCATCCTGGGGGAGCATTCGGTCGTCTACGGCAAGCCGGCGATATCCGTCGCCATGAACATGCGCTTCAGCATCCGCGTCAAGAGGAGCGACAGGTACATGGTCAACAACCAGCCGGCGGCGCCCTACAACATGAGCCCCCACATGAGGTACATCTCGGACAAGATAGGTACTTCCCCGGTGTCGATCTACGTCGACGGCAGGGTGCCCTCGGGCTCCGGCCTAGGATCCTCGGCGGCGCTGTCCAACGCCTACGCGGCGGCTATCAGCTGCCTGGAGGGGCTGCCCACCGACGAGGAGTCCATAGCCAGGCTCGCCTATGAGGCGGAGTACGCCGCGCAGGGCAGGGGCAGCCCGATGGACACCTCGGCCTCCGCTCACGGCCATGCGATAGCCCTCAACGTCCCCTACGACGATGAGGACTTCCTCTGGCACATCGACAACGGAGAGAGGTCCTGGGACATATCCAAGATAGACGTCCCCGAGATGCACTTCGTCATCGGCAACACCGGGATCAAAGCAGCCACCGGCCCCCTGGTGGAGAAGGTGAGGGAGTACACCGAGAGCAGCAGGTTCGCCTCGGAGATCATCGAGGAGCTCGGCGACGTCGCCCTGGACGGCATGAAGGCCATGAAGAACAACGACCTCGAGGAGCTCGGGGCCCTGATGACCTACGACCACCGCCTGCTGTCGATCCTCGGGGTATCCTGCAACGAACTGAACCACATGGTCGATGCCGTCCTCCCGTACTCCTACGGCGCCAAGCTGACCGGCTCGGGCGGAGGAGGGTGCATGGTAGCGCTCACCGACCGTCCGGACAAGGTCTCCAAGGAGATCCGCGCCCACGGCGGCACGCCTTATATCGTCAAGACCGGTGTCCCCGGCGTCACCGTGAAGATGCGGGAAGGGGACGGCAGGAACAGGCGCCGCTGGAGGCAGAAGAAGAAGGGCGCTCCGACCGGCAAAAGCAAAGAGTGAGAAAGATACGGCCCCGGGGGGCCGGAAAAAAGGGGCCTTCCGGCCCCCGGTATTTTCAGATGAGGTCCTCGAATCCCTCGACGACCTTGGGGAACTTCTCCTTGATCGCCTTGAGAAGGTTCTCGACGTTGACATGCTCGATGTCGGCGTCCTTGATCAGCTTGACGACCTGGTTGATGGTCTCATCGTCGAGCTCGGCGAGGCGCTCCTTGGCCATCCAGTCGCGGTAGAGGTTATCCTCCATCCTGTCCCTGATCTTCTTGTCGTAGGGCTTCAGGGCGGCCGCGGAGTAATCTCCTTTCTTCTTGCACTCAGCGAGGACCTCTCCGGCGTACATCCCGGAGATGCAGGCATGGCCGATGCCGCCTCCCGTGATCGGGTCGATGAGCCTCGCGGAGTCTCCGACGAGCAGGACATTGTCGGCGGAGTAGCCTTTCTCCAGGCCGGGGCAGGTGGAATCGAACCCTCCGTCGATCTCGAGGATCTGGGCGTGCTTGAACCTGGGGTCCTCGGCGATGAACTTGTCGAGGAACTGCTTCGGGCGGACGCCGTTCTTGCAGAAGGTACCCATGATCCCGATGCGACGTTGGCGACGCCGTCGCCCTTGGGGAAGATCCAGAGGTACCCTCCGGGAGCGACCTCGAGGCCGAGGCGGAACTCGCAGAACTCCATGCTGCAGTCGATCCCGGCCATCCTGTACTGGATGCACGGCTCGATGTCGTTCATCTTCAGGTTGGTATCGATGCCGCACCAGCGGCCGACCTGGGACTCCACGCCGTCAGCGCCGACGATGCAGTCGCAGTAAATGTCGAGAGGCTCGCCCATGGAGACGCAGTGCGCGCCGACGATCTTCCCGTCCTTCATTATGGGGCCGGTCATCCAGGTGCGCATCATGAGCTTAGCGCCCGCCTTGACGGCGAGCTTGGCGATGCCCTTGTCGAACAGGTGCCTCTCGAGGACGTATCCGACCTCGGCGCCGGCCTTGGTCTCATCCAGCTGGAACGAGGTCCCGTCCGGGGAGACGATGACCGCGCCTTTCATGTCGGCGCGTATCCACTCGGGCTCGGGCTTGATCCCGATCTCGGCGAACATCTTCTTGGAAACACCCTCGGCGCACCTGAGGGGCGCGCCGATCTCGGCCTTCTTCTCGATGAGTATGGTGTCGATGCCCTTCTCGGCGCAGGATTTGGCCGCCATTCCTCCGGCGGGCCCCGCTCCGACGACAAGCACCTCGCATTTCAGCTCCTTCATTCCTTCGCCTCCATGGACAGGGCCCCGACAGGGCAGAGCCTGACGCAGCGGCCGCAGCGGTTGCAGGCATCGCTGAACGTCAGCACGTAATCGCAGAGGAAGATAGCGTTCTGGGGGCAGCATCCGACGCATCCCCCGCAGTGCAGGCATTTGTTCGTATCAACCTTCATCCGATTCACTCCTTGTTCTCAGCCGGGGCCTCGTCCGGGTCCTTGGGCACGATCAGCGCCTCGGCGAGCTGCTTGGCCTCCTCCTTGTGCTTCTCCTTCCACTCGGCCAGAGGAACGGAGAACTTCTTCTCGGTCTCCACGCGCATCTCGATCCCGCTGTTGTAGGCGCAGAACGGGATGATCTTGCAGTCGGGAGTGACGTAGTGGATGGAGCACCTCCTTACCCTCTCGACATCGTAGTTGTAGGAGTCCTGGAAGTGCATGGCACCGACGTACATGGCCCCCCAGGAGAACTTGGCGAGGGCGGCCTTGGACTTCTTGCTCATGATGCTCACGAGGGCGTTGATGAGGTCGTTCTTGGTCATGCCCTCGGGCAGACCGGCCTCGTTGATGCAGTTGAGCAGGAGCTTCCTGACCTTCAGCACCGTGAGCTTCTTGAACGCCGCCGTCTCCGCCTTGTGCGATATCTCGTCCATGCCCTTCACGAACCTGTCGACATCGATCATCCTCGGCATGGGCATGACGTTGTCCTTGTCGTCGATGAAGAGGTAGGTCGCGAGCCCGCAGTGGGGGTGCGTCGGGAACGTGATCTTGTTCTGTCCCAGGATAATCGACGCGTAGTTCGAGATGCCGGCCACGGTGGGCACCGGGTACCAGTCGTCCATGGTGGTGAATCCAGTCTCGTCGTTGATCGCCTTGGCGACGTCGGTGAGGGTGATCCTGCCCTTGTCGACCTCCTCGTGGGTGACCCTTCCGGTGAACGCGACAGGCTGGTAGTTCACTCCTCTGACGACCTCCCTGTGCTTGATGGCGAACTTCAGTATGTCCCCGATCTCGTCGTCGTTCAGGCCGCGGACAGTGGTGACGACGAGGACGATGGACGGGCTGTGGCCGGTCTCCTCCCTCAGCTTCATGCAGTTGGCGATGACGCCCTCCTTGACCTTCATCATCCAGCGGCCGCGGGACCTCCTGTAGATGTCGTCGTTCAAGCCGTCGAACTGGAGGTAGATGGTGTTGAGCCCGGCCTGCGCGCAGGCCTTGAGCTTGTCGTAATGGTTGCAGAACTCGATGCCGTTGGTGGCGATCTGCACCTGGGCGAAGCCCCTCTCCTTGGCGGCCTTGATGACGTCGACCAGCCTGGGATAGACGGTGGGCTCTCCTCCGGAGAACTGGACCGCGGTGCATTTGATGGGCTCCTCGCTCCTGAGGGCGTCGAGCATCTTGCAGACGGTCTCGAAATCTGGCTCATACACATACCCGGCATCGTTCGCGTTGGCGAAGCAGATGGGGCATTTCATGTTGCACCTGTTGGTCAGGTCGATGTTGGCCAGGGCGGTGGGCGACATCATGTCGATGCGCTCCCCGTCGATGACGATGTGGACGTTCTCGCCGTCCTTGAGCGACTTGTCCATAGGGTTCCTGAGCCCCGTGCCGTCCTTCGCGTATTTCTCGGCCTGCAGGTATTTCTTGGCGTCGGACCAGTAAAGGTCGCAGAAGTGGCCGTGCTCCGGGCAGTCCTTCTCCATATAGACCTTCCCGTCCTTTTCGAAAACATTGGCCTCGAGCAGTTTGCCGCACTCGGGGCATATGGACCGCGTCTTCTTCGGCAGTCCGACGGCCGCCGAATAGGGCTTCACAGTTGCGCTCATGACGGTTGCATTTGTTTATTATTAAATAATATTCTCCGTCGATTCGGCACGGGGCGCTCCCCTGCCAGAGGGATAATGCGGCAGTTGCCCCTGACTGCAGTGCGCCCGCTTATTATCCCCGGAGGGCGAAACGCCTGCCATGAAAGGGACAGCGATACGGGGGGACCGCAGGGGAGGCATGCCGTTCGCCCTGGCGGCGGTGGCGATCCTCCTGTCGGTCACCGCATACGGAGCGGTGCAGGCGGAGATCGAGGGAGCCAGGGACGGGGCGGAGGACTCCTGGAGGTCGGTGAAGGCGATAGATTCGGCGGCCGACGGCATAACGGCGTTCATAGAGCAGGGGATGGGGGAGAACGTACGGTCGGTGAGCCTCGATCCGGACGCCGGCGGGCTGGACGGCCGCCGCGCCGAGTCTCCGAACGGATGGAGCGGTGGATGGGGTCCATGTTCCCGGCCGAGGACTCAGGCGTCCTCGTGAAGCTGAACGGATGGACTGCGGAGCTGAACGTGGAGGACCTGAGGACCCAGGAGGGCCTGTACGCCGCGGACGGCTACACGCCCGCGTACCTCTACGCCGCCGGGACCGCTGACCTGACCTTCGAATCCGACTCCGGGAAAGCGCATCGGACGGTGGAGCTGAGGGCGGACGGAAGCTGCGCCCTGCCCCTCGCCATCGAGCGCGGGACGCTGTTCGAGAGCCTGCTCGAAGGCAACGGATCGATGATGTCCCAGATGATGCAGTACCAGCTGTCCTCTCTCGCTCAGTCGAGGATCATGAGCGGATACGGGGCATACGTGTCCGGAGAGAAGGGGACGGATTCTGTCATCACCGCCGAGGACGTGAAGGAGGCGTACAGCACCGTTCTCCGCGCAGCCGAGAGCATCGTCTTCAGGGACGCGGACGGGGAGATCGTCGGAGGCACGCGCGACATCGGGATGGACCTGGTCAGGAGCAGGGGAGGGCTGACCGTGGACCTCTCCGGCATGTACTCGCAGATAGCCTCTGCATCGATGGACAGGCTGATCGGGAAATGGTTCGACTACTTCCTCGGGTCGGAGATCATCAGCGCCCTCGACGGCGTCGCAGATACCCTGGCCGATGCCTGGGACTCCCTGGTCTCCTTCCTGACGAACAAGAAGACCGACTACTCGGCCGCTCCTTATATCAAAGAGGTCACCGGGAGGTCGGACTTCTCGGTGCGGGGATCGTTCGAGCTCCGCGTCCCGTCCCCGGCCGAGAACATGGGGGAGGTAAGCATCACGGTGCCCTACCCGGAGGCGGACCTGCTGCATTACGGGACCGTGGACCATTTCAAGAAGACCTACCGCGCGGACACAGACGGGCTCATGGAATGGATCACCAGCGTAGCGAACGGCGCGCTGGCACAGATAGCGAAGCGCAATCGATGGGGACCGCCGCGATACAGGACAGGGGGAGCTTCGCCGATTCGGTGAGGGCGTTCGCGGAGGAGAACGCCTCCAGGTGCGACGCCGACTTCCTGAAGATACTCACCGCCCAGGTCCGCGCCGAAGGATACCCGGACCCGTTCTACACGGCGATATACAGGACCATCGAGGAGAACAGGGCCGACATCTGGACCACGGACCCGGAGGCGATCCTCCGGGACCGCCTGCCGGAGATCCGCGGCCTGCTGGTGTCCGCCTATTCCGAAGCGGGAGCGGACAGTGCCCTGGCGGAGAGCTACGCCGATGCCGGGATCGCCTCGCTCACGACCGCCGCCTGGAACCTGGCACAGTTCAGGGAGTACTCCGACAAGGTCGATGCCGAGGTCGCCGGGCTGTCGGCCCTCTGCGAAGTGGAGAAGAAGAGCAGCGCGATAATCCAGAAGGGCTGCGCCAAGATCCTCAGGCTCCCGCTGATAGCGACTTCGTTCGATACCGAGAAGCGCTTCGCCGAGCTGGCAGAGGAGTTCGCCCAATCCGTCGGCGCCGATCCTTTCGAAGGGCTGCGCGAGTATGGGAAGGAAGGGACGTTCGAGCTCCTGGGAGATGCCTCGAGCTTCGAGAAGCTCACCGTGGAGACGGATTCCCGCCCTTCGGTCTCGATCGCTAGGAACAGCGGGTCCAGCTCCCACTGCACCGACCTCTGCACTTTCGGGGCGGATTTCTGCTCGGTGTTCTCCGTGGAGGTGAATGATACCGTCACCTACAGCGTGACCGGGAGCGGCCCGCTCCAGAGCAGGCTCGGGACGGGCAACTGCGTCTTCAGGGCCTCGGTCCCGGTCAGCCTGAAAGCGGACGTGCCGGTGGTCTCCGGATGGCCCCTGAGCGGTTTCGAATACTCCGCAACCGACACCATAACAGAGGATGCCTGGAAGAAACTGGCAGAGTGGGCGGGAGAGCTGGCCGACCCGCTCATCAGCTACCTGCGCACAGTTGGCGAGCTCGGAGAGAGGCTGGCCGGTGCCGTCATGGAGATCGTGCGGGATTCCGGCATAGTCCGGGAGATCTACGAGCTCATCGGCTCCCGCACTGAGATGCTCGGCGAGGCGGTGGAGAAGATCCTCAACGATTCGGCCGGGAAGGTTCTGGAGTCTCTGACCGGAGAGGTGCAGGAGATCATCGACATCAAGGCCAGCAGCCAGACCGTCGGGATCGGCTACATGGGATGGAAGCTCACCTTCACGGTCTACGCCAAGAACATCGACAAGAGCTCCAAGGACCTGCTGAAGATCGGCGCCGAAGGCACCCTCGGGGGCTCCCCGATGAAGGCCTGGCTCACAGTGTCCCAGAACAGCAGCGGGTACAAGGTGCACGGGGGCTTCGGGTACACCGGCGACGGCTGGGGGATAAGCGGGACCTTCAACCCTTCGATGTACAGATCGGACCGCATCCTGACCGTCGACGGTCATTACGGGGACACAGAGGTGAGCATCTCCTTTCCGGAGGTCCAGGAATACCGGCAGATCGATGTCCGCCTTTCCGACATCCCCGGCATGGGCACCGTGCTCTCCAACCTCCCGTCCCCAGTTCCCGGCACCCTGATATCGGTGGACGCGGGCGCGGAGCTGAAGTACAATGTCCCGATGGAAGAGGGCCTTCTGATAAACGAGGCCGAATCCAACCCTGCGGGGGAGGACAAGGGCTCGGAATGGGTCGAGCTGCTGAATTTCTCCAGGTCGGAGATCAGCCTCGACGGCATGTCGCTGAGGAACTCCCGCGGCGCAACATGGGGGCTGAGCGGCACGATCGGGCCCATGGAGCACAAGGTCGTGACGTTCCCCGTAGCATTCCTGAACAACAGCGGCGAAAAGCTCGAGCTGCTGGCCGCCGACGGGTCCGAGATCGGCCATACGCCGAAGTTCAGCGACAGCGCCAACGACAGCACGACGTACCAGAGGACGGTCGACGGGTGCACCCAGTGGAAACGCGGGGAAGGCAGCCCCGGCGAGAAGAACTCGGGGCTCTTCGATGCGACGGTTACCTGCTCTCTTCGGCCAAGGACATTGTCAAGGACGCGGCGCTGGAAGCGATCGACGAAGCAGGGCACGTGACGGACGTGGACGGCCTCAGCCTGCTCTGCAAGAAGATAACCCAGAAGGTGATGGACAAGGTAGCGGAGGACATATCGGGGATGATCGTCGGCGCCCGCCTGTTCGCGGAGTGCCGCCTGCATGATGCGTCCGGAGCGGCATGCACCGGGTTCCAGGCGTACATCGAGGTCGACCGCGGCACCGCCTCCGATGCCCTGAAGCTCCTGATGGGGCGCGCCGCCGAGCTGCTGCTGCACATCGACGACCCGTACAAGGTCAGCATCGCCGATGTGGCGCTCGGGGACGTGTACATCGGCGCGGAGGCGTTCGCCGGGATCGGGGTGCCGAAGTTCATCGACATGAGCGGGTCCCCCGAGACCAGCGCATCCATCGACGTCAACGTCAACGCGGAGGCCGTCTCGAACCTGCTGGGACATGACAGCGGAGCGAAGTGGAAGGTCAACGCCGGCATCGTGGTCCGCGACTGCCCGGCGTCCGCCGTCTCGTTCGGCAGCAAGTACGACAGCAGCATGAAGCACGACCTCTGGCTCATGCGCATGACCGTCTCCGGGAAGTGAATATCGGAGGGTGTTCCGGGCGCGAACGCAGGCGTCCCGGCACATCCTTATTTATGCGCGATTACAATGGACTTCCATATGGCCGGAATGAACACGCAGATACCGACGGTCCTGACCGCCGAGGAGCTCATGGACAAGGCATTCCGCAGGGCCAGCAGGATCAGCAAGAAAGGCAGCGACTCCTTGGACACCAAGAAGAAGACCGCCCTTGCCAGGATCACGGCCTCGGGCGACATAGTCGAGACGACTCTCGTCGGCTACATCCAGAAGTTCCCCAGGATGGAGAAGGAGGACGACTTCTTCCCGCAGCTCGTGGACCTGGTGATAGGGATAGACCGCTACAAGAAGGCCCTGGGGGCCCTCAACTGGTGCGCCGGGAGGACGGAGCTGCTGAAGAAGCAGTCCCTCCGCGAGGTGCGCAGGACGAAGGACCCGGAGATAATCGAGTCCATCAGGAAAGGCTTCTACGGCAGGCTGGGGTCCTATGTCGACCAGATATCCAAGGACCTGCTCTTCCTGCAGGATGCCAAGAACAAGTTCAGGGACCTCCCGTCGATCGACCCCAAGATCCCGACCGCCGTCGTGGCCGGGTTCCCGAACGTCGGCAAGAGCAGCCTGGTGACCTGCATCAGCACCGCGCGCCCGAGGTCGCCCCCTACCCGTTCACCACGAAAGGGATCACCATCGGGCACATCAAGGACGACTGGAGGATGTTCCAGATAGTGGACACCCCCGGGCTCCTCGACAGGAGCTTCGAGGACAGGAACGACATCGAGAAACAGGCGGTGCTGGCACTTAGGTACCTGACCGACATCATGATCTTCGTCCTGGATCCCTCGGAGACCTGCGGGTACCCGATGGAGAAGCAGGAGGACCTGCTGAGGACCGTCCGCGAGAACTTCGACGGCGTCCCCATAATCGTCGTCGAGAGCAAATGCGACGTCCTCAGGACTGACCATGACGCCATCCGCATCTCCGCCGCCACCGGCGAGGGGATGGAGGAGTTCAGGCAGATGCTCATCGGGAAGCTGAGGGAGATCCTGCGCAGCAGGCCCCTCGAAGAGCCGGAGGCTCCAGAGGCATCCGAATGAGCGAGGTCGCCGTCAGCGACGAGATGAGGGCTTATTTCAAAAGCCTCCAGGAGCAATCCGACGCGATCTTCGACCTGGCCGAGAAGGCCAGGAAAGAGGGCAAGGACCCGGTGGAGAAGGTCGAGATACCCAGGGCGGAGGACCTGGCCTCGCGTGTGGAGGAGCTGCTATCCGACTATCACGTGGAAGGCGTCGCGGACCTTATCCGCCAGAAGACCCAGGAATACGGGAACAGGGAGATCGTCGCCATCAAGGTGGCGGAGGAATACGCCAAACGCCCGGGCGAGAGCCTCGACAAGACCCTCGACAGGGCCGTGAGGCTCGGCCTCGCCATCATCACCGAGGGCATATTGGTCGCTCCCCTGGAGGGGATCGCGACCACCAAGATCGGCCATAACGCCGACGGGTCCACCTTCGCCGACCTGGTCTTCGCCGGACCTATCAGGCGTCCGGAGGTACCGGGCAGGCCATGTCCGTGCTCATCTGCGACGTCGTGAGGCAGGCGCTCGGCATCGGGAAGTACATCCCCACCGAGGGAGAGATAGCCAGGTTCGATGAGGAGATCCCGCTGTACAAACAGTGCCAGCATCTCCAGTTCACCCCCACTTCGGAGGAGATCAGGACCATCGTCAGCGAATGCCCTGTCATGGTCGACGGCGAAGGGACCGAACGCGTGGAGATTTCCGGTTTCAGGGACCTGCCGCGCATATCCACTAACCGCGTCAGGGGAGGCGCCTGCCTGGTCATCGCCGAAGGCATGTGCCTGAAGGCATCCAAGCTGAAGAAGCACGTCGACAAGCTCGGGATCAAAGGCTGGGACTTCATCGGAAAGTACCTCGACATGCACAAGGCGGTCGACACCGACACCAAATCCAAGAAGAAGATCGTTGAGCCCGCCTACAAGTATCTCAAAGATATGGTCGCGGGAAGGCCCATCTTCGGCCATCCCTGCCGTTTCGGAGGCTTCAGGCTGCGTTACGGCCGCGCCCGCACGTCCGGTCTCGCCGCCCTCGCCTACAACCCGGCGAGCATGTACGCCATGGACGAGTTCATGGCGATAGGAACGCAGCTCAAGATTGAGCGCCCCGGGAAAGCCTGCGTCGTCACCCCCGTCCGTTCGATCGAGGGCCCCACGGTCCTCCTGAACAACGGCGACCTGGTATACTGCGGCACCAAGGAAGAGTACATCAATATCAGGAACAAGGTGGCGGAGGTCGTCGACAACGGCGAGATCCTCGTGCCGTTCGGAGAGTTCTGCGAGAACAACCACGTCCTCGTGCCCTGCGGGTATCCTACGGAGTGGCACAGGGAGGAGATAAAAGCGGCGAACGGAGGCGTCCTGCCGGACGATTGGGAGGACCCGACGTACGAGCGCTCGAAGGAGATGAGCAGGCAGTTCAAAGTGGCCCTCCACCCGAAGTTCAACCTCTTCTGGTCGGACATAGAGCTGCCCAGGCTGAAGGCCCTGAGGGGATATCTCGCCGAGAAGGCGAAGTTCCGTGACGGCCGCATATTCGTACCTACCGACCGCCAGCCTGTCCCCCAGCGTAAGGACGACGACCCGACGATGAAGAGGGTCCTGGAGGACCTCGGCGCCCTCCACCGGATGCAGGGGAACATCATCGCCATCGAGCAGAAGTACTGCCTGCCGATGATCGACTGCCTCGGCCTGAAGGTCGAGGGCGACAGGCTGGTGGAGAACGGCGATTTCGACGGGGAGGACTCGCTCGATGCCGTTTCCAAGGCGGCCGGCTACAAGGTGATGGCCCGCGCGATGACCCGCATCGGCACCCGTATGGGAAGGCCGGAGAAGGCCAAGGAGAGGACCGGGTCTCCGCTGTGCCAGTGCCTGTTCGCCCTCGGCGAAGAGGACAGCCCTAACCCTCAGAAGGACACCCTGTCGGTGATCAAATCGCTCCAGCAGGAGAACCACCTGGCTGCCGCCAGGAAGGTCATCAATGTGGCAATGGGGGCCCGCAGATGCCCCGTCTGCAACCGGGAGACGTTCCGCTGCTGGTGCAGGGACTGCGGAGTGCATACCTTCCCGTTCGAGAAGGCGAAGAAAGAGGGCGCCAAGAACTCCACCGTCGCCGTGAACGTGGAGGCCGAGTACAAGGCGGCCATGGACGCGGTCGGCGAGAGCGACTCCAAGCAGACCCTCAAATGCACCGATAAACTCACGTCCCGCACCAAGACCCCGGAACTGATGGAGAAGGGGATACTCAGGCGCAGGCACAATGTGTCGATCTTCAGGGACGGAACCATACGTTACGACATGACCGATATCCCCATCACCCACTTCAGGCCGAGGGAGATCGGGCTCACCATCGAGAAGGCGCATGAGCTCGGATACACTCACGACTGGAACGGCGCGCCGCTCACCGACCCGGAGCAGATCGTGGAGCTGAAGTGCCAGGACATCATCCCCGCGAGGGAATGCGGAGATTACATGGTCCGCGTTTCCCAGTTCGTCGATGACGAGCTCGAGCTGATCTACCATCTGCCGAGGTACTACAAGTGCGATAACCGGTCCGATCTGATCGGGAAGGTCGTCTTCGGGCTGGCCCCGCACACGTCCGGCTGCATCCTGTGCAGGATCATAGGATACAGCAACATCCGCGGATGCTACGGCCACCCCTTCTACCACGCGTCCAAGAGGAGGAACTGCGACGGCGACGAGGACTGCATAATCCTGGCCCTCGATGCCCTGCTGAACTTCTCCAGGGTGTTCCTGCCGGACCGCAGGGGAGGGCTGATGGACTGCCCGCTCGTCCTGACCACCAGGCTGGACCCGAACGAGATCGACAAGGAAGCGCACAACGTCGACTGCAGGAGGTTCTACCCCCGCGAGTTCTACTATGCCGCCATGGACATGAAGGACCCGAAGGAGATGGAGAAGCAGATGGACCTGGTGGGAGGGAGGATCGGCACCCCGGCGCAGTACGAGGGGCTGGGATTCACCCACGACACCCCGGACATCTCCGAGGGGCCCAAGGAGTCCGCATACACCACCTTAGGCTCCATGAGGGACAAGATGTACGCTCAGCTGAACCTCGGCATCAAATGCCGCGCGGTAGACGCCAAGGATGTGGCGCTCAAGGTCATCAACAAGCACTTCATGCCCGACATGATCGGAAACCTGAGGAGCTTCGCCACCCAGACCGTCCGCTGCACCAAATGCGGTACGAAGTACCGCCGTGTGCCCCTGGCAGGCGTCTGCACCAAATGCGGCCACGAACTGAACCTCACCGTGCACGAAGCGTCCGTCCGCAAGTACCTCGAGGTCTCCAAGGACGTCTGCGAGAAGTACGATCTCGACAACTACACCAAGGAAAGGATCGGCATCATCGAGGCCAGCATGGACTCCCTGTTCAACAACGACAAGATCAGGAAGACCAAACTGACGGACTTCTTCTGAGGGCCGATCCTGATGAATTGAAAAAAACCGGCCCGCCGGGGCCGGAAATGTTTTTGATCAATAGCCGCGGGGCTTGACAGGGTGCTCTTCGGCGCCCACGAGGGCGTCGGCCTGCGAAGCGATGGCAAGGGCCTCGGCGCTGAGGATCTCGACGGCCTTGTCGAGGACCTGCCTGGCGGTGAGGGAGCCGTCGGTCTCGAACTTGAACAGGAAGCTGTCGTCCTTCCAAGTGATCTTGACGACCGGCTTGTCATCGTGCATGAGGGCGGAAGCGGTGCTGCCGAAGGAGATGGCCTTCCATTTGTCGGCGACCTCGAGCCTGCCGTCCCTGACCTCGAACAGGCCGGGGCAGGTCTCGGCGAGCTTCAGGGTGTCGGAGTCGGACGCCCAGTTGGGGTCGATCTCGATCTCCGGCTCGTAGGAGTAGCCGACACCGAAGGCGGCCTGCCATTTCACGTGCTGCTTGGCCGTGCCCATGACCGCAGTGGCGTAGATCAGGACCGCCTGGTCGGCGGTGAGCTCCACGATGGGGATGAACTCGTCCTTCACCTTGAGCGAGCTGTCGCCCAGGGGGAGGAGGTCTCCCGACATGACGGTCGCGGGCCCGTGCTTGTTCAGACTGTACATGATGGTGCAGTGCGGGCAGCCTTCGCCGCCGCACTCGCACTTGTCGCGGAACGTGAACTGGGAGTAGTCGGTGGGCACGGGGATCATCCCGAGCCTGTGGGCGATGACCTCGTCGAAGAGGGAGGTCACGCTCTCGTACTCCTTGGCGTTCTCGTCGAGGTCGTTCTCGTCCTGGATGGGTCCCAGGTGGAACTCCACCTTGTCGATGGCCATCTTGGGGATGTCCTGCAGCATGGTGCGCCGGAGGGCGTTGGCCATCGCCGGCGAGGAGTCCTTCAGGATGAACTTCGCCTTCCTGTCCTCCATCTCGACGATCTCGATCTTCATGACAGGTCCTCCTCAGACCCTGCGTCCCCTGCGTCCGCCCTTGGGCTTGGTACCGTCGTGGGGTATCGGGGTGACATCCTCGATGCGCCCGATGGTGAGGCCGGCACGTGCGAGAGCACGGACAGCGGCCTGGGAACCGGAACCGGGAGAGGTCCCCTTGTTGCCTCCGGGGGCCCTGACGCGGACATGGATGCCGGTGATGCCCTTCTCGGCGGCGACCTCGGCGATCCTCTCGGCGGCCTTCTGCGCCGCGTAAGGCGAGGACTCGTCCTTGGCCTGCTTGACGATCATTCCGCCGGTGACCTTGGCCAGGGTCTCGGCCCCGGTGATGTCGGTCAGGGTGATCATGATGTTGTTGTAGCTCGAGTAGATGTTGGCGATTCCCCATTTCATCTGTGCCATCAGTTGTCAGCCTCCGTGATTCCTGCCTCTGCCGCGTCGGCCCTGGCGGCCGCCGCGTTCTCTGCATCTGCCTGGGCCCTGGCGGCGTCCCTGGCCTCGGATCCGGCGCCGGCGTGGCGGCCGCGACCCTCATCGGGTGGTTCTCGTCGGTGAACGGCGAGGCGGGGTTGTAGGAAACGGTCCCCTCCTCTTCCCTGAGGACAAGGTATCCGGGAACGGTGACCTTGTGCCCGTCGACGAAGATGTGCCCGTGGTTGATGAGCTGCCTGGCCTGCTTGGGGGTCGCTGCGAGCCCCTTCTGGTAGACGATGGTCTGCAGGCGCCTGCTGAGGATGTCCTCGTCCTTCAGGACGAGGATGGCGTTGAGGTCCCCTCCGGTGACGGGGAGGACGCCGAGGCGTGCGCATTTCGCGATGAGCGCGTCGGTCTCGATCTGAGCCTGCTTGTCGCCAGTCCTGAGACGGGCCTGGAGCTCCCTGGACTGCTTCCTGAAGTTCCTGAGCATGGTCTCGGCTTTCCAGACCTCGGTCTTGTTCTTCAGACCGAAGGCCCTGACGATCTCGTTCTCCTGCTTGATCCTCTCTCCCTGCCAAGGGTGGGAGGGGGTGTCGTAGGTCTTCCTCGAGAATTTAGGATCTCCCATTCAAAACACCTCACTGAGTCTTGGGTGCAGCGCTTGCGGCTTTTGCATCCGATTTCTTCTGAACTCCGACTGCGAGGCCCTTCCTTCCGTTGGACCTGGTCCTCTGACCCCTGACCTTGTGGTGGGTGTCGTGCCTGACTCCGCGGTAGTTGCGGATCATCTTCATCCTGTTGATGTCGTCGTCCTGCATGATCCCGAGGTCCTGGCCGATAAGATGCATGTCGGCGCCGGTCTCGTAGTCCATCTGGCGGTTGACGGCCCAGGAAGGAGCGTACTGAACGTAATCGATGACGAGCTTCTCAAGGTCCTTGATCTGCTCATCGGAAAGGGATCCGATCTTGGCGGATCCGTCGAGCCCGGATTTCTTGACGATGATCTGGGCGACCCTCTTTCCGACTCCTTTGATGCTCTGGAGCCCGATGACGACGTGCTTCTGACCGTCGATATCGGAGTTCGCCATACGGACGATGTAGTTGAAATCCTCGCCCTCGGTCTTCGCGGGGCCTTTCTGCTGCTTGCCGGCCGCGGCCTTCTTCTTGTCCGCGAC
This sequence comes from Candidatus Methanomethylophilus sp. 1R26, assembly GCF_001481295.1. GTDB lineage: Archaea > Thermoplasmatota > Thermoplasmata > Methanomassiliicoccales > Methanomethylophilaceae > Methanomethylophilus. The sequence goes on from NZ_LOPS01000047.1 coordinate 39,859, forward strand.
GGTCTTGGGCTCCGCAGCCTTCTGATTGCTAGCTTTGGGTGCTGCCATATTCTGTTCCTCCGTAAATGTTCCCGGCGCCTTCAGGCGCAGGGAATGCTCAAGCGCGGGGCCCGCACCGGGACGCGCTCTCGGTTTTCGTCCTGGCATGCAGAACGGGTCCCGAGTTTACGTTGGATGCTCGATTCCATTATAGTATAAAAACATGGGCGCAGAGACAGCGCACGCGGCCGTCAGAGCCTGCCGAGCTGAAAGTATTGATGGTGCCGATGGCCGGATTCGAACCGGCGAACCGCTAGGGAGCAGATCTTGAGTCTGACGCCTTTGGCCAACTCGGCTACATCGGCTTGCTGTTCCCCAGAAGCGTCCGGGGATATTTAGGTTCCTAGTGCCGGACGGCCCAGAGGGCCGCCGGCCGAGGATCCCTTACGGGGAAGTGGTGATCTCCCCGCGCTTCCCGTCGATGTAGAAGGTGTACTCGAACTGGGAGACCATGCCCCCGTCGACCTCCTTCAGGATGTTGAAGCCGGAGAGGACCCCCTTGCGCAGCAGGAACCTGACCCACTTCTCAGCGTCCGGGTAGTCGCAGGACCTGGCGCAGAACGGGGAACTCGGGAACTCCTTCTTAGCGTACTCGAGGAAATCGTCGGCGCCCTCGTTCCCGGTCTTCTTGTCGTTGGACAGTATGACGATGTTCCCCCATTTCCCGTTGACGACGTACCCTCCGCCGTTGGTGGCGAAGGGCTCGATGGCCACCGTCATGCCGGATTTGATCACAGTCTGATCGCCGGAATCGTAAGGCGGCACGGAGAATCCCGCGTGGAGGTTCCAGCGGTCGATCTGGTGCCCGCAGAGGTTCTCGACGACCTTGAAGCCGGAGCCTTTCACGCTGTTCTCGATCACAGAGCCGACATCGCAGAGCCTGACGCCGTCGCCGATGAACTCGCCGACGGTGTCCCTCGCCTTCTTGGCGGCGGCCACGAGCTCGGTGTAATCGCGGGTGCCGACCTCGACAGTCCCCGCGGTGTCCCCGATGTAGCCGTCGAGCATGCCGCCGCAGTCGATCTTGACGACGTCGCCGGTCTCGAGGACGGTCTCGTCCTTGCAGGACGGGGTGTAATGGGCGGCCTCATCGTTCCTGCTGATGTTGCAGGGGAACGAGAGCCCGCACCCGTGCTTGCGGATGTACCCCTCGACTTCCTGCGCGATATCGTACAGCTTCGCTCCCGGCTCGCAGAGGCTCATGCCGAGCTCTCTGGCGGCGCCGGATACCACTCCGACCTTGCGGAGCTTCTCCAATCCGTCCGCGTCAAGCATTCAGAACATCTCTTATCATTTGTCAGTGATCGGTCCGGGGCGGACGATCTCGTACTCCCTGTCCTTGAGCCATACAATGGTCGACGGCCTGTCGGAGGTGCTGGGCCCGGCATCGATGTACGTGGACACCGTATCGCCGAAGGCGACGCGCGCCATCGAGATGTCTGTGGCATCGGGATGGAAATGCCTGTTGGCCGAAGTGGCGACGATGGGGCCGGCGCGCTTGGCGAGCTCGATGGCCATCGGGTGGTCGGGGATGCGGATCCCCACCTTGTCCGAGGATGCCGTGACGATGTCAGGGACCTCGGGCCTCTTCTTTATGATGATGGTCAGGGGCCCCGGGAGGAACGCCTTGATGAGCTTGTCGGCGTTCTCGTTGAGGACGGCGATGGATTCCATCATCTTCCTATCGGCGACGGCCACGGAAAGGGCCATGTCGAACGGGCGGTTCTTGGCAAGGTAGAGGTTCTTCACAGCGGCCTCGTTGAATATGTCCGCTCCGATCCCGTAGACGGTATCGGTAGGGTAAACGACGAGTTTTCCCTCGGAGATATCCTCTGCACCTGACATGGCGGCCTGGATGCAGTCATCGTTGAGCCCGTTGGAGCAATCGCACTTTATGATCCTCAATTCACCAGCCTTCCATCATCGTCAAAGCGGTCCTCACTGACATATTTCCGTCCGCTGAGACCGTTCCGTGTCCAGGATAGAGGTATGAGATATCAAAATTGCGCAGCTTCTCGAGCGACGCTATCATGTCCTCGGCAGACCCTCCCGGGAAGTCCGTGCGGCCGACACCGCCGTCGAACACAGTATCCCCGGAGAACAGCGAATGCGAGATCTCATCGTAGAGGCAGATGCTCCCGGGAGTGTGCCCGGGCGTCTCGATGACGCGGAGCCTGTATCCTCCGAGATCGAAACTATCCGTCTCCCCGATCGGCCCGCATACCATCGGGCGGGCGGCTGCGCCGGCGATGGCACGTGTCTCGCGCCAATCGGCGTATGCCATGCAGCCGAACTCGTCCTGTATGTCCGGAGCTCCGCCGATGTGATCGGTATGGCAGTGCGTGAGGATCATGAGATCCAGTTTCCTGTCCCCCAGTATGCTGCGGATCTGGGATATCACGCCTGAAGAATCATCGCCGCACCCGGCATCGATCAGGCAGGTCCTGTCCGATACGAGCAGGTAGATATTGGAATTGAAGCCCCTGTGCGCTTCTATCAGATGTATCGTCATCCGAATGAGGATAGAACGGCGGAGATGATAAACGAATCCGTCAGAAACAAAAAACAGAAAAGAATTGGAAAGAAAAAATGGAAGAGAGACTTTCATACGAAACCTGTTTGACTGCTAGACCACATCCAGCGGCAAAACCGTTAGTAAGCCAGGACTGAATACCTCGGATGGCCTCGGTACTTACATCCGGCTCCTATCAAACTCCTCATATACAGAGTGGCTTATAGTGCCTCTTTTTCAAGGTTGCTTCGAGCTTAGATGCCTTCAGCTCTTATCAACTACCGCGTGGCTACTCAGCTTGCCTTGTCAGACAACTGATAAACTAGAGGCGACGAATCCATGTTCCTCTCGTACTAATGGATCCTTCTCGTCAGGCACTTACAATTCCATCAAAAGCAACAAAACTGTCTCGCGACGTTTTAAACCCAGCTCACGATCCCTTTTAATGGGCGAACAACCCCACCCTTGGCAGCTGCTGCACCACCAGGATAGGGAGAGCCGACAGCGAAGTAGCAAGCCACGGGGTCGATATGAACTCTTGCCCGTGACAACTCAATTATCCCCAGGGTAATTTTTCTGATATCAATCACCCCCATTTGGGAGGTTGATTGGTTCGCTAAGCCATAGTTTCCTATCTCCGAACCCTATTGTCTGGTTCCGAGTCAAGCTAGCTTTTACCTTTACATTCTTCGTAAGATTTCTGACCTTACTGAGCTAACCATTGGGCGCCCTTGTTATCTTTTTGAGGGCGTGGCGCCCCACCCGAACTGCCCGCCTATAGCTGTCCCCTCGAAAGGGTGAGTCGTAAGAAGCGATAAGGTCGGTATTTCACTGTCCTCTCGGAGCGATGCTAGCGCACCGTCCTGGGTAACGAGTCCCGACTATTCTACACATATCGCCTCCTACAACAACAACAGGTTGCAGTGAAACTCCATGGGGTCTTCGCTTTCAGATGGAATGATCTGGATTGTGCACCAGATTGATTGTTTTCACTAGCGTCAAGGTAGGGACAGTAGAAACCTCGTTGAGCCTTCATGCAAGTCGCCAATTAAGCGACAAGGTATTACGCTACCTTAAGAGGGTCATAGTTACCCCCGCCGTTTATCGGTCCTTCAACCGGTTGAAACCGGAGTTCAGATGCCGACACTGGGCAGGCTTCGGCCCCAATACACATCCTTTCGAACTAGCTGGGACCTATGTTTTTACTAAACAGTCGGATTTCTCTTGTCACTGCGACCAGTAACTCTCATTACTGGCACCCTTTATCCCGAAGTTACAGGCTATTTTGCCGAATTCCCTTACCTTGATTATGCTAACACGCCTTAGGCTACTCACCTAGGGACACCTGTGTCGGTTCTTGGTACGATTCCTACAATTGTAACTATAGTGGGTTCACTGGGACCAGGGATCATCAGAAGCGGGATTTCTCCCGCATCATCACGCTTTCAGGAGTTTCTCACCATTACGGTTCTTCGCTCCCTTACACGCTTGAACAAGCAGACAAACTTGCTCCAACTACCCCGATCCTGCACCATAGGCAAAGAAAGTAGAAGTTCAGGAATATTAACCTGATTCCCATTCGATATCCTCGATTAAGAGATACCTTAGGATCGACTAACCCTTGGCTGACGAACATTGCCAAGGAACCCTTGCCCCTGCGGCGACATGGATTCTCACCATGCTATGCTGCTACTCACTCCATGATCCTCGTTGGTACACGGTCCATAGGACCTCACGGCCCTACTTCTGCCCATGCACCACGCCCCGCTATCAAATTACATTGCTGTATTCTTAAGTATCGGTACTCAGTTTAGCCCCGTCCATTTTCTGGGCCCATAATCTAGACCGGTGAGCTGTTACGCTATCTTTAAAGGGTGGCTGCTTCTGAGCTCACCTCCCGGTTGTATTGGACTACTGACGCCATTTCATGTTACACTTGACTGAGATTTGGGGACCTTAACTTAAGGCTGGGTTCTTTCCCTTACGGTAACCAAGCTTACCCCGGGTTACCTTGCATCCGATGTCTACGGTGAACGCAAGTTCGGAGTTTGACAAGACACCGAGAGGTTTCCCTCCCTAAGCATCCAATCGGTGCTCTACCTCACGTTCTGCCTCGATCGAAGTCTAGCTGCGACTAGTTTCGCGGGGAACCAGCTATATCCGGCCTAGATTGGCCTTTCACCCCTATACCCAAGTCATCCAAACGATTTGCACATCAGAACTGGTTAGCTCCTCCACCTCCCCTTCGGAAGGCTTCAAGCTGCTCAGGCATAGATCGACCGGCTTCGGGTCTCCGCACCATTGACTAAAGGCGAGCACACCTTGTCCCTCGTAAAAACTGCGGACAATCGGTTTCCCTTCGGCTACCTAATTTAATAGTTAACCTCGCCAATGACCAGAACTCCATGGATCGGTTTTCTAACCGAACTATACAACACTGGTCCACCATTGCTGGCTTCTTCCCTTTCATGCCGTATAAATCTATAACCGTATGGTTTCAGGTCTTTTCATCTCCCGTTAAGGGTACTTTTCAGATTTCGCTCACGCTACTACTGCACTATCGGACTAGAGTAATATTTAGAATTGGAGGCAAGTGTCCCCCATCTTCACGCGAGATATCCAACTCACGTTACTCTGGACATCCATCAATCTCCGTACAGACATTCTACTAAGGGGCTATCACCCTCTATGGCGTAGTTTTCCAACTAACTTCGTATATTTCTGCCCAAGGAGTAAATGGGTCCACACCACATCTCCCCATGCTTTCACATGGGGATTCAGTTTGTTCTATGCCGCGTTCGATCGCCTTTACTAGCGGTATCTCGGTTGATTTCTTTTCCTGCGGGTACTAAGATGCTTCAATCCCCCGCGTTCCCTGTCATTACTGACAATTCCGAAGAATAGGAAGTCCCATTAGGTGATCGTCGGATCATAGGCTTCTTGCACCTTCCCGACGCTTATCGCAGCTTGACACGACCTTCATCAGTTCTCTAGCCGAACCATCCCCCATACGGCGTAGCAACGCCGCTGGCGTATGATCTAGCACACGTCCAGGTTTCGTATGATCGATCGTCATAGGGTATTGTTCCGCCTCTCTTCCTGTGCGGTACCCTCAATCTCTTCCCCGCATGAGTCATCCTCACCGGGTGCATGATGATGAGTCAGGTTTCGCGCCCAACTCAGCAAAAATCCCAGATGCGAGGGTTATATTTAAGCCTTCGCATTCAGAAGATTTTCGCTGTTTTTAGGCAGCGAGCCTTCCCTCTATAATTCGCAAGTAATTCTTGCGGATCACACGATGTTACACATCGCGCATACCCCTCTACACACAAGTAGTATATATAATTAACGGGGGACCGGTTTCGTCACGGCGTGAAAACTGTGAAAATGAGGCCAGGAATGCATTTTTTGAGCCTCATGAGGTCCGGGTAGTACAGGCGGATGCGGTCTTCGGAGTGCACGCGGCGCCCGAGGATCCTGGCGACGACCGCCGTCTCGACCGTTCCGTCTATCTTCCAGCCCCCTTCCTCGGAGGTTGTGTCCGTCGAGACGAACAGCGGAAGCTTGAGCAGTATCTTCTCCTGGTCCGTGCAGATCGAGCTGAGGTAGTCTATGCCGGCCCTGCTGAAGGATGCCTTCTCCCCCGTTGCGCGTCTCGAAGGTGTCGCCGCCGTTCTCTATGTAATCCATGAGCGTGCGGCGCCTGACCGGCAGTTCGCTGTTCATCCCTGCGAGCATCGCCTTGATGTTGCGCGGATCGTCCTCGATGCCGAACTCCATGCTCTCCCGGCCCTCCTTCGTCTTCCTTTGCCCTTATCTTATTTATTATATTAAAGGAGGTAAGAAACATGGCCGGGCCGCTGTGCCTGCCGCCTGGCGGCCGCAGGGCCCTTCTCCGCGCACGTGATGCCGGATACAACGCAGTCCTGACGGGCCGGCAACTCGCTTTATAACTGCACCCGATACGTGGTCGCGTGTCTGTCAATCCCGAACTCGAGAAGGCTCTGCAGGAACACCCGTGCTACAGCGAGGCCGCCCACACTGCCTATGCGCGCATGCATGTCCCGGTGGCCCCCAAGTGCAACATCCAATGCAATTTCTGCAACCGCAAGTTCGACTGCAGCAACGAATCCCGCCCGGGAGTCACCAGCGAGGTCCTGACCCCGGAGCAGGCGGCAGCGAAGATCGCCTACGTGCGCGAGCGCGTCCCCAACCTGAAGGTGATCGGCATCGCCGGGCCGGGGGATCCTCTGGCCAACGAGGAGACTTTCGAGACCCTCGCCCTCGTGAAGGAGAGGTTCCCGGACCTCACTCTGTGCATTTCGACCAACGGCCTCGCCCTGCCGGACAGCGCGGAGAGGCTGTACGGCCTCGGCGTCAGGTTCATAACCGTGACTGTCAACGCCCCGGACGAGGAGACCGGGGCCGAGGTCTACGGATCGGTCATCTGGGAAGGCAGAAGGCTCACCGGGAGGGAAGGGGCGCGGATACTGCTGTCCCGGCAGATGGAAGGGATCGAGAAATGCGCCGCCCTCGGGATGCTGGTGAAAGTCAACATCGTGATGATCCCCGGGAAGAACGCGGACAGGATCCCCGAGATCGTGAAGATGGCCAAGGCCAAGGGAGCCTACATTGTCAATATCCTGCCGTTCATCCCCGTGAAGGGGACCGCTTTCGAGAACCTCCGCCCTCCGACCGCGGAGGAGAGAAAGGCCCTCATGGACCTGTGCTCGGCGGACGCCCGCATGATGCGCCATTGCCGCCAGTGCCGCGCGGACGCCGTGGGCCTGCTGGGAGAGGACCGCTCGGCGGAGTTCGCCGGCTGCGGGTACGGGTCCGGCAACGGCTGCGGGCCTGCGGAAACCGGCCCTAACATGGTATCGTTCCGCACCGGGAAGTACGTGATAGCGCTGGCCTCCGAGAACGGGAGGAACGTCGACAGCGGCTTCGGCAGCGCCTCCCGCTTCCTTGTATACTCAGCTGACGGCCCGGACATCAGGTTCCTCCGCGAAGTCCGCCCGGCCGATCTCGCGAAAGAAGTAGCAGGACGCTCCCACAAGGAGCACGTAGAGGAGATCGTGACCCTCCTCGACGACTGCGACATCATAGCCGTGAAGGAGATCGGCGATATGCCGAGGGCGGTCATCGAGGGACGCGGGAAAAGGGTCATCGTCACCGATGGCGGAGTGAGGGAGACCGTGTCCTCGGTACGCTGATCCCCCGCCGGGCATCCCGGCGGCCTGTTTTCCCTTTAATCTGGTTTTATCTCCATTTTTTAATATATTTAGGAATGCTTAAATTATTTCATGGAAGCAAGAAAGAGGCTGAGAAGGCTCACTGCCTATGCCGGCCGCTACAGGTACCTGACATACGCCTCGCTGGTGCTGTCGGCGGCGAGCGCCCTCCTGTCCGCGGTCCCGTATTATTACATATGGAAGATACTGGACGAGATCATCGGCTCGATGCCGGATTACAGCGAGGCCTACGGCGTGGTCGGATACGGCATCGCCGCCCTCGCCTTCACAGCGGCCTCGGTCCTGGTCTACATATGCGCCCTGATGTGCTCGCACCTGTCGGCCTTCCGCATAGCCAAGAACATGAGGAAGGATATGCTCGGACGCATCCTGAGCCTCCCTCCCGGGGCCCTTGACGCAGCCGGGACGGGGAAGATCAGGAGGACCGTCTTCGATTCGGCGGCCGCCACCGAAACGTACATGGCCCATCAGCTGCCGGACCGGGCCGCGCCTGCGTCCTGCCGGTCGCCTTCGCCGTCCTGCTGTTCCTATTCGACTGGCGCCTGGGCCTGGTGTCCGTGCTAGTGGTCGTCATGGCGGCCGCCGCCATGCTCAGCATGGCAGGCGGAAAGGCCCTCAGGAAATCCCTGGAGTCCTACCAGACGGCGCTCGCCGGCATGAACCGGGAGGCCGTGGAGTATGTGCGCGGCATGTCCGTGGTGAAGACCTTCCAGCAGACCGTGGACTCATTCCGGGAGTTCAAGGCGTCCATCGACGGTTTCGGCGAATGGGCCGTGAAGTACACCATGTGGTGCCAGAAGCGCATGACCGCTTTCGTGGTCATCTCCAGTTCGGCCATCTCCCTTCTGATAATCACCGCCCTCGCCCTGAACGGCGGGACGGACTGGTCCTCGGGGTTCCTGTCCGACTTCATCTTCTACGTGGTGTTCACGCCCATCATCTCGCTCCTCCTGCTGAGGATAATGTACTCGAGCAGGGAGGGGATGATCGTGGACGATGCCCTCGCCCGCGTCGATGAGCTCCTGGCACAGGGGCCGCTCCCCGAGCCGGAATCCCCGAAGGCCCCCGAGAACATGACCGTGAGGTTCGAAGGAGTCACGTTCACCTATCCGGGCTCGGAGACCCCTGCCTGAGCGGGGTCGACATGGAGATCCGCCAGGGGGCCGTGACCGCTCTCGTGGGTCCCAGCGGGAGCGGGAAGAGCACCGCCGCCGCCCTGGCCTGCCGGTTCTGGGATCCGCAGGAGGGGAGGGTGACCATCGGCGGCATCGATGTCAGGGACATCGGCAGCGCGAAGATGGGCGAGATGGTCTCGTTCGTGTTCCAGCGCAGCGGCCTGCTCAAGGACACCCTGCTGAACAACGTCAGGGCCGCCCGCCCGTCGGCGACAGAGGAGGAGGTGGCCGAGGCCCTGCGCAGGGCCCAATGCAGCGACATCGTGGCCAAGCTCCCAGAGGGGCTCGGCACCATGCTGGGGCCCGGGGGAGCGCACCTCTCCGGCGGGGAGGTCCAGAGGCTGGCCATCGCCCGCGCCTTCCTGAAGGATGCGCCCATCGTGATCCTCGACGAGGCGACGGCGTTCGCCGATCCGGAGAACGAATACCTCGTCCAGAGGGCCTTCGAGGAGCTTTCCGCCGACAGGACGGTGCTGATGATAGCACACCGCCTGACCACGGTGCGCCGGGCCGACCGCATATACGTGATGGACGGAGGGATGATATCCGAGTACGGGACCCATGACGAGATGGCCTCCGGGAACGGCAGGTACAGCCGCATGTGGAAGGAGTACACCGAATCCGTCGACTGGAAGATCGGGGGGACGCCGCAATGACACTGAGATCGCGCACATGCGAGCGCCTGGCACTCACCGACGAAGGCTATGACAACTACGTCAGGAGCACGGCCGGCAGGGTGGCCTTCAACTGCACCCTCATCATACCTGTGATGGCGGCGTTCCTGCTCATATGCGACGTCATGGGAGACAACAGCTACGACTTCGACATCAGCGTCTGGGTCTATGCGGCCATCCTGTGCGTTTCCGCCGCCCTCTCCTATGCCGTCTACCTGTGGTCCTACGACCGCTCCTACACCGATGTCTACCGGGAGAGCGCGAACGTCCGCACGGCGATAGCCGAGAGGCTCAGGAAGCTGCCGATGCCCTTCTTCGAGAAGAAGGACCCCACCGACATCACCGAGAGAATCATTGGAGACGTGACCCAGCAGGAGCAGGCCATGTCAGAATGGTTCCCGCTCATGGCGAGCGCCATGATCTTCGTCGGAGCGATGAGCGTGGCGATCCTCCTCTTCAACCCCCTGCTGGGCGCCGCCGCCCTGTGGCCCGTGCCGATATCGATCGCCATGGTGTTCCTCTCCAAGAGGGTCCAAAACAAGTACAACGGCCGCAAGTCCAAGGCTCTCCTGGAGGTCAACGAGGGCATACAGGAGTACCTGGAGAACCTGTGCGACCTGCGCACCAACGGCGCCGGGGAGGATTACCTCGCCGGCTGAACAGGAAGATGGACAAGGCCGAAAAGAGCCAGATATCGGCAGAGCTGGCGGTATCGGTCTTCGTGGTGGCCGCCCAGCTGCTGCTGAAGTTCGGCATCGTGACCACGGCCGCCGTCGGAGGATGGATGCTGACCGAGGGCAGCGTCAGCGTCTACGTGTTCATCGGCTACATCATCCTGGTGGGAAGGGTCTACGACCCGCTGGACCAGGCGCTGCAGATGCTGGCCGCCATCAACTCCGCCGAGTACAACATATCCCGCCTGAAGGAGGTCAGGGACCTCCCGGAGCAGACCGGCAGGCAGGATTTCTCCCCGGACGGGCACACCGTGTCGTTCGAGGACGTGGGGTTCTCCTACGAAAGCGGGAACGCTGCCCTCAGGCACATCAGCTTCACGGCGGAGCAGGGCACCGTGACCGCGCTCGTGGGGCCCAGCGGGAGCGGCAAGAGCACGGCGGCGAAATTGGCGGCCAGGTTCTGGGACATCGATTCCGGGAAGATAACCCTGGGCGGGACGGATATCTCGGAGATCGATCCGGAGACGCTGCTCTCGCATTACTCCATCGTGTTCCAGGACGTCGTCCTGTTCAACACGACCGTCCGCGACAACATCAGGGTCGGGCGCCGGAACGCAACGGATGAGGAGATCGAGACAGCCGCCGAGGCGGCCGCCTGCGGGGAGTTCATCAGCAGGCTGCCGGAGGGATATGACACGGTGATCGGCGAGAACGGGGCCAAGCTCTCAGGCGGCGAGAGGCAGAGGATCTCGATAGCCAGGGCCCTCCTGAAGAACGCCCCCGTCATCCTCCTGGACGAGGCCACCGCCTCCCTCGACGCCGAATGCGAGAGCCAGGTGCAGAGGGCGATATCCGCCCTCATAAAGGACAAGACCGTGCTGGTGGTCGCCCACAGGATGAGGACCGTCCGCAATGCCGACTGGGTCGTGGTCCTTTCCGACGGGGAGATCGCAGAGCAGGGGACGCCCGGGGACCTCCTGGCCAGGAATGGGATCTTCGCCGGGATGGCCGAGCTGCAGTCATCCTCCGGCAGCTGGAAGATAGGCTCCGCGGACGGGGCCTGAGGGCGGCCCTGCGCCCCCGGGCTCTTTTTTAAACTACTTATAGGGGCACCCTATAGCGCGCACACATTCGGAAGTGCGCGCATGGAAGCACAGGAACTCAGAGAAGCATACATCAATTTCTTCAAAGCAAGGGGCCACGTCCAGATCCGCTCGGCCTCCCTCATCCCCGAGAACGACCCCACCGTTCTCTTCACCACCGCCGGGATGCACCCCCTCGTGCCCTATCTCCTGGGCGAGAAGCACCCTGCCGGGAAGCGCCTCACCGACTTCCAGAAGTGCGTCAGGACCGGCGACATCGACGAGGTCGGGGACGCCAGCCACCTGACGTTCTTCGAGATGCTCGGGAACTGGTCCCTGGGCGACTACTTCAAGAAGGAGTCCATCGCCTGGAGCTACCAGCTCCTGCAGGAGGTCCTGCACATCCCGCCCGAGCAGCTGGCCGTCACCGCCTTCGCCGGCGACGCCGATGCCCCCAAGGACACCGAGACCGCCGAGCTCTGGAAGGCCCAGGGCATCGCGGAGGACCACATCTTCTTCCTCCCGAAGGAGGACAACTGGTGGGGCCCCGCCGGCCAGACCGGCCCCTGCGGGCCCGACACCGAGATCTTCTTCATCGACAAGACGAAGAAGCCGTGCGGGCCGGAGTGCCGCCCCGGCTGCCACTGCGGGTACTACACCGAGATCTGGAACAACGTCTTCATGCAGTACTTCAAGGACGCCCAGGGGAAGTTCTCGCCCCTGAAGCAGAAGAACGTCGACACCGGGATGGGCCTTGAGAGGGCGCTCCGCGTCGTCAACGGCGTCGAGACCGTCTACGACACCCCGCTCTTCACCCCCATCCTCGGCAAGATCGAGGAGCTCTCCGGCAAGCCGTACGCCGAGAACCAGAAGGCGTTCCGCGTCATCGCGGACCACATGCGCGCCTCCACCTTCCTCATCGCCGACGGCGTCGTCCCCGCCCGCATGGGCGGAGGGTACATCCTCCGCAGGCTCATCAGGAGGGCGAGCCGCTACATGAACCAGCTCGGTGTCGAGGGAGCTCGCCTCTCTGAGATCTCCGAGGTCGTCATCCGCGACTACAGCAAGGCCTACCCCGAGCTCAGTGAGAACAAGGAGAACATCCTGAACACGGTCTCCGCGGAAGAGCAGAAGTTCCATTCGACCCTCAAGAAGGGACTGAGGAAGCTCGACGAGGTCATCGCCTCCTGCGGCGACTCCAAGGTCCTCGACGGGAACGAGGTCTTCCACCTTTACGACACCTTCGGGTTCCCCATCGAGCTCACCAAGGAACTCGCGGCAGAGAAAGGCTACAAGGTCGACGAGGAGGACTTCAAGAACAGGTTCAAGCAGCACCAGGAGACCTCCAGGATGGACACCAACCAGGTGTTCAAGGGCGGCCTCGCAGACCACTCCGAGGAGACCACCAAGCTCCACACCGCCACCCACCTGCTGAACGCCGCCCTGAGGAACCTCATCGACCCCAACATCAGGCAGAAAGGCAGCAACATCACCGCCGAGAGGCTCAGATTCGATTTCAACTTCGACAGGAAGCTCGAGCCCGAGGAGATCGCGAAGATCGAGAAGTACGTCAACGACGCGATCAAGGCCGACATCCCGGTGGTGTGCGAGGAGATGACCCTCGAAGAGGCCCGTGCCAGGAACGCCATCGGCGTGTTCGACAACAAGTACGGGGAGCGCGTCAAGGTCTACACCATCGGTGACGTCTCCTGCGAGATCTGCGGCGGCCCCCATGTGAAGCACACCGGCGAGCTCCAGGGATTCAAGATCCTCAAGGAGCAGAGCTCGGCGGCCGGCGTCAGGCGCATCAAGGCCGTCGTCGGCAAATTCGACTGAAACCTCTTTCACGGGGGCCTCCCGGCCCCCGAATAATGGACGATGCCGAGGTCCCGTACGGATGCCTGTTTGACATTGACATCGGGGCGGCATGTGAACATGTCGGCAGCCAGTTTTATTCCGTTATAACCGCCATTCCACTCTCATGGAAGAAAGCCAGGACCCCAGGGAGCAGCTCGGATTGGTGCAGATATACACCGGCAACGGGAAAGGCAAGACGACGGCAGCCCTCGGGCTCGCTCTGAGAGCCTCCGGAAGGGGCCTGAAGGTCCTTTTCCTGCAGTTCCTGAAGCCGGAAGGGGGATACGGGGAGCAGCTCGCATGCGCGAAGATCCCCGGCATAGACCTCATACCGATGGGGCTGGACCACTTCGTGGGAATAGCCAAGGGAGAGGACGTCGCCGCGGCTCACAGATGCCTCAGCAAGGCTGCAGAACTGATGGGCACCGGCAGGTACGATGTGGCCGTGCTCGACGAGAGCGTGAACGCCGTCAGGCTGAAGCTGATCACCTCGAAGGAGCTCATAGACGTGCTCAAGAGCCGCCCGGAGCATGTGGAGGTCATCCTCACGGGGAGGGGCGCGACCGAAGACCTCGTCGATTATGCGGACCTGGTGACCGATATGAGGCTGGTGAAGCACCCGTTCGATAAGGGGATAGACGCCAGAATCGGGATAGAATATTGAACAGGCGTCCCGGAAAACCAGCATCCGCGCATGCAGATGCACTCGGATCAGACAGCGGACAGGATATACAATGGTGGACAGTGCGCGATTTGAACGCGCGGCCTCCTGCTTGCAAAGCAGGCGATCTTCCAGCTGATCTAACTGCCCGTTAGCCCGTTAAACCTCAGGCTGTGCGGACGATTGAGCGGGCGGATATATAACTTTTCATGGCCCGCTTGCATCTCTGATGGCTGCAGGAGCATATGTTCCAGATATCCGGACGGAGGATACCGGCCGCCTGTCAGGGCATCGGCTTATTATATCCGCCGCGCATGGAAGAACGAGGAACCGGGGCGCGTCCCTGGTATGAACTATGTACGTCCTCGGCGAGAAACTCAGAATGTCCCTGTTCGGGAAGAGCCACGGCCCGTGCGTCGGCTGCATTGTCGAAGGAGTCCCGCAGCACGATCATAGATGCAGAGGCTGTCGCGCACGACATGGCCCTCCGCCGCCCTTCCCCCGGCATCGGGACGGCCAGGCGCGAGAAGGACGAAGCGGTGTTCGTTTCCGGCGTCAGGGACGGGAAGGCGGACGGCAACCCGATCATCATCGAGATAGCCAACGCCGACACGGACGATTCCAAGTACCTCCCGTTCGAGGAGACCCCGCGCCCCGGCCACGCCGACCTGCCGGCGCTCCTTTCCATCAGGAAGTTCGACATCCGCGGCGGAGGGCAGTTCTCCGGGCGCCTGACGGCGCCGATCGTCGCGGCCGGCGCGATCGCAAGGCAGATACTGGAACGGAAGGGCATCCGCATCGCCTCGTTCTGCAGGTCGATCGGCACCGTGTCCGATGATGCCGAGCGCACCTTCGCGGACGCGAGGCTTCCCGCGCGTTCCCGACCCGCGCCTGCAACGCGGAACTGGATTCGAAGTTCTCCGAGGAGATAATGGCCGCCAGGAAGGACTCGGACAGCATCGGGGGGACGGTGGAGTGCATCGTATCGGGGCTCCCCATCGGTTTCGGCGGGATATGGTTCGAGAGCCTCGATGCGGAACTGGCCCATGCCGTGTTCTCCATCCCGGCCTGCAAGGGCGTCGAGTTCGGAAAGGGGTTCGGGCTGGCGAGGATGCGCGGGTCCGAATCCAACGACTGGTACCGCATGGACGGCGGCAGGATAGTCACCGAATCCAACAACATGGGCGGTATCGTCGGAGGGATGTCCGACGGGGCCGACCTGGTCTTCAGGGCCGCGTTCAAGCCCACGCCGACCATCGGGAAGAAGCAGGACACCGTGAACCTCAGGACCGGAGAGAACGCCGAGCTCTCCGCCGAGGGAAGGCACGATCCGTGCATCGCGCCGAGAGCGGCGGCGGTCGTGGAGGCCGTATCAGCACTAGTCATCGCAGACCAGATGGAAAGGGGGTTCTGAAACGGCTGACGATTACCTCGAAGGGAAGAGAGCTGAGATCGCCGAGACCGACAGGGAGATCATAAAGCTCCTGAGGAAAAGGCTCGACATAGCCACCGACATCGGCCGCTACAAGGCCGAGAACGGCATGGAGGTCTACGATCCGAGCACCGCCCGCAAGGTCATAGACCGCTACCGCTACCTGGGAGCGGAGAACGGCATGGACCCGGACCGCTGCGAGGCCATCTGCCGCGCCATAATGGAAGAGTCCTGCGCCAACGAGGAGAGGGTGTCCGGCGCCCGGCAGGATGAGGCGCAGGATGAACAGCCGGAGGACACGCCGGACGACAACACTGCAGGCAGGAAAGCAGCGATGGAATACCGGAACACCGGCATCATCCTGGCAGCTGTGCTCATCATAGCCTCGGCGGCCGTTTCCTTCATCGGTAGCGATGATGCGGCCAACGCCGCGATAAAGTTCTGCCTTACGCTGCTGCCGATAGCCCTTGCGCTCTCAAGCTTCCTGCTGGCCTGGAAGGATGCGCCCGAGACCCGCGGAAGCGATGAGCTCAGGAGCCTCAGAAGGCGGACCTGGCTCTTCGGCGGGATATTCATCTTGTTCTCTGTGATCATGCTGGCCCTGTACGCGATGTACTGAGGCCGCGAACAGTCCCGCGGACATATCGCGGGAAAAATAACGGCAGGGGAGAACCCCGCCGAAAAGTTTTTCAGTCTCCGAGGTAAGCGCCGCTCACTCCGTTGCTGACGAGCTTGCGGTACTTCTTCTGGACGCCGGTGACCGGCCTGTCCACGATCTTCACGGCCGCCAGGCGCGCCTTCATCTCCTCATCGGAGATGCGGGCGTTGAGCTTCCTGTTGGGAATGTCGATGTCGATGATGTCCCCGTCCCTCAGGGCGGCGATGGGGCCTTTCTCGTATGCCTCGGGCGATACGTGGCCGATCGCCCCTCCGCGGGTAGCGCCGGAGAACCTGCCGTCGGTGATGAGGGCAACGGACTCTCCCAGGCCCATTCCCTGGATGATGCTGGTGGGCGCGAGCATCTCGGGCATTCCGGGCGCTCCCTTGGGGCCCTCGTACCTGATGACGACACAGTCGCCAGCGACGATGCTGCCGGACTTGATGGCCTCGGTGGCGTCCTTCTCGGAGTCGAACACGCGGGCGCGTCCGGAGAAGACCATCATCTTGGGGCTGACGGCCGCCTGCTTGATGACGGATCCCAGCGGGGCGATGTTTCCCTTGAGGATGGCGATGCTCCCTGCTTGTGGTACGGGTTGTCCAGGGGCCTCAGGACGTTGGCGTCCTTCACCTCGGCCGCATCGGCGATCTCCAGGATTGACCTGCCGTTGACGGTGGGCGCGTCCTCCAGGTGGTCCCTCAGCCTCTTGAGGATGGCAGGGACTCCGCCGGCGTTGTCCAGGTCGCGGATGTGGAATTCCCCGGCGGGCCTGAGGCTCGTTATGTGGGGGATCTCCCTGGAGATCCTGTCGAACTCGGAGAGGTCTACGGGGCATCCGAACTCCTTGGAGATGGCCGGGATGTGGAGGGCGGTGTTGGTGGAGCCTCCGATGGCCATGTCCACGCAGATGGCGTTGCGGAAGGAGTGGATGTTCACGATGTCGCGGGGCTTGATGCCCTTGCGGACCAGCTCGACGATCTTCTTACCGGATTCCTTCGCGATCCTGAGCTTCTTCTCGTCCACGGCGAGGGAGGTCCCGCAGCCGGTGAGGGACATCCCGAGGGTCTCGGTGAGGCAGGCCATGGTGTTGGCGGTGAAGAGGCCGGAGCAGCTCCCAGGTCCGGGGCAGGCGGCGCACTCGACGGATTTCAGGTAATCTGCGCCCTCGGTGCCGACCTGCACCTGGCCGATCGCCTCGAAAACGGTCTGGAAATCCACGACGTTCCCTTTCAGGTTCCCGGCCTCCATGGCGCCGCCGGTGACAATCAGGGCGGGCACGTTCATCCTCCCGGCGGCCATCAGCATGCCGGGGGTGACCTTGTCGCAGTTGGAGACGCCGACCCAGCCGTCGAGGGCATGGCCTTCGACCATGACCTCGCAGCAGTCGGAGATGACCTCGCGGGAGATCAGGGAGTACCTCATCCCCTTGTGGCCCATGGCGATGCCGTCGCAGACCGCAGGGGTCCCGAAGACGAACGGGACGCCGCCGGCCTCCCTGATCCCCTCCTTGACGGCCTCGACGATCTTGTTGAGGTGTATATGACCGGGGACGATCTCGTTCCAGGAATCGGCGATCCCTATGAACGGCTTATCGAAATCGGCATCTCCGAGCCCGTCGGCGCGGAGAAGGCTTCTGGCAGGGGCAGCATCGATGCCCTGCTTGATGACATCGCTTCTCATGGTATCAGTGCGGCCTCTATGGCAACATCGATTAATAATTGACGTTGCACAGAAGCGATGATGAAAAGAAGGCTGTCGCCTTTCGGCGGCAACCCGTCCGGAGTCCATCAGGGGGCAGAAGCCCCTATGGAAAGGAAATGAATGGTTTTTAAGGGATTTCAGGCGCCGCGGAGAACGATCTCGATGTTGACGCCATCGGGAACCTGGATCCTCATGAGCTGCCTGAGAACGCGGTCATTCGCATCGAGGTCGATGAGCCTCTTGTGGATGCGCATTTCCCACCTGTCGTAGGTTTCGCTGCCCTCTCCGTCGGGAGACTTCCTGCAGGGGATCCTGAGCTTCTTGGTCGGCAGGGGAACAGGGCCGCGGATGGCCACTCCGGTCCTCTGGGAGATGCCCTTGATCTGGTTGCAGACAGAGTCGACCATAGCAGGGTCGGTGCCGCTGAGAGAGATTCTGGCACGCTGGGACATGGTATATTGCACCTTGGGGTTTGGGATTCGGGGAGGAGATCCTCCCCAAATCCGGAATCAAGCCTTCTCGACGGAGATGCAGACTCCGGCGGCGACGGTCTGTCCCATGTCACGGATCGCGAACCTGCCCAGAGGCGGGAACTCCTTGACGGGCTCCACGACGAGGGGCTTGGTGGGGACGATCTTGACGAAGGCGATGTCACCGTTCTTGATGTAGTCGGGGTGGTCGGCCTTGTGGGCTCCGGAGTGGGGGTCCACGGTGTACATGAGCTCCTCGAACTTGCACGCGACCTGAGCAGTGTGGCAGTGGAAGACGGGGGTGTATCCGACGGTGATGACCGAGGGGTGGTTCAGCACGACGACCTGAGCGATGAAGCTCTTGGCGACGGACGGAGGGTTGTCGACGGGACCGGCGACGTCTCCCCTCTTGATGTCGTTCTTGGCGACACCGCGGACGTTGAATCCGACGTTGTCTCCGGGGACGGCCTGGGGCAGGGACTCGTGGTGCTCCTCGATGGATTTGACCTCTCCCTTGACGTTGGAGGGCTCGAAGATGACGGTGGTGTTGGGCTTCAGGATTCCGGTCTCGACACGGCCGACGGGGACGGTTCCGACACCGGTGATGGTGTAGACGTCCTGGACGGGCAGCCTGAGGGGCTTCTCGGTGTGCTTCTCGGGGACCTTGAGGTCGTCGAGGGCCTGGAAGAGGGTCTTGCCCTTGTACCAGGGGGTGTTGGCCGAGAGGGTCTTCACGTTGTCGCCGCAGTAGGCGGACACGGGGATGAAGGGAATGGTCTCGGGCTTGACGCCGACGATCTTGAAGAGCTTGGACATGGCCTCGACGGTCTTGTCGTAGGCGGCCTTGTCGTACTTGACGGCGTCCATCTTGTTGACGGCGACGATGATCTGCCTGATTCCGAGGGTGGTGGCCAGGAAGACGTGCTCCTTGGTCTGGGCCTGAGGTCCCTCGACAGCGGAGCAGGTGATGATGGCCGCGTCCGCCTGGGAGGTTCCGGTGATCATGTTCTTGACGAAGTCACGGTGTCCGGGGGCGTCGATGACGGTGAAGTAGTACTTGTCGGTGTAGAACTTCTTGTGCGCCACATCGATAGTGACTCCCCTCTCCCTCTCTTCCTTGAGACCGTCCATGATCCAAGCGAAGTAGAAGGTTCCCTTTCCTTTCTCCTCAGCCTCTTTCTTGTATTTCTCAACGAGGTGAGGGTCGATGGCACCGGCCTCGAGGAGGATCCTCCCGGTGAGGGTGGACTTTCCGTGGTCGACATGCCCGATGATGACTAGGTTCATGTGCTCCTTTTCTGCCATTTCAATGTCTCCTTTCCAAACCCAGATAGGGTTACTTTTGGTCGATAAGGCTGTTTATATTAAAAGGTTTAGACCGAAGGACTCGGTCCGGGCCCGTTCAGAGCCCGGAGTAGTACTTCGCGTCGTAAGGCTCCGCGCTCAGGCCCTTCCTGGTCCTGATCTCGGTGACGACCTTGGACTGCAGGTCGGGGAACATCTCCTCGAACCCGGCGTTCTCGGTCGACCAGAGAGCGCGGCCCTGGGTGGCGCCCCTGATGTCGGAGGTGAAGCCGAACATGTCGGAAACGGGGCACTTGGCGCTGATCGTCGAGTCGGCTCCGTCCTGTCCCATCTCGAGGATGGTACCGCGGCGCTGGGTGATCATGCTGATGACCGCTCCGGTGTAGTCGGGGGGCACGCTGATGAAGACGTGCTGCATGGGCTCGAGCAGGACGCGGCCGGCCTCGCACATCGCACCGTAGATACCGTCCCTGACGGCGGGGATGATCTGAGCGGGTCCCCTGTGGATGGTATCCTCGTGGAGCTTGGCGTCGATGAGGACGACCTTCAGCCCGGAGCACTTCTCCGCGGCAAGGGGCCCCTTGGACATGGCCTCGTCGAACGCGTCGGCGACGAGCTCCATGGTCTCGTTCAGATACTGGATACCTTTGGTGGCGTCGATCAGCACGTTGTCGAACTTGAACTTCACGATGCCCTTGGCCTGGATGGGGTCGGACATGCCGAGGTCCATGACCTGCTTGGCGAGCGCCTTGGGGTCCTTGATCTTCGCGTCGGGGTCGATGTCGCCCTTGTGGATGGCGTCGCAGACTCCCTTCTCCAGCTTGGAGACGACGAAGGTGAACTTGTTGTGCTTGTTGGGCGACCTGCCCTCGAAGCCCTGGGGGTTCGTGCCCTTGACGCACTCCCTGTACACCACGATGGGCGGGGAGACGACGATGGGGACGCCCTGCTCGTTCTGGATCCTGTAGACAGTGATCTCCAGGTGGAGCTCTCCCATACCGGCGATGAGGTGCTCTCCGGTCTCCTGGTTGATCTCGATGGCCAGGGACGGGTCGGCCTTACCGATGGTCCTGAGGACCTCGACCAGCTTGGGCAGGTCCTTGGTGTCCTTGGCCTCGATGGCCTCGGTGACGACAGGCTCGGAGTAGTGGGCCATCTTCTCGAAGGGGGTGATGTCCTGCAGGCTGGACACAGTGGAACCGGCGATGGCGTCCTTGAGCCCGGTGACCGCGACGATGTTCCCCGCCATGGCGTCCTCGATGGGGATCCTGTCGGCGCCGACCATCAGGGCGACGGTCTGCACGCGCTGGGGCGCGGGCTGGCCGGCGACGTAGAGGGTCTGGCCTTTCAGGATGGTCCCGGAGAACAGCCTTCCGACGGCGACCTCTCCGGCATGCTTGTCCATGATGATCTTGGTAACCATGAAGACGACATCTCCGGAAGCATCGCAGTTGAGGAGCTCCTTCCCGACCTTGGACTCGAGGTCCCCTTTCCAGATGATGGGGATACGGATCTTCTGGGCGAGGGTCGGGGGCTGGATGTGCTCGATGGCCATCTGCAGGGCGACCTCGTGCAGGGGGATCTTCTTCGCGAGCTCTTTCTGGCCGCCTTCCTTGTTGCAGTAGTCGAAGATGTCCGAGAAGGTGATCCCGGTCTTCTTCATGTACGGAGCGGAGATGGCCCAGTTGTTGTACGCGGACCCGAACGCGACGGTGCCGTCCTGGATGCTGACCTGCCACTCCTTGTTGAGGGGGGCCGGGAGGTTCGCCTTGATCTTCTCGTTGAAGGTGGCGATGAGCTTGGAGAACCTCTGGATCATCATGTCCTTGGTGACCTGCTGCTCGACGATCATCCTGTCCACCTTGTTGATGAACAGCATGGGCCTGACCCTCTCTTTGAGGGCCTGCCTGATGACGGTCTCGGTCTGGGGCATGATACCCTCGACCGCGCAGCAGAGGATGTAGACACCGTCGAGGGCCCTCATGGCCCTGGTGACGTCTCCTCCGAAGTCCACGTGGCCGGGGGTGTCGATCAGGTTGATGAGATAGGACTTGCCGTTGTAGTGGTGGACCATCGATGCCGATGCGGCGTTGATGGTGATACCCCTGGCTGCCTCCTGCTCATCGTAATCGAGGACACGCTGCTTTCCTGCGAGGTCCTCGGACATCATACCGGCACCCGCGATGAGGTTGTCGGAGAAGGTGGTCTTGCCGTGGTCGATATGCGCTGCGGTCCCCAGGTTCCTGACGAACTCGGGGGTCTTCATGATGGTCGTCGCATACTTGACATTCTCTTCTTTACGTCCCATTCTCACACCTGATTAATCGTGTTGTTGTGCAGTTGCTCGGAGCGCTCATCTGGCAGACTGTGCCACGCGCTCGGATTCCTCTTTCTTAGCTACGGCGAACGAGGTCATGTCCCCGCGGGAGGCGAGCATGAGCTCGTCGGCAAGGCAGTCCTCGATGGATTTCTTGTTCTTCGCGGAGGCAGCGACGACTCCGGTCGCGATGTTCCTCAGCGCGATGTCGAGCCTCCTCTGGGGGGAGATGTCGACGGCCTTGGGCACGGAGATGCCTCCGAACTGCAGCCTGGTGACCTCCTCGCGGGGGGCGGCGTTCTCGATGGCCTCGACGAGGACCTGGACGGGGTTCTTCTTGGCCTTCTTCTCGATGATCTCGAAGGCATCCTCGACCGCCTTGTACGCCTTCATCTTCTTCCCGGTGTACTTCTCGGTCCTCATGATGTTGTTGATGAGCCTCTCGACGATGCTCAGCTTGGACTTGCCGAACCACATGTTGGCGTGCTTGCCTCCGGAGTGGGGGACGGCGGTCGAGTTGAGGTCGATGTACTTCGCGAGGCCGGCATCGCTGATGACGATCTCGGAGGTGTCGTATTTGCCGAACACGGGCGCGTGGGGCGCCGAGGGCTTCTGCTGCTCTTCGACAGGGACCTCAGCGGCCGCCTGCTGCTCCTGAACCTGGACTTCTTCATCTGCCATGATAGCACCTCTCATCTGGTGGGCTTCTGGACCCTGCCCCTGACCATCTCGTCCAGGGAGACGTTGTTGACCTTGATGACCTTGTAACGGACCCCGGGGATATCTCCGTAGGACCTTCCCATCCTTCCGCCGATACCCTCGACGAGGACCTCATCGTGCTCGTCGATGAAGTTGATGGCGCCGTCGCCGACCGCGAAAGCGGTGATCTGGCGTCCGTTCTTGATGAGCTGGACCTTGACGCACTTCCTGATGGCGGAGTTGGGCTGCTTGGCCTCGATACCGACCTTCTCCAGGACGATGCCGCGTCCCTGGGCGGAGCCCTCGAGCGGGTCCGATTTCTCCCTGAGCTTGAGCACCCTCTTCTTGTATCCCCTGTCGAGCCAGCGGAACTTCTGCCTGTCTGCCTGCATTTTCCTTGCAGTGAATAGACCGTTTCCCATAGTTGTTCACCAAACTTCGTTTTTCGCTCTGAGAGCGTGATGCCCCGTGCGTGAAAACAACTGTTTTCGATACGCGTGGCTAATCTGAGCGTCGCTATTAGTAGATTATATTTAATGGCTTGCAACCCAGGGGGCCCCTGCGGATGCTCCCGGCGGGGAAGCGCCTGCCGGGCCCCGGAGCGCCGGACCGGGGATGACGGCTCCGGACGGCCTGCGGCCGCTATACCCGCCATCGGCACGTCCTCAGGCTGAACAAACGGACAGCGGTTCGCCTTATCCTCAGACAAACGTTTAATAATAATCCCCGCGGTGGGAGTTTCCCGTTGATTTGAGATGAAGTTGATTTTCGTCAGCGGCGGAGTCATCTCCGGTTTGGGAAAGGGCATCACTGCCTCTTCTATTGGCCTCCTCCTGAAGTCCAGGGGGATCGCGGTCACGTCCATAAAGATCGACCCTTACCTGAACATCGATGCGGGCACCATGAACCCCTTCGAGCACGGCGAGGTGTTCGTGCTCGACGACGGCGGAGAGGTCGACCTGGACCTCGGAAACTATGAAAGGTTCATCGGCCTCCGCCTCGGGAAGGACCACAACATCACCACCGGCAAGGTCTACCGCACCGTCATCGAGAACGAGCGCGAGGGGAAGTACCTGGGCAAGACGGTGCAGATCATACCGCACATCACCGACGAGATCAAGCGCAGGATCACCGCGGCGGCCCGCTCCTCGGGGGCGGACGTCGCCATCGTCGAGCTCGGAGGCACCGTGGGCGACATCGAGTCGATGCCGTTCCTGGAGGCCGCGAGGCAGCTCGGCAGGGACCTGGGCAGAGAGGAGAACGTCCTCTTCATCCACACGACCCTCATCCCCATCATGGGCTCTGTCGGCGAGGAGAAGAGCAAGCCCACCCAGCATTCCGTCCGCGACCTCATGTCCGCGGGGATCAAGCCCGACATCATCGTGGGGCGCTGCTCACGCGAGCTGAGCCCGGCGGCCCGCTCCAAGATCGCCATGTTCTGCGATGTCGACGACCGCGCGGTCATCTCCTGCCCCGACGCCCGCTCGATCTACGAGGTCCCGCTGATCCTCGAGAGGCAGGGCGTGGCGGACTACATCGTCAGCAGGATGAAGCTCGCTCCGATGACGTCCGGCCGCCACATGGAGAAGTGGGAGGCCTTCCTCGGTCGCGTCCTCAACCCGACCTCCGAGGTGACCGTGGCCCTGGTCGGCAAGTACACCGCCCTCGCGGATGCTTACCTGAGCCAGCTGGAGGCCCTCTCCCACGCAGGTGCCGAGAGGAGCTGCCACGTGAAGGTGAAGTTCGTCGACAGCGACACCCTCCTGCACTGCGACCCCGCTTCCATCCTCGGAGAGGCGGACGGCATCCTCATCCCCGGAGGGTTCGGGGTGAGGGGAGTCGAGGGCAAGATCGCCGCGGCCAAGTTCGCCCGCGAGAACGGCATACCCTCCTGGGCGTGTGCCTCGGGTTCCAGGTGGCGACCATCGAGATCGCCCGCGACGTCATGGGCCTGGCCGATGCGGACTCCACGGAGTTCGCGCCGGACACCGGCAACCCCGTCATCTTCATCATGCCCGAGCAGGAGGGCGTGAAGCAGATGGGCGGCACCATGCGCCTGGGCGCCCAGACGGTGCTGGTGAAGGAAGGCTCCAAGGCCGCGGAGCTGTACGGGAAGACCGTCATCTCCGAGAGACACCGCCACCGCTACGAAGTAAACCCCAGCTACATCGATGCCTTCGAGAAGGCGGGATGGAAGTTCACCGGGCGCTCCGAGGACGGCTCCAAGATGGAGATCGGCGAGCTGCAGGGGCACCCGTACTTCGTCGCATCGCAGTTCCACCCCGAGTTCAAGTCCCGCCCCATGGAGCCTTCGCCGCTCCACCAGGCCTGGTGGATGCCGCCATGGAGCATGCCCGCGCCGTCCGCAGGAAAGGCTGAAGCATCGCCGCGCGCCATCGCGCGCACGTATACTTTATAAGAAGGGTCACGATAGCGAAAGCGTTAGAGGCGAGAAGAATGGGAGAAGAGGAAGATTACATGGCCATGCTCGACCGGGCGAAATCGCAGATCCCCGACGTCATCGAGCAGCACGAGAGGTTCGAACTCCCCGAGCTGGACATCATCCAGGAGGGGAAGATCACCATCTTCAGGAACTTCATCGACATCACCGACAAGATCAGGAGGGAGCCCCAGCACCTCCTCCAGTATCTCCTGAAGGAACTCGGTACCCCCGGCGACCTCGAGGGGCGCAGGGTTGTCTTCAAGGCGAAGATCGCACCCCAGCGCATCGACGAGAAGATCCGCGACTACACCGAGACGTACGTCATCTGCTCCGAGTGCGGCAGGCCCGACACCCACATCGAGAAGGAGGACAGGATGTCCATCCTCGTCTGCGAGGCGTGCGGCGCCAGAAGGCCCATCATGGTGAGGAAGGCCGCCAGGCCCGAGGATGCCAACACCCTCCGCTCCGGCGACATCATCGAGGTCACCATCAACGATGTGGGGAAGAAAGGCGACGGCGTCGGGAAGTACATGGACTACCTCGTCATCGTTCCCGGCACCAAGCGCGGGACCAGGGTCAACGTCAAGATCACCAACATCTCGGCGAAGACCGCATTCGGCCTCCCCACCACCGAACCCGTGAACCACTGAAGCATGAAGTACTTCGTCGAGTCGTACGGCTGCACGATGAACTACGGGGAGGGCGAAGAGCTCGCCGAGCGCCTGGACGGCCTCGGATACGGGCGCGCCCCCTCCGCCGATGCAGCCGATCTCGTCGTCCTCAACACCTGCACCGTAGTGGAGACCACGGAGAAGCGGATGATCAAGAGGATGAACGAGCTTAAGGCAGCCGGCAAGAAGGTCATCGTGACCGGCTGCATGGCCAAGGTTCAGGCCGGCAGGATCAATGTACGCCTGCCTGGGTCTCTTATAATACCCCCGGAGGACTACGGCAGGTTCGCCGATGAAGTCGCCGGGGCCTACGGGTGCGGCGAAGCCGTGACTTCCGAGCATATCGGCACCACGGCGATAATCCCTATAGCCCAGGGCTGCCGCGGCAACTGCACCTACTGCATCACCCGTTTCGCGCGGGGGACCCTGAAAAGCTATGAACCCACGGCCCTGAAGAAAAGGTTCTGCGACCTGCTGGACCGCGGAGCCAAGGAGATCCTGCTCACGGCCCAGGACACCGGATGCTACGGCAGGGACATCGGCACCGACCTCGGGGAATTGGTCAGGTCCCTGCTGGAAAAGGACGGAGACTACCGCATCCGCATCGGGATGATGAACCCCAACAGCCTGATGCCGGTTCTGACTCCGTCATGGACGTTTTCGAGGACCCGCGCGTCTACCGGTTCCTCCACATCCCAGTGCAGAGCGGCAGCGATGCCGTCCTGGAGAACATGAGGCGGCATTACACCTCGGAGGATTTCTTCAGCCTGGTCGGCAGGATAAGGGAACGCTGGCCGGACATGAGCATCGCCACCGATCTGATAGCCGGGTTCCCCGGCGAGAGCGAGGAGGACCACGAGGCCAGCATGGGCCTCATCAGGAAGCTGAGGGCCGACACGGTGAACATCACGCGTTTCTCCGCCAGGCCCGGCACTGAGGCGTTCTCTATGGAGCAGCTCAACGGGAGGATCCTCAAGGAAAGGTCCACCGAGCTCACGGCCGTCAAGAACGAGACCGAGAAGGACGTGAACTCGTCCATGGTCGGGAAGACATACTCCGCGCTCGTGAGCGAGAGGTCCGAAGACGGGTCCGTCATAGCCAGGACGGACAACTACCGCCCCATCGCCATACGCGAAGAGATCCCGCTGGGAACGTTCATCAGGGCGACGGTTACTGATGCCTTCCCTACATACCTGATAGGGAAGAGAGCTGACTGAGCCGATCCCTCAGTTTTTATTCTGAAGGCCTGCCTCCGCATGCCTTCTCCCGGAGATACCGGCGGTATATTGAAGCCGAATTCAGCCGATTATCGCTCATATTTTATACGGAGAATTGCTGGGTCGGATTACAGTCCTGTAGTGTAGCGGTCAATCATTCGGGCCTTTGGAGCCTGCGACCCCGGTTCGAATCCGGGCAGGACTACCACTCATTGTATTCTGACGGAGCCTGCATTGACCTGCGGTGTATTTTTCGCAGCTGACGATCGATGATCGGCGGCCGCAGAACGATTCGACCGCAGCGTATGCCGTCCGATGCCTTCTTGCCGGATAAGGACCTTATCGTGCAGCGAACATAGGCAGCAATGCAGAAAGCAGATGTCCGATGAAGAACGAAGAAAGACGGCTATGAAGACGTGTCTGAATCAAAGCAAAACAAAGATAGAAATGAAATGGCGTTCGATGCTACGTTTAGTGCGTGGTAAGCTGCCTAGGAACTGCCGAGAAAACCTTTACGATTTTCCTTGCAATTAATTCGCTATATGTGTGAGGGTTGGGCCGAAGCCCAACCCTGCGTAGGAGGTGATCCATCTGCAGGTTCCCCTACAGATACCTTGTTACGACTTAACCTCCCTTGCTGAATCTCAGCTCGAATACCCCAAAAAAGGCAGCCTCACTGAAACCCGACTCGGGTGGTTTGACGGGCGGTGTGTGCAAGGAGCAGGGGCATATTCACCGCGAGTTGTTGATTCGCGATTACTACGGAATCCAGCTTCGTGAGGGTGAGTTACAACCCTCAGTCCGAACTACGGACGGGTTTCGAGATTACCTTCACCTTTCGGTGTCGGAACTCATTGTCCCGCCCTTTGTAGCGCGCGTGTAGCCCAAGAGATTCAGGGCATACTGACCTACCGTTGACCTCTCCTTCCTCTGACTTAGCGCCAGCGGTCCCGATAATGTGCACCTGATCCGGAGATCAAGTTAGCAATTATAAGTGAGGGTCTTGTTCGTTATCTCACTTAAGAGAACGCTTTACAGTACGAACTGACGATGGCCATGCACCACTTCTCCAAGAATCGAGCAAAGTCATTAGCCTGGCTTTCATGTGATGGTCTCCCTTGGTGAGTTTTCCGGTGTTGAATCCAATTAAACCGCACGCTCCTCCCGTTGCGGTGCTCCCCCGCCAATTCCTTTAAGTTTCATCCTTGCGGACGTACTCCCCAAGTAGCAGACTTAACAACTTCTCTCCGGCACTGAATGCCCCCGTAGGGCCCCCAACACCAAGTCTGCAGCGTTTACACCCTAGACTACCGGGGTATCTAATCCCGTTTGCGACCTAGGGCTTCGTCCCTCACCGTCGGATTCGTTCTAGTAAGACGCCTTCGCCACCGGTGGTCCTCCAAGGATTACAGGATTTTACCCCTACCCCTGAAGTACCTCTTACCTCTCCCGATCCCAAGCCTGACGGTCTCCTCGGACTTCGGACTGTTAAGCAACCCGATTTACCCAAGGATCTATCAGACCGGCTACGAACGTTTTAGACTCAATAAAATCGACCACCACTCGGGCTGCGGGTATTACCGCGGCGGCTGGCACCCGTCTTACCCAGCCCTTATTCCTTCAGTTATCTACGCTGAAGAAAAGCTAACACAAAAGTGCTAGCACTAGGAATTCCCTCATCGGGCTTTCGCCCATTGTGAAGTTTTCGCGACTGCTGCGCCCCGTAGGGCCTGGATTCGTGTCTCAGAATCCAACTCTGGGCTCCCTCTCTCAAGGCCCATACCCGTAATAGGCTAGGGGGTACACTACACCCACTACTACCTGATAGGCCGCAGACCGATCCTAAAGCGCCGGAACTTTGAACCATAAGTCATTCCAGATCTCATGGTCTATGGGATATTATCCAGAGTTTCCCCTGATTATCTCCCACTTTAGGGCACATTGTCCACGTGTTACTGAGCAGTCCGCCGAGATTACTCTCTAGACTCGCATGTCTTAATCGAATTCCTATAGCGGTGGCCGCCGGCAGGATCAACCGGAGTCAAATCTTATTGACATCGTCATCAGATGAATGAAACTGAAACTGGCAGTTTACCACGTTTCACCTATGTCCCGTGACGGCACACTCTAAGAATGTCCGTTATTTCACGAGACATTCGTAGCATCGAACGTCAGAGTTCAAGAGTGCACTTCCGATCGCGGAAGGAGATCTTGACTCTCCACATACGAGAACAGATGTTTTGAGGTTCTGTTCCCGCGCATTCCCCTGTAAACAGAGGAAGTATTTAACCATTTCTTCCGGGATGTTTTTCAACAATCCGAAAGCACAGCACAGTGTCGAAACAGCTCATGAAAGCCGCTCCGATTGCGTCGTGTGAATCTCCTGATTCCGGGGCAGTATTTAATACTTCCGAGGAAGCAGTTCTTTCCCCTTCAAGCACCGGTGTTCCCGATGTTTCAAGGTAAACCCCACTAATTATGACTAATATAAATAGATTTTCATTGGTTCAAATGCGGACCCGTCTAAAATCATCCGACAATCCAGAATTAGCTGCTCTTCGATCGGAAAATGTCGCCGCCGGCGTAAAGCAGCAATCTGTCACATTTTAATAGGAATAACTGATATGCGCGACCGCAGGTGGAGGTGGCTCAGCCTGGTAAGGCGTCAGACTGCTAATCTGATGTCACTAAGTGACCCGGGGGTTCGAATCCCCCCCTCCACGCCATCTGCTTTTTGATATATTGCATTCGAAGAACAGCCGCTGATCACATATCTGTATTCATCGATAAGCCGCCCGCCGTCCGACACCTTTGCTTTGTCTTTTATTATACTATAGTATAGGCAAAAGGACACATGGCTGCGATGAGGCACACAGAGACCTATGCGGTCCGCTGCGGGAGAAATAAGACGGCTTCCCTCACCTGCTGCATCGAGATGCACTTCGTCGCGGAAGTTACGGAGCGCCGGAGGCCCGTGACATGCTGGCGGTTTTCGACAGCTGCGCGGGCGGATACTCCGAAGGTACAGGTATTGTCGCCTGACCTTCCCCGGCCCGAGGACGAAGACATCCGCCGCGTGAGCACCGTCACCGGGGCATCGCTGTCCGAGCTGAGGGACGGATCCTTGCCCAGAAAATCTGCTGCACCCGGATCCGCATACTGACAGACTTCTCCCCCGCCGTTGTATCCCGTCGGCTCCGATGATCATCCGCAGAACCGACGGGAATCCGTCCGAAAGGAATATCGGAAGACGAATGACCGAGGATACGGGAACATACTCAGTGTTCTCGGGTGGATTCCGACCCGTTCATGAACGGCGCCGGCTGCTGCCCCGGCCGCACCTGTGCCGGAAGGTACAGGCAGGCATAGGACAAGATGAAGAAGATGATCGACGGACGGCATTCCGATTAAGAGGTCCGCCCTCCTCGAAGAGAGCCGTGCGTCTGCATCGGATGGGGCCCCATTTCTATGTTGGGAAATGGTCATGGGTGGAAATCCGTGAATGAATTGTAATTACATTAATTCGACAGTGATATAGCGCGTTTTATATCGAACCGCCATATTACAGAGTTTGATTATCATGAGCGAGTTCGATAAACTTTGCAAAGAATTCGAGAAGATCGACCCTGCTACATACATCGCACTGCTGGCAGCTAAATCCAGGGACGTGCTTGCCGGGATGGCCGCAGTCACCGGAGACCTCGTATCCGCGGTCGAGTCCTATGTGGACATCGTCATGATGGCGGTCGCCTCCGACGGCAAGCTCTCCAAAGAGGAGTTCGCCCTCATCGCGCCCGGTCTTGCCGCAGCGGTCGGCCAGCCCATCACCTACGAAGATGCGAAGAAGATCATGAACAAGTCCAAATTGGACTCCAGGGACAATAAGGCCGCCGTTGACGCTCTCGTGGACCTCGTCGGGTCGGTCTCCCCCGAGATCAAGGATGACATCGTCATCCTCACCATGGTCATCTGCGCCGCAGACGGCAGGATCTCCGGCAAAGAGAAAGCCTGGATCAAACAGCTCATCCGCGAATGATTTCATTTTCAGGGGCCGGAGGACAGACCGTCCTCTGTCCCCCCCCACTGCCCCGCAGAAGAGCGGGGCAGTTAAGGTGCGTTTTGGATTTTCACCGATCGCACATTCCCTCCGAAATACTCATCACTGCCTTGGCTCGTTAGAATGACTGGCTCATGAGCCGCACGGCATACTGTGAAGAGCTGGAGTTCATACGAGATGGTGAAAGGGTCGCTGACCTTGGTAGCCAAGATCAGTTCCCTTATGTCGTTCTCGATAGTCTCTTCGCTTATTCTGCAGTGAACCCACGGGAGCCCCAGTTTCTCGGCCAGTTCCTTTCCAGCTGCGACGTCGAATGAGTCGTCCGTTCCGCAGGTGCAGCAGGTGACCGATCTGGCGTATTTCTTTGCGAGTGCGGCAACCAATCCCGAATCCATTCCGCCGGAGAAAGCGATTCCCACTTCCCTGCCTTGGCAGGCCTTGCGGACGGCTTCTTCGATTGCATTGCCGAGAGCTTCGTATTTCGCCAACTGTATCTTCCCACGTTTCAAGGCTTAGACGAGCACTATCACGTCGGATTGTTGCTTTTTCTGAAAAGAAAAATCCCCAAGCTTCGAGTTCTGATTCTCTCCTCGCATCGGGTAAATCGTTTCGGGAAGTATTTTTAGGTTTCACAGGTCGAGGGCGTCGTCGACGGCGGTTGTGGCACTCTTCATTTTCCTCGGATCAGCTTTGAGGTAATGGTTGACGGTCGTGTCGATGTGGGAGTGCCGCATCATCCTCCGCAGTGTATCGAGCTCCGTTCCCGCATCCGCGAGATTGGTGCAGTAGAATCTCCGAAGGGTGTGGCAGGTCGCATCGATGTCGGTCTTTCCTTTGAATTTCCTCATGGTCTCGTCCACGAATCTCGTGGCCGCTGCCGGACGAATTACCCACCAGCATCAGATGTGGAAGAACCCAAATAAACATACCCCGATACGGAAACATCTGCCTTGACAGTGAGATGCCTCAAATCGGAGATCCAGTGCCTGAACGCCGTCATCGGGTGCACGAGAGGATGCGAATACTGTTACGCCAGAGCCGTCACCAAGAGATACCATGTGACGGACAACTTCTACGTCCCGCGGTTCTTCCCTAACAAACTTAGGATTCTGAACAGGAAGCGCCCCCACATCTATTTCATGACCGGTATGAGCGACCTCTCCGATTGGAAGGAGGATTGGATCAGGGTCACCATGGATGCCGTCAGGGATAATCCGCAGCATCAGTACATCTTCCTCACCAAATCGCCTGAGAAGCTGGATATGGATTGCGATATGGAGAACGTATGCTTCGGCGTGACGGTGACGATGGATTCCGAGAAGGGAAGGATAAAGGAACTGCGCAGGAACGTACATGCCGAAAGCTATCACATAACATTCGAACCGATGTTCGATAAGATAACGGACGTGGACTACGAAGGCGTGGATTGGATAGTCGTCGGTACGGAGACCGGGAACCGCAGAGGAAAGGCGGTATCGCAGCGCGACTGGATACAGGATATCGCCGATTCCGCTGCGGATGCGGGAGTGAAGGTGTTCATGAAGGAGGACGTCGTTAACATCATGGGCGAAGAGAACATGATACAGGATCTCCCAGACGCATACGAGGAACTGCTGAAGGTACAGAAGGAGTGGAGGAAATGAGCGACATCGTGATCAAAGAGATAGAGACGAAGAACATAATGACCAAATCATCCGGCCCCTTGGGCGGATATGCCGTCAATCCGTATACCGGGTGCACCCACGGATGCAGGTACTGCTACGCTTCCTTCATGAAGAGGTTCACCGGACACACCGAACCCTGGGGTAAGTTCCTCGATGTCAAGGATTGGCCTGCAATCGATCCATCCAAATACGACGGACAGACCGTGCTTCTCGGCACGGTCACCGATCCCTACGTGCCGCAGGAGAAGAAGTACCTCAGGACGAGAAAACTCCTGGAACAGCTGGTCGGGAGCAAGGCAGACATCACGATATGCACGAGATCCGATCTGGTCCTGAGGGATCTCGATATCCTGAAGGAACTGGACAAGGTGACCGTATCATTCTCCATCAACACGCTGGACGAATCGTTCAGGAAGGATATGGATAAGGCCGTGAGCATAGAGAGGAGACTGGATGCCATGAAGGCTCTGTATGACGAAGGCTTACGTACCGTCGCCTTCATCTCGCCCGTATTCCCCGGGATAACGGACATCGAGGCGATCATCAGAAGGACCAAGGACCAATGCGACCTGGTGTGGCTGGAGAACCTCAATCTCAGAGGAGGATTCAAATCGGATATCCTGTCGTACATCAAGGAGGAACATCCCGATCTGGTGCCACTGTACAAGCAGATATACACCAAGAAGGACCGTTCCTATTTCATCAATCTCGAAAAGAAAGCTGAGGCGCTGGCACAGGAACTCGGATGTCCGTTCACCAACAACTGGACCCCTTACGGCAGGGCGGAACCGGGACATCCCGTCATCGTGGACTATTTCTATCACGAGGAGGTCAGGAACACCAACAATACGGGTATAAGGAACAGGAAATAAGCCGTTCGGTCCGTTCCGGAAGGGGGAGTCCTTATTCGACTATTAAAGAAATAAAACTTTCATTTTTGTAAAGTTTTATCGCATTAGAATTTAAACCCGTCCCCAAGAAGAAAATCATTGACCAGGTGCAGCATTATGATTCCGGATCTGTCGATTTGTATAGGATCCATCGATATGATGTACTTCGGATAGTTGTCTCTGATTTTAAGGAATGGTGCTTCCTCTCTTTTCTCGGTCTTCTGAGAATCCATGAGATACGTTACCTGTACGTACGCCGTATGTCTCCCGTCGGATACGACGAAATCTGCTTCGCAATCCCTTAGTTTCCCGACCTGCACATCATATCCCCTGGAATTTAGTTCGTTGAATACGATATTCTCCAAAAGATGTCCCATCTGGATGTCGTGTCTGCGTTTCGGATAGGATGTGTAAAGGGAAATGTCTGCAACATAAGTCTTGTAATGGGTTTTCAAGGCCTTCTTCCCGGAGATATCGAACCGCATACACTTATCGACCAGTTTGCTCGCGAAAATGACTTCGAGATACCTATTCACTGTATTGGGATTGGTCCTGATATTCTCTGAACGGAGATATTTCGAGATTGATGTCGAAGAGATTTCGGCACCCGGTGTGGAAAGCAGATAATCCAAAAGCTTGCTCAGTAAGGTTTTGTTTCTTATCTTCTTGCTTTTTAATATATCCTTGTTGATGGTCTCTTCGATGACCGACCGTATGTAGAGAGTCCTGTTCTCTTGATCGGTATATGTTATACCCTTGGGATAACCCCCCGTGAATAGATAATCCTGAAATAGGTCGGTATTGGAGTAAGATATGCCATTCAGCGTATAGAATTCCTCTATTTCAGTCAATGAGAATGTGAATATTCTGAATTCTATGTAGCGACCGGTCAGTTTTGTTACCAATTCCCCACTTAAGAGATACGAATTCGAACCTGTGATGAAAACCGATACACCATCATTACGGTATGCATTGATTAGGGGCTCAAATCCCTTCACGTTCTGAATCTCATCTACAAACAGGAATCTGTCTCCTTTGCAATTCCTGAACCCGTCGTCTATCAGCTTTTCCAAAGAATCGGGAGTGCGGATCTTCAGGTTATTTTTACTATCCAGATCGATATACACGATTGTTTTCTCGACTTTTGTATCAGTGCCGAGATCGTCCATTATCTGTTTCATAATTGTAGATTTTCCGCATCTGCGAGCCCCTGTCAGGACCTTGATTATGTCCTTATCATTGTAAAATGGACGGATTTTAGAAAGGTATTTTTCCCTCCTAAGTTCTTTCATAGATTTGATTATATAAAGTAAGGATATAAAACTTTCATAATCGAAAAGTTTTATTTTGTTAATTTAAACATTGAATCATAAGAAGTTGCACATCCGCCGCTGTTCACGGCCGGACTGCGCCCAGGTCCCGGCAACGATCCGAGACCCAATCGTTCGGCGCATAGATGGAGAGGAGGTTCTCGCCGGGGAGCATTGCACCCAGGGCACGGAGGGCTTCGGCAAGACGTTCCAGCCACAGACCCTCCCCTTTGGAGCATGAGCCGAACAGGTAAACGGTCCTTCCCGAGAACACGCCGCCGTTGTCGAAGAGGAACTTCTTCACCGGGGCAGTGTACTTCTCCTTACCGGTCGCCGGGCATCCCAGGAACACTATCCCAGAAGCTGCGATCTTCGATGGATCTGCTTCCTGCACCTTCGCGAAATACACCTCATCCCCTGTGGTCGCGGCCCCTTCCCGGATGAGCTCTGCCATCTCGCGGGTATTGCCTGTATTGCTGTCGTAGATTATCGACCTCAGCATGCGCCGCGCCAAGGGCCGTCTGTTTAAAACACGTACCGTGCCGATTGCCGGGGGACGGGGATAAGTACAATGCGGGAGATAATCCCGCATGAGATTCCTCGTGATCACCGACCTTCATCAGAAGGCTTCTAACATAGAATGGATCAACAAGCTGATCGAATCGGAGAGAACCGATGCGGTCCTGTTCTTGGGAGATGTCACTGACATGGGGACCTCCGACGACGCCGTCGAGATCCTCTCCTCGATACGCTCCAAGGTCTATTGCCTGCCCGGGAACTGCGACCCGCACGACCTTCCGGAGAAGATATCGTCCGTGGCCGTCGATATGCACGGGAAGTCGGCCGAGATAGGCGGATACTACATCGCAGGGCTCGGAGGCTCCAACATCACCATCTTCGGCACCCCCTTCGAACTGACCGAGGAGGAGATCGACGCGAAGCTGAGGCCGATATCCCGGAGGGGGATGGTCCTCATGACCCACGCTCCCGCCTACGGGACGCTCGACCGCATCCCGAACGGGACGTCGGTCGGCAGTCCGGCGATAAAGAAGATCTGCGACGAGTTCCGTCCGCTCGTGGCGCTCTCCGGCCATATACACGAGGACGTCGGAGCGAGGTACATCGGCGGCACGCTTTACGTCAACCCCGGACCTGCCAGGGACGGACACGCCGCCATCCTGGTGCTGGACGGGGACCGCGCATACGTCAGGTTCGTCGGGCCCACAGATCCCGCAGACTGATACTATTAAATATGCGTCCACGATAGCAGAGGCGATTAACATGGCACTATGGCAGGGTAAATCCAACAGGAAATCCACCGGCGGCAGGCACATCCTCGCCCGCGGGAAGAGGAAGTTCGAAATCAGCAGGGAACAGCAGTTCACCAGGATCGGCACTGAGTCCCTGAAGCAATACCGCGGAATGGGTGGGTCCAAGAAGGTCGGAGTCCTCTACGCCGAGTATGCCAACGTCGTCGACAAGAAGACGAACACTGTCAAGAAAGCGAAGATCCTCACCGTTACCGACAACCCTTCCGACAGGAACCTTGTCCAGCGTAACATCCTCAACAAGGGCGCCAAGATCAAGACCGAGCTCGGAGAGGCTGTTGTCACCTCCAGGCCCGGGCAGTGCGGCGTCGTCAACGCAGTGCTCGTTGAGTGAGACCCAGCGCCATCTTACCCGGGGCCTGCCCCCGGGACTTATCAACGCTTTCCCGATTTCGGTTCTCTCTGTATTTTTCTGTACCTTTCTGCGGCCGTGAAGATGCGTTCGCGGGAAACAGGTTATTATCCCTCGGCTGTATCGAGAGGAATGATAACATGGCTTACGACGACGACACGGCCATCGTTCTGTGGCCGGAATATTTCGACTCAAACCTCTCCCGCAGGCAGGGCAGAAGGCTCCCCGTCTCCAAATGCGTGAAGGACCCGTCCCTGGACATGATCGCCAAGGGCGCGATAATTCTGGGCCTGGAGTACAGGATCGACGAGGGCAAAAGCTATCCGTCCGACTGGACCTCGAAGAAGGGCTGCGTCCGGGTAGAGAAGGGCAAGATGAAGAAGACGGAGATCATCCCACGCATAGGCGAGATCCTGGTCAAGAACGGCGCGTGAGGCAAATGATATCCGCGCTTGATTCCAAGGTCATGGATGCCAACTCCGAGGCCCTCGGGGTCGGCACAGATATCCTCATGGACAACGCCGGGAAGGCCTTGGCCGACTTCCTGACCGAGAGGTTCTCCGGCAGAAGGTTCATCATATTCTGCGGACGCGGGAACAACGGAGGGGACGGATCGGCGGCCGCCTGCCACATGAAGGGAGAGGACGTTACCCTCTGCTTTATCGGAAACCCTGAGAACATCAGATCGCATTCTGCTGCAGCGTTCTATGCCAAGGCCGACTGCCCGAAGGTCCCGTTCGATTCTCCCGGGACCGGCTACGATGTGCTCGTCGATGCCGTTCTGGGGACCGGCATATCCGGAGAGCTGAGGCCGGAGTATTCCGCATACATAGACCTCACCAGGAGATTCAAGGGAACGATCGTCTCGGTGGATGTGCCCACCGGGTTCGGCACCGGCAAGCAGGTCATACCGGACTTCACTGTCACCATGCATGACATCAAGGAGGGCATGGACACCGGGAACTGCGGGGAGATCGCGATTGCCGACATCGGCATGCCGGAGAGAGCATACACCCACACCGGCCCCGGAGACATGTACAGATATCCCCGGCCCGATTCCCGCAGCCACAAAGGTGCCAACGGGCGTCTGCTGGTCATAGGCGGAGGGCCTTTCTACGGCGCTCCGGCGATGGCGGCCATGGCCGCCATGAGGACCGGGATAGACCTGGCCACTGTCGCCGTCCCTGAGAATTGCTACCATGAGGTCGCGGCCGTTTCGCCTGTGCTGATGGTCCGTCCGCTCAAAGGGAACATCCTGCGCCATGAACATGTGAAGGAGCTGCTGGACATGGCCGAATGCAGCGATGCGGTCCTGATAGGTCCGGGCCTCGGGCGCGATCCGGAGACTTCCGAGGCCGTGAGGGAATTCGTCTCGCTGTGCAGCAGGCCGCTCGTCATCGATGCTGACGGCCTGAATGCCCTCGGCATGGACTTTACGGCCAGGAATCCTGAGACAGTCCTTACGCCCCACCATATGGAGTTCATGCGCCTCACCAACAGCGAGGGGAACACGGAGAACGCCATGGCTTCCGCGGCGCACATGGGCGCCGTGATCGTGCTGAAGGGAAAGGACGACATCATCACCGACGGCAAACGGGTCAGATACAATTCGTCCGGAACCGTGGGGATGACGACCGGCGGGACAGGGGATGTCCTGGCCGGGATAATAGCCGGATTGATGTCCAAGAAGATGGGAGCTTATGATGCAGGCTGCCTCGGAGCGTACATATCCGGAAAAGCAGGCGAACGCGCCTTCGCAAAGCTCTCGTACGGGATGATAGCCACGGACGTCATCAAATACATACCCAAAGCGATCGGCAACGGGCTGGACCGTCTGGGCATCTGATGGCCGATATCCAGCCGGTTCCCGGCATTCCCGCGCTGAAGATAGACGACACACTGGTGATCGGCGACCTCCACATCGGCGTGGAGGCGCACATGGGCGCCAAAGGCGTCCATCTGACCTCGCACACCGACATGATGTTCGACAGCATCATAGAGGCTGCCGGGACCGATATCGACCGCATAATAATGATCGGGGACATCAAAGACTCTGTGCCCGGCTCGACACGTCAGGAGTACCGCGAGATACCCGCATTCTGCGACAGGCTCCTTGAGCATTTCTCTGAGGTCTGCATAGTGCGCGGAAACCATGACACGTCTATAGAGGAGTTCGTTCCGGGAGCGGTCCGCATCTATCCCGCGACAGGGATGGCAGTGGGGAACATTGGCCTGGTCCACGGCCATACTTGGCCCTCGGCCGAAGTCATGTCCAAACGGACATTGGTCATGGGGCACTGCCATCCTACCGTCCTCTTCAGGGACGGTGTCGGGTCCCATATGTCGGAGCCATGCTGGCTCCGCGGCAGGTTCGTCAAGGAGTCTGACGAAAGGTATGCGCACCTCCCGGAATCTTTCATCGTCGTACCAGCTTTCAACAGGCTCCTGGGAGGATCCCCGGTCAATGCCATCGGAACGCCGCTGCTCGGGCCGATAATGAACTCGGACCTGGTTGACCTCGATGATGCGCGCATCTATCTCCTGGACGGCATAGATCTGGGTCTCCGCAAGGATCTGATGGTGAAAGACCGCAAGTTCAGAAGATGGAACGATGACGAGAATTCGCCCCGCCATTCGTCGCTCTGAATGACTGTGCGCCGACAGCAGTATCGCGGCAGACTGATGCGGCCGCGCGAGCATACACTGGCATTATTCACAGCCCGTTTGAAAATGATCCCCGCAGTGCCGGGGAAGGGGGCTTGCGCCCCTTGAGAGGTTTCAGTTCCTGGTGACGGTGTCGTACAGGGACCCGTCGGCGTTCCTGATCTCTGCGGTCAGAGGCATCTGTCCAGGCAGAGAGTGGGTAGCACAGGAGTTGCAGGGGTCGTATGCCCTGAAAGCCATCTCGACCATGTTCAGGAGGCCGGGCGACACATCGTAGTTCTTGATGAGGGCCTTGGCGACCTTGGCAACGTCCATGCACATCGGGCCGTTGTTGTTGGTGGTTCCGACGACCATGTTGCAGGCGGTGACGATCCCGTTCTCGTCGCAGGTGTAGTCGTGGGTCAGGGTTCCGCGGGGAGCCTCGACGCATCCGACACCGCGTCCTCCGGGAACGAGGTCGAACTGCTTGATGTTGGGGTCGGTGAGCTTGTCGGAGTACGCATCCTCCTTGAGCTTCTCGGCCGCATACAGCATCTCGATGAGCCTGGCCCAGTGGGTGGCGAGGGTGTACTGCACGGGCTTCCCGTCGGTGGCGCCGAGTGTCTCGCGGTAGACCTTGAGCTCCTCGTTGGCGAGCGGGGTGGAGATGTCCTTGCAGACGTTCAGCCTGGCGAGCGGAGTCGCTCTGTAGATGCCGGAGTCGGGCCCGTCCACGAGTCCCTTGTATCCGGCTTCCTCAGGTACGGGAACTTCTCGTAGGACCAAGGCTCGGACGCCTCGGCGATGTGGTCGAGGTAGTCCTTCGGGTCATACAGGTCGGCCTGCTTGCCGTCCTGGTCGACGACGCGGACCTTACCGTCGTGGAACTCCAGCTGACCCTTGTCGTTGACAAGGCCCATGTGGTAGGTCTCGTGGTAGTAGAGGTCCTTGTTGAGGATGATATCGAGGTACTCCTTGTTGCCGAGCACGAGGTCGTGGAAAACCTTGAGCGAGGTCTGGGAGAACTTGACAAGCTCATCGGTGTAGGACTGGATCTCCGCCGCCTCCTCCTTGGAGATGGCCTTGGAGACTCCGCCGGGAACTCCCATGACAGGGTGGGTCGGCTTACCGCCGATGATTCCCTGGATCCTCTGGGCGTTGGCGCGGGCCTTCAGAACAGCGCTTCCGAGCTCGAGGCCGACAGTGCCGACGACTCCGAGGATGTTCCTCTGCGCTGCAGGCGCAGCGGGCCCCTCGACGAAGTCGGCGGAAGCGAGCGCGTAGAAGTGCGCGATGTGGCTGTGGATGAAGTGGGCGTGATAGAATGTGTCCCTGATGTGGAACGCGGCCTCCGTGGGCTTGGCATTGAAGCATCCGTCGATAGCCTTGGTGGATGCAAGGTGGTGGGCTCCGGGGCAGACTCCGCAGAGCCTGGCGGTGATCTGGTTGAGCTCGGTCACACGCCTGCCGATGCAGAATCTCTCGAATCCCCTGACCTCGGGAACCTGCCAGTATGCGTTCTTCACATTCCCGCTGTCGTCCAGGAAGATCTCGATCTTCCCGTGACCCTCAAGACGGGTGATGGGGTCGATGGTCACACGGTCGCCGGTGACTTTCTTCTTCTCATCCCAAATGATTGGTGCTGCCATTTGATTTCATCCTCCTATTCAGGCAGAGGGTGCCTCTTCTGTGACGGACCTGTTGATGAGGGACTTCCCGAGAGTGAACGCGTAGAAGTATCCCAGCGGATCCTTGATGGTCGACATGATCTCGATGATCTTCTGCTCGTCGATGACGGGGTCGTCGTCGAGGACCGGGAACAGGGAAGCGATGGCGCTGAGAGCGCTGGCTCCGTGCTCCTGGACGAAGTGGGTCGGACCGTAGCATCCGCGGCAGGGCTGGCCGGCCGCAGTGCAGCGGGCGTTGCATCCGCCGACGGTCGCGGGACCGAGGCAGAGGATGCCCTGGTCCATGAGGCACTTCTTGGGGTCGACATCGACCTGGTAAGGCTCATAGATCTTCGTGATCCTCTTGTACTCCTTCTCGCGGGGGCACTCGTCGCAGAGGCACTTCTCGGTGACTCCGAACTCGTATCCCTTCGGGGGCAGAGCGACGCCGTTGTAGACGAAATCGACTATGCCCTTGAGCATCTGGGAGATGGACTCCTGAAGGGGAGGGCATCCGGGGATGTAATAGTCGACGTCGATGACATCATCGAGGGTCTTCACGGTGTCGTACAGGACAGGCAGGGTGAGCGTACCCTCGGGAGCCTGGTACTCGGATTCGGGCACCTGGGGCTTGCCGGCGTGGTAGTCCTTCTGGAACTGGGCGCTGGTCGGGGTCTTGGTGTAGACGTAGTCGAGGATCTCGTCGGCTCCGCCCTTGACCAGGTTGGCCAGCGCAGGGGTTCCGCCGAAGCAGGCGCAGGACCCGTAGCTGACGACGATCTTGGACTTCTGCCTGAGAAGCTTGACCATCTCCTCGTTCTCGGTGTTCCTGACGGCACCGTTGATGATGGAGACGGTGATGGAACCGTCCTCCATGGCCTCGATGTCGTCCTTCTTGCCGTCGGCCGCGATAGGCCACATGACGATGTTGGCGAACTGGCCGATGGTCAGGACCCTCTCGTTGGTATCGAGCAGGGAGACATCGCATCCTCCGCATGCTGCGGCCCAGTAGATGGCCAGGTTGATCTTGCCGTTCGCCGGAGGGGCAGGCAGGGTCTCGCCGAGGTCCGCGAAGGGGTACTCGGTGTGGCCGTGCTTCCCGTTGACGGCCTTGCCAGCTTCGCCGGAAGCGGCAGGGGCGGCCGCGGGGGCCTCCTTGGATTTCGCCGGGGCCGCAGCCTTGGCTGCAGGGGCCTCGTTCTTCTCTTTCTTATCCTTCTTCTTGAACAGGTTGCTGAAGAATCCCATATTGGTTCAGGCCTCCTTGGGGTGTGCCCTGACGTTCTCTTCCTGGGCGATGGTCTTCGCGGAGGTGACGGGGGTGGGGCCGAGGGCCTTGATCTCGTCGATGAACGATGTCATGACGGTCTGGAACTTCTCTCCCTCGGAAGCGGAGACCCACTCGAGCCTCAGCCTCTTGGGGTCGAATCCGTACTGCTCGAGGACGAGCCTCAGGAGAGCGATCCTCCTCCTTGCCCTGTAGTTGCCACCGATGTAGTGGCAGTCGGCAGGGTGGCATCCGAGGACGATGACCCCGTCCGCTCCTTTGGAGAGGGCGCGGAGGACGAACTCGGGGTCGATCCTCGCGGAGCACATGGTCCTGATGATACGGAAGTTGGGAGGCATCTGGCGCCTCCCGACTCCGGCGTTGTCGGCGCCCGCGTAGGAGCACCAGTTGCAGCAAAATGCTACGATCAGAGGTTCAAATTCTTCTGCCATTGGTATCACTCCTTCTCCATGAGGGGCCTGTCGAACAGAGCATCGATCTCAGCGATTATCTGCGAGTTCCTGAACCCTCTCTGCTCCATCGCACCGGACGGGCAGGCCGCGACGCAGCATCCGC
This sequence comes from Candidatus Methanomethylophilus sp. 1R26, assembly GCF_001481295.1. Taxonomy (GTDB): domain Archaea; phylum Thermoplasmatota; class Thermoplasmata; order Methanomassiliicoccales; family Methanomethylophilaceae; genus Methanomethylophilus. The sequence goes on from NZ_LOPS01000047.1 coordinate 82,455, forward strand.
ATCCCTTGCAGAGACCGGCGTTGACCTGGCTGATAGGCCTTCCGTCAGGTCCGTTGACGATGGTAATCGCGTGGTACTCGCAGCATCCCTCGCAGGTTCCGCAGCCGTTGCAGAGCTGGGGATTGGCGACGGAAGCAACGATACCCTCGGAGACCAGGTGGTCCTTGGTGATGATGGTGAGCATCCTGGAGGCGGCTCCGGATCCCTGGGCGATGCACTCGTCCATGAACTTGGGCCAGTGGGCCGCTCCGGCGACGAAGACGCCCTCGGTCGCGAAGTCAACGGGCCTGAGCTTCTGGTGGGCTTCGAAGTAGAAGCCGTCCTTGCTCAGCGGGACCTTGACCATGACCGCGAGCTTCTCCTTCTCCTCACGCATAGGCGCGATTCCGACGGACAGGGCCAGAGTGTCGACGGGTATCTTCACTTCCTGGCCGAGGGTGGTGTCGAACGCCTCGACGAAGCTGCCGTCGTACTTGGGCAGAGCATCGTCGTTGACGCGCCTAAGGAACCTGACCCCGAGCTGGCATGCCTTGTAGTAGAGGTCCTCCCTGAAGGCGTAGGTCCTGATGTCCTTGTGGATGATGGTGACGTTGGCGGTGGGGTCGGCCATCTTGATCTCGATGGCGTCCCTGATCGCGCTGGCGCAGCAGACCCTGCTGCAGTATCCGACATTCTCATTCCTGGATCCGATGCACTGGATGAACACGACGTCCTTCCCGGTGAACTTCCCGGCGGCGACCTTCTTCTCGAGCTCGATGTGGGTGAGCACCTTGGGGTCGGAGCCGTAGTTGTATTCGACGGGCTTGTACTGGGCGGCACCGACGGCGAACAGGATGGCACCGGCGGGGATCTCCTCTCCGCTGGCGAGCTCCACGGTGAAGTTGCCGACGTATCCGGGGATGTCCTCGATGACAGCGTTCTTGTGGACGGTGATCAGCGGGCAGGACTCCACCTTCTTGATGGTCTCGGCGAGGAACTCGGAGACAAGCTTGCCGTCCTCCCTGTGGACGAAGTTCCTGGCGAATCCTCCGAGCTCGGCTTCGCGCTCGAAGAGGTCGACCTTGACTCCCTGGGCGGCGACGTCGAGGGCCGCGGTCATACCGGTGATGCCTCCGCCGATGATGGCAGCGGACTGGGTGACGGGGATCTCGGCTCCCTCGAGAGGCTCGAGCAGGCAGGCCTTGGCAACGGCCATCCTGATCAGGTCCTTGGCCTTGGTGGTGGCCGCCTCGGGGGCATGCATGTGGATCCACGAGCACTGGTCGCGGATGTTGGCCATGTTGTAGAGGTACTTGTTCAGACCGCCGTTCCTGCATGCCTCCCTGAAGAGGGGCTCGTGGGTCCTGGGGGTGCAGGACGCGACGACGACGCGGTTCAGGTCGTGCTCCTTGATGAACTCGGAAATCTGGGTCAGGGTGTCCTGAGCACAGGCGTACTTGGTCTCGACAGCCACTACGACATGGGGCAGGGTCTTGGCGTACTCGACGCAGGCGGGAACGTTGACCACAGAGCCGATGTTGATACCGCAGTGGCATACCCAGACACCGATGCGGGGCTCCTTGCCGGCGACATCCTTCTCAGGCGGGTACACCTTGGGCTTGCAGGGCACGAAGTCGGGGTCCTTGACGATGAAGGCACCGGCCTTGGCGGAGGCACCGGATGCCTCGGCGACAGAGGTCGGGATGTCCTTGGGCGCCGCGAAGGCACCGGTCACGAAGATGCCCTTCCTGGTGGTCTCGAGCGGGTTGAAGACGGTGGTCTTGGCGAATCCGTACTCGTTCAGCTCGATGCCCAGGGTCTGGGCGAGCTGCTCGGCGCCCTCGGGCGCCTCGAGGCCGACGGACAGGACCACGATGTCGAAGGTCTTCGACGCGGGGTTGTTGTCCTTGTCGGTGTAGTTGACGGTGACCTGCTTGGTCTCAGGGTCCTCCTCGACATTGGATACGCGGGCTCCGCGGTGCATGTGGATGCCGTACTCGTCCTCGGCCCTCTTGATGTAGGCCTCGAACTCCTTCCCGTAGGACCTGATGTCCATGAAGAAGATATCCTCGTCAACATCCCCGTGCTCCTTGGTGATCTGCGCCTGCTTGGTCGCATACATGCAGCACACGGACGAGCAGTAGGTCTTCCAGTTCTTCTTATGGGACCTGGATCCGCAGCACTGGATCCATGCGACGGACTTGGGGCCCTTCTCGCCGGCGCCTTTCTGGGCGACACCGAACTTGTCGTAGACGATGGTGGAGGGCACAGGTATGTGTCCGTCGAACGGACCGGCCGCGCCTTCCATCCTCTCGTACTCGATGGCGGTGACGACGTTCTTGAACCTTCCGTATCCGTACTCGGACGCGTTCTTGGCGTTCCAGACGGAGAATCCGGCTGCGACGACGATGGATCCCACGTCGAGGGTCAGGTCCTGGTCTTTGTCCTCGTAGCTGATGGCCTGCTTGCCGCAGACCTTCGCGCAGACACCGCACTTGTTCTCAAGGAGCTTCTTGCAGTATCTGGGGTCGATGAGCGCCACCCTGGGCACAGCCTGAGAGTGGGGGATGTAGATTGCCCTCCTGGTGGTGAGGCCGTACTCGAACTCGTTGGGGATCCCGCGGGTCGGACACTTCGCGACGCAGTCTCCGCACGATGTGCAGAGGGTCGGGTCGACGTACCTGGCCTTCTTGGTCACGGTGACCTTGAAGTTTCCCGCCTCCCCGTCGACCTTCTTGACCTCGTGATAGGTCATGAGGGTGATGTTGGGGTGACCGGCGGCATCCGCCATCTTGGGCGACAGGATGCATGCCGAGCAGTCGTTCGTAGGGAAGGTCTTGTCGAGCATGCACATGGTCCCTCCGATCGTGGGCAGCCTGTCCACGAGGTAGACGTGGATGTTCCTGTCCGCAAGGTCGAGAGACGCCTGTATACCGGCGATTCCTCCGCCGATCACAAGAGCAGATTTGGTTGTCAATTCATTACCTCCGTTCCCAATTTTTGGTTGGAATGAGGAATAGGATGGCAA
>NZ_LOPS01000048.1 GCF_001481295.1 Candidatus Methanomethylophilus sp. 1R26
GTCCAAGGGATTGGCGAGAGGTTACGGGAAGGAGATGCGTCTCGGAAGGATAGTGTTCTTCCGCGACAGCTGCAGGTCGTTATGAGCCTGCTCCTCTGCCCGATTCCACACGAAATGTTATAGAACCTTATTTATAGGGTCGCTAAGCTCCGAACGCCTGTGCTTCAGGCATCTGGGTCTTTGCCGTTGCCTATGCCGTTCCTCTTCTTGAGGTACAGCGAGAGGGCCATACTGGCCCCTATGACTGCGAAGATCATGATCAGCGTGAAGGTCTGCGCATCTCCGCTGTCGAAGAACCCGTAGAAGAAGTCGCTCAGCAGCATGATGATGCCGTATTTGAGGACGCATCCGAGGACGATGTAGAAAGCGCACTTCGCAGGGTTCCACTTCATGATGGAGATGAACGCCCCGGCGAACGGGATCATGGGCGCCACCCTGTTCAGCAGGAGGAGGCGCTCGTCGCCGAGGACCAGGAAGTCCGTGTAGGCTCCGACGGCCTTCTCGACCTTCTTCGGGATGCGGATGTGCTCCACGACATAATAGAGCGAGAAGATACCGATCAGCTCGGCCGCCGCTGCAGCAGATATGAGCTCGCATCCGAACAGGACGGGGACGTCGGTGTATTCTGTGCCGGCCATGAAGCCGATCACGAAGAAGAGCTCCGGGAGCGTAGGGATCACAAGGGCATCCAGCAGGAATATGAGGAAAATGCAGAGCAGTATACCGATCTCGCCGTTCCCTCCGAAGAGGTCATAGATGCTCTGCCCGATGTTCATTGCCGCCCCTGCCTGCTTCACTGATACTGTGTTCAGTATTTAGGGGGAGCACCCCTCGCGGACAGAAACATCCTGTCGGCACAATCTATATTCGATAATGACGGAGCAAGGCTTTGTAATCTTATATCGTCCGGAATAAGTCGCAATGTATTTTACAGGGGCGTTCATCGGAAGCTATTGATAAGCCTCATGGGCAGATGGTCAGAGATCCCGGTAAAGCAGAAGCTTGCATTGATAGCGATACTCGCGCTTGCCATCCGCTTTTCCTGCACGGTTTCCGTCACCCATATGGGGGACACGTCCGCATGGCCGAGGATAATGGCGTCCGTCGAGAGCGGGAACGACATCTACGGGGTCATGGGGAACTACTACACGCCCGTCTGGGGCTACCTTCTGTCGTTCCTCGATATGCTGATCCAGGCGGTCGGAGCCGTGCCTCTGTTCGGAGATTACTTCGAGGGCCTGCTGCCCCTGGAGGGCGTCAGAAGCTACCGCCCGTTCGTCATATCGCCGGAGATGAACATGGCCATCAAGTTCCCTCTGGACGTCATCGATGTGGCCGTCGGATGGATGCTGTACCGCATCGTCCTCAGCAGGACAGGGGACGCATCCCGCGCAGTCCGTGCCATGGCCTTCTGGTGCTTCTGCCCTATCACCATCTACATGTCCTCGGTGCAGGGGCAGTTCGACTGCATATCGACCGCCCTCATTCTCGGATGCATCGCGCTGGCCGGGAGGAACAGGCCGCTGCTGGCCGGCATCGTGTTCGGTTTCGCTGTCTGGCTGAAGGTCTTCCCGGCTGTCTGCGTCCTTCTCTTGGTTGCATACCTCCGTTCGGTTCGCGGCAGGGAATGGGCAGGAGGAGCCGTATCTGCTGCGATCGGAGCGGCGGCGGTCTCCGCCGTCCTTCTGCTGCCGCAGATCATGAACGGTCAGATCGATGATGCGTTCGTATTCCTGACCGACAGGCAGGAAACCGATTTCAGCTCTCTCTACGGGGCCGCCACATCGCTTCGCCAGGCCCTCGTCGGGCTGCTCCTGCTGGCCCTCATGGTCCTGACTGCGCGCCGCATCTGGCACATGGACAAAGATGAAGCAGGAACGGCCGTGTACCTCTATGCCGGCCTGCTCATCGCCGTCGCAGCGATACTGAACCGCGGCTACCAGTACGCTCCGTCCGTCATAGGGTTCATCATCCTCTGCATGGAGATGGCCCCGGACCGCCGCGGGTATTCAGTATCCTACTGGGGACTGGGTCTGTTCTCATTCTTCGAGGCATCAGTCCACGCAGGGTTCACCCTTCTCTGCCTGTCCTGCGCTTACTACGGGCTGATCGATTGCGATACCTTCACATCTCTGTCCGTGTCCTTCGCAGAGGGCCTGCCTGTACACCTCATCGAGGGCGTGCTGGCACTGATATGGTCCGCGGCCGTGTGGCTTTTCATCGCCCTGGCAGCATTTGATCTGCTGGGACGGCGCGATACCCGTTTCAGCATGCTGGTGGAGCGTTTCCGTGCCCCGTTCGGGAGGGTTTCGGAATGAGCTTCGGCTCGCATATCGGCAGGAAGAGAGCGGCCGAGGCTGCCGTCGTCATTGCGATCTGCGCCGTGATCTTCATCGGAGAGGCATATGCCTATCTTCCTGACGACTACGGTTACGGGTCCTCGGCGTCGGATGCCGGAGATTATGCAGAATATACCGTGACAGTGAACGGTTCGCACGAGTATGCTGCGTCCCTGATCTCCTGCGGAGATTATGTCCCGGTGTCATCAGTATACCTTTTCCTCGAGGAAGGGCGCACGTCCCAGTACAGCGACGGCAGCGACCTGTTCCTGTCCCGCATGGACGAGCCCGGGTTCTATCTGGAACAAACCGAGACCGCTCTCAGAGTATGCGGGATCGATGATACTGTCTATATGGACATGGACGGCCTCGCCGAGGCGCTGCAGTCCGACATATATGAGGGGACCGCTGCCGGCAAGGGCCTGGTGATGGTGTACGGGGCGTTCCCGATAACGGTCTACGACGGGTCCTCCGGCGGGACGGCCCTGGAATGGATGGAAGCGGGCGGCACCGTCTATTGGGTAGGGCCGGCCCCCGGCGATTACGTGATGGCCCGCGATGGGTACGAATACGCCGGCGGGAGGGCCTTCTTCACCGGAACGGCCGAATATCTTGCCGAAGACGATCCGGCGGATACCGAGGGGCCGTTCAGAAAGGAGTTGCAGCTCAAGGGCGATCTTCTGATGAACGCCCCCGACATGTCCGGGACAGGGATGGAATCTCTCACGGCCGGATATACGTCCGGGAACAGAGGGACCCTGACATTCGTGAGGGAAGGCTCCGGACAGATATGCATCGCTGCAGGCGGGGTCTCCCTCTTCCAGGCGGAGGATATCGCCTCTGCTGCCTCGGCCGGCCTGTGCTGGTGCAGTGTTCTCTTGGATACCTGCTCGGGCACGGCGCACGGGAGCGATTCCGGGACGCTGGACAAGAACGGGGCCTCGGGCACGCTCTGTGTCTACGTGACCGTCGGCGATGCCTACCAGATATACGCGTGCCGGCATCAGATCTGAGGGCGGCGGAGTTCTTCGAACGTATCGCTGTCCCCATGGTAAATGAAGACCGAGTCAGCCATTCTCGGGAAGATCCCGCATTCGATCACGCCGGGGACGCGGTCGATATCCGCCTCCAGTTCGGAGGGGCTCTCTATCGGGCCGAAACGGCAGTCGTAGATCAGGTTGCCGCCGTCGGTCACGAACGGGGCTCCGTTCTGCATCCTGAGCACGGGCTCGCATCCGAGCTTCCGCAGCAGTTCCGCAGTGAGGGCGCTGCCGAAAGCGCAGACCTCCACCGGCACCGGGGCCTTCTCGCCGAGTTTTCCCACGAGCTTGATGTCATCGGCGATGATGACCTCGCGGGCCGTCGAAGCGGCTATTATCTTCTCCCTGAGCAGCGCACCGCCCAGCCCCTTCATGAGGTTGAGTTCCGGGTCCACCTCGTCGGCGCGTCGAACGTCACATCGATCCTTTCGACGGAGGAGATGTCCGCCACATTCAGGCCGAGGCTCTTTGCCAGCTCCGCCGTCTTCACTGACGACGCTACGCAGACGAAGCCGGCTCCTTCACGGGCCATCTCCGCCAGGCGCATGACCGCGAAGTTGGCCGAGTTCCCCGTCCCGAGGCCGACCGTCATGCCGCTGCGCGCATATTCGTCGACCGCTCTCTCGCAGGCGGGGCGCTTCATCTCCCAGGGCTTCAGACCGTCCACGGTATCACAGGTTGAAGAGCTGGTCCTCGGAGAAGGACATCAGCGACTCGCAGAGGGGGATGTCCTCCGGCTTGGTTATCTTGATGTTGTTGGCGAATCCCTTGGAGAAGTACACCCGCCTGCCGTAGTATATCTCCACCAGGTCCGCATAGATGAAGTCGTGCTTGCCCTCGGCCTCGGCGCGGTCGTACAGGGACAGAAGGTCCGAGTACTCGTAGGCCTGAGGGGTCTGCACGCGCATCAGGCGGTTCCTGTCCAGCTCTTTGTCGCCGGATTTCTGGTCGTCCGTGTAGATGACGGTCTCGTAGCAGGGGATGGCAAGGGAAGCGTTGCCCTTCTCCCTGGCGACCCGCAGCATCTCGTCGATGGCGGCCTGCGGGAGTATGGGGCGCGCTGCATCATGGATTATGACGAAGTCGCCCTTCCCGAGCTCATTGCGCAGGCGGAAGATGCCGTTGCGGGTGGAATCGTGCGAGGTCTCCCCGCCCGGGACGATGGCCTCCACCTTGGTGAGCTTGTACTCATCGACGAGCTTGGCCATGTGGTCTGTCCAATCGGGGACGCATACGATCACCACCGCATCCACCGAAGGATTCCTCTGGAAGTTCTCCACCGTGTGGACGATGACCGGCTTCCCGCGGATCTCCAGGAACTGCTTGGGGCATGATGCTCCCAGCCTCTTCCCGACCCCTCCGGCCAGGATGACAGCGACCGTCCTCATTGAGATCGCTCCCTGTCTATTGCGTCCATAGCGTCAGCGAACATCCTCATGTACTTCTCGTCCCAGACGGTCAGGCGGAGGAGCCCTTCTATGTTGTTGCCGCCGCAGAGGATGAGGATGTTGCGCTTCTTCAGCTCCTCGGTGATGTACGCCGCATCCCTGTGCTTGGGGCGGATGCAGAGGAAGCATCCGCTGCTGGGGACGTAGTAATAGCCACGGGAGTCCAGCCATCCGGTTATGTACTCCATGCCTCTAGCGAACTTCTCGGATTCCTCCTTCAGGAGCCTGTCGATGTTGTCCACCACGGCCTCGCCGAAGGCCAGGGTGACCGCGTTCACGGTGTAATGCGGGCGCAGTTGTTGACGCAGCGGATGTTCTCCTCGTTCGACATCACAATGCCGAGCCTGAGGCCGGCCAGGGAGAACATCTTGGAGAAGGTGCGCAGGACCGCGACGTGTCATATTTTGATATCAGCGGTACGGACGACTGGGTATCGCTGAAGTAGTGGTATGCTTCGTCGATGACGACCATGGCCCCGTGCTCCGCGGCCTTCTTCACAACCGCCTCGACCTCCTCGGGCGAATAGGAGTTGCCTATCGGCATGTTGGGGTTCACGAGGACGACGATGCCCGTATTGTCGTCGATGGACGAGAGGATGTCACCGATGTCCATCCTGTAGCCGTCGCGGTAGGGGACCTCCCTCAACTTCATCCCGTTGAGCGCTCCGTAGGCTCCGTACATGTTGAAGGTCGGGCGTACGACCACCAGGTCCTTCCCGGGCTCTCCGAAGACCTTCATCATGTACCCCATGGCCACGACGCTGCCGTCAGTGATTGTCACCTGAGAGGCGGGGATCCCTATCATTTTGGAATATTTCTCGATGAAAGGCCCCTCCTCAGGGTACATGCCGAGCATCTCCGGGGTGATGTCCTTCATGACCTCGTCGAACAGCCATCTCGGGAGCCCGTCCGGGTTCTCGTTCTGGTCGAGGCGTATGAACCCTCCCCTTCCCTCTGGCTGTTTCTTGCGGAAGGCGCTCTTCACATAAGGATCGACATAGACCATTTTATCGGATCTCACTTTCTGGCACAGCGGACAGAACTGCCACGCTGCGTGTTTGGTGCTCAATATGCGCACTGTTGTTTTATTAATTATGGGGGATTGCGTCCGCATCATGGACACTTTTTATAGGATATCGCAAATCGGTGCAGTATAATGCCCGGTTTAGAGGTGACTGTGGGGATATGCGCTTACAATGAGGCGCAGATCATCGAGCGGTCCATACGCTCCGTTTACTCCCAGAAACTCAGCAGCGTTTCGGTGAAGGAGGTTCTGGTGGTCTCCAGCGGAAGCACCGACGGGACGGACGATATCGTCAAAGGGCTGCAGGCGGAGTTCTCCACGCTCCGTCTCTACAGGCAGGAGAAGAGAGAGGGCAAGAACTCCGCCATAAACTGCTACCTCGACAACAAGTCATGCGACCTCGTGGTCATGCTGAACGCGGACAATGCGTTCGGTACCGAGGATTCTCTCGAGAAATTGGTCGAGCCCTTCGCCGACCCCAAGGTCGGCATCACAGGAGGCCATCCTGTCCCGACCAACGGCACGGACACCAAGATCGGTTTCGCAGTCAATCTCATGTGGCGCGTCCATCACCAGCTCGCGCTCGAGCATCCGAAGATCGGCGAGCTGATAGCGTTCCGCGATATCGGCACCCGCCTTCCGACCGACATGCAGTCGGACGAGGACCTCATACGCATGAAGCTCGAGGATGCCGGGTACATATGCGTCTACGTCCCGGACAGCATAGTTCTGAACCGCGGCCCGGAGACAGAGGAAGATTTCATCAAGCAGCGTGTTCGTGTAAACATAGGCGAATGCGTGATGCAGAAGAAGTACGGCTACAGCATCCCCACGTGGAACAAACGGTACCTTCTGAAGGCGGCCCTTGCATGCTTCAAGGAGCTGGGGTTCCACCCGCTTAAGATGCTGTATGTGGCTCGGCTGGAAGGGAAATGCCGCCGCATCGCCCGCGAGCATGTGGAGGAGGGAGGCGACAACATGAGCGTGTGGGAGATGGTCGGCTCGACCAAGAAACTGTGAGGCGATGGCATGGGGCTCAGGGATTTCTTCGACGGTCTTTTCTACGGGAAGCACGGGGAGGTCATGCGCTATCTCTTCATCGGAGCCCTCAATGTTGCCATCACCTGGGGCGTCTATGCGGCCCTGGTCCTCCTCGGGATCGCGCCGGTCTACAGTAACGCGGCCTCCTGGATCATAGGGGTCATCGTCGCGTTCGTGCTCAACAAGACCTTCGTCTTCGGCAGCCAGACAAGGAAGAGGAAGACCGTCAGCAAAGAGGCCACTTATTTCGTCGTGGGCCGTGCCTTCACCGGGGCCATCAACATCTGCGGGTTCCCCGTCCTGTACGACATGGGCCTCGACCTCGAGCTCCTGGGGGTCGACGGGTTCCCCGCCAAGATAATCATCTCGATCATCGAGATCGTGCTGAACTATATCATCAGCAAGTACGCCGTCTTCGTGAAGAAGACCGACGACGAGCAGTGATTCAGACACGGATTTTCCGGTCCTGAAGGATGCCCTGTGCAGTTCACAGGGGTAGGCGCAAGGGATGACTGAGAGCGCCCCTTCAGCCGAAAAGCTTCTTTATCGAATTCCTGAACCCTTCTTCCGAAAGGTGCTCGTCGGCGTATGCGCGTCCCTTCCCGCCGAGGAGCCCCGAATATTCCGGATCCGAAAGTATCCTGAATATCTCGTCCGCGAAGAGCTCTGGGTCATCGAACGAGGGATATTCGAGGCCGTCAAGTCCCTCCAGGCCGACCGATGTGGACACCACCGGCATACCGGCGGCGAGGGCGTCGGCCACATGGGGGACGATCCCGGAACCGAAGCGCATCGGGTTCACGTACATTGCGCATTCGGACGACACCGATGCGAAATTCTCTGCGCTGACGGCGCTGTGGAACACCACATTGCCCGATTCCGCTATGGATTCCCAGTCTCCCGGGACCTCTCCCACGACATGGAGTACAGGCATTGCGGCCCCGGAACCTCCGAAGCGGTCCCTCAGGAGAGGAATCATCTTCTCGGCGAACCATGTCACCGCATCGGCATCGGCCCCGCAGAACATGGAACCGACGAAGAGCATGCCGCGGCCCTTCGAGGCGAACCCGGGGCGGTCAGCCGGGTACGCGGCGGACTGCACCCTGGCGATCATCGGCGAACGGCAGCTGGAGGCCACGTAGTCCTCGGTCCTTCTGTCCGATACCACGCAGATGTCCGCTCTCTTAATGAGGCGGGGCTGGCGCCTCTTCGTCTTGGCGATGGACATGAGGGGGTACGAGTCCTGGGTGATGTCGTATTCCCTCTCGAATCCCAGCGTGATGTTCCTGGGTATGATGTAGCAGATCCTCGCCTTCGAGTTCTTGTCCAGGGCGCGCATGAAGTGGTCGGCCACATCGTACCCGAACACGCAGATGTAGTCGATGTTCCTGCGGTTCTCATGCAGGATGCGCTTCCAATCGTCGCGGTAGCGCACGCCGCACAGGACCTCGATCCCCAGCTGCTCCAGGCGGACTGTGTCCGTCTCGTCGTAATGGAAGTCGACGGGAGCAAACTTCACGTTGTAGCCGGATTCCGCGAGGATCTTCAGAGCGGAGAACAGGTGATTGTACCTGGTGGACGGGTTGCCGCTCGGCGTGTGCTGCGCAACGACGAGGATGGCCTTCTTGGACTGCGATCTGTCGCGTGCATGGAAGATGTCGGTCCAGGGCCTGCAGGCATCGGCGGACAGGCGGTCGGCCCACCTGTTCCTGAACTTGACGATGTTCTCGGACTGGTACCTGTTGACGACGGATGATCCGTCCCTGCCGTGCGTCATGCCCTCGAAGTGCACCACCTCGGAGAGGGGCTGGTACATGACCGAGAAGCCCGCCTCCCTTACCCTGAACGCGAGGTCGCTGTCCTCGCAGTAGGCAGGCGCATACAGCTCGTCGAACCCTCCGAGCTGTTCGAAGAGGTTCCTGCGCACGAGCAGCGATGCGCCGGAGACGTAGTCGACTTCTCTGACGTAGTTGTACTCCGGTTCGTTGGGGTTGCGGCCCTTGCCGTAGTTCATCGAGGTCCCGTCCATCCAGATGATCCCTCCGGCCTCCTGGAGAGCCCCCGTGGGGTAGATGAGCTTCGATCCGACAATCCCGATGCTGTCCGAGGAGTGCATCAGGTCTAGCATCGGTTTTAGCCAATTCTTTTTGACGACGGTGTCGTTGTTCAGGAACAGGATAAACTTTCCGCGGACATGCTTCGCGGCGTTGTTGCAGTTCCTGATGAATCCGCGGTTGGCCCCGTCCTTCACGACGATGAGGTTCGACACGCGGTCCCCTATGGATACGGTCGCGTCGGTGGAGCCGTCGTCGGCGACCAGGACCTCGTATTCCGCTTCGGAGGTGTTGTCGATGATCGACCTGATGCATGAAAGGGTGAGCTCGACCTTGTTGTAGACTGGGATGACTATCGACACTTCGGGATCGGCGCAGAACGGGAGCTCCATCTTCTCCGGGATGCCGCTGTCCTCATCCCCGTACGTGGACATGCCCTCCGCACGGCGGTAATCGTCCATGGAGTTGGAGAGCACGTTGCGGGCCGTCCTGACCGCCACACGGAATCCGCTGTAGTGCACAACGGAGCGGAACATCCTGAGGTTCGTCCTGTTGATGCATCTGACGGCTCTCAGAGGGCTCCCGAGGACGATGCCGAGAAGAGAATGCCCCTTCCTATCATCCTTAGCAGTCATGGCCCATCCTCACGTGCCATAGGGTCATTCGATATAAGGGTTTGACCGAACGTAGCGGGCGACCGCGTCCTGCCATTCCGGAAGCTGGCCGAAGCCCGCCTCGGTCAGGGACGAGGTGTCCAGCCTGCTGTCCGGAGGGCGGCGGGCGGCGGTCGGGTACTCCCGGGTGGATATCGGCACGGCCTGCGTCCGTACGCCGGCGGCGCTGAAGATCCCGCGGGCGAAGCCGCACCAGCTGCAGTATCCGGCGTTATGCGCGTGGTACGTCCCGTACTTCCCGCTGCCGATTATCCTGCACAGGAGGGGCGCCAGGTCCGCCGTGTAGGTCGGGGACCCGATCTGGTCGTCGACGACCTTCACGGTATCCGTCTTCTGCGCGAGGGACAGCATGGTCTTCACGAAGTTCCTGCCGCTGCTGCCGAAGACCCAGGAGGTGCGCACGATGTAATGCCTGTGGTATGTCCTGACCACTGTCTCCCCGTCCCTCTTGCTGAACCCGTACACGTTCACGGGGCAGGTCGGGTCGTCCACGGTAATGGGGCGTCCCAGGGTCCCGTCGAAGACGTAGTCCGTGCTGACGTACAGGATCGGTATCCCCGCGCTCCTGCAGGCCTCGGTCAGGTTCATCGTCCCATTGACGTTGACGTTCCTGCATTCGGCCTCATGCGTTTCGGCGAGGTCTACCGCCGTCCAGGCGGCACAGTGGATGACCGCGTCCGGATGTCCGCGCGCGAAGCAGGCATCGACGGCGGAGCGGTCGGTGATATCCATCTCCTCGTGCGAGGGGGCGATCGCGGTGTCCCCGCGGATCTTCAGGCAGCCGGTGACGTCATGGCCGAGCTGGCCGCCGGCGCCGGTGACGAGCACCCTCATCTGACTGCCCCGTTCGACCTGAGGTAGCTGCCGTCGAGGATGCGGTCGCACCATTCCCGGTTGTCCAGGTACCATTCGACCGTCTTCTTCATCCCGTCGCCGAACGAGGTCTCGGGCACCCATCCGAGGTCCCGGTGTATCTTGGAGGCGTCGATGGCATATCTGCGGTCGTGCCCTTTCCTGTCCTTCACGTACGAGATGAGGCTCTCGGGCTTTCCGAGCTCGCGCAGTATGAGCTTCACGATGTCTATGTTGCGCATCTCGTTGTTACCCCCGACGTGAAGATCTCGCCCTCGCGTCCCCCGGAGAGGATCGCATCGATGGCGCGGCAGTGGTCCTCTACGAAGAGCCAGTCGCGTACGTTGAGGCCGTCCCCGTAGACGGGGAGGGGCTCGTCCCTCAGGGCGCGGGAGATCATGAGCGGTATGAGCTTCTCGGGGAACTGGTACGGCCCGTAATTGTTGGAGCACCTCGATATCGTGACGGGAAGGCCGTAGGTCCTCCTGTAGGCCATGGCGAGCAGGTCCGCGCCTGCCTTGGAGGAGGAATAGGGGCTCGAGGTGCGCAGAGGCGTGTCCTCGGTGAAACGGAGGTCCGGGCGGTCGAGCGGGAGGTCCCCGTAGACCTCGTCGGTGGACACCTGGTGGAACCTTTTCACTCCGTGCCCGACGGCGGCGTCCATCAGCACCGAGGTGCCGATGATGTTCGTCTCCAGGAATATCTGGGGGTTCTTGATGGAACGGTCCACGTGGGATTCCGCGGCGAAGTTGACGACATGGTCCGGATGCTGCTCGGAGAAGACCTTCTCCACTGTCGGGCGGTCGCGGATGTCGCCGCGGATGAAGCGGAAGCGCTCGGATTCCAGGGCGGGGCCGAGAGTCTCTATGTTCCCGGCGTACGTCAGCGAGTCGAGGCAGACGACCGTGTCGGAAGGATGCGTGCGCAGGAGGTGGTAGACGAAGTTCGATCCGATGAACCCCGCTCCGCCCGTGACAAGGTATGCCGCCATCGTCTCACCAGGTCCCTGAAGAACGGCTGGACGCGGTCCTTCTCGCTCAGCAGCGGTTCGTCCCCTCCCGGCCAGGGGATGTTCAGGTCGGGGTCGTTCCATCTGATGCCGCCTTCGTCCCCGGGATGGTAGAAGTCGTCGCACTTGTAGCAGAACACGGCGCTTTCGCTCAGCACCTGGAATCCGTGGGCGAACCCCCTGGGTATGAGGAACTGGCGCATGTTCTCCGCCGAGAGGATCACGCCGAACCATTTCCCGTACGTAGGGCTCCCGACTCTCAGATCGACCGCCACATCGTACACCTCGCCCTCGACCACGCGCACGAGCTTGGCCTGCGGGTGGGCGATCTGGTAATGGAGCCCGCGGAGGACGCCCTTCGACGACTTTGACTGGTTGTCCTGCACGAAGTCGTAATCCAGCCCCGCGTCCTCCATGTCCCTGCGGTTGTACGTCTCGGTGAAGTACCCGCGGGAGTCCCCGTGGACCTCCGGCCTCAGGACGAGGAGCCCGTCTATCCCCGTTTCCGTGATTTCTATCCTGCCCGTAGCTCATCCCTCCAGAAGGCTCTTCAGATATCTGCCGTAGGACGTCTTCTGATATCTATCCGCTATCTCGGAGAGCTTCCCGCGCGTTATCCATCCGCTGCTGTAGGCGACTGCCTCCGGGGAGCATATGGTGGTGCCGTAATGAAGCGTCTTCGCCTGCACGTACTTGGCCGCATCCATCAGGCTGTCGAATGTCCCAGTGTCCCACCAGCGGTATCCTGCGCCGAGCAGCTGGACCTTCAGCCTGCCTTCGGATAGGTAAATGGAGTTGAGGTCGGTGATCTCGAGCTCGCCGCGGGCGGAAGGCCTTATCGTCTCCGCCTTGCTGCAGACGTCCGACGGATAGAAGTAGAGGCCGGTCACGCAGTAATCCGATTTCGGATGTTCCGGCTTCTCCTCTATGGACACGGCATTTCCGTCGGCATCGAACTCGACGACGCCGAAACGCTCCGGGTCCGGGACCCTGTAGCCGAAGATGGTGGACCTGCCGTGCTCGGCATCATCGGCGGCTCTGAGGAGATGCTTTCTGAGTCCTCTTCCGTAGAATATATTGTCGCCGAGGACCATGGCGCATGCCTTCCCGCCGATGAATTCCTTCCCGATCAGGAACGCCTCGGCGAGGCCGTCGGGTGAGGGCTGCACGGCATACGACAGGCGGACCCCGAAGTCCGATCCGTCGCCCAGGAGACGCTCGAACTTCCCGATGTCCGCCGGCGTGGATATGACAAGAATATCCCTTATCCCCGCATTCATGAGCGTGCATATCGGGTAGAAGATCATCGGCTTATCATAGACCGGGAGCATCTGCTTCGAGCACGCTATCGTGAGAGGATAGAGCCTCGTCCCGGAACCGCCTGCGAGTACGATTCCTTTCATATAGTGAACAGCACGCTCATTGCCTTTTTTAAAATTATTTGACAGATCGGGGCCGATGCATCGAATATGATAAGGGCGCTGGCCCCGCCATCCGCAGCGGCAGCCGTCCGACAGAACGGAAGAGCAACTGCACGGTGCGATTCCGGTGGTTGAAAGCATATTTTTATAAAATGACAAACTAGGTGAAAGGGATGCTCGGTTGGATCAGAGAACTGTATGATTACAGATCTATGGTTTGGAACCTGGTAAGGAGGGATCTGAGAGGGAGGTACAAGGGTTCTCTTCTTGGGTTCCTTTGGAATTTCATTCTCCCTCTGATGCAGATACTCGTCTACATCATGGTGTTCACGGTCGTTTTCAGGCAGAACATCGAGCATTATTACGTGTACATCATCGTCGGCATGGTTCCGTGGACGATGTTCAACGATGCGGTCCTATCCAGTTCTGGATCGATAATAGAGAATTCTCAACTGGTTTCGAAGATATACTTCCCGCGCACCGTCATCCCGCTGTCGATGGTCATTTCGAAATTCATCAACTTCCTGATCTCGATGGGCATTGCCCTGCTGATCCTGGCCGTGGGCGGCCACGGGTTCGACGGATGGGCGCTGGCGTCCCTCCCGGTGGCTGTGTTCTGCCTCTTCGTTTTCTCTCTGGGTCTGTCCCTCCTGCTGGCCGCGGCCGACGTTACATGAGGGATGTGCAGTACATGGTCAACGTCATTCTCATGATGCTCATCTGGCTAACGCCGATAATGTACGTCAAGGACTTTATCGACAACGATACGTTCCAAACGATGCTGGACATCAATCCCCTGACATACATAGTAGGGATGTTCCAGGACTGCCTGTACTGGAAGGCCGTTCCGGGGATCGAGGATGCAATCATCGCTGTTGCCGCCTCCGTCATCATGCTCCTCATCGGCACCGCTGTGTTTGAGAAGTATTCTCCGGACTTCGCAGAGGTGCTGTGATGGACGGGGATGACGCCATCGAGGTGAAGCACGTATCGAAGACGTTCGGCACCCACCGCTCCATGTCCCTCAAGGACCGTGTCATATACTACAAGCAGAAGAAGCAGAGGCCCGCGAGGTCCTTCACGATATCTCATTCGATGTCAGGAAGGGAGAGGCACTGGGTATAATCGGACGCAACGGTTCCGGGAAGAGCACCATATTGAAACTCCTCACCAGGATCATACGTCCCGACAGCGGGACCATCGAGACCCAGGGGAGGATTTCGTGCCTGATCGAGCTCGGCGCAGGATTCCATCCGGACATGTCGGGCCGCGAGAACATCTACATCAATGCATCCATCTTCGGTCTGGACAAGAAGGAGACCGACGAGAGGATGCAGGACATCCTCGATTTCTCGGAGATCGAGGAGCACATAGACGAGAGGGTCCGCGACTATTCGTCCGGGATGTATATGAGGCTCGCCTTCTCTATAGCTATCAACGTGAGCGCCAATATACTCATCGTCGACGAGATTCTTTCTGTCGGGGACATAGCCTATCAGAAGAAATGCATGGACAAGATACGCGAATTGAAGGAGTCCGGCGTGACCATCGTTCTGGTGACGCAGAACCCTGAACAGGCCGCCGGCATATGCGACAGGACTATCTGGCTCGATAACGGGCGCATAAAGATGATGGGTCCCAGCAAGGAAGTCTGCGACGCTTATTCCGATTTCATGCTCGGTTCGGGCAGACAGCGATCCCTTCAGTCCTTCTTTGCCAGGTCCCTGTAAAAACGATGAGCATATCGGCGCACCGTTCGACGGTGTATTTTTCGCGCACTGTTTCAAAAGCCGCATGAGCAATATTCTCGCCGTACTTTCTATCGTTCAGAAGTCTCAGCACCGAATCCGCGAATGCCTGAGGATCGTCCGCCAGCAGGATGTTCTCGCCGTCCCTGGCATCCGACCCTTCGGCGCCGAACGTAGTGGATACCACAGGGGTGCCCGCTCCCCATGCGGTAATGAGTTTCACTCTGGCACCTGCGCCGATCCACAGGGGGATCACAAACACTTTCGCTCTGTGCAAGAACCAGGCATCATCCCCCTGGAAGCCCCAGAATTTCACTGGGACATCTGCCTTCAGTGTATTCAGGAACTCTGTTTCCGGCTTTCCCGATCCCACTACATGGAACACAGTCCCGGGGCGTTCTCTCTCTATGAGCGGTATAACTTTCTCGATAAACCATCTCAGGCCGTGGGCATTAGGATACCAGTTCATGGTTCCTATGTACAGGATATCGATGGGTTTTTCGATCATCTTCTCAGGGGCGTATTTGTTCAAATCCACTCCGCCGCCCGTAGGCACCGTGGCTACTCTGCGCAGTCCGCCTGACTTGAGAATTCCGCATTCCTCAGCGGAAATCGAGATCGCCGCATCATACCATTGCCACATCCTCTCCTCCCAGGCCTTCATCTCCGACAGCTGTTCCGAGATATGCTGGGCCTCATCGGGTTTTGCGTACGGCATCCATGTCTCGAACTTCCGATACTCTATGTTGTGGGAGTCCAGAACGAATATCGATTCGGGGCTGAGAGTTCTAAGTTCCGGAACGATCCAGGACAGTTGACTGTGCTCGATCTGTATGATGTCGTAATGTATCTGCGTTACAAGCTCTCTCAGATAGTCCATAAGCTCCATGCTCATGGTGTTCCACACATCTTCAGGGATATCGTTCGGCTTGCCGTTTATATTGTTCAGGTATTGGTCTGTGAGGATGCCCTTCGCAAAACCTACTGCAGGTATGTTGTTCAGATACTGCTCGCAGCGCGATATGTTTTCCCGGGCTCCGTTGGAGAATACGATGTCAAATTCCAATCCGCAGTCCGCATCCATTTTTCCAGAGGGGAGATCACCCTGAGCGCGCCTCCCGATTTGGGCGGGCAGGCCATGTAATAGACGATGTCAAGGATGCGGATCGGTCTGTGTTTTTCCTTGTGTCCGTCTCCGAACACCGAACGGAACAGGTCCAGGGCCGCATCGTAAGAGAACCTATTCATAACATAGCTGTAATTTGCACGGGATTCCTTTCTGACGGCATCTTTGTCGCTGCAGAGCCGAACAATCTCATCTGCGAATTCCTCGGGGGTATCATGCGGACGGATGCAGTCGTTTATGCCAGGAAGCCCCTCCAGTCCGATGGAAGTGGATACGACGGCCATTTTGTGATGCATCGCATCCACTGTCTTTCCCTTGACCCCTGCCCCGAACCTGACCGGCACTATCGATATGAGTGAGGCATCGTAAAGTTTGTCGAGTTCATCATCGGGAAGATATCCGGTCACGGTGATGTCTTTGCCTGCAAGGTCGAGTATTTTCTTCTTCGGATTGGAGCCAGCGATTGTCAGTTTTATCCCCGGGATTCTTTTCCTGACAAGCGGAAGGATCTCCTTGACGAACCAAAGTATGCCGTCCACATTCGGAGTGTGATCGAATCCCCCTACGAACAGGAGGCCGTTCTTGCGGTCGAAATCCGGTTCCTTGTATGGGATGTTCTTGTAGAAGAATATCGGCGTAACGACGGTTCTGGCGGTTCCGAGCTCTCCGTCGACGATCCTCTTCTCATCAGAGCTCACGACGAGGGAGATGTCCGCCTCCTCATGCAGATGAAGCTCCTCTATCTTGTGATTCACAGACCGATCCAGAAGCTCTTTGTTCCCAGTGAGTTCGTATTCACGCATTTCTCTGACATAATGCAGATCATGTCCGTAATATGCGATCTTGCAGTTCGGTTCGTGTTTGAACCGATCCAGGTATTTCATGCCTATGTTCGGTCTGCTGAGGAGGACGAGGTCGAACCTTCCTGCGTTTTTATCCATCCAATCAGTTTGATTATGCCAGTACTTGTTGCCGTAGACGACTTCTACGCCCATCTGCTGCAGTATGTCAGTATATTTGCCGTCATATCCCCAGCAGCTGTCGTTCAAGAATGTGACATCGTAGCCGAGACCGATGAAGAGCTGCAGGAAGTTGAAAATTGTCTTCGAACCTGCATTTTCATCGAAATGGATCGGCATATCATCGATCAACAATACGGACTTTCTCCATTTGGAGCGTCCCCTCTGGACATCTGCAGGTCCGTTCGGGAAGAACGAGTCCGTACGCAGGACATCCCCCCATTTCTCAAGAATTTGACTTTGTTGTTTTTCATGAGGGCCCATGCAGAATCCCCGGAACTGGTCCTTTCGAAATGTACAAGCTCGGAGCGTGGCTGGTACAGCACTTTCAGTCCGCGTTTCCTTATCTCGAGGCGAGGTCGCTGTCTTCGAAATACGCCGGCGTGTAACGGGGATCGAATCCGCCGATTTCGTTCCAGAGGGACCTGGGGATGAGTATGGATGCGCCGGAGATGTAATCGACCTCGCGCACATAATTGTATTTATAATCCGACGGGTCATTTCCTCTCCCATAGTTGAGGCCGTCGCCGTTCGACCAAACGATGCCGCCGGCCTCCTGAAGGGTTCCGTCCGGATAGAGGAATTTCGAGCCCACCATCCCGACGTCATCGCGGGACTCTATGAGTTTTACAAGAGAATCAAGCCAGCCCTCCATCACGACGGTATCGTTGTTCAGGAATACCAGGTACTTTCCGCGTGCGTATTTGGATGCGTTGTTGCAGTTGCGGAGGAATCTGAGGTTCTCAGGATTGCGGATGTGGATGACGTTCTCCGCGTACTTTTCCAATTCTGCAGTCTTATCTGATGAGCAATCATCGCCGACTATGATCTCATATGTTGTTTGCCTGCAGGTTTCGAGGATTGACTTCAGACAGAAGTACGTGTAGTTCCACTGGTTGTACACAGGAATTATTATCGATACCTGAGGATCATCGAACTTCGGGAAAGACAATAACGGATAGCTGCTGTGCGCCTGAAGAGAGGGGAACGCTGCAGCGTCCAAATGAGAGTACGGTTTCGGGGCCTCTTGGACCTGCTGGGGTATGCTGCGTTCAGGCTCGTTACCTTTACGGAAGACGTAGCGATAGGCAATCCTGATGGCTTCGGAAGTTCCTTTCTCATATGCTGCTTTTTTGAAATAGAACCAGTACGAATCCAATCTTTCTCTGAGGCTGTTTTTCTCCGGAACTATCCGTGCCGATATTGTTTGTGCAGACTGAGGAGCATCTTTGATAACAGAGCGCTTACCGGGAGTGTTGACGGAACGGCCTTTGGCGTCAGCGGAAAAGGATGTTACGGTCGAAAGGTCCCGTTTATAGATGCGGGAGTATCTTTCCAAAAGGGCCGATCTCATTTCCGCTACGTCTTTGTTCAATTCCCCCTCAGAGTTCATCAATCATCAAATCTTGAATAGGTATTAATAATGTTGATTGGACGCAGAATTTTTTTTCCATCGAAAAATAGCAAGGTCTTTCCTCTGACGATAATCGGTTCTGACGGTCTCCATTGAACTCCGCATATGTGCTTATATTACTGTTCGAGTTCATCTGTCAGCAAAGACAATTCTATTTCAGAATATGCGATGACGATCAAACCAAACCGCACAGGACGGTCCAACTGCAGGCACTGACGCTCATGATCAGGGATTATTACGATAAGTTTACGTACAGTCTGAAACAGCGCGGAGTGCGCGGAACGGTCTTCAGGATATACAGCAGTTATCTCAAGCCGTATTTTCAGGACAAGAAAGACCTCAGCGGGATTGTAACGCACTATTGCGGCCTTCAAATCGCGGAGAGTCCCTCCGGAGTAAGCGACAACCCTGCCGTAAGCATCATAATACCAACATACAAAGGCGTGGAGATGACTTATCAATGCATAAGGTCCATAGCCGATTCGCATACCGACGTCCCATATGAGATCATAGTCGCCGATGATCACTCAGAGGATGGGACCGAGAAGCTCAGCGAACTCCTTCCAGGCGTCAAGGTCGCCGTAACCGAGAAAAACCTCGGTTTCACGCTCAACTGCAACAACGCTTCCAAGCATGCACGCGGAAAATATCTGTTCTTCCTGAACAACGATACGCTGGTCATCGGCGACTGGCTGAGACCGTCAGTGGACATGATGGAGGCATCTCCCGACACAGGGATCGTCGGTTCGAAACTCCTCTATCCGGACGGAAGCCTTCAGGAGGCCGGCTGCATCGTATGGAAGGACGGCAGCGCCTGCAACTGGGGCAACGGTATGGATCCCTCCGATCCGGAATACTGCTATGTCCGCGATGTTGATTATGCCAGCGGGGCGGCCATACTTGTGAAGAAGGACCTCTTCGACGCCCTGGGCGGATTCGATCCCCGTTACGCACCCGCATACTGCGAGGACAGCGATCTTGCCTTCGGCATCAGAAAGCTCGGCAAGATCGTGAGATATCAGCCGTTTTCAGAGGTAATTCATTTCGAAGGCATGAGCAACGGCAGGCGCATCGATTCCGGGATAAAACATTACCAGGCAGTGAACACGGAGAAGTTCCGCGATAAATGGAGATGCACGCTCGAAGAGGAGAACCTTCCGGAAGGGGAGCGTGCATTCCAGGCCCGTGAAAGGGCATGTCACAGGAAGACGATACTCTTCATCGACAGCGGGATTCCGCGTTTCGACGACAATGCCGGCAACCGGACGGTGTACGACTACATCCGCGTCCTGTGCAGGATGGGATACTGCGTCAAATTCATCCCTGATGATTTCAGCTACGACCCCGTCTACACCCCGATCTATCAGAAGATGGGAGTCGAAGTACTCTACGGCAGGAAGTACGTATTCGGATGGAAGAAATGGATCTCCGATAACGGCTACGCGATCGATCACGTCATGATCTTCAGGCCGGAGAACGCGGAGAAATACCTGGATTTCATAAAGAAGAATACCAAGGCGGCTGTGCATTACAACCTCGCCGACCTCCACTGCCTGAGGCTGAGAAGGGAGTATGAGATCACCGGGGACGAGGCCCGTCTTCGCGAGTCCGAAAGGATGAGGAAGAAAGAACAGAAGCAGATGCACGATGCGGACCGCGTGATCACCGTCAGTTGCGATGAGGCGAAGATCCTAGAGGGTGAATTCGGTCTGAAGGATGTCTCGGTCTTCCCCATATTCTGCTACGACCGGCCCGACATCGGACACAGAGACTATGCCGGCCAGAAGGACATCATGTTCGTCGGAAGCTTCAATCACAGGCCTAATGCCGATGCCATGCGGTGGTTCCTCGGAGAGATATTCCCGAAGATCCTCTCGGAACTGCCGGATGTAAGACTCCACATCATAGGCTCCAACGCGCCAGACGACCTGATGTCCCAGGCGTCCGATCATGTGATCTTCCACAGCCATCTTCCGGACTCGGAGCTGGATGCGTTCTACCGCAGCACTGCGGTGTGTGTGGTGCCGCTGCGCTACGGCGCAGGCGTCAAGGGGAAGGCGGTCGAAGCGCTCCGCATGAAGATCCCCCTGGTCTCCACGTCGGTGGGGCTGGAGGGCCTGATGGACATCGGGGATTACATCAGCGCGTTCGATGACGCGGAGTCCTTCGCGAAGGAGGTCGTGAGGCTCTACACCGACCGTGCGGCCGCAGAGGCGGAATCCGTCAGGCATTCAGAGTACGTCGGGCGTTACTTCTCCGTCGCTGGAGCCGAGGAATGCTTCGAAAAGGAGTTCGGTTCATGCCGGAAATGATGACGGCGGCGGTTCGAAGACCCAGACTCAGGCTTTTCTCTGTTTAACTGTGCATCCGCGGCCGCCGCATCTCCCTATCCTTTCCCTATCGAACAGGCTCTTCGACGCCGTAACCGCGATGGCGGCAAGGCAGATATCGCGCAGAAGGAGCACAGCATAGTTTCCGTCTGCCAGGAATGCTATGGAAAGCCATACCATCAAGACCGAGGAGACGGCGATCATGCGGAATCCGCGGCCGTCTGAAAGGGCCGCGCACAGAGGGATCAATGCGAAGAGCCAGAGTATGAAGGAAGTGCTGAAGACGTTGAATATCAGCAGAAGGACGACGGTCAGGAGAAGCACGCTCGGGCATAGGTCCTCCGCGGCGGAGCGGGCATCGCTCGGACGGCCGCTCCGGACGATGGCGTATGCAACAGCGGCCAGAGCGATGCACATCACGCATGCCGTGACGTAAGGCCATACGCCTGACAGCCCGTCTATCAGCGGAGATACGACGTTCAGTGTGGAATTCGCATATTCGAAGTGCGCCGCAGGGCCTCCGAGCGCATCTGCGATCATGGCGATGAGCGCCACGGTGCTCTCCTTGTGGAATCCGCGACTCATGTTGGAATTGAGGAAGGAGAACACTGCGCTCATGTCGCATCCCGCAAGAGCCAGCGCGCCGACTGCGACGGAGGTCGCGGCGGCGAACAGCACTGTGCAGCCCAGCACGGGCTTTCTGCATTCCCTGTTCTTCACGGCGTATATCAGGAAGACTGCGACCAGGAGTATCGGAGCGATCTTCGTCAGCGCCCCTATGAATGCAATCGCCGTAGCGGAGAAGTAATGCTTCTCGAGGAACAGCATCAGGGACAGCGCGGTCAGGAGGCATACCGCGATATCGAACCTCCATATGCCGCGGGAGAAGAACATCGCCGATATGATGAGGTAAAGGATCACCGGGGCCGTCCTTCCGATGCCGCAGTTACGCAGGGTCCTGATCAGCACCAGTCCGGTCAGGAAGAAGAATACGGTCGTCATCGCGGCGAATGCGACGCAGTACCCGCTGAAATCAGAGGAGAGCAGGTACGGGACGGAGAGGATCAGCATCGATACGGGCGGATAGCCGGGATTGAAGTCCAGGTACGGGACCTGGCCGTCATCCATGAGCCGGACGTACATGTAGTAATCGCGTACGTCGACTGTGGGATGCTTGGACAGGAATCCGAATGCTGCGAAGAGCACCAGGAAGACGACGGCGCTGATGCAGATGAGATATCTGTCCTCGATCCTCCGCAGTTGGGGCATCGGGGGCATGTTCACATTGAAGATATTAAAGGATAATGCAGAAGGCGCTCACGTTCCGGACATCTCAGCCCGCGGCCTCCGTGCCGTCAGCTGAACCTCTTGAAGATGCTGGAGAACGCCCTCGGCATCATCATGGAAGCGGCCCTGCGCTCCTCCGGGGTGATGGCGCGGAACATGCACGGGACGTATACTGCGAACAGCAGGAGGAAGACGATGATGATAGGGATCCATTCCCCCGGGACCTCCACCAGGGCCTCCAGCCCGTAGAACAGCAGGATGCACGCGCCCATCACCAGATATCCCAAGGCTATCGGGCGTATGAGAGCGAAGCGCCCTATGCCGGTGAAATCCTCGATGTAGAGCACGTTGGCGATGAGATATCCCAGCGTGCAGATCGTGTATGCCCACATGACCCCGCCGTCCCCCTCGTCCGTGAACTGCAGCACGCGCATGCGCCGGCAACGTTCAGGAGGCCGAAGACCAGGGTGATCTTGGCCAGGGCGTTCACCTTAAGGTACAGCGTCGACAGGCTGTTCACCACGGATGCCGCGCAGAACATGACGTCGCAGAGCAGCGCGACCCTCAGCATGCCGCTCAGGTACGTGTAGCCGGAACCGACCCATGCAGTCAGGATCTCCGCGGAGAATGTGAAGACGAAGGCGATGGGCATGGCGAACAGCAGAGCCACGAACTTGACGCCCGTCCTCATGATCTTGTACATGTCCCCGTAGTCCTCCGCGGAATAGCATTTGTAGAGGAGGGGCTCGACCGACGTCGTGACCGAGTAGCATGCGGTATGTATCATCGATACGAGCGACGAGACTATCGAGAACCCTCCGCCTGCTTCCGAACCCAGGTAGAGGTTGATCACCACCAGGGACGCCTGGATGTACAGGAGGTTGCCGACCTTGTAGACGATCGCCCAGGCGCCCAGCACGCCCATCTCGCGGAAGAGGGTGCCGTCGTACCCGCGGCGGCGCAGCTCCATCTGCGGGTAGACATGCTTGGCCAGGACATACTTCATGGCGATCAGCACCGCCGACGATATCAGGTAGGCGAGCCCGACATAGACGAGCGACGGGGTCCCGAAGGAGAACATGGCGACTATGAGCCCCACCTGGATGACCGTGTAGGTCAGCCTCGAAAGGTATTCCAGATATGTGTTGTTGAACGCGGTGAACACGCACATCAGCGAGGACGACATCGTGACGATGAGCGATGACAGCAGGACCAGCAGGAAGAGGATCTGGACGTCGCCCGATGCGTTCCCGTCGACGTTGAACACGTAGGGGGACGCGTACGATACGATGATGACAACGGGCAGCAGCATCAGGCATGCGCGCACGACGCCGAAAAACGCCGTGCTGAGGGTCTTCGAGGCCTCCTCGTCCTTCTGGATCGCGATAGTGGAGTATCTGGCACATGCAGATTCAAGCGAGTCCGCGAGTATCATGACGTACGACGTCATGGTGGTGGCCAGCGGTATGATCCCATATGTTGCCATCCCGAGTTCGTCGAGGTAGTACGGGACGAGCATGATGCCGATCAGGGCCATCACGACCGTCCGGATTATGTTGGTGACCGCATTGAGCGATGTCCTCTGCCAGAATGTGCGATCGGTCTCCACCATGCGCCCCCTCCCTCCTGCGGCCTCGCCTGAGGCCCTCGATATAATCCGATACGGCCTTCGCGGGAGAGGGCCCGGACGAATACTCCGCCGCTTTAGCCCTCTGCGCCTCCCTCATGGCGGAATACTGCTCCGGGCCCATGCGGGCGGCCCTCTCCATCACTGCCGCAAGCGCGTCCGCATCTCCCGCATCGAATAAGAACCCGTTGACGCCGTCCTCGACGATGGACGAGAAGAACGGGATGTCGGAGCATATGACCGGAAGCGAATACGACATCGCCGTGAGCGCCGGCCCGGACTGGGTGGCGTCGCGGTACGGGAGGACCAGGAAATCCGCCGAGGCGTACAGTTCCGCGGCCTCCCCGTCGGAGATGAACCCCCTGCGGCATATGAAGCGGCGGTCGTCCCCGATCATCTCATCGTACTTTTCCCAGTCTCCCTTGCCGGCGATGATGAAGTCCGCATCCGCGTCCGTCTTCTCGGCGGCCTCTATGAAGAGGTCGAGCCTCTTGTAGTCCCTGATGAACCCGAAGAAAAGGAAACGCGGCACTCCCCTCCCCTCCTTCCTCTCCGCAGCCCCGAAGGTCTTGAGGGGCATCCTGACGGCTGTGGCGTCCATGTCCGGGTGCGATCTGCCGAACGCCTTCTTCTGAAGCTCGGAGAAGAAGAGGAAGTGCCGGAACTTCCGGTATATCAGCCGTTCCGCGAGGCTCCTCCTGCCCCCGTTGTGCTGCTCGTAGTTGTGCACGGCGATCACGGTGCGGTCCGCATCCAGCAGGAGGCAGCTGAAGACAAGGTAGAACGGGGACCCGCCCATGACGAAGACGGTGGCATCGGTGTTGTCCGAGACGCGTGCCAGGTTCCTGCAGTATTTCCACGTACTGAACAGGATCCGCGGGTCGTAGTAATGGTACCTTTCGTTCCGGACGTTCAGCTCTGCGGCCGAGTATGCCTCTTTGACGGGATATTTCAGGCTGCCGGTGCCGTTCTCCACCGATATGCGTACGGTGTTCAGGGCGGTCAGCTCCGGGAGCAGCGTCCTGTCGGTGTCCCACCAGGGGTCCC
This sequence comes from Candidatus Methanomethylophilus sp. 1R26, assembly GCF_001481295.1. Classification (GTDB taxonomy): domain Archaea; phylum Thermoplasmatota; class Thermoplasmata; order Methanomassiliicoccales; family Methanomethylophilaceae; genus Methanomethylophilus. Next base: position 24,500 of record NZ_LOPS01000048.1, read on the forward strand.
TTGTGATGTAGTGTATGCTCTTCGCCATGTGCACCGTCGGTTCTTCAGGTTCTCGATCTTCTCGTGTCTTTCCTTCTTCCCGGCGATCTCCGAGAGCAGGGCGTCCAGCCAGGTGACGAGCGACCGGTCTTTGACATAAGGCGGGAAATGCAGGTTCCTGGCCTCGGCAATCTTCTCAGGAAGCTGGTCCAGCGATTCCATGACCACCGCCCTTCCCATGCCGGCGACCTTCCTGGCCACGTACTCCTGCTGGTCGGGCCCGCCGCTCCTGCCGACTATCGCGGACCGGGGGAACACCACCATGGGGATGTTGCGGTTGATGCCGTTGAGGATCGATCCCACGCCGGCATGGGTTATCAGCAGGTCCGTCCTGTCGAACAGTTCCTGCATCTCCGCGTCCTTCTTGTAAGGGAAACATTCAGTGTTCTTCCCGACGAAGGTGCTGTGCCCGATCTGCTGGCACACCGGTTCCCCCAGATGGGGCGCCAGGTCGTCGACCGCCCGGAAGAGGGGGTCGAAGTCGTAGTCGTTCATCCCGATCGTCACGAGGATCAGAAGACTCCCCCCTTGTACTCCGCGCCGATCTCCTCTGCGAGCTCCTCCCACTTCACCAGGAAGCGGTCGCTGAACCTGCGCACGAACGCTCCTGTGCCTGATATCTTGCAGACATCGGCCGCGGACTCGATGTAGATCGTGTATGTGCGGAGGATCTTCTTGCAATAAGGGAACAGGAAGATGTCGGTCATCCCCATCCCGGTGCTTATCAGCACGTCCGGGCGGTCGAACGTCAGCTTCACGACGGCCTTGCCGAGGGACCACAGGAACTTCAGCCGGCTTATCCAGGGCGGGAATATGCGGATCAGCGGCTCGTCCATCCCCTTTATGCGCTCGCTCTCGTACGTGATTATCTCGTAATCGTGCTTCCCCCAGGCATCGCGCAGCTCGAACATCTGCTGCATGTGCCCTCCCCAGCTGCAAAGCAGAGCGACTTTCACAGTATCAGTCCCTGTTGAAGATGTCCCTGCAGAACACCTTGTCCCTGTACGGGGCGATCTGAGGGTCCATGCGGTTGGCGAGTATGATGTCGGACTCCGAGGCGAACCTTCCGAGGTCCGGCTCCACCCTGAGGCCGCCGTAGTCCCCCTTCAGGGTCGGTTCGAAGATGATGATCCTGTATCCGCCGTCCTTCAGTCTCCTGATGATGTCGAAGATCGACGACTCCCTGAAGTTGTCGGACCCGGACTTCATGATGAGGCGGTAGACCCCGACGGCGGCTCCCTTGGCCAGCCTCTTTTCTATCTCCTCTGCGATGAAGCTCTTCCTGACGTTGTTGCTCTCGACGACGGCGTGGATGAGGCTGTTCGGGACGTCGCGGTATTCGGAGAGGAGCTGCTTGGTGTCCTTCGGGAGGCAGTAGCCGCCGTATCCGAATGACGGGTTGTTGTAGAAGTCCCCGATCCTGGGGTCCATGCAAACCCCTTTGATTATGGCCTTGGAGCTCAGGCCGTGCATCTCCGCGAAGGTGTCCAGTTCGTTGAAGAACGCCACTCTCATGGCAAGATAGGTGTTGGAGAACAGCTTCACGGACTCGGCCTCCGTGGACCCCATGACGCCCGTCGGGACATCGGAGTCCACGGCGCAGTCTGCGAGCAGGCCGGCGAACTCCCTGCCGGACCTGTCGAGCTCGGGGTCCGGCCCCGGCACGCCCACGATGATCCTAGAGGGGTGCAGGTTGTCGTGGAGCGCCTTCCCCTCCCTGAGGAATTCCGGCGAGAAGATGATGTCCTTCGCTCCGGTCCTCCTGCAGAGGTCCTCTGTGAATCCGATCGGCACGGTGGATTTGATGACGATCGTTGCGTTCGGGCAGGTCCCGCGGATCTCCGCGACCGCGCCCTCGACCGATGACGTGTCGAACTTCCCGGTGTCCGGGTCGTAGTTCGTGGGCGTCGCCACGATCACGAAGCGCGAACCGGAGGTCTCCCCGATGTCGGTGGTGGCCTTCAGCCTGAGGCTGCCGGAGCTCAGGAACCCTTGGATGTCCGCGTCGGCGATAGGGGACCTTCCCGAATTGATCAGGTCGACCTTCTCCTTCACTATGTCAACGGCAACAACTTCGTGCCTGCGCGATATGAGGACGGCAAGGGACAGGCCGACGTATCCAGTTCCCACCACGGATACTTTCATCGGAGTGAGTCTAGGGTTTGCCATTTATAATAATTTGGGCACGATGAACGCGGCCGGTCACCGGGACGGCAGGCAGTGCCAGATGCCGGACGTTATGTCAATTCCCCCACGCAGCTCGGCCTGAGGGCGGCCTCGGCTGCTGTTCGGGAACCCTATATATGCGTCGGGGCATACATCAACGGATTCCGTGACGCTGAAGCTCAAGAAGGACTATGTGGCGATACTGGCGGTCATCGCCGTCGCCGCTGTCATCGCAGGGGAGTACTGCACGTACGATCATGACATCTCCAGAGGATCCGCGGTCGCCTGGGGGTCCGGCTCGGCGTCTTACACGGTGACATCCGACGGTTCCGATGCGTTCGATGCCGTCATGGTGGATAACGGGGAGACAGCGCCCGTGGACACCCTCTACATCTACAGGGACAGCACCTACGACGACTACTACGACGATGCATGCAGCATGTCCCAGGGCCTGAAGCCGTACAGCATCGACCAGGACTATGACACGGACCAGTTCGGGAAGTATCTGGCGTACCGCGGGTTCGGCAATGTCGAATTCATCGGGGAGGAGGGTCTTCTCGCGATAACCGAAGATACCGCGAATGCTTCGGGGATCGGCATACTGGTCATGTCCTATGCGCTGCCGGGAAGCGTCTACGGAGCGTCGGACAAGCTGCTGGACTGGGTGCATGCGGGCGGGTCCCTGTATTGGTGGGGCTCCGAGATCGGCAGGTTCTATGTGGCGTCCGACGGCCTTCATGAAGCCAACGGTCAGATGCTGTTCTTCGGCACGGAAGGGGCCGTGAACGTCTCCGAGGACGATCTGACGGCCGATGGGAAGGTCTCCGGCTTCACGGACGCGCTGTCGCTCAAGAACTCGCATCTGGGATTCGCATTGGACATCAGCAGCATGAGCGGCATCCAGCTGGGATTCTCCAAAGGAGCATATGCCAGCGTTTCGATGGTATCCTGCGGCGGCGGGCAGGTCATCGTGTTTTCCGGGGACTTCTCGAAGGACACCTTCGACGATCCGGCGCAGGTCATCGCATCGCATCTGACATGCAGCTCGAAGCTCGTGGACTACGATGAGGGGAAGGTGGTCCGCGGGAATGTCAGCGGCACTTTCGAATTCGTGCCGTCGTCCCATATGGGAGTGTACATCTACATGGGCGGAACATACCAATACTACGGGGCGTGGCACTCTGGCTGAATACGGCGCGGCCGTCCGCAGCGCCTGGAGGGCCGTCTGCGGGCGTCTCGACGGGATAAAGCATCCTATTCTGGCGATCTTCCTGGCAGGACTCGTCGCAAGGCTCCTGATCATGTCCCTTGCGATGGTGTACGATTCCAACTACTGGGCGATAGTGATCAGGAACATCACGCCGGCGGCGGGCTCTATGATTATCAGGGATACTATTACACCCCGGTCTGGGGGTACATCCTGGGCCTTGCCAATGCGTTCCAGAACCTATTCCTGGGTCTGGGGGAGTCCGCGGTAAGGGTCGAGGACATCTTCTATTTCGAGGACAGCGAGCACCAGACCACGGCCACGGTGACGTATCTGGCGTTCAACTACCTCACCAAAGTCCCGCTGCTCATCGCGGACACCGTGCTGGCATATCTTGCGTATGTGCTCACCAGGGACTTCACGCACGACAGCAGGAAGGCCGCAACGGCGTTCGCCCTCGTATATCTCTGCCCTGTGATAATCGGGTCGTCGGCCGTGATCGGGATGCCGGACTCCATCTCCGCATGTTCATGATGATGTCCGTCATCCTCGTGATGAGAGGGCGCAACTTCCTGGGAGGCGCCTGCTTCTCCATGGCGGCGCTGACGAAGTTCTTCCCTGTGTTCCTGCTGTTCCCTCTCGTCGCTTATGTCCTCAGCAGGAGGAAGGGCGATCTGAAGACAGGCGCCGCGGATGTGGCGATGGCCGCCGCAGGGGTTGCAGCCGTCGCGCTGATAATATTCGCGCCCCAGATCATCGACGGCAACATCGCCGATGCGTTCCGTTTCATCAGCGACCGCACCGGGTCATCATCGGGCAGCGGCTCATCATCCGTCCTGAGCTTCGTCATCGGCCGTTCGCGCATCATAGTGTACCTGCTGGTGATTGCCGCCTCTGCGCTGGTGGCTCGCGCGATCTACAGGGCCGACGCGAAGGATCTGGACACGGCGCTCCTCAGGGGCAGCATGATCACCATGGCGCTGACCATGGCCTATCCGCCTGCGACCCAGTACATATGCGTCGTCGTGCCGCTCCTGGCAGTCTATGCAGTGTCCATCAACCGCGATTACATGCTGTCGTGGAAGCTGCTTGCAGTAGGTGCGACGGTGGTGATGACAGTGTCCCTCAGCACCCATCTGCTCCCGATAGCGGTGAGCACGGGCTGGATAGAGGTCTCATCGCTCGCCCATTTCTTCGATGTATGGAATGCCGGCGGCACCTGGTCGGTATGGAACGTGCAGTTCGTGATCGGGAGCATATTCCAGTACTTCGGCTCGTTCTCGATCCTGCTGTTCGCATACTACGGCAGGTTCAGGAGATATCTCGCGGAGCGCAGGGGTGCGGACCCTGCCTGAAGAGGTGCGATACAGTTCCGTCCCGATTCCCTTTCCGGTTAAGACTGATGAGCGCAAACGATGCCTCAGGCCATGCAGGCAAATGCAGTAACCGCGGGGTTTCATGCGGCCGGCATTGTATTTATTGGATATAGCCAGTGATTGGGGCTCTGAATACGGAAAGTGTATCCGAAGAAAATCTATCTTATGCCTCTGAAGACGTGGCGAAGGGATATCACTTTATTCGTGCTATCAGCGCCCGTATCCTTTGACGGCATCAAACAACTCGAAAATATTGGATCCGTTCTCTGCTTCCTGAAAACGGACAGCGGTATCGCAGCCCCTCAGGGCCTTCTCTGCCGCACTACGCTTTTTGAGAAGGAGGTCCCAGTAATCTCCTGTCTTTGAATAGTCCGGTATGAACTTCTCCAGGGCCGACTGTGTGTCCGCCGGATTTCTCAGCAGCGACAGATCATATCCGAAATGAGCTAGGAACACCGTTTCGAAGCATGGCTTGGAGACGATGAGGCTGATGCCGCGCCTGATTGCCTGTGCAGAGACCCTTTCTAACTCCTCTTGGGGATTATAATCTGTGTCGAAAACGCAGAATGCTCTGTCTCCCCTCTTGATATCGATACCACGGTTTTTGATTTGGGTGGCAGTATATCTAAGGAGTTTCCGGGGGTTTGCCTCAGGTGACTTCATCACCGTAAGGGAACACCCCATGTTTCTTTCGCGAAGATGGTTAAGGAATGTCTTCTCAGTGTATCCTTCTGTAACTACAAGTACGACCGGGACCTGCGGATAGCTGCGCATTTCTCACTCCATCAGCCTTTCGGGGGCTATGAAAGGCTTTGCTCCGAAACTGCCGTTGAGATAGGCCTTCCGAATATCCGTGTTGTTTCTTACCTTATAGTCAGACAGTCTCCGCAGGTCGCTTGCGCCGGTACTCCAGTCTCTGACGGTGAACCATATCTGGTCCCTTCTGACGATGCTCTGATCGAGAAGGCCCACTTCATGGGTGTTGAATATCAGCTGGGCACCGTGCCTGTTCTCAGCCGGATCCAGGAAGAGGTTCACTATCCATTGGCAGACGTCGGTGTGGAAGCTCATGTCAATCTCATCGATGACAAGGGTCCAACCGTTGATGAGGGCGCTCACGACCGGGCCTATGACGCTCATGAAGCGGACGGTTCCCGATGATTCCGAAGATATGGGGAACACAACGGTCTTGCCGTTTACCGAATGCTTCACTCTCAGGTCCTGCACAGCGAGGAAAGGGAGTTCCGAACCATCCTGGGGGAGCTTGAGACTTTTTCTTGTTGCTGTCGAACACGTCTGTGATTTCGAAATCGGCGATCTTGAACGCCTTCAGGACGAGTTTCCTGAATCTCTCATCTTTGGACATGGAGTCCGTGAGGATATCCAGGGACAATGCCTGGTCGTAGCCGCACATTATCATCAGGCGGAGGATATCCAGTTGTAAAGCTCTGCGCAGACCTCGTCGTTGAACTGTGCCGATACCGAGAGGAACAATACTTTTTCCTTGACCCTCCTGGCATTGCCCTCCCTGAACCTTTTGTCGCTTCCGAAGGAGAAATCCTGACCTGCTCTTTCGAATACCTTCGTCTTCCTGCCGTTGGGGTAATAGAAGAGGGACTCCTCGGTAATCCTCTCGATATTGTATGAGAATGAGTAGGCGTATCTCACTCCTTTGATAACCGCTACAGTTTCGAAGCCGGTGGGCCTGTTCGCACAGTCAGGATCCAAGGCGAACGGGGTATAGTTGAGCCTTGAATTGTCCATGTGGGAGGGAGAGAGCATGACGAAATTCCTGAACATGGCCATCGCCTGGAACAGCGTAGTCTTCCCGGAGGCGTTCGCCCCGTAGACCGAGGCGGTTCTGAGGATTCCGCGCTTCATTCCCGCGTCCATGACGTTATCAATGAGCTTCCTGTCGGCGGTCGCGGTCATGTCAAGGGTTGCCGTGTCTTTGAAAAGCTTGAAGTTAGTAACACTGAAGCTAATCAACATAATCATCTAATCGATATTTTAGTCCTTAAATTTACCGTATACCTGCAAATTTTAAATTTAAATTATTTGATTTGCGTAATTATAACTGATTTTGGATGTTCGATGGGCCCCAGGCTCCCGAGTATTTCGATCAGGTCTGCAGATTCAATGCTGGCTGTCGCAGAGGAACTGTGCGTACATGAATGGTATGAGGCGCTGCTTCGCTGCAGCGCCTTTTAGCATCCCAATCGCGGCTCCTTGACCTCATCGGGCATGCTCTTGGCGATGAATTCCCTAATCTCGTCGGTATCGTTCTTCCTGATCGCCTCAGACGTTTCGGCCAAAGCGGCGTTGGTCTTCTCGAAGTTGTATCTTCTCAGGTACTGGTATACCGAGGGGTTCTTCATAGGGTCATCGTCCAGAACGATGCCGTACCTGTCTTCGATCCACTCGCAGAAAGGCGCGCGGTCGTCTTTTCTGTTGAGCCTGAGGTACTTTATCCTGCTCTCGTCGAAAAGGCGCCCCATATTGCTCCAGCCCAGCTCTACTCTTACGGAATGAGGCCTCGAATGCGTGGGCCCGACGGCATTGAACATGTAATTGACCATATACATGTCCCAGGCATCCGATATTCCTGCGATGTCCTCTGCTGTGCGTGCGGCTTTCCTGTAAGGCCTGACGTTGACGGCATACAGGAAAGTATCATCGATCCCTCCCTCTTTGAAGTGTTTGATGATGGTTCCGGCAGTAGCGCCCGGTTTGTCCATGCGCCCGTTGTTATAATCAACGGCCACGAACCTTGGGTCCTCTCCCTTCCTTTCATAAATTCCGAACAGGTCGTCGATGCGTCTTCTTGAGTAATAATGGGGGACGCCCATTGCCGCATCGGCGTTGGCCGTCCAGGAATCCTTCAGTTCAAGCATCTTCTCCGTGAATGAATTGTAGCGGCTGGGCATGATCTTGCGGTCGGCGGTTCCCTCGAATTCAAGGATCGGCATGATGAAGATGTCATTGCGGCTCCATGTGAGCAGCGAGCAGAGATAATCGTAATCGGCCTTCTCCATCTCGGAACCATACGGCATACGGAGTTTGATCACGAGAGCATTGACCATCCCCCTGTCCAGGAATCTGGAGCGCTGCATGATGTACCTGTCTTGGGCGTACCTGTCGTCATCCAGTTCCCTGAGCTTGTCCAGGGTCAGGTCGATGTAGCATTCGTTCAGTATCTTCTCGCCTGTGTGCCCGAGGGTCTTCGTGTCTGTTGTCCGTTCGGTGCATTTGCAGAGCCGGTCCACTTCTTTGAACCCGTTCACTCTCAGAGTCGAGAGCTTGATCGATGATCCGCCGTCAGTATCGGCGAAACGGCTCTTTATCTCACATTTCCCTATCATGCGCGTCGCCTCCTGTCAGTTCTGCGCCCCTGCGGATATCGTCTGCGAACTCGTCTCTGCTCCAATCATCCAGTTTTCTGCCGTTCAGCACCGCGTTCCTGTTCGTGCGTGCGACCGCTTCGGCGATCACTGATTCTTTGGCCAATGCCGGCCAGAACCTGTAAGTCAGGCCTATGAGGTGGCGGTCGTCTACGCTCTTCAGGCATCTGACGATATTCTTCATCCTCTGACTCCTCTCTCCGTCATTCTCTTCCAGCAATCTCAGCAGTTTCCTGCCGTACGGAGTAAGTTCGTATCTCATCTCATGTTCCGAGGCTATCCCGTCCTCTACCATGTTCTCAGCGGATCCATCGAGGTCGTCCGAATAACCGCCGAGGAAGTACGCCCCGTCGGAAGGGGGGTTGCCTTCTCCGTAGACCATATCGTAGATCAACGAAAGCTTCTGGAGGCGGGGTTTCATGATTCCGTTGCTGTATCCGATGACAAGCAGCGCCGTTTTATCGGAATCAGAAAGGTCGCCATAATCATCCTCCAGGAAATCTTCGTCGCTGTACTCTTCCGCCATCGCTGTTGCCGTCCTCGATCCTGATCACGATTCTGTCAGTATCATCATATGTTTCTGAGAAGTCGATCCGGTATGCATCCGCCGAATGCCTGCCGCAGAAGTAGTTGTGATATGCCAGAGCCCATACATCCTTGTCCCTGATGCTGTCCCATTCATGCCCTTTGATGTTGAGGCCCAGGTCCTCGCTGACATGCTTCTTCAATGCGCTGGCATGATCCGCTATCATCCCGCCGTTCTCGTATGGGCTGTCTTCTGCATAGGGCGCAGGGGAATCGCTCGTCTCCTGCAGTTTAGTGTATGTGAGGTAGTTGATAAAGAAAATATTCTCGTTCCTTACAACGAGACCGCCGGCATCGATCTTATCTGCGACCGGACCGTCAACAATTATGCGCGGATATACCGCTATTTCGGACTCCAGTTCATGGGCGCGCAGGAGTGCCTTCCCTGTCACGAAATCATCGTATGCCCCATCCTCGCTCCAATACATCTTTCCTTCAGTTATTCCGCCGCGGAGGAGCAGGCCGTATTTGCAGATGGCATTATACTGAAGTCCGGCCATTCCCTGCACTATCCTCTTGGCTGTATTCGGCGAATTGTCTTCAGAATAGATGATGAAATTGTCCGAGAATGCTTTGAGGGATATATCTTCTGAATCTTCGAACAATGACACAGCATCTGCCATCAGATTGTGTAGCATCTCAGCGTAATGCCTTTCAGCATCGGTTTTCGGGTCTTTGCCGGCATTTTTGATGTAATTGCGAGAACCCAGAACATCGGCCATCGCTATCGTCGCGTTTTTGAATACGCTCATGCCCCCTGCTTTTCTTTCAGCCATCGGATGCACTTAGCCTTCTGAGTTTTCAATGCCGCTGATTGCATGCAGGTGTAACCGGCGGGAGTCTTTCCCTGACCGACGGTGCAGGAGTTCTGCCAACGTTGCTTGAATCCCGCAGTTGCCGGTTTCCTCGCTGTTATCTGGGAGAGCATCCCGATCCGGCCCTGTCGAAGAGCCGCTGAGCGCATCCTTCTCCACGCATCCTTTTTTATAGGACTGCCCTATAGTCAAGTTGCTCTAATCGAGCCGATGAATAATGAAGGCGCTGTTTGAGCGCCCGAAAGAGGTAGTTTGAAATGGCAGTTTACGTCAAATTCGAGACCCCCAAGGAAGTTTCCGACAAAGCCTACGCCCTCGCCGAAGTCGCCCGCGACTCCGGAAAGGTGAAGAAAGGGACCAACGAGGTCACCAAGGTCGTGGAGCGCGGAGAGGCCGCCATCGTCATCATGGCAGCCGATGTCGAGCCCCCGGAGATCCTCGCCCACATGCCCGCCCTCTGCGACGAGAAGAACGTCCCCTACGTGTACGTTCCCTCCAAAGAGGAGCTCGGGAAGGCCATCGGACTCTCCAAGCCCACCGCCTCCGTCGCCATCGTCGACGCCGGCAACGGGAAGACCCAGGTCGACGAGATCGCTGCGGCCGTGAAGGACCTCAGGCAGTAAGCGGGGGATCCGAATGGTCGACACAGACAGCATCCCGTCCGAGGTGGTCAAGATCATCGGCCGCACCGGGATGACCGGAGAGGCCACGCAGGTCCAGGTCCGCGTCCTCGACGGACGCGACAAAGGCCGCGTTATCGTCAGGAACATCATGGGCCCCGTCAGGATGGGCGACATCCTCATGCTCAGGGAGACCTCGAGAGAGGCCAAGAAACTCGGAATGGGCAGGTGATTTCGATGGTAGAAGAGAAGAAATGCTCGTTCTGCGGGAAAGTCATCGAGCCCGGCACGGGCAAGATGTTCGTCAGGAAGGACGGAACCGTCCTCTACTTCGACTCCAGCAAGTGCTACAAGAACATGATCCAGATGAAGAGGGTCGCCAGGACCACCCGCTGGACCGCCAAAGCGCACGACGAGAAGGACAGCCGTCTCAAGAACGCCGCCGCCAAGGCCGCCGCCGACAAGAAGGAGTGAAGCCCCATGGCAATCGAGAGGACCTACACCATGATCAAGCCCGACGGGGTCCAGCGCGGCCTCGTCGGCGAGATCGTGTCCCGCTTCGAGAAGAAAGGCCTCAAGCTCGTCGCGGCCAAGCTCATGACGATCCCCAAGGAGACCGCCGAGAAGCACTACGCCGAGCACAAGGACAAGCCCTTCTTCCCCTCCCTGATCGCCTACATCACCTCCGGACCTGTCTTCGCGATGGTCTGGGAGGGCGAGAACGCGGTCAAGGTGTGCAGGAACCTCATGGGCAAGACCAACCCTCAGGAGTCCGCTCCCGGGACCATCCGCGGCGACTACTGCATGGTCACCGGCGTCAACATCATCCACGGCAGCGACTCCCCCGAGTCCGCCGCCAGGGAGATCGGCATCTTCTTCAGGCCCGAGGAACTCGTGGACTACAAGAGGGACGCCGACAAGTGGATCTACGAGTGAGGCCTGTCCCCGCTCCCGGGGCCGCAAGGCCCCTTCCCAAACCCTTTCCTTTCACTATTATCCCTAGACGGGCCCTGCTCGAGACGGTCCGGCCGGGAGGCATCATATGACGACGATCAGGCAGCCTGTTGTTAGCGTTCTGGGACATGTCGACCATGGTAAGACCAAGCTCCTCGACAAGATCCGCGGGACCGCGGTCGGGGACCGCGAGGCGGGCGCATCACCCAGCATATCGGCGCCACCGAGGTTCCCATCGAGCGCATCTACGAGATGTGCGGCCCCATCATCGGCGCCAAGAGGTTCACGGTGCCGGGCCTGCTGTTCATCGACACCCCCGGCCACCAGGCGTTCACCTCGCTCCGCGCCAGGGGAGGATCTCTCGCCGACATCGCGGTGCTGGTCATCGACATCCGCGAAGGCCTGATGCCCCAGACCATCGAGTCCATCCGCATCCTCAGGCAGTACAAGACCCCGTTCGTCATCGTCCTGAACAAGATCGATACGATCGAGGGCTGGAACTCCGTCGAGGACCGGCCGTTCGTCCTCGCCGAGAAGGAGCAGTCGGACCACACCCGCCAGGTCTTCGAGGAGCACATGTACAACGTCATATCCCAGCTCTCCGAGAACGGCGTCTTCGCCGACAGGTACGACAGGATCGAGGATTTCACCAAGGCCGTCGCCCTCATCCCGGTGTCCGCCAAGACCGGCGAGGGGATACCCGACCTCATGCTGATGCTCATCGGCCTGGCACAGCGCTTCCTGGAGTCCAGGCTAGCCAACGAGGAGGGCCCCGGCAAGGGGACCATCCTCGAGGTCAAGGAGGTCAAGGGCCTGGGACAGACCCTCGACATGATCCTCTACTCCGGGACCCTCAAGACCGGCGCCACCGTCGCCATCGGGACCCGGGGCGCCCCCCTGGTCACCCGCGTCAAGGCCATCCTCAAGCCCAAGCCCCTCGACGAGATCCGCGACCCCCGCGACCGCTTCGACAGCGTCAAGGAGCTCCACGCGGCCGCCGGCGTGAAGATCGCCGTCCAGGACGCCGAGGGGGTCATCGCCGGCGCCCCCATCCGCGTCGTGAAGAACGCCAAGGACCCGGCCGTCTCCGAGATCAAGGAGGAGACCTCCATCAAGATCGAGACCGAGGACCGCGGCATAACCATCAAGGCCGACGCCATCGGCTCGCTGGAGGCTCTGGCCTATGAGGCGAAGGCCGCCGGCATACCCATCAGGAAGTACGGCATCGGCGAGATCACCCGCAGGGACGTCCTGGAGAGCTCTTACGGCAACGATACGCACCATGTCATCCTGGGGTTCAACGTCCCCGTGTCCAAGGACGCGGAGGCCGAGATAGCCACCCACAGCATCAAGGTGATGACGAACGAGATCGTCTACGCCCTCATCGACGATTACAAGCTCTGGCTCGAGGAGTCCTCCAAGCAGAGCGACAGCGACAAGAGGCTGGCATACACCTTCCCGGCGAAGATCGCCATCCTCCCCGACCACGTGTTCCGCGTGAGCAAGCCCGCCGTCGTCGGCGTGCGCGTGCTCGCCGGCCGCATCCGCGTGGGGGAGGGGCTCATCGACACCGACGGCAGGGCCTGCGGGGAGATCAAGAGCGTCCGCGCCGACGACGGGACCGTCCTCAAAGAGGCCGTTCAGGGCGATGAGGTGTCCGTCGCCATCGACGGCGTCACCGTCGGCCGCCAGGTGAACGAGGGCAGCGTCCTCTACACCGACATGATCGAGTCCGGCTTCAAAGAGGTGCAGAAATCCGACCTCACCGACGACGAGAAGCTCGCCCTCAGCGACATCGCGGCCATCAAGCGCCGCGCCGAGCCCTTCTGGGGCATGTGAGCCCCCTGCCTGCTCGGAATTCTCCGTACCATCCGGGCCTGCCGCGCATAGGCCGCGTCAGGTCTGTTTTTAAGATACGGGTATGAAACTGCGGTTCTGAATTTAAGATACAAGTAAGAAACCGCGGCCTTCCCCCTGCTTCCCTTTAAGAAATATTTATAATCCAAGCACCGATGGGTCGTTCACACAAAGGTGTTCAAATGGCTGAATTCAAAGTCGTTCTCAACGATGTGAAGACCGGCAAATCCTACAACGTTGCCGTGTCGGGAAACTACGCGAACTCCCTTGATGGCAAGAACATCGGGGAAGTCGTCGACGGTATCTTCGTGGGCCTCCCCGGATACAAAGTGAAGATCACCGGAGGTTCCGACAAGACCGGGACCCCCATGAGGGCAGACCTGCCCGGCAAGAAGAGGACCATGCTCCTCCTCGCCGACGGCAAGGGGTTCCACGAGAAGTACCCTGGGCAGAGGAAGCGCGTCGCCGCCCGCGGCTCCGCCATTTCCTCTGAGATCGTGCAGATCAACATGATCATCGCCGAGTACGGACCCAAGCCCGTCGAGGAGCTTCTCGCGCCCAGCGAGAAGAAGGAAGAATGAAGGTCCCCAAGCAGCCCGAGATCAACATCGGGATGATCGGCCACGTCGACCACGGGAAGACGACCCTTACCAAGGCGCTTTCCGGCGAGTGGACCGACCGCCATTCCGAGGAGATCAAGAGGGGCATCTCCATCCGCCTCGGCTATGCCGATGTCGCGTTCTACAAGTGCCCGAACTGCCGGGGAGCGGCCGCGTACAGCACCAAGAAGAAGTGCCCTGTGTGCGGCGCGGACACTGAGTTCCTGAGGGCGGTCTCCTTCGTGGACGCCCCGGGGCACGAGACCCTGATGGCCACCATGCTCTCGGGCGCCGCCCTGATGGACGGGGCTCTGCTCCTGGTCGCTGCCAACGAGCACTGCCCCCAGCCCCAGACCAGGGAGCACCTCATGGCGCTCTCGATCATCGGCATCGACAAGATCGTCATCGTCCAGAACAAGATCGACATCGTCACCCGCGAGCAGGCGATGCAGAACTACAGGGAGATCAAGGAGTTCGTCAAAGGCACCGTCGCCGAGAACGCCCCCATCGTCCCCGTGTCCGCCAACCGCGGCGTGAACATCGACCTCCTGATCGAGGCCATCGAGAAGACCATCGTCTCGAAGGTGAAGAGGGACCCCGATGCGGACCCTATCATGTACGTCGCGAGGTCGTTCGACATCAACTCCCCCGGCACCGTGCCCGAGGACATCAAGGGCGGCGTCATCGGCGGCACCCTCGTCCAGGGGAAGCTGAAGATCGGCGATGAGATCGAGATCGTCCCCGGCAGGCGCGTCGTCGCTCCCGACAAGAAGGTCACCTACGAGAAGATCATCGCGAAGATCGTCTCCCTCGAGGCCGGCGAGAGGGCGGTCAAGTCCGTCGTCCCCGGAGGCCTCATCGCCCTCGGGACCGAGCTCGACCCGTCCATCACCAAATCGGACGGCCTCACCGGTAAGGTCATCGGGTTCCCCGGCAAGACCCCCAAGGTGGTCAGCTCCTTCACGATGAAGATCACCCTGATGGACCGCGTCGTCGGCGCCGCCGACGAGCTCAACGTCGACGAGATCAAGAGCAGCGAGCCGCTGATGCTGAGCGTCGGCATCGCCACCACCGTCGGCGTCGTCAGGAGCGCCCGCAAGGGCGAGGCCGACGTCGTCCTCAAACTCCCCGTCTGCATCCTGCCGGGCCAGAGGGTCGCCATCTCAAGGAGGATCTCTAACAAGTGGCGCCTCATCGGCTACGGCGTGATCGAACAGTGAGCCGATGCAGACCGTAGTGCTGGACACCAATGCCCTGCTGATGCCGTTCGAGATCGGCATCAACCTCGATGCCGAGGTGTCCGGCCTCCTCGGGGACGTCCGTTTCGTCGTCCCCGGGCCTTTGGTGGGCGAGCTCAAGCACCTCGACAGCAAGTGGGCGAAGGCGGCCCTGGCGCTGGCGAGGTCCAGGGAGATCGTGCCCTCGGAGGCGCACGGGGACGATTCCGTCCTCGAGGTCGCCCAGAGGGAGCATGCCTACATCCTCACCAACGACAAGGAGCTCCGGCGCAGGGCCCGCAAACTCTGCATCCCCCTGATCTATCTCAGGTCCGGGACCCATCTCGTGCTCGAGACCTACTGAACCGGCCAGGGTTTTTCATCTTCTTTCTCTGTTCCTCGGTTCCGGCCATCGTGCTTTCGCTTCCATTCTGAACTTTGCTTGACCCAGGATTCATGGGCATGCGCATCCACCGCAACGTTACCGCAGAATTTACCGCAAATTACCGTACTGAAACAGCGCAAATCTCCGTACTGAGATACCGCAAAGTTACCGCAGAAATTGCCACAAATTACCGTAATTAATATACTGGCAATGCGTTGAATCATCCATGTCCGAAAAGTATCTCCGCAGGGCCATCGATGAACGTTTCGAAAGCCAGCTGAATGCTTTCGGAGCCGTCTGCCTCAGAGGGCCGAAATGGTGCGGCAAAACCACCACCGCATCCAGGTATGCGAAGAGCAGGATCATGATGCAGGGCAAGGATGCCAAGGCCTATCTGAGGGCAGCAGATACCGATCTCTCCCTGATTCTCGATGGACCGACCCCCCGGCTGATCGATGAATGGCAAGAGTATCCGCAGATATGGGATTCAGTGCGTTACGAAGTGGACGAACGGAATGGCGCAGGCCAGTTCATACTCACCGGATCGAGCGTCCCCAAGGAGGGATCCACGAAGCACAGCGGAGCCGGCAGGATCGGGTTCCTGGACATGTACCCGATGAGCCTCTTCGAATCGGGGGAATCCAACGGGACGGTCTCCCTCAGGGACCTGTTCTCAGGGACGGCCGATCTCAGAGGAGCGACCGCCGATCTCACGGTCAGGAAACTGGCGGAATGCATCTGCCGCGGAGGATGGCCTGCCAATCTCGGCCTCGGTCAGGAGATATGCAGAGACAGGATGGCAGGCTACCTGGAAGCGATCTTCGAAGGGGAGGATTTCAGTATCGAGAGGTACGGCAAGGACGTGCAGTTGGCCAAGAGCATCGTCAGGTCGTATTCCAGGAACATCTGCACCATGGCCTCTCTTCAGACTATATACAAAGACGTTCAGAATGTCGATATCTCCCTGTCTGAGGACAAGTTCTATGCGTACATCACGGCCCTGAGGAACACTTACCTGATATCCGACGTTCCTGCCTGGAATCCGGCGATCAGATCGAAATCGGCCATCAGGACATCGGAAAAGAGGAACCTGGTGGACCCGTCGATCGCAGCATATTATCTAGGCATAACGTCGGACAACTTCGTCGAGGATTTCAACACGTTCGGGTTCCTCTTCGAGAGCATGTGCATACGCGACCTCAGGGTATATTCGTCCGCTCTCAGGGGGGACATCGATTATTATCATGACCGGTACGGTCTCGAAGCAGATGCCGTGATACATCTGGACGACGGGCGCTACGCTCTCGCAGAGGTGAAGCTCGGCAGCAGGGAGATCGACGAGGGTGCCATGCACCTGTGCAGGATTGAGAGCCTTGTCAAAGAGAAAGGTCTGAAGCTTCCGAGCTTCAAGATGGTGCTGACCGGCGGCAATCAGGCGTACATGCGCTCGGACGGCGTCGCGGTGGTCCCCATAGGCTGCCTCCGCGACTGATGACGGCCCCGTACCTTTCTGCGAGGTCTGCAGAGCGGCCATTCAGGGACATAGGGAACTGTTTCCTGCCGTATCCTGCATTTTCTACGATTCGTGCATCAATTACAGCAAGATGCTCAGGTCCGGCACCTTCTCGCTGAATGCACCGGCTCCGGAGCCTGTAGATCCCCATCTCTCCGAGATTTACGATCACATCGAGATGCAGGGTCTCGATGGTCGTTTTCAGATCTGCAGGTGTCATTCACGAGTTCTGAATCCTCTGCGGGCCCGAGTCTAAACACGAGTCCTTTCGCATCCATCAAATCCTTCGATAATGAGGCGCTTTGCAGCCACATCATCAGTCCGATACGAGTGCATGAAAGAAAGATAAATATCAAGTGGAGTCATATTGGATTATATGTCCAACTAGGATGCCCCCATCTCTAAGGAGCCCTTTCTCCGTTCCGTGATGGATGCGGATGGCATCTGCTCATGCCCTTACTGCGGCAGGCGCTTCAATGCCGCTTCCGCTCCGGAGCTGTGCGTTTGCCTCCGCTGCGGGCACGAATGGGAGAGCCGTGGACCGGAGCCGAAGAAATGCCCCAAATGCGGCTCTTACTCTTGGAACGTCCCGGCGGAGAGGTGCAAATGCCGCGTCTGCGGATATGAATGGGAGCCCCGCAGGCCGGGAGGCCCGGTGAAATGCCCTAAATGCAAATCGGAACGGTGGAAGATCGGGCCGCTCTCAGGGGTTCCGGCCGAGGACAGCGCAGTGAGCGATGAGATAGTGGACCGCTGGATCGAGAAACGCTATCTCAGAGGGGAGGGCTGCGTCGACATTGCATGCGAGACCGGGCGCCCCCTGTTCAAGGTGATGTCCGTCGTGCGCTCGCGCTTCGGGGAGGAAGTCTGGAGGTTCCGTTCGGACCCCGGCAGGAGGAACGGCTCGGATGCTGATCATTGAGACTGGGAGAAGGGGTCCTTCTGTCCGTTTCGATGATTCGGATGTCATTGGGCTCCTGAAGATGATCTGGGACGGCAGGTCCGTAAGCCGTTCGGAGGCGTGCGCAGCATTGGAGATAGGCGAGGGGAGCATGCGCAGGCTGGTCGATCTGATGAAAGGATACGGTCTCGTGGATGTCGGGAGGTTCGGGATTTCAATAAGGCCCGCCGGCCGGAACATGGTGGGTGCCATGGGGATCCGTTTCGCAGATGTGTCCGCTCCGGGCTGCGTCATCGGGGAATTCTCCTTCTCGCTGGTCGTCGCAGGTGCCGCAGGAAGGGTAGGCAGCGGGACCGCCCAGCGCGATGCGGGCATCCGCTCGGGAGGTTCGGGATGCACCACCTGGGTAATCCGCGGGGGAAAGCTCCTGATGGCCCCCGAATGGGACGTTGATGCGAACGATCCGCGGTCGGCCGCGGCCATCCGCGGTTCGGTGTCCCTGGCCGAGGGAGATGCTCTCGTCATAGGCGGAGGGCCGACGCTCAGGGATGCCCGTGCGGCGGCGGTAGGGGCCGCGCTGAGCCTTGTCGGATGATTTGTTGGATTATTATTCCAATACGTGTATGATGATCTGATACTATTCTCATGGTATCTGATGCTGAAGCACGATACGGTCTGGATTATCGTTCTGGTTTTGTAAAATCTGTTTGTCTGGCACATCTTAATGTGAAGTGTCCTGCGTGATGGTTCGAGCTGCGGGGTTTCTTGGTGTAGACTGTTGCGGAAAGAAACCAACCAAAAATGAGTGGATATAAAGATACACTGCAGGATTTTTGAATGTCGGCACAGGACTGACCTGTACGGACCGACCCGGAGGCAGGTTGCAACGGAGCGCTTGCACGGTGCTGTAAAGAGAAGGCACATGCGGCCGCAGACCGGAACCGTGTCCCGGACACAACAGACCAAAGGATATGAGAAAATGAAACAAAAATACATTATGATAGCCCTTGCTGTAGCACTTATGATGGCCGCGGCGCCTCTGGTCTATTCCGAAGGCGCTGACGACTCCTCTGCACTCACGGGCGACAATGTGCTCGACCTCACGAACGACAGCGCGATCGTTTACGTCGCGTCCGGGGACGGCCACTCCGCCACGTTCTCTGTGGATCTCTCCACTATCCCGAGCGGATATTCCGCAAGCAGCATCAGCTGGAAACTCAATGACCTCGACGACGGTACAACCCTCGTCTCTTTCAGCGACACCACCGACACTTACACCATGACTGGTGTCTCTTCCGTGACCGTTTACGGGAAGGCTGTCGGAACCCTCGAAATCGAAGCGTACATCAGCGGCACGAACTACTACGCGTCAGGCATCGTGGTGGTATTCAGCGCACCCACTGAAACTGCCAGCACGTTCTACTACTTCATCAAAATATACCCCGGAGTCTACTCCTACTTCAATAATGAAAACTTGCCCGCCGACGTAACGCAAGATGAGATTCAGGAAGGCTTCTGGGTCAGCGTTACTTACAACTCACAAGCCTTCGGCTCGAACGATTTCAATGCGCTGACTGCGTTCGAATATTTCTGCAGTCAAAATGATGGCTGGCAGTTCTCCGCAAGTTCCTACGGATGGATAGATACTTTCCTGGGGCTCGGCACTTATGAGGGAACCAATGGATCTTGGATTTACTGGGCACAGTACCATGCGACATCAGGTAACGATGCGGGGTGGGCCTTCAACAATACCACCATGGCATACATCACATCTGTCGAGTCGCAGTACATCGGCCTAATATTCTGGGAATCGCCGAGCAGCAGTGTCATGCCTGCCTTCCCTGGACTTCCGAACTCGGACACTCTGAAATTCGAGGTCTGATCAGGGCCGATAAAGGACGATTCAACAGTTGCGAATTGCCGGTTGATCCTGTAAACCATTTCCCCCCAAAGGGGGTGTTAACCGGGATGGGTAGGATTAGTGAGAGTTGTGAATATTGATGTTAAACTTGTGATTGTGGGTTTATTTATAACTGCTATCGTGGCCGCGGGATCTTTGATTTCTCCGGATTCTTCGGGGGACGTGTATGATGGAACTTATGAAACAGGGGGGTGAAATATGGGCTTCTGACCGGCGATACAAATGAGGCCATCGTTACCGGAGGAGACAAGTCGGTTGCAGACATCACCATCCCGGCGACAATAACTACTGATGATGGGAAAACATATTATGTGACTCATATCGAGGCTAAAGCTTTCAGAAATTATTCCTCCCTGAAATCTGTAGTCATCGAAAAGAACGATAAACTCACTATCGGTGCCAGCGCATTTGAAATATGCCGCAGTCTCACTTCTGCTGTTATTGGAGAGGGAATTCAGTCGACGGGAAACAACCTCTTCAGCAATTGCACCTCTCTCCAGCAGATTACCCTTCCATCTTCATTGACAACAATAGATGACAATGCATTTGCCTCCTGCACCTCTCTCCAGCAGATTACCCTCCCATCTTCATTGACAACAATCGGGAAGAACGCATTTTCGTCCAGTTCCCTGAAGGATGTCAATTTTGAGGATTGTACCGCTTTGAAAGGAATCGGTGCCTCCGGGTTCGCTGGTACGAAAATCATATCGTTAGTGCTCCCGGACAGCGTCGAAGCCGTTTATGATTGTGCATTTATGAATTGCAGCAGTCTGGCAAGCGTGGTTCTGGATGAAAATCTGAAAAGCATCGGAATCAGGGTCTTCGAAGGATGCAGTTTCACATCGATATGCGTCCCATCTAAAATCTCAGATCTTCACGACGGCGATGGGAAATCTACCTTTATCGGAATATGGCCGGCAGACATCAAAGTGATCACCGTTTCAGACAGCAATCCCAATTATCGCTCCGAAAACGGGGCCGTTTACAATTCTGCAGGTAACGTCATATTCTTCGACCGTTCGAAAACCGGAAGTTTCTCTGTTTCGGTCAACATCGAAGCATATGCATTCTCTTATACTTCGCTCGACAGCATCGAGGTTCTTGACGGTGCGCAGTATATCGGAAATTACGCGCTCAAATATTCAGGAATTAAAACTGTCAAAATAGCAGACTCCGTCACATCACTGGGCGAGGGCGTATTTGCATTTTGCAAAAATCTTGAAAAAGCCGTACTTCCGGCCAACATCACTGAATTGCCCAAATCATCATTCAATACTTGCAGCGCTATCTCAGATGTAACGCTCCCAGCAGGTATAGTTGCTATGGGTGATAATGCGTTTAGTTCCTGTATATCCCTCACCGCTCTGACTCTTCCGGAGAACCTTCAAACAATCGGTGACGCTTGCTTTAATAATACGGGCCTTACATCAATCAGTCTTCCCCCCCTTGTTGCCGACATCGGCAAGGGCGCATTCTCAAACACATCGATAAGGGAAATTTCTGTAGGGGATTATTCGACAGTTGTAAAACTGAACGTAGGGGTTTTCAAAGGCGAAAGTTTTGAATCGATAACCCTGAACAATGTCTCTGCAGACGAATCTGCTTTCGGAATGATTTCAACCGACTGCCCTAATGCAATCGTCTACACCGGCCCTGATTTCACGCTCTGGAACCAGTGCGGGCCTTTGGCAATAAGCAATGACGGAACGATCCTCTATTCATGTCTTCAGAGCGCGGTCGGCAAAATAGTGATCCCCTCATCGGTCACTCAGATCGGTTACAGCAAAAGTTCGATACCGTTCGATCGCTGCAGAAGCATCACTGACATCGCATTCGAGGACGCAGATGCGACCGTCACCATGGTCTCGAACAGTTTCTTCAATACTTATGCACATGCATCGCTGGTATCGGTCGAACTGCCCAATATTATCAACAAAGGCTCAGGGAACCTGTTCACCAACTGCGACATGCTAAAGTCGGTTACCTGGACGAGCATAGATGTACTGAAAGGTAAACCGTTCCTCAATTGCCCTGCTCTCGAGTATCTGGATCTCTCCGACACAAAAGTCACTGGCGCCTTGTTCGGTCACGCGGCCCTGCAGACTGTCATCACCAACGAGAATACGACGATAACGTCTGATTTTTCTGAATGCAGCAGTCTGAAGGAGATATCGATTTACGGAAACGTTACAAAGAACATGTTTAAAAATTGCATGTCCCTGGAAAAGGTATACCTCTACAATACCGAATCCATCGGCGATTATGCATTCCAAAACTGTGCATCTCTATCGTATATCGTCATGCCGGAAACCGTCAGTTCCATCGGGAAGAGCTCTTTCGACGGCTGCACTTCACTCAACATTGCGTTCCCGGCATCATTGGCAAAAGTTGGCAGTTCTGCCTTCGGCACGATATCTCTCCTCGATTCTGACGGAACCACTGCTATATCTGCGTCAGCCGATAACATCAAGGGCTGCGCGTTCGCGTCCGACGGGGAGAAGCTGATCAAAACCCATACCGTCAGATGCATTGCGGGAGGCAAAGCCTATCTGTGCGCATCGCCCCTCTCTGGCAATTTCTCTGTCCCGGCGATCTCGGTAACGGGAAACAGCATTGAATGCTGGTATACGGATGCAGAGTTATCGACAGCCTATGCTGCGGGGCCTGTCAGTTCCGATCTCACTATTTACGCCAAGACCTCAGCAGTGATGTACACCATCGATTTCGATTCGAATGCGGATCCGCGATAGAAAGCAAGACTGCGGCATATGGTTCGGAGATGCTGCTCCCGGACGCCCCTGTGCGCGAAGGCTACATATTCGCAGGGTGGTGCAGTGACAGCGCCCTGCTCAGCATACTTTCGTCGCCGATAACTGTGCCAGCGGGAGATATGACGCTGTACGCGAAATGGACGCCAGTTTCCTATACGGTGGCCTTCAACCCCAACGGAGGCGAAGGCACTATGGAGAGCCAGACCATGGCCTACGGGACGGCATCCGCCTGAATCCGAACGTTTTCACGAAAGACAGCAGTGTGTTCAGCGGCTGGAACACCGCTGCCGACGGAACAGGCACACTGTATGCCAATAATTCCGCTGTGGTCAATCTGGCTTCGGCGGACGGCGCAACGGTAACTTTGTATGCGCAGTGGGTAGAGTCCTCTCAATGCGTGGTGATCTTCGATCCCGCCGGCGGAATGCTGAGCGGAACGCAGACCCTGACCCTGTCCAGCGGATCGGCGCTTGTCTTCACCCAGACTGCAACCCGCTTAGGGTACACCTTCTCCGGCTGGTTCGATTCGGAGGCGGACGGGAACAAGATAGAAAACGGGGCCTGGGTTCCGCAGTCGGCGGAGACTACGCTCTATGCTCATTGGACTCCCAATCGTTACATTGTTGCTTTCGAGCCCAACGGCGCGACCGGAGAGCCTTACACTCAGGAATTCGTCTATGGAGTTGCCCAGAACCTGGTTCCGTGCAAATTCGAGAAGACGGGCTATCTTCTGGCCACTTGGAACACGGAAGCGGATGGTTCCGGGAAGGATTATGGGAATATTGCAAATGTCTTGAACCTCACATCCGAATCGAACGGGTGCATCACCCTATATGCTTGCGGATGGAATCTGCAGTCGTATTTGTTCACGGTTCAGAATAATGGCCCCGTCAAGAGCATGTATCTTGAGTACGGAGCAGAATATTCCGTGACACTGATAGAAAAATAGGCACACTTTCGGCGGATGGTATTCCGATGCCGGTTTCACTGTTCCCGTGGAAGCTACCGGGACGATGCCTGATCATACGCTCAGAATGTACCCTAAATGGACTCCCAATACATTCACGGTGAAGTTCATTTCCAACGGGGGGTCTGGGCACATGGCAGACCAGGCCGTCACATACGGTGAAAACACCAAGCTGTCGGCCAATGCCTTCTCGAAAGACGGTTATTCTTTCGGAGGATGGATGTTCAAGGATGTTGTCTTCGCAGATGAAGCGTATATCCTCAACCTCACCTCGGAAGCGGATGCGGAACTGACATTTACTGCTGTCTGGATCGTAAACAGTTACACTATCTCGTTTGTATCCGATGATCCAGTTTCCGGAACTACGGAGATGCAGAGGTTCACCGTAGAGGACGAAGGATACGCCACGGCTGTGCTGAGCCTCAACGGGTTCCAGAGGGCCGGCTATTCCTTCGCCGGATGGTCTGACGGAAACAGGACCTACAGTGACGGCTCCCTGATCAGCACCATCGATCTATCGAAAGCAGTGAGCGAGGACGGGGTTCTGACTATAGCGCTGACTGCTGTTTGGACCGCCAACAGCTACACAATCTTCTTCGATACCAACGGGGGCTCGGCTATAGATTCGATAGTCGCCGACTGCGGAACTGCGATCGCGGTTCCCGAACCGACGAAGGAAGGATACACCTTCGCAGGCTGGCTGAAGGACGGTGCAGCGTACTCCGTGCCTGAGACCATGCCGGCAGGGGACCTGACCCTCAAGGCATCCTGGAAACTGTATATTCCTGCACCTGTGAACGGGGTCATCTCGCTGAATGCGGAGACGGATGGAAACCTTACTCTTACCGACGAGAGCATAGGAACTCTGAAATCTTATGCCTCGAGCGACAGTGCATTCCTCAGAGTCTCGATGGGCGACAGTACCTTCACCTTCGACAGCAAGGCCGTGGCTGCGCTGAACGCTGGAACGCTCACTATCCGGGCGATGGAGAATCTCGATGATGAGACCGCTGCATTGACGAAGGATGCGGCCGTGTACGCCGTTGGTTTCGGGAGCAATACCTACCTCAACGGCGGCACCGTTACCGTTACCGTTCCCTACACCCTGAAAGACGGTCAGAGTGCGGATGACGTGAGCATCTACCGCATTTCGGACGGCTCGGTAGCAGAGACGATCGAGGCCCAGTACTCCGACGGCACTGTCACCTTCGCGACCGGGAACCTGTCTTCTCTGTACGCCGTCGGCCACATAGACACGGGCAGCGATGATGAAGATGACAGCACGGCCATCATGGCGGTCGCACTGGCGGCCGTAGCGGTCTGCCTGGTTGCTGGAATAGTCTACGCCTATTCCAGGAGGGTATGAAATTTTCCGGGGGAGGGATTCATCCCTTCCCGACGACACTCGGGATGAGCTATCATGTCAACGAAGAAACTGATTTTTGCGGCTGTTGTGGTCTCTTTGCTGGCGGCCGTAGCGGTGCTGTGCTCTCCGCAATCCGATGCGCAGGGCGAGTATACGGTCACTGCGGTTTCCGGACACGGGATCATCACGGACTCCGACGGGAACGTCTTCGGATCCGCCGCGTTTGAGAACGGTATGACCTTAGAATTCGAGGCTGAAACCGGATACGAGTTCACGGGGTGGGCCGTTATCGGCGACTCTGAATATACCCAGAAAGGCTCCTCGATAACTATCAAGAGCGTCGCAAGCGACATCACTGTCACTGCGGAAACGAGGAATTATTCCCCATCCACTAATCTTTTCAGCATCATCGATGTCGAGGGCATGCCCCGTGAGGACGACACTCTTGTGAAAATATGGTCGGTCGGCAGCGAGAATTTCACTAAGACCGACGGAGTCTGGCAGGGTGCGCCCTGCACCCCTCTGATCGTCGGCGATTGGGCTTATACGCGCGCCGGAGGGTATCTTTACCAGATCGATATCGCGACCGGCGCCATCCTCCATTATGTCGAATCCGACAGTCTGGCGATGAACTATTACCATTACATAAGCTACGGAAACGGCACCATCTTGGACACGACTGGATACAAGGCCTACGATCTCAATCTGAACTACCTATATGATATCCCATCTACACTGAGGTTCGCGACGTATTACGACGGCTATTTCTACGGCTGCATCGACAACGGCACCGGATATCTCTCCATGTTCAAGACCAGCGCCGAACCGGACAAGGACCTGGACAGTTCCGGGACGAAGATCAACCTATACGGGCAGAATGAGAGCCACCCGCTGCAGAGATATCAGCTGTTCGCTCAGTACGGGCAGTACTCCTCGCTGATCGTGAAGAACGGGTGGATATTCTTCCTGGAAGCGACAACGATGGTCGGGAGCACGGGGTATAGAGCGATAACCGCATTCAACATGGAGACCGAGGAATCTGTCACCCAGGAGCTCACGGGCTTCACTGGGATGCCGTGGGACGACGGTTGGCTGACATTCTATAATGGGTATTTCTATCTGACAGCGTACTGTGCCGGGCTCTTCGACGGAGTCATCAAAGGGCTGGAAAACAAGAACTCAGCAATCATGTGGGTGAAGTTCGATTTCGGCGAAGGCAAGTTCTGCACTCCGAACTATCAGGATATCAAGACCCCTTCCGGCGATACCTTCAAAGGGATTGCATCGGGGCTGGTCATAAACAACGGGCGCGGATACCTGTTGGTGAGGGCAGTTCCGGACGAAGACCCAGGAAGCAACAGTTTCATTGCGTACGATATCGCTGAGGACGGCACTCCCGTTCCCGAGTCTGCGATATCGAACAACGTCCCCTTCTCACACGGAGGGCTGGTGGTCAACACCGCCTACGAAGACGAAGGGAAGGTGTACATCTATATGCTCCCGTACGACAGTTCGCGGCAGGGAGTCTATCTTTTCGCCGATGAATACAAGGACGGGAAATGGTCGCTCGCCTCCGATTACACCAAATTTGACACTCCTGTGGTTGAGTGGGGGTCTCAGGCGGTTCGCGCCGGCCCTAACGGCGAACTAATTTATTACATTGACAGCGGCAAGGTCGACTGCTACACAACAGCGAGCAAGTTCACCGTGAACGTGATAACCATAGACGGAACATCGGCGACCGTGTCCTCGGGCACCGGAGTCAATGCGAAGGCGGTAGTGGAGAGCCTCTATCCCGGATGCATCATCGACAAAGATACCGCGATCATGGGCGAGAAGACCTACCGCATTTATGGAATGAGCGTGGCCAGAAACACATGGAACAGTGTTTCCGATCTTACCTCTGATTATTCGGCGACATCGAGAGACAGCTCTGCGATCAACGCTCAGTACAGGTATGTCATCCTTCTTGCAGACGGTTCGAACAAACACACGGACGCCACAGGAGACGCAGGATGGTATTACCTTCTGAAGGGGGAATACATCAAATGCAACCTCAGAAGCACCGGCTCCATGGACGATGCCGTCGGCCATGTCATGATCTACAGGGACAGCGCGCCCACCGCCGACGATGTCCCTCTGCCGGAAACGATGAATGTGCCATTCGAGGGAACTGAGACGGTCGATGTTTCCGTAGCATCCATCTCAACGTCGGACGAAGGCGTCGTAAAGGTCGATAAAGAAGACGGCAGCTTTACTGTCACTGGTATAACCGTCGGTACTGCAGTCGTAACAGTTGTCGTCGCCGACAGGGCCTTCGAGATCAACGTGAACGTTCTCCCGAAGTCCACCGTTGACGAGAACGGGAACAGGATCGTAGAATCCGAGACTGTGAAGGCGATTGATGGCGGCGGCCTGGAACATACTTCGGATAAGATCGTTACCAGTGCAGACGGCAAGTCGATCGTGAGGGACACCGTTATCGTCGTGACCGACGCTGAAGGCGCTACAGTCTCTGAAACCGTGTTCCACTCTGAGACCTCGGAGTCGGACGGCTCCACAGTCACGGAGAGCACGACTGTCACCACCGCTGCGGACGGGACCAAGACGGCAGACATCGAGTACTACTCGTCCACAGTCACGGAGAGCGGGACCGGCGGAGTCGTGATATCGGACACGACCGAGAACAGCCTTGATAAGATCTCAGGCATCCGCACGGATACCCATACGGTCAGGAAGACCCTGAACTCAGCCGTTCGTACAGACATCACCGTGCAGAAGTTCCAACATGCAACTAATGAGAAGATCGGTACCGACACCGTCTCCTCCGATGTGACCGACGGGCTGATTAATTTCGATGTCCTCCGGGGCGATGGAAGCTGTATCATCGAAGTTCCGGACGGAACGTCGATAGCCGACTGTGCGGACGCGGTCGCCCTTCTCGGGAGCGATGCCGGGAACCTGATGTTCAGGACCGGTTCTTCGCTGACGGCGGAAGACAGCGCCTATGCCGATTCGGCTGGGGCCTCAGTCACAATGGTTTACGGGAACACAACGATCACGCTCGGTCCCCAGACCCTCGGGGCCCTGTCAGGGGATGTGGCGTTCGAGTCTATCTCCTCTCCCTCCATGAGCGACGTCCAGAGAAAGGTCGCAGGGGACGCTGCGGTCTTCGACATCACTCTCAGGAGCGGAGGGGACGTCATTCACAGCATCGCTGGCGCGGTTTCCGTTTCGGTGAGCTGCAGCATCGCCCTGCGTGACGGTGTTTCGCCCGCAGTATGGCGTATCGGCGACGACGGCACCGTTACCGAGATTCCCGGCGCATCGTACAGCGATGGGGTGATGACCTTCCAGGCAGACCATCTGTCGCTCTATGCCTTAGGCTATATGCCGGAAGAGGACGGCGACGATGGAGATTCGTTCCCCGTTGTCGCAGCCGTCGCAGTCATAGCTGCAATTGCAGCCTGCCTGTTCGCGGCCGGGTTCCTGTTCCGCAGGAGGGCGAGAGCATGAAAGCCTGGTTCAAGGTCCTCATCCTCGCAGCCGCCGCAGTCGCCCTTGCCTCGATCTCCATCTCGGCGGTCTCCGACGAGGGCTCCGATGCGGTTCCAGACGATCCTCTCGAATTGGAGACCCACGTTTATCTGGTCAAAGAGGACGGAACCTATGACACCTTCACTATCAGTGGTTCCAATCGGACGACCGTCCGCGCCGCTGTTACCGATGCCGTGAGCACACAGGGACATCACAGTCTGGAGGTTAAGGCCAACGGGCAGATCAAGAGCATCGACGGGAAGGAAAACACAGAGGATTCATCCTGGGTCGTGTTCATATGGAAGTCTCCTACGGGCTGGAACCCAGTATCCAACACCAATTCGGACTGCCACTCCGGTGCGAGCCTCGCGGTCGCATTCTCTGAGAGGGTGAAGACCGCTGACGGGAGGAACACGTACCAGGCCCCGGACATCGATGTGGAGTACACTGTCCATTTCTTCCTCAGATGGGACAAATGGACCGACCAGTTGAACAGCAACAGATGGATGAGAGCCATTTATGACCAAGTCGGGTGGGAGAGCATGAAGGCCGGATTCTGGATCTACGGCAACGGCTTCAACAACAATGATGCTCTGGCACATGCGGTCTACAACGAGTTCTTCTCGCAGTACTCCTGCAATATCGACACCACCGCCACTGACCGCGTGACATGGTATGTCGGAGGCGAACAGTTCTTCCAGTACGGGATCAAATCCGACATGTACGGGTGGTTCCTGGACTTCCTGGGATGGCAGGATACCAAGGAAAGTTCCGCGGGCGGCGGAGGGTACGGGACTTGGACCTACTGGTCGCAGTACCGTTACGACCTTTCGTCCGGAAATCTCGCGGACCCCGACAATTGGACCTACAACCAGTTGTCCTTCGGCCTCTACGACATCTCCGTAGACAGCGTATTCGGGCTCTGGCTCAGGACCACTTCCGAGGAACCTACCGGAACCATCGCTTTGGGAACTCCAGATGCGGTGCGTATGGACAAGACTGATTCGACGGTTGCCTCAGAGGACGGAAGGACCGTCACTCGCAACATGACTGTGGTGGATTTCTACGGGAATAAGACAGGCACCAAGACCGATACGACGGTGTTCTCGGATAGCGGTCGGACGGAGACCGTGGAATCCTCAGATTCTTCCGGCAACCGCCTGTCCTCGGAGATCAGCGTTTCCGATGCGGCCGGCCATCTGATGTCAAGGGCGGTGACTAGGTATGCTTATGACTCTTCGGGGAGCCTCATCCGCACGGTGGAGACTGCGACCAGTTATAACCGGGATTCCGAAGGGGAGGTGCTGTCTTACACCGTGATTGAGAAGACGACCGACTCGGACGGGAAGGTGTCCGCTACCGACTCAGAGGTCAGATATGCCGATGGATATGAACTCACCATTTCCAAGTCCGGTTCTGGATCATCCATCTCCGCCGAAGTTCAGGGAGGATTGTCTGCGGAGGCGGCGATCGACAGCCTAA
This sequence comes from Candidatus Methanomethylophilus sp. 1R26, assembly GCF_001481295.1. Classification (GTDB taxonomy): domain Archaea; phylum Thermoplasmatota; class Thermoplasmata; order Methanomassiliicoccales; family Methanomethylophilaceae; genus Methanomethylophilus. The sequence continues at coordinate 54,179 of NZ_LOPS01000048.1, forward strand.
CTTCGCTGAAGACAGGCGATCTGGGCAGTGCGGACCTGACGCTTGTTGTTCATGGAAAGATCACCGCCTCTGACATGGCCAAGCGTCGGACGCTGGAATCTCCCTGAAAATGGTCGGCAACGAGGGAAACATCCTCATTTCCGGCGACGAGCTGAACTCCCTCTCGTCTGCAGGGGACGCGGAATTCTCCCTCGCCCGGGATCTCTCCCAAGAATTGCTGACCGAAGACCAGTACAGCGCAGTCGGAGGGAAGGAGGACACGCAGGTGTTCGTTATAACCCTGAAGTGCGGCGGGCAGGAGCAGACATCCTTCGAAAAGATAACGCTGACTGTGAATATCACCGGGACGGCACCGTCAGGGGATCTTTATGTCTGGCGCGTCGACGGGGATTCCCTGGTGGAAGTCGGGCCGGCGGAGTACGATCCCATCAACGGCAGGGCAACCTTCGAAACGGATCACCTCTCGGTTTATGCCGTGAACGTCAGGTCCCAGTCGTCGGATGACGACGGCGGGCTGCCGACAGCGGCTGTTGCCGCAGCGGCCGTGATTGCAATCGCCGTTTTGGCGGCAGCAGTCCTGGTCATGCACCGGAGGAAATCCTCACAATGAGGATGTCTCCTGCGGCGGCAGCGGCCGTCCTTGCCGCCGTACTCCTGGCCGTTTCCGTTCCCCTGTCCTCCGAGTCCGAAGGATACTCTGTGTACTCAGCCGAAGGTTCGAGTTTTACATACGAGACCTTCGGGAATGGGATTTCCGATCCATACCGCTGCACCCTCAAGTCGGTATCATCATCCGAGGATACTGTGTTCCTACCGGCCGCTCTCGAAGGATACAATGTCACCGAGATAGGTGGAGGCGCTATGTCCGGGATCTCTGGGTCTCCGACGGTCGTAGTGCCGGGCACTGTTCGGACTGTGGGGAGCTCGGCCTTCCGGCCGGCTCCGAGGAGATATTCCTCGGCGACAGGCCGGAAGGGGATGTCCCAGAAGGATCGGCACACCTCCCCGGAACGTCCGGCTGGGGCAAGGACAGCGATACGATCGAGACATGCACTGTCGGCTCCGAAGACGGCTCCTCGGTCGTCTGCGCAGTCATCGGCGGAAAAGCAATGATAATTTCCGGAACGGTCTCGGCGTCCGGCTCGCTCACTGTACCGTCATCGGCCGGAGGATATCCGGTCGATTCTATCGGACCTTATGCGTTCGGCGCATCGGACAGCGGAGACAACAACAAGGTTCACCGGACGGATCTGAAGACAGTATCAATCAGCGATGGGGTCCGCTTAATACGCGAAAGAGCGTTCTTCTATCAGGGGGCGTTGGAATCTGTTTCCATCCCCGGAAGCGTTACGGACATCATGGACGAGGCGTTCCGCAGCGACGGCTCGCTGGAATCCATCGATCTTCCCTCTTCTGTCCGGAGGATAGGTTTCGAGACGTTCAGGGAGTGCATATCCCTGACGTCTATAACCGTACCTGATTCGGTTACCGAGTTGTGCGACGGTTCCTTCAGACTCTGCCGCGGGGCGATCCAGATAACTGTGGGCGTTGGAATCTCAGAGATTCCTGCGCACTGCTTCGAGTACGGGGACAGACTGGAGAGGATAGCTCTCCCGGAAACTCTGAGATCTGTCGGGGACAGCGCCTTCTACATGTGCCCTGCCCTTGTGTCGGTGGATCTGCCGGATGGAGTGACATCCGTCGGGGACAGCGCCTTCCGTGAATGCACTTCGCTGGAGAACGTAGATTTTGGGAAGTCCCTGAAATACGTCGGCTCGAATTCTTTTGAGAACTGCAGATCCCTATGCGAGGTTTCTTTTCCTGCATCGCTCGGGAAGATCGGGGACAGTGCGTTCTGGGGATGCACTGCGCTCGAGCATGCTGTGTTCGAGGGCGATGAGCCAGAGATAGGATCGAAGGCCTTTCCTGCTGCTGCCGAGATCGAGGTCCGCGGCAGCGGCAGCGACGATGGACTGCCTCTTGCGTCTGTCGCTGCGGCCGCTGCAATCATCTTTGCCGCGGTAATGCTGGCACTGTATTATATCCGCAGGAGGGGGGCTCACTGAGAGCGCTCAACATCAAGATCGCAACATCTGCAGTGATTGCGGCCCTGGTTGTGGCATCTCTCCCTTTCGTAGGCCTCACTGAAACGTCGTCGGACGCTAAATCGGGGCTGATACTCGATTTCGGGCACTGGAACGTCGAATGGGTTGAATCGGATTTTCCAGAAGGCACGGATGGAGATGCGGCCTTGGACATTGTCTGCGGGTCCAAAGGATATACAGTCAACCGCGTGAACGGCGCGGTAATTTCTGTCAACGGGTCCGAGAACGAGCTGAACATATCCTGGGGATTTTACGTGATGGAAGGAGGGGAGTGGAAGTCCTCAGACCCCTCTCAGACCGACGTGTCCGACTATCAGATAGTCGCGTGGGCGCGCAGCACAGGCCCGTCAGCTCTGGTGCCGGCGGCCGATTACACAGGCTACACATACTACAGTTACGCCAATGGGGGCAAGGACCTATCGACGGGCAAGGATCTTCGTATCGTCACTTTGGCTCCGTCTGTCACCGAGACCCTGGTAGCCGTAGGTGCCTTGGGTTACATCGTGGGGACCGACCTATACAGCGACTATCCTAAGGCCGTCAGAGACCTGAAGGAGAACGGCACTATCGCCGTTACCGGCGGTTATACAGATCCGAACTACGAATGGATAATCAAACTCAACCCGGACGTAGTATTCTGCGACGGAAGCGTCGGTCAGCAGGTCACCATGGCGGACAAATTGAGGAAATCCAGCGTGGATTGCGTGGTCCTCGATGATGCAGTGGATGTCGCGTCCATGTACAACAATATCTGGATCGCCGCCTGCTCCATAGGTATGCAAGAGAATGCCACTAAGGTGATTGGCGGCCTCAGTGGGACCATTGATGACGTTTCGGCGGTCGCCGGGACATCCAACAAGCGTGTCTTCGTCTCGCTCAGCGCAGATCCGTCTCCCTGGACCGCCGGTTCCGGCACGTTCATGAGCGATCTCATCGGGTCTGCCGGAGGCATCAACGTATTCGATACGCAGTCGTCGTCCTGGTTCATGGTGTCCAAGGAGCAGATCTACAGGATGCAGCCGCAGGTGATAATCATCATCCAATCCGAGAACGAGATAACTTCGGACAGGGAGTACCTGGAGCTCCTGGATGGCCTGGATCCCATGTGGAAGAATACTCCTGCGTTCAAGAGCGGCGAGGTCTTCGTGTTCTCCGGGGATTCCGGTGACATTATGTCCCGTCCCGGGCCCCGTTTGGCGCAGGCGGCCGAACTCATAGCCAAGCTGCTGAATCCCAATGCCTTCACTGATCAGGACCCTCTCGATTCCGTTCCCAAGTACTTTGGGGACGACTATTGGGGATATCTGAACTACCAGAGGATAGACCTCTGGGGCGGGGAGGGTTACGAATGAAGGCTCTGGGTACATAACGGCTATCCTGCTGGCACTTCTGATGGCGGTGCCTGCGGCGGTTCCGGCCGGGGGCTCATCGGCAGACTTGCCGGCGGGTTCGGTCCTCATCGATATGGGAGACGGCACCACCTACTGGTACGATTTCACCGAGCAGAAGGGATGTATCGAACTGACCGAACAGGCCGCCGGCAGTTTCGGCTTGGAGTGCACTGGGGGGTCTGAAGGGTTCGTCTCCATCGGTGGTATGGCCGAGCATAAGGTCGGTTCGCAGACATGCAGCTGGATATTCTACCTATGGAACAGCACGGAGTCGGAATGGGAGTCCACTGACATATCTTATTACACAGCAGGGAGCTTCGCATGGGGGTTCTATCCCGACGGAGCCATAGTCCCGGCCGAGACTCCGGATAGCCGGGCTTCCTGGACGATGCACAGGGGCGATTCATCCTCCTCCGGCGTATCGGGTTCCTACGGCACGCGCAATGCGGCGACCCCTCTGGAGTGGTACCGCACCTATACCACGGGGTATGTCGACTCTTCTATCATAGTCGCCGGCGACCGCCTCTATCATACGACTGGCGGCGTCTACGGTGCGATGGGAGGCGACCGCTACCCCTGGGTATATTGCATAAACCGGCTCACCGGGGAGCAGTTATGGGACTACAGGATGGAGTATGGGAGAGGCTACGAGGTAACATCCCCGTTGGTGGTTGGCGATATTCTGATCGTAACCGCCACATGCGGCAAAGTGTACTGCTTTGATCGCTTCGATGGGACGGTCCTCCACGTGCTGGACTTAGAGGATGAGGGGAAATTGGACTATCCCTATACGGAAGATGGGAGATACGCCTGGAACGGGAGGACCTTCCTCACCGGCGCCACCACACCGGTATACGATTCGGGCGCAGTGTACTTCGGGACTTCTTCCGGGCATGTCCTTGCCTACTCGGTGTCCCGTGAAACTGGATTCACGGAACTCTGGGACTATCTCCCGGACGCAGACTTCGCTGTCGACAGCGGCGGCACCAAGACGTACACAGGCACCAGGGGATGTTTCTACTTCCATGCCCCCGTCATCGCCGAGGAGAACGGGACGAGGATGCTGTACATCGGTAGCTATGAGGGATATCTCTATGCCCTCGACGCCTCCACCGGAGATGAGAAGTGGGTCCGGCAGATGATTAACCTGGGAGGATCCAACCTCCCACATCCTGGCACCCCTGGCTCTGTGGGCTCCGTCACTGCGACCGGGGACGGCAGGCTGATAGTGGCCTGCAGCGACGGCGGAATGTCGCCGATGACCGAATGGATCGTCTGCGTCGATGCCCTGACCGGGAAAGGGTCTGACGGCGTGTCGGAGTATGATTGGAAGATCGAAGCTCTGTGCGGCGGCCCCGTGCTCAGCGGAGATCGTTTCTGGATGTACATCGAGCCCTCCTCTTCAGGGGCAAAGGAACTGGAGAAGACGGACGGGACGTCCGTGGAACTGACCGGGCAGATCTGTTGCTTCGACATGGACGGGAAGGTCGTATGGTCGTCTATTTCATCCCTAGTCAAGGGGGCCCTTACCCTGGCTGACGGCGTCGTTTACGCCACGGACTACTCAGCGGGTTCCTTCTGGCCGACAGGCGGAGGTGTGGCTGCTTACTCCGCTGACACCGGAGAGAGACTGTGGAAGATGCAGCTTTCCCCGTATTCGGATGACTCGTATTCCATGGATTCGGTAACGGTCATCGACGGGAAGCTCTACGTGGGCAACGACTACGGGGCGATTTACTGCATCTCCGAAGTGGCCGGCCTGGCATGGGGCGACGAAGGCCATGTCGAGATGGAGAACGGCCTGGATTGGACGTGGGGGGTGCTGGCGGTTGCGGCCGCGGTCTGCATCCTATTCCTGATCAAGTTCTATTGAAGGTGAAAGGTGATGTTCGTTTGAGCGGAGAGAAAAAAGGCAGGCGTCTGCGCGAAGGTTACGAAGGGCTCCTGCACCTGATGACCAAGCGCGACGATGAGAGCGAGATAAAGCGCAAGAAGAGGCGGTTCGCGGTCATCGTCATGTTCGGCATAGCAATGTCGGTCATAGCTTTCCTGATCTCCATATCCATCTCCTCCGGAGGGATAATCTCTGTCGGCGATGCGGTCTCCGCCCTCATCTCCTCGGTCCAGAAGCACGGGGAGGACCTCGATACCACCGAGCTCTACATCTACCAGGCCAGGCTCCCGAGGGCCATCGCGGCCATAGCCGTGGGCTCGGGGCTGTCCATCGCCGGATGCATGTACCAGGCGCTGATACGCAACCCCCTGGTGGACCCCTACATAACCGGCGTGTCCTCGGGGGCAGGATGCCTGGCGATAGCATCGTGGCATTGGAGATATCGGTCTCGTTCCTTCCCAACAGCAACCTTTACCTGATACCCATCGCGGCCATCATCGGAGGGATCGCTGCCTTCGGCATAACCATGCTGGTGGCCGAGGGGGCGGGAGGCTCCGCCACCAATTACATCCTCGCCGGGACCATAGTCGGGTTCGCCTTCTCCTCTTTCCAGACCATCTTCCTGTCCCTGGGGCAGGACAACATCACCAACGCCATGTGGTGGCTGTTCGGGTCGTTCGCCAACATCACCTGGGAGAACGCTTGGCTGGTGTTCATCCCGGTGATGGGCGTGTCGTTGATATCCATGCTGTGGGCCCGCGAGTTCAACCTCTTCATGATGGGGGAGGACCAGGCCAAGCAGCTGGGCCTCAACGTGAAGAGGTTCAAGCGCTGCATGATGGTGATCGCATCAGTTCTCACCGCCCTCTGCGTGGCCTTCTGCGGGATCATCGGGTTCGTCGGGCTCGTCATCCCCCATGCCTGCAGGATGGCACTGGGGAGCGACCACCGCCTCATCATGCCGGCGTCGATAGTCCTGGGCGCGATGCTGATGCTGTTCGCGGACCTGATAGCCAGGACGGTGCTCTCGCCCATCGAGCTGCCCGTCGGGGCCATCACGGCCATGATTGGGACGCCGATATTCGCGTACATGCTGATGACCAAGGGGCGCAGTTACAATGGATGAGGACGGCGGCAGATACTGGGAGGGCGACCTGCTCAAGATCCAGGGGCTGTGCATGGATTTCGGCGACTTCAGGGCGCTGGACAACATCAGCTTCAGCCTCGGGAAGGGGCGTCTGGTGGGCCTTATCGGGCCCAACGGATGCGGGAAATCCACCATGATGAAGTGCATCTGCAAGATCAACCAGATGACCTCCGGCTCCATATCCATAGACGGCAACGATGTGGGCTCCATGCATCCGTCGGAGATCGCCAAGTTGGTGGCGTCCGTCCCGGCGGAGGCAGGGCAGACCTTCGGCATGTCGGTGATGGACATGGTCATGCTGGGACGCTATCCCTTCGTTGACCGCCTCTGGTGGGAGACCGAGGAGGACGAGGCCAAGGTGAGAGAGGCCCTCAGGACCTTCGGTCTCGATGAGCTCCGCCGCAACCAGGTGAGCAAGCTCTCGTCCGGGGAACGCCAGAGGGCGCTCATCGCCAAAGCGTACGTCCAGGAGCCGAAGCTCATGCTGGTGGACGAGCCCACGTCGCATCTGGATATGAAGTACAAACTGGATGTGATGGAGTACCTGCAGTCCATGGCGCGTACAGACATGACCGTCATGGTGGCGGAGCACGACATCTCCCTGATGGCGCGCTACTGCGACGTCTGCATCATCATGAAGAAGGGCAGGATAATGACCATCGGGGACCCGAAGAAGGTCATCACTCCGCAGCTAATCCGCGACGTCTACGAGGTGGACGCCCGTGTCGGGCTCGATGATGACGGGGAGATCTATGTGCTCCCCAAGAGGTACATCGGTGCGAAACTGTGAAGCTGGGTCATTCGCGGATCAGTCTATCGGGGCAGTTTCCGGCATATGTGCGGCCATGTTCTGTTGGCGCGGTATTATATTCGTATACCGATACGAATCCGTGAATCCGTTCTGGTGGTTCGGACCACTCTCGGCGGTCCTCCTCCCCTGCATCATGGCCGCCGCCGGTCGCATCATGGCAGCCCATCCGCCCAAAGATCCGAACCACTTCTGCGGCTATCGCACGCAGCGCTCTATGATGTCAGGCGAATCCTGGAAGTTCGCACAGGTATATTCCGGGAAGAAGATGGAATGGTTCGGGCTCGTCATGATGCTTCCGGCCGCGGTTTCGATGATCCCGGCGATGGATTTCGATGATGATGGAATCGCACTGCTTATGGCGGCCGTGATGATGGCCGAATTGGCCATCATGATGGTGCCGATCATCCTTACCGAGAAGGCGCTGAAGAAGAAGTTCGGCGGTCCTCCGAAGAAGAAATGAGGCCGGGCGGTGCTGTAAACATCGTCCGGCGAAGGGCTGAGCCTCGGAAGGTCAATCTTCTTTTGACAGGAGGTCGGCGTTGAGCAGCGGACGGGGCTCGTCCAGGGGCCCGCCGTCATACGGCTTCCTGCCGACGGAGGCGAGTTTGCCGATGACCAGCTCCTTGCCGATGTCCGTGACGCCGTAGATCTCGACCTTGTTGCCGGCGACGACGATGTCGCGGTTCCCGGCTTCCTTGCGGAGCGGAGCGCTGGCACATGCGGTGACGAGGTCGCAGTTATCGAAGTACATCTGCGCGCCCTTGGGGCCTATCGCGCTGCTGTGGACGGCCGCCACGACCGCCCTGTCCCCGTACTTCTTCCTGATGGCCGCCGCATCATGGGGGCTGGCCACGGTGACGGCGAACCTCTCGTACCTGGCCGCCGCCATGTCCGCTCCTCTCAGCGGATCGATGGAACAGCCATCCGGGTCCAGGATGTTATCCTTCCCGACCGCATCCTGAACGACCTTCAGAGGCGAGGTCTCGAGCAGTCCGGAAATCCTCCCGCACAGCCCCTGGAGTAGCTCCGGATCTGAAACGACAGCGGTCCCGGCGCCGTCGCAGGCGATGACCGCCGCACCTATCTTGCCCTCGGCCAGAGCCGCCGAGAGGATCTCGGAGATCCCGAAGGTGACATAATCGCCGTCGCGCACCTTCCTGTTCTCGGTGCAAAGCCCGAATTCACGGATCCTTGATTCCACGTTCTCCTTCACGGCCTCGGGCGTGATGCGGTCGAGATTGCGGAACTTTTTGTAAAGGGGGCAGTAATCGAGCTTCGGCTCGCTGACCGAGACTACTTTCCCATCTTCGATCACGACCCTGGTGAGCCCCAGGGCCTGGAACACGTGGTGGTCCCTGCCTACGGCCATGGGATCAGTCCTCGATGACCTCTGCCTTCTCGATGACGACATCCTTGAGAGGCCTGTCGTTCATATCTGTGGGGACCTTCTGGATCTTCAGGACGACCTCCATCCCCTCGACGACCTTCCCGAAGACGGGATGGGCGTAGGGGGTGCTGGGGTTCTCTTTGTCCAGGTATCCGTTGTCATTGGTATTGATGAAGAACTGGCTTCCTCCGGTGTGGGGGCGGCCGGTGTTGGCCATGGAGACGTATCCAGGCTGGTTGGAGTGCCCGTGGCCGAACTCATCCTCGATGGTGTACCCCGGACCGCCCATCCCGGTGCCTTCCGGGTCCCCGCCCTGGATCATGAAGTCGTTTATCACTCTGTGGAAGATGGTCCCGTCGTAGAATCCATCTTTCGCGAGCTTCACGAAGTTGCCGGTGGTGATCGGCATGTCCTCGTGCATCCGGATCTTGATGTCTCCCATGTTCGTGTGCAGAACGACGTATGTTGCCATGCTCGGCGAATCGGTATGGATGGTATAAAGAGGAATTGGAGAAGGAGAACCCTATATGCTCCCAGCACATAACTCGGCGCGGAGACATCGTAATGTCGGAGATATCGGATGCCGTCGGCAGGATGGATGCCGCCGCTGCCGTGAAGGCTGCGGAGGGCATGGACAGGGATGAGGCGGAGGCAGAGGTGCGCGAAGCTGTCTTCAGGGCCGAAAAGGGATATACCGCCGGGAGGACCGCCTTCCCCAAGCTCATGGGCACAGTGAAGACCGCTTACGAAGTGCGCGAAGCGCTGGGTATCCCCCGGCCGGACCTGGGGAAGGCGGTCGTCGCCACTCTGGACATCCATACCGAGGGCAGGAACCTCATGGCGCTGCTCCTGGGCATAGAGGGTTTCGATACCGACATCGTCGAGGAGGGCATGATGCCCGATGACATAGCCGCCCGTTGCAGGCAGGACGGCGTCACCGCATGCGTGGTGTCCGGGGAGTTCGCCTCTATAGATACCAAGATGAGGGCGGTCGACCGCGAGCTCAGGAAACTGGGCATCAGGGACCGTATCATCTTCTGCTGCGGCGGCCAGCCGGTCTCGGAAGAAGGTGCCAGACGGGCCGGTGCGGATGTATTCGACCAGAACGGCGCCGAATCGGTCAGGAAGCTGAGGGATGCGGTCCTGGCCCGCAGGGCCCGACGGGGCCTCACCCGACGGTCACGGGATATCCGAAGCCCCTCAGGATGCCCGACGCCTTCTTCACGTCCCTCTCGCTGTGGAGCTCGATCCTCAGCGATCCGGACTCGAACTCGCGGTTGTGGACGATGCCGACGTTCTTGATGTCGACCGATGCCGCTGCCAGCATCGTCATGACCACTGCCAGGGACCCGGGCCTGTCCGCGATCTCCACATGGATGGCGTTATCGGTCTTGATGGGGCCGGCAGAGGATGACGGGAATGTTTCCCGGTAACGTTTGGCACTGTCGAACATCGCCCTCAGCCCGTCTCTGTCGCGCGCATCTATGAGGGCTTTCGCCTTCTCAAGGTCCCGGATGTACAGCGCCAGCAGGCGCGAGATGTTCTCGGAGTTCTCGGCGCATATGCTCTGCCACATCTCGGGCGACGAGGATGAGATCCTCGTGATATCCTTGAATCCGCCCGCGGCGACCGTCCGCATCCTGCCGTTCTCCGAGTCGGAGCCCTTGACCAGGTTCACCAGCGCCGCAGATATCACGTGGGGGAGGTGGCTGACCGCCGCCGCGATCCTGTCATGTTCCTCGGGGGCCATGACCATCGGGATGGCGCCCATGGAGGAGACCAGGGAACGGAAGTGCTCCAGATCCTCCGGTGCGGTATCCGGAGTGGGCGTGATGATGTAATAGGCGTTCTCCAGGAGCATTGCCTTGGAGTTCCGGTAGCCGGTCCTCTCGCTGCCGGCCATCGGGTGCCCGCCTATGAAGCGGGCGGAAAGGCCCAGTTCTCCGATCCTACGGTGCATGCGGCCCTTGACGCTGCCGACATCGGTGAGGATGCATCTCCTGTTCATGAACGGGGCGACCTGCGCCGCCAGTTCCATGTTGGCGCTGACGGGGGCGCACAGGAAGATGATGTCGCAGTCCGAGTAGCGGGAGTCGATGCCCGAGAGGAGGATGTCCGCGGTTCCGTCCTCATACGCCTCGGCGAGAGCCTCCGTGTCCCTGTCATAGGCCATGATAACGGTTTCCGGATTGGCCTTCTTCAATGCGCGCGCGACTGAGCCTCCGATAAGACCCAGTCCGACGAATCCTACAGTCAGGGAGCTCATAGCGTGCTATGCATTAGCACGGTGGTTATAACGGTTTCGCATCATCCTGCAGGAGGAAGCGGACGCCTCCCCCGGCGGTGTCGTAGACGGCTGCGGCGACCGCCGTCCCGGGCACGGCCTCCCTCACCGCTTCCGCCGTCCTCCTGGCATTGATCTCGGCGGCGATGATTGGATCGCGCTCCCCTCCGATGTTGGCCGATATCCTCCTCACGGTATCCCCCATCGGCCCTCCGCCGTGCCCCTGCAGAGCAGCGGAGACGGCGCCGCATCCGATATGTCCCAGCACGACGATGAGCGGGACACGGAGGTGGTCCGCGGCATACCAAGCGCTGGCGAGGACATCTGGGCCGGCGGTGTTCCCCGCGGTGCGGATGACGAAGATGTCCCCCAGGCCCGCCGAGAAGACAGCTTCCGGCACCACTCTGGAGTCGGAGCAGGCGATGACCACCGCGAACGGGGCCTGTCCTTCTGCCAGCTCCCTCCTCCGGCGCCCCGAGAAGTCGCCTGAGGAGCGTCCCCCGACATACCGGGCGTTCCCCTCCATCAGCCTCCTCAGCGCGGATTCTGCATCCATGGCACCTTGAACGGCGCTCCCGTATTAAAAGCCGGGAACACGGAATTAACGGACAAGCAGTCATTTATACGTCCCCGCCCATTCAGGTCCAAGGTGATAATACGGCGTCGTTAGTCGCATATTTCAGCTGTTCGGGAATGACCAGGGCCGTTGCGGAGAAGCTCGCCGAGGCCACCGGTTCCGAGATTTTCGAGATCGTGCCCGAGACCCCCTACACCGCTGCGGACCTCGACTGGAAGGACAGCAGCTCCAGGACCACGAAGGAGAAGGATGATGATTCCTGCAGGCCGAAGATCAAGAACGGCGGCGCACCCGTCGCTTCCGCCGATGTAGTGTACATCGGGTTCCCCATCTGGTGGTACAAGGAGCCCAACATCATCGACACTTTCCTGGAATCCTATGATTTCTCCGGGAAGACCGTCGTCCCATTCGCCACATCCGGGAGTTCCGGGATGGACGGCATCGGTTCCAGGATGCAGAATCTGGTCCCGGCGGCCAAGGTGCTCGGGGGAAGGAGGTTCGCGCTTCCGTATCCGTTCCGGACCTGAAGGCGTGGACCGGGTCGCTCTGAAAACCTTTTCCGCGGCCCTCCCGCGGCCAGTCCGGGAGGGCCGGCATCTTCACGATGGATTAATTCCGCTTACGTATCTGTTCGCGATAATCTTTAAATAAACATATAGGGAAGGCCGTCAACTGGTTGGAAGAAAGGATGGTTCCCCTGGTTGCATATTTTTCCATCGGAGGTGCTGTCAGGCGTACCGCCGAGATGATCTCGGCCGTTATGGGCGCCGACATCATAGCACTCGATCCCGAATCCGAGTGGATAGAGGATCCATCCATCAAATACGACACCATCGTCGTGGGCTTCCCGATGGTCATGTTCAAGGAGCCGGAGGTCGTCGACAGGTTCCTCGGGGCATGCGCCCTGATCGGCAAGACCATCTGCCCGTTCTACGTCTCCGGCAGCATCGGAAACGAGGGACACGTCATGCCCGGTATCCGCAGATCGGCCCGCGGCGCAGCCATAATGCCGGTCAAGGGGTTCGTCAACGATACGCCGCTCGAGGACGTCGAGGCATGGACCAAGGCGATCGAGGCGTTCCGCGCCCAGGAATTCAGCTGAGCCCCCGCTCTTCACCAAAGGTAGACTGCCTGAAGCATTATCCCCATGAGCAGGCCGACGGCCGAGCCGACAAGCACCTCAGCGGCGGTGTTCTTCCCGTAATGGCCGCGCCGGCCGTATATGATCATGAGGATGGCCGTGCAGACCACGAGGTCCACCGCGAACCCCAGCGCGAAGGTGACGATAAGGTTCAGCAGGAAACTGATCAGGAGGATGTTGTGCCTCAGCCTGCCGTCCTCTGGCATCGCGGAAGCCTCCGCCCTTCTCGGTGCGCCTCCGTGCCCGGAGACCCCGGTCCCGCAGTCGGGGCAGAAATCCGCCCCTTCAGGCAGCATCATGCCGCAGTTCGGACAGTACATCGCATCATCCCCGTACGGACCCTCATATTATGGCCCACAGCAAGCATCCTATCAGGAACCCGGCGGTGCCTCCGGCGCCCAGGAGGAAAACCCTGTTCCCGGGGACCATGTCGAGGACGGCCGCGCCGACGGCGAGGAGCATGAAGGCGGCCCCTATGATGAATCCGCCGACGGGCGTCAGGAGCACCGTCGCAATGATCGCGAGCGTGAACCCTGCGAGCAGGGAGATGTTGCTCTCTGTGTCGTTGGTATAACGGATGTCGTCCTTTATCCTATTGCGGCGGGAATCGCCCGCTGCAGACGTTCCGGAGCAGGCTGCGCCGTCCCGGCCCCCTCCGTAGACCATGTCCATCGAGGCCCCGCAGTCGGGGCAGAATCTGGCTCCTTCGGGCACCGGCGCCCGCATTTGGGACAGTACATCTTCTCGCACCTCTTCCGGACGGTATTAGGCTTACCTGCGATAAGACGGTTTGCGCTGTCAGGACAGGCCGAGAATGGACCTGAGCAATATCCCGGTCATGAGCCCCATGGCCCCTCCCCCCGCCATCGGGAAGAACGCCCCTCCCGGCACATAGGTCGCCAGCAGGAGCGCCGCGGAACCGGCGAGGAACGAGAGCGAGACGCTCCCGCAGATGCAGATCCCGGCCGCGAGGATGAAGCAGAGGATCCACACCGCCGACCTCTTGGCGGGGCTCATCCTGGGCACCATGGATGCCGGCAGGCCGCCGAATCCAGCCTGCTGCGGGGATCCGGTATCGTCGGCCGGGACCCCTGCGCCCGCTGGGCCGGCGGCCTCAGGCCTTTCCAAGGCCCCGCACCAGGGGCAGAAGCCGTACGTGTCCTCGTATTCCTTTCCGCACTCGGGGCATAACGCGGTATCGTCCTCCAGATGGGTGCATGATGCGCGTTTCTGCTTATTGCCCTTGCGTTCGGCCTCGGCGTCTGCGCAGGGTCCCGCTGCCGTCCGTCTCGGAGAGGTACACCAGGTACCCGACCGCCGGATCGCCGCTCAGGCCGTCGTCCGGTCCGTCCTCGACGGACAGCGCTTCGCAGACGAACGAGAGGAAGGCCATCGCCGCCGCTATAAGGCACAGGGCCTGGAATTCGGAGACCGTGGAATCCGCGACCACGAACCCGCAGGTGGCCACCGCCAGGGCCCCGCCGATGAATGTGAACGTGTGCATGCAGGCCACGGACATGGCGGAGAGCGATGAGGGGAAGCATTCCTTGATCTGGGCCACGGTAGCGACCAGGAAGCCGGAGAAGAACCCGAAGAGGAAATTGAGCGATGCCTGGAACATCTCGGAGGAGAATGCGCTCCTGCCGGCAGTGAGCCACATGACTGCCCATGCCGCCGCGTACCCTCCGGTGCCGATCATGGCGACGGTCTTCCTCGAGCGCAGCACTCTGTCGGACAGCAGGCCGCCGACCGGGCAGCCGAAGAGGGAGCCGATCCCGACCATCATGACCATGACGCTCGCGTCGTGCTCCCCGTAGCCATAGACGTTGGTATAGAACGATCCGGCCTGCGATGCCTGCCACATCATCATGGTCCCGAAGAAGAAGAACATGCTCGCTGCCAGAGGCCAGAACCTCATCCTGCCCCCCAGTACCGTGGCTATCGCGCGGCGGGCGGGGACCCTTTCCTCTGCGCCGGCGTCCAGGGACCCGAGGCCCCTTTCGCCGGGGCTGTCACGCACGATGACCCAGCAGCATGCGGCCACCATCACGGTCACCGCCGCGAGGAGGATGTACGCCTCGCCTATGCCGAGAGCGTCGGTCATCTCGTACATCGGCGTGGCGGCCGCGATGGCGCCTATATTCCCGATCAGCAGGATGATGCCGTTCATCGTCGCGAAGCGGTCCCTCCTGAACCAGACGGCGAGGACCCTCATCATCGGGATGAACACGGACGCCGCCCCGAAGCCGATGACGAACCTCCCGATGACCATGAGCATGAACTCGCCGGTCCAATCGGAGGCGGCGGTCATGGCGGAGCCGGCGGCTATGAAGGACACTGCGGCCGTCGCGGTCCTGCGGGGGCCCCAGCGGTCGGTCAGCATCCCGCTGGGTATCTGCATCGCGGTGTATGCTATGAGATAGGTCGAAGCGAGGAGCGCCACCGCTGACGGCCCGACCCCGTAACGGTCGGCGAAGGTCTCTGAGAGGGCCCCGCCGGTGGTCCTGTGGAAATATACCAGGAAGTACGCCGCCGCCAAAATGGCGAAGGTCGCGATGCCGTATCTCGCGGCGGCCGATGAGACTCCGTCCTCGTTCGGCAAATTAACTGCTCCGGCCTCATGGATAAGCGGTCGGAGGGTTAATCATTGATGCGAACATATTTTTTCTTGCATCCATCAGTATTTAATCAATACTGTTGATGGACGGTAATGGGGCCGCGGACGGCCGTCAGTTGCAATCCGCCGGCCCCGATCTTCGCGCGGCGCCGGCAGAAGGGATCTCCGTCCTGCCGAGGCTCGGCTTCCCGCTTGCCCTTACCAGGACGTTGGCCTCCAGCAGCGAGTAGGATCCTCCCTCGAACTCGTTGCGGTAGGTTTTCTTCCTGATCAGGTACTCCACGAGGACGTTCCCGGCGCCCGATTCGGCGGCGCGGCGGCGCACATCCTCGGCCCCCACTTTCTTGGCGTACTCGACGGCAGTGTCGAAGTCCGGGAACTCGCGCTTCCCTCTCTTAGTGAACACGATGCAGGCCGGATTGGCGGACACACTTCCTGCCGCCGGCCTGATGAGCACATCCTCGGTGACAGTTACCATCCCGGCGACGGCACCCACGGCGTTCCCTATGTCGGCATTGCCGGAGATCACCAGCCTGGCCCCGAACATATCGGCCACGGGCGGGAGCCATGCCTGCACGGGCGCTCCGATCCCCACGATCGTGCGGGCGATATGCAGGGACAGCGTGTAATCGGGGTCCGGGTCCCGGGAGGCCATCTTGGCGACGAGCTCCCCGGCGCGCTTCGCCGGGTCCTGCACTCCTTCCTCGGTCAGCAGATGCTCCATGATGCAGGTAGCGATCCTGCATACCACTGCCTTCTCCATCTTCGCGACGAAGTCGGTCTGGGTCATGCGGGATTTCCTGGCAAGGTAAGCGATCGCGGCCTTCGAGGCCGCAGCATCGAACTCCGTGAAGGAGCCGTCGGCATGCAGCAGGTCCGTCGGGGTAACGCCGATCCTGGTGACGAGGCCTAGCCTCTCCATCTTGCTGAGCGAGTACGCTATGCCCATGGTCCCCGTGAAACTCTCCGCTTCGGCGGCGGTCATCGGGGAATCCCTGATGCGTTCCAGGAGATTCCGCTCGTAGCCGGTCAGTTCCTCGGCGGCCGGAGGCCTGGCGGCGACGAACAGCTCGGTCTCCTGCCTGATGAGGTCAGGCTCCACCGATTCGAAGGCGGCGGACGGCCGCCTGCCCTCCAGAGATTCCAGAATCTCGCCCACATGCGGCCACCTCTCCGCTGCGGCGCAGACCGGGATGACCCTCAGGGGCGTGAGCATCGGGCGGGTCCCGTTGACCAGGATCCTGCTGTCCCCGCCTATTCCGAAGGTGGACATGGCGGCCGCGAGGACGCGGGTGCGCCTGCCCCCGATGGCGGCCCCCTCCTTCTCGAGACGGGGGAACCCGTCCTTCAGGAGGCCGATGTCGGTGGTGGTGCCGCCGACATCCACCATCAGCATGTCCTTCTCCCCGGTGATGGCATATGCCCCGACCAGGCTGGAGGCCGGACCGGAGAGGACGGTCTCGACCGGATGCAGGACGGCGGACGCGGAGCTCATGACCGATCCGTCCCCCTTCACCATCATCAGCGGGGCATCTATCCCGCGCTTGCGGAGGGCGTCCTGCATCGCGCGGATCAGCTCGGCTATGACAGGTATCAGGCGGGCATTCATCAGGGCCGTCGTAGTCCTCTCGTTGAACCCCAGGCCGGAGGACAGTTCATGTCCGCAGACAACGGGCACGCCCAGAATCTCGCGGGCGAGGAAGGCCGCCCGGTCCTCATGGGCAGGGTTCCTGACGCTCAGGTATCCGGATACAGCGACGGCGTCGACTCTCCCCGCCAAGCTCTGCAGGAACTCCCTGCAGGCGGCCTCATCGAGGGGCTCGGTCTCGTTTCCGTCCAGGTCGTGCGCTCCCTTCACGACGCAGCATGGTCCGCCGAAGGAGCGGTCGCTGTAGCCGCGTCCGATGCAGATGAGCCCTGCGCGTCCGCCCTTGCCCTCGACGATGGTGTTGGTGGCGAGGGTGGACGATAGGGAGACGAGGGAGATCTTGTCCAAAAGGTCCCTGTCGAGCCCATCGAGGGCCCGGGAGATCCCGATCGTGAGGTCATCCCTCGTGGTGGGGGATACGGACCTGTCCCAGATCCGCATGGTGCCGAGGTCGACGACGGCGGCATCGGTGTTGGTCCCGCCCGTGTCGATTCCAAGGCCTAAGGCCATGCCGATCACCTGTTGAAGACCTCGATCCCAAGGCCGCTGTCGCGCTTGCCGACGATCCTGCATATGTGGTCGGCCAGGGTGCGCTCCTGGTTCTTCCCGTACACGTCGGGCGTGTCCCTGAGGAGGAACTCGAAGTCGCACTTAGCGCATCTGACCTTAGGGCATCCCTTGACGGCCTCGGAGCATCCCTGGCACGCGATGGCGCGGGCATAGACAAGAGAGAAACTGAATCCACATCTGGGGCATTGGAACTTCCTCACCGAAGCGGTGGTGCTGTAGGAGAACCCCTTGGCGCTCATCGCCTCGAAATACGCATTTGCCATATCATCGCATCCGTTTCGTTCTGGTTTCGTTCGTAGGAGTGGCCGGCGGCGCGGCAACGCCGCCGTAATGCGTTTGGGAGCGGCTCCGGCTCAGTACTCCATCCTGCCGTACTTCCTCTCGGCATCTACCACGGCCTTGATGTTCTCGAGCTTGCAGTTAACCGACGGGGGCACCTCGCATCCGCTGGCGATGCAGTATCCGGAGTTCAGCCCTCTCTTGCAGAGAGCGGTCTTGACATCCTGGCACAGGTTCTTCGTGGCCTCCTCGCACTGGGCGACGGTGTCCCTCATGAATATCTGCGGATCCAGATTGCCGGCGACGAGGCACTTGTCGCTGTATCCCTTCTCGATGGTCTCCGCAGCTGTCGGCGATCCCGAGATCAGCGGGTAGTAGGCCATCGAGTAGAGGGAGGGCTTGAACTTCTTGATCTGGGTATCGAGGTGGGGCAGGTCGGCGCAGTTATGGATCGCGACGGCCATACCGTTCTTCTTCACCTGCTCGTTCAGGAAGGGGGCGTACTTGTCCCCCTCGAATTCCCCATACTCCCGGTCTCCCAGGCAGGCGTAGTTGCCCCAGAGGTAGTCCCAGCAGAGCGCTTCGATGCCGGTCTTCCCGAGCGCCTCGACGATCTGCCTGTCGTACTCCGTGGTTACCTCGAGCGCCTTGTGTATGGGCCTCGGGTCGCTGAACATGTCCATGAAGAGCTGTTCGGCGCCGGCGGTCTGGGACAGTGCCAGGAGAGGTCCCTCGACGAAGGCCGAGGTCACCACCTGGTCATTGAGATTCTTGGCTATCAGCTCGCTTCCCTTGATGAGCACGTTGGTCCTGCCCTTCGAGATGTCCGGGACTTCGAGCTTCTCATAGTCCTCCATGGAGTGGATGATGTGCCCGTCGACGAACGGGGTGTTCTGCTCATCCATCCTGACATGGGCCCCGAGGTCGCCTGCCATGACGGACAGGTCCATCAGGCCGATGGCGAAGTCCATGTTGTACTGCTTCTGCCCCTGGAGGAACGCCTCTGCGAACTTCTCGGGGTCGTTGCACCACTCGCTGTACTTCATGTGCCCATCGCCGATGAACCTTCTGCAGACCCCGCATGCGATCGGGTAGGTGGTGAGGCAGTCGACCTTTTCCCCGGCGAGGGCGGCCAGTGCCCTTTCCTTGGGCTTCATCCCCTTGACAGAGGCCATCTCAGACACGCTCCTTGAGGTACTTGACGCAATCCTGTGCGTTGGTGTCCCTGTGATCGGCCCCGATCTGCTTGGCGAAGTCGGGCGAAGTCGGGGGACCGCCGATGGTGACGATGCAGTTCCCGCGCACGCCGTTCTCGTTCAGCAGGTCCAGGGTCTTCTTCATGTTGTCCATGGTGGGGGTCATCAGGGTGCTGAGGCATGCGATATCGATCCCGTCGGATTCGACGGTGCCTGCGATGGTCGCTGGAGGGACGTCCTTGCCGAGGTCGGTCACCACGAAACCTCCGGCAGTAAGCATCGTCTTCACGATGTTCTTCCCTATGTCGTGCACGTCCCCTTCCATCACGGCGGTGACGCACTTCTTCGCGTTGTCGAGGGATGCCTTGGGGATCAGGGGCAACAGGATATCCAATGCGCCGTACATGGCGGAGGCGGCCGTCAGGACCTGCGGCAGGTAGATCTTGTGCTGTGCGTAGAGGTCGCCGATGACGTTCATCCCCTTGACGAGGCCGTCGTTGATGGCGTCCACGGGGTCGATCTTCTCTGCAACACACTCGTTCGCGGCCGCGATCGCGTCCGCTCTCTTATACTGGATGACCGAGTTGCTCAGTCTGTCCATTATCTCTTCCTTTGTTGCCATTCTTCACTCCTCCCGTTTCCTCAACGGTTGGAATAAAAATCTGGTTGGAGAGTATTTAAATAAAGTTCCGAACGGCAGATATTATACCAATATCATTGTACCAACTGATAAATAAGTTAGATAATATTTAAAGAAGAAAAATTATACGATTATTGGCCTGGTTTTAGCAGAAAAAAATGTAAGTATATCTGATGCTAAATTATACTTCTCAACCATCAATA
>NZ_LOPS01000049.1 GCF_001481295.1 Candidatus Methanomethylophilus sp. 1R26
GCCTCCCTGCCGCAACCTTCCCCGGAGGCCTGCCGAGGCGCCAATCTTTATCTCAGGTCGGCGATATTCCTCTCGGCCTGCGGTTTTTGTTGCAACTATGAATCAGCAGGTCGCTTTTGAATGGGGCGGTCTTTTCTAAGAGTTGTACATATCATCCAACTATGAAGATGAGAATCGTCGTCCTGTCGCTGCAGACGGCCGACGCGAAGGTGCTTGCATCCCCGGCGGAGAAGCTCAGGGAGCTGGGGATTGAGCCCGACGTCTATGCGATCAACGCGGAGGAGGCGGATGACGATGTCCTCGCCTACAAGGAACTGGAGGACCGCACGGAGCAGGCGGACTTCGTCTACTTCCGGTGCATGTCGGACACCTGCCGCTTCAAACGCTTCGACCGCTACAGGAAAGCTCTGGAGAAATGCCCCGGCTGGGTGCTGCTGTTCAGCGGCAACGCCGAGGTCACGCTGATGAACCGCGGCCTCTTCAGGGGAAGCGACGGTGAGTATCGGGAGATCTGCCGGTACGCGGCCTCCCGCGGGCCGGAGAACGACTGGGGCATGGTGCTGTACGCCGCGCACGGCCTCGGTAAGACAGATTCCGTTCCCCCGGAGCCCAAGTCCCAGAGGAAGGACGGGATCTACCATAAGGGGATGGACAGGAACATCCCGAAGGAGGAGTACCTGAAGACCCTCGACCCTTCGAAGATGACCGTGGGGATCCTGTTCGCCAGCACCCTCTGGGTCTATGACAATCTCGCTGCGATAGACGCCCTCACAGATGAGATCGAGCGCAGGGGGATGAACGCGCTCCCCGTCTTCTTCTCGGCGGTCTCCTACAAGACCGAGGGCGAGGAAGGCACCAAGGCGACGTTCAGGAAGTACTTCCTCAGGGATGACGGCAGCCCGATGCCCGACACCGTCCTGGTCCACACCTCATTCTCCGTGATGTACAACTCCAGGGACGGGGAGGGGGTCAGGATCGCCGATGCGACAACTATTACGCCTCGCTGCTGGGCGTCCCCATGATCCACACCATGACGATAACGGGGGACTACGCCGACTACGAGACGGAGAAGGTCGGCCTCGGCAAGCACGAGATAACCAACAACGTCGCCTTCCCGGAGATCGACGGCGACATCATCGCTGTGCCGATAGCCTACACGCCGAAGAAGAGCGGGATGAAACGGAACATCCCCATCCCCGACCGCATCGAGGCTGCAGTGGACCTTGCATACCGCTGGGCGCGCCTCAGGCACATCCCCGAGAAGGACAAGAGGGTGGCCATCCTCCTCTGGCAGTCGCGCGCGAACTCAGGGGTCATCGGGAACGCCGCCGGCCTCGACTCCGTGGAGAGCATCGCCGGGCTCCTCCGGAGGATGAAGGATGAGGGGTACACCGTCGAGAACGTCCCGGAGAACGGGAAGGCGCTCATCTCCGAGATTCTGGACAACGTCACCAACGACCTCGATTCCATGTCCTTGGAGACGGTCAGGAAGAAGGCCGCGGCCCTCATGGACAGGGATGACTACCTCAAGGAATACTCCGAAGTGCCGGAATGGGACCGCTCCATGATGGAGAAGGACTGGGGAGCGCCTCCAGGGGAGATCTGCACCGACGGCAGGAAGATCATCATCCCCGGGCTCGTCAAAGGCAACGTCTTCATCGGCTACCAGCCCCTCCGCGGCATGGCCGACAAGTTCGAGCAGAGCATCCACGACCCGCTGCTGTTCGCCCAGCACCAGTATCTGGCATATTACCGCTGGATCAGGGACGTGTTCAAAGCGGACATCATCATCCACGTCGGGACCCACGGGACCCTGGAATGGCTCCCCGGGAAGAACGTCGGGCTCTCGGCCAAATGCGACCCAGATATCGTGCTCGGGAATGTGCCGAACCTCTACATCTACATCATCGATGACCCGGGCGAGGGGATCCAATGCAAGCGCCGCGCCGAGTCGGTGCTCGACGGGCACATGCCGCCGTCGATGGCGCGCGCCGGCAGATACGACGACATAGCCAAGGTGGAGGTCCCGCTGCAGGAGTACTTCCGGAACAAGGGCACGAACGACGCCGAGCGCCGCCGGGAGATGGTGAAGAACATCTACGAGGCCGCCAGGGACGCCAAGATGCTGAACGACCTGGGCCTTGCCGATTCGGATCCGGGGCCGGAAGGCTTTGAACCGTACATCGTGAAGCTCCACGACTACATCTCGGAGGTGAAGGACGCCCTGGTGAGGGCAGACCTGCACGTACTCGGGAAGGCCCCTGAGGGGAAGCACTTCCTGGAGACCGTCTACTCGCTGATGAGGCTCGACAACGGGGACGTCAGGAGCCTCCGCGACGCCTTCGCGGAGGACGAGGGCACGGATATCCAGAAATGCATCTCGGATCCTTCCGGAAGCCTCCCCTCGGGAGAATTGAACTCCGCTGCGTCGACAGGATCGACGCCGAAGTGCAGGGCTTCATATCCTTCTGCGATTCGGTCTCGTTCGATGAGGATCAGTGCCTGGCACATCTCAGGGAGCTGCACGGGAAGGTATCGGATGATCTGAAGGGCTCGGTGCATTTCATGTGCTCCTCGGCGGTCCCCAACGTCCGCCGCATGAGCGATGAGATGCAGTGCCTCCTCGACGGCATGGACGGGAAGTACATCCTGCCGGGCCCTTCTGGTGCTCCGACCCGCGGCAATGCCGACATCCTCCCGACCGGGAGGAACTATTACTCCCTGGACCCGGACACCGTCCCGACGAAGGCGTCCTGGGAGATCGGGAAGCGGATGGCCGACGAGATGATCGACAAGTACGTCGCCGAGAAGGGGGAGTATCCCCGGGAGGTCGGCTTCATCATCTGGGCGACGGACACCATGAAGACCGGCGGGGATGATATGGCGTACATCCTCTGGCTCATGGGCGTGAAGCCCGTCTGGTCATCCGCCGGCGGGCAGGTCGTCGGCCTGGAGCCGGTGCCCCTGTCCGAGCTCGGAAGGCCCAGGATCGACGTTACTGTGAACATCACCGGGCTCTTCCGCGACACCTTCCCCAATCTCATCGACATGATCGACGATGCGGTGAAGATCGTGGCCGCCCTCGACGAGGATGACGAGGACAATGCCCTCGCCGCCAACCTGAGGAAGGACATCGTGGACGGCATCGCCGCCGGCCTGACGCCGGACGAGGCCCGGCGCAGGAACTCGGTGAGGATCTTCGGCGCTCCGCCGGGAGGCTACGGCACGGGAGTGAACAAATCCATCGAGACCGGCGCATGGAAGGATGTCAAGGACCTTGCCGACGTCTACATCGATTGGTGCTCCAACGGCTACGAGAAAGGCAATTACGGGCAGAAGATGAGGGACGAGTTCGTGAAGAGGTTCTCCAAGGTCGGCGTAACAGTGAAGAACATGCCTGACAGGGAGATAGATCTCCTGGACTGCGACGACGTCTACGAATACCTGGGAGGGATGAACGCCTTCGTCCGCGCCTACGGGCGGAAGGATGCTGTGACCTTCATGGGCGACGGCTCCGACCCTAAGAGGACCAAGGTCCGCAGCACCAAGGACGAGCTTAGGTTCGTCTTCCGCTCGAAGGTGCTCAACCCGAAGTTCATAAACGGGCTGAAGGAGCACGGGTACAGGGGAGCGGCCGAGATGGCGAACATTACCGAGTACACCATGGCCTGGGGAGCAACATCGGATGTTGCCGAGGACTGGATGTACGAGGGCCTTACCGACAAGTTCCTGGACGAGGACACCAGGAAATGGATGGAAGAGGTCAATCCGTACGCCGAGATGAACATCCTGAACAGGCTGCAGGAGGCCATCGACAGAGGCCTGTGGAACGCTTCCGAGGAATACCGCCAGAAGATCAAGGACCTCTACCTCGAATCCGAGGAGAGGATCGAGGAACTGACCGACAGATGAGTGCGCTTCGAGAGAAACACATCGTCGAGATTCCCTCCGGAACAGAGGCCGGCGGCCGGGCACGCTTCACGGCCGTTTGTTCCAGTCCTCTTTCTCTTCGTCGGAGAGCTTATCGCCGTACCTGCGGCGGTACTCGTCCGAAGCGGACCCGCGGTAGACGAAGACCGCGAAGATCAGGGTGAAGAACACCAGCGCGGTCGATACCGAGTACATGCCCATCATCCTGGTATCCTCATCGTCCGTCGCCATGTACACCGCGACTATGGCCAGCACCATCAGCAGGTAGACCCCGAACCCGATGGCCAGCAGCTTCTTCTGGCGGGAGTCCATGGGCTCCGCCTTCTCCGGTTCTTTGCTCTTATCGATCCTTTTTCCGTCCGCCATGTTGAGCCTCCATTGCAAAAACTCATAAGAAGGATGCCTATACTGGATTATTAATCCAATCGATATAGGTCGTTGAAATGTCCCAGGAACCTTCAGTA
Source organism: Candidatus Methanomethylophilus sp. 1R26 (assembly GCF_001481295.1). Lineage (GTDB taxonomy): Archaea > Thermoplasmatota > Thermoplasmata > Methanomassiliicoccales > Methanomethylophilaceae > Methanomethylophilus. The sequence goes on from NZ_LOPS01000049.1 coordinate 4,395, forward strand.
TTCCCATTCACTAGGATCGTCGGCCAGGAGAGCATGAAAAGGGCGCTGCTGCTCAATGTGGTCGATCCGGGCATCGGCGGCGTCCTCATCAAAGGCGAGAAAGGAACAGCGAAGTCCACCACAGTCAGGTCGCTGGACGCCGTCCTCCCTTACCGCACCGTCGTGGAAGGCTGCCCTTTCCGCTGCGAATACGGCCGGCCGGAACGCTACTGCCCCTACTGCCGCGAGAGGCTGGAGCGCGGGGAGGAGCTGAAGCCCGTGCAGAGCCGCATGAGGGTCATCGACCTGCCCCTGTCCGCCACCGAGGACAGGGTCGCCGGGACGCTCGACCTCGAGCATGTCCTCAAGACCGGGGAGCGGCGGTTCGAGCCCGGGGTACTGGCCTCTGCCAACGGCAACATCCTGTACGTGGACGAGGTCAACCTGCTGGACGATCACCTGGTGGACCTGCTCCTGGACTCCGCGGCCATGGGCGTGAACTACGTGGAGAGGGAAGGCGTGTCCTTCTCCCACCCGGCGAGGTTCGTTCTCGTCGGAACTATGAACCCCGAGGAAGGCGACCTCAGGCCCCAGCTCCTGGACAGATTCGGCCTTTCGGTGGACATCAAAGGCGAGAGGGACGTGAAGAACCGCGCCGAGGTCGTCAAACGCAGGGTGAAATACGACTCGGACCCCGAGAAGTACATTGAATCGTGCAGACAGGAGCTTGACGATACATGTACCAGGCTCACCCGCGCCAGGGAGATCCTCCCCGAAGTCGAAGCAGGGGACAGCATCGTCGACATGGTCGTCTCTGTGATGATCCATTTCGGAGTCGACGGGCACCGCGCCGACATCACCCTCCTGAAGGCCGCCAAGGCCAATGCGGCCCTCGAAGGCAGGAAGTCCGTGTCCAAGGACGACATCCGCGCCACAGCCGAGCTGGTGCTGGCGCACCGCCTCAAGAGGCGCCCCTTCGAAGAAGCAGGTCTCGACACTGCGGAGCTCGAGAAATGCCTTCAGGACCTGTGAACGGCCTCCCGTTCACCGCCGTCGTCGGGATGGACGACGCCAAGCGCGCGCTGGAATGCGCGATCGTCAGCCCGAGCATCCGCACCGTCCTGCTCAGGGGCGGCGAGGGGACCGCCAAGACCGTTCTGGCCAGGGCGGCCGCCGGGCTCACGGGGAAGAAGATCGTCAACTGCCCCCTGAACGTCACCGAAGAGCAGCTGTTCGGAGGGCTGGACGTCGAGGAAACGGTCAGGACGGGAGTACCGGCCATGGAGAAGGGCCTCCTCTCCCGCGCCGACGGGAACATCCTGTACATCGATGACATCAACCTGATGGACAGGGGCATGCTGGCCGGCATCATGGACGCCGTCCTCACCGGGACGGTGCGCGTCGAGAGAGGGCCCGTTTCCGGATCCTATCCCTGCGCCACGACCCTGATAGCCACCATGAACCCGGACGACAGCGACCTGTCGGACCATGCGCTCGACCGCTTCGACCTCTGCGCCTACTCGGCGAACTGCACCGGGGGAGGAAAGGAGGCTCATCGTCTCCAGGAACGCAGAGCTTGCGTCGGACCCCGAGGGCCTGGCACAGCGCTTCGCGAAGTCCCAGGAGGAAGAGAGGGAGAAGGTCTCGAGGGCCGCCCTCATCCTGCCGATGGTGACGGTATCGGATGAGCTCATCTCCGTCGTATGCGAACTGTGCCAGAAGGTCGGGGCCGAAGGTTCCCGCGGGGACATCGCCATGGTGGAATGCGCCGAGGCCATCGCCGCTCTCAACGGGCGCGACTCGGTCATGAAGAAGGACGTCGAGGAGGCGGCAGTCCTCTGCCTCCCCCACAGGCGCAGCTACGGCCGGCCTCCCCCCGAACCTCCCCGGGATCAGCAAAATGAAGATACCCGGCAGGACGACGGGAAGAATAATGACGAACAGAACGAGAGCGAAGATCGGAACGGTCAGAAGAACAGCGGGGAACCTCCGCAGGGCAGCGGGGAACAGCCCCCGAACCGGCAGGATCAGGACACCCGGCAGGACGATGGGGAGGACAGGGACAAGAACGAACCTCCTCAGAACGGCATGCCTGACATCGGCGAGATGCTCTTCGAGATCGGCAGGCAGTTCCGTGTCATAGATTATCTTGATTCGCGCGAACGCGTACCTTCGCGTACGAAGGCCCGCAAGGGGCGCCGCGCCGTGGCCGTCTCCGCCGACGGAACCGGAAGGTACGCACGTGCCAAGATCCCATCCGGGCATCCGTCCGATATCGCGTTCGATGCCACCATCCGCGCAGCCGCGCCCTACCAGAGTGAGAGGCACAAAGACGGGCTGTGATAGCCATCGAGGACCGCGACATCCGCGAGAAGGTGCGCGAGAGAAGGAGCGGGGCCACCCTCCTGTTCCTGGTCGATGCCAGCGGCTCCCTCGGGGTCAGGAAGAGGATGGCCGCCGTCAAGGGGGCAGTGCTCTCCATGCTGCGCGACAGCTACGTCAGGAGGGACAGGATCGGCCTGATGGCCTTCCGCAGGAGCTCAGCCGAGATGGTGCTCCCGCCGACGAGATCGGTGGAGTACAGCTACAGGAAGCTCGAGGACCTCCCGACCGGTGGGAAGACCCCGCTCGGGGAAGCGCTCGTCCGCGCCGGGGAGTACATGACCTCGTACGCCAGGACCCACATAGGTGAGAGATGCTTCATCGTCCTCGTGACGGACGGGCGCGCGAACGTCCCGGTGGCTCAGGGAGCGGACGCGAACGCCGAAGCGCTTAAGACCGCCGAGAACCTGAGAATCCCCGGCGTGAGGTGGATCGTAGTGGACGCCGGTGCCGGCTTCCCGCACTTCGACAACGCCGAGAAGCTCGCCGCGGCCCTGGAAGCACGCTATTTCCGCCTGGAGGACCTTGACGCCGACAGGCTGGCGGAAGGTGTCAGGGCTGCCGTGGACAGATGAGAAGATCTTCTCTCTTCGCTGCCGACCATATTATTGAGTATGGAGAAGAATATATCCCAATATAGTTGACATATTCATTTCGATATCTATACAGAGCATTCTTGTCAAATAATTCTAGTCTGTTTTATCTACTGCAATTGCCCTCTGTTCACTCATGTCAGCATTCGTCGGAAGAGAAAAGGAGCTGGGTGAGCTCGGGGACATCTACAGGTCCGACCGCAGGATATGCCTTGTCACCGGAGAATCGCGCACCGGGACTTCGAGCCTGGTGCGCCGCTTCTGCACCGGGAAGGAATGCATAAGGGTGCAGCTCCCGGAGGGGAGCCCCTCGGAGACCGTCTCCTGCATCACTGAGGCCATCCGCGCCTGCACCGGAGAGAGCGTTCCCGAGGCGGCGACGCTCGCGCAGGCGTTCGATCAGTTGTCCACATATCTTGACGGCGCCCGCGTGATCGCCATCGACGGTATCGGCAACCCCAAGGCCGAATGGTTCGCCCCGGAGCTGGCCAAATTCGCAGAGAAGGCGGCCGAGAAAGGCGACATGCTCATCCTCTGCGGATGGCCGGCCCATGCGGCCGAGCGCACCGCGAAACTCGCTGTGAAAGACATCAGGGTCATCACCATCTGGCCTCTCGGCCGCGAGGACGCCGCTTCCCTCCATCCCAAGATGGAGCCTCTCGACTCGTGCATGACCTATCTGACTGTGGGGGGCGTGCCCGTCTACAGCGCGCTGATGAACAAAGGCACCTATGAGGCGTCTGTCGAGAAATGCTTCCTGGGCCCGTACCCCAGGCTGTGCATGGAGGCGGAGAACCTCGTCAGGAGGTCGTCCGTCCCCTATGATTACTGCTCCGCCATACTCTCCGACATAGCTCACGGCGAGGGAAGGCCGATCGACATCGCAGAGGACGAGGGCATCTCGAGGCAGCTCTGCGACATATACATCAAGAAGATGGAAGCGGAGCATCTCGTTTCCAGGATTGTCCCCATGGGAAGCGCCCCGAAGAAGCCTGTTTACATGGTAACCAGCAGCCTGCTCGCCTTCTACCACGGTGTCATAAGGAACAATCCCAACCTCATATACGCGGACAACCCGGACTTCAGGAACATTTCCGCCGAGACGGGCATGTTCCTCGAGCTCAGGTTCCGCACATTCTGCGCCAAATACCTCAAGCACAAGATGGGCTGCACCAAGACCGGCGGATGGTGGATCGTCGGGGAGGATACCGCGAACATCACCCTTGTCGGGACCGACGGAGAGACCAACTACATCTGCGACTGCAAGTTCAGGAACGGGAAGGTCGACTCCGGCGCTCTCGACATGCTCATAGAACGGTCCGAGCGCATGCGCGGCCTGAAGAACAAGAAGATGACGCTGTTCTCGATTTCCGGATTCGACAGCGAACTGGTGAAAAGGGCCAAGAAGGAAGGAGTAATCCTCATCGGGCCCAAAGAACTGCTCGTCTGAGAAAACATGACCGGCGGAAGGCCCGGCCGCCGGATCAATCCTTGTTTATCGCTGTGTGCTTATTTAGCCGGTCCTGCGAACGCTGTGATTCGGGCACTGCAGCACCGCTCCCAGACAGCCGTCCGGACCCTATTTCGGCTGTCTCCGAGCCTGTTCTCCGGCTGTTCGCGGTCCGCTTTAAGGTCCCCGCGCCTAGGTTGTTATACCGAGGTGCGGGAAATGGCAGACAGCATCGATAAATTCGAGCAGAGGACGGCCGAGACCCCGAGGGAGGTCGCGGACAGGATGCTCCCGGAGGACCCCGTCTACCGGGAACTGGCCGAGAAGGTGGTGTTCTTCAAGATCAGAGAGATCGAGGGAGCATCCGAGAAAGCGCTGGAGACCAAGGCCCCCGCCGACGTCATCAACCTGGGGCTGGTGGCCGGCATGCAGATCGTGGCCAAGCTCTATGCCCAGCGCATATACTACCTGCCGGAGGTCATCATGGCCTCCAGGACCATGACCAAGGGGATCGCGGTCGCCGAGGCGAAGATGCCGGGCGGGAGAGAATCCCGCGGGAGGGTCATCATGCATGCGGTCGAGGGCGATCCCCACGACATAGGGAAGAACATCGCCGCGGTGATGATGAGGGCCGCAGGCTACGAGGTCATCGACCTCGGCAAGGACGTCCCGGCGGCCGAGGCGGTGGCCAAGGCCGCGGAGGTGAGGCCGCTCTTCATGAGCGGCACCGCCCTGATGACCACGACCATGGACGCCCTCCCCAAAGAGGCGACCATGCTGAAGGAGAAGGGCATCGGCGTCCCCCTGATGGGGTGCGGGAGCGCAGTCACCAGGGAGTTCGCCAACTCATACGACCTCGGGATATACTCCGAGAAGGCCCCTCAGACGCCGCCCATCGCGGACAGGCTGCTGGAGGGCTGGGACTGGAAGAGGATACGCTCCGAATGGGACGATATCGTGAAGGAGGCGCAGCGATGGAGGACGGCCGCGACGCGATGTCGCACGGTGAGAGGATCAGGTGCGCGATCGACCTGAAGGAACCTGACCGGGTGCCGATGTTCGACACCATGAACTGGTCGATCAACCTGGCGGGGGACAACCTGTCCCGCATGGGGAAGAAGGAGAAGGATGTGAGCTACCCGCAGTGGGTCAGGAACACCGACGTGTTCGTCGAGTCGCAGATACGCGCGCTCGACCGCTTCGGCCATGACTTCGTTCACTCGAGGATGAGCGCCCACATCATGGCGGAACCGCTGGGCTGCAAGGAGCATGAGACCTACTGGGGGGTGCCTGTCGTGGACCCCTGCATCGACGACCCGAAGAAGTGGCGCGACCTGCGCTTCCCGGACCCCGAGAAGGACGGGAAGATGCCGCAGCAGCTGGAGGCGATCCGCAAGCTCGATAAGAAGCTCCACGACGAACGGAAGGACGATGTCTTCATCACCGGCTTCACCCGCGGCCCGCTGACGCTGGCCGGCGTGGTCCTTGGGGTGGAGGACATGATGGCATTCATGTTCGAGGAGCCGGACGAGGTCAAGGAGCTGATAAGCTTCTGCTGCGACGCCGCGATAGAGTTCGACAAGGCGCAGATCGATGCAGGCGCGGACCACATCTACACGCCCGATCCCACCTGTTCCGGCGACATGATCTCTCCGGAGACCTTCAGGGAGTTCGGGCTCCCTTACGCCAAGAGGCAGTCGGAGGCCATCAGGAGGTACAAGGACAGGTATGCACACCACTACCACATCTGCGGGCTCACCATGGACCGCCTCGACGACCTCTGCGAGATCGGCGCGAGCTACATCAGCCTGGACTACGCGGACGACCTGGGCGAGGTCAAGAAGAGGATCGGGAAGAGGCAGTGCATCGCCGGGAACATCAACCCCGCAGGCACCCTGCTGCAGGGGACGCCTGAGAAGATCGAACGCGAAGGGAAGAAGGCGATAAAGGATGCCGCGCCGGGCGGCGGGTACATCTACTGGACCGGCTGCGACTGGCCGCTCGACGTCCCCCTGGCCAATGTGGAGGCGTTCTTCGATACGGCCAAGAAGTACGGCAGGTATCCGATAAACATACCCGAAGAGCGATGAGAACAGAGCGGCGCCTTCTTCGGGAAGAGGGCGCCGTCATATTATTATTTCACACGATAGGTATAATATCAATATATGCGATTGAATCTGCATATGATTTTCACAACCGCTAACGAGATCCCCGGCAGGAACTACGAGATCATCGGCCTGGCCATGGGCAACACCATACAGACCAGGAACATCGGGCGCGACATCACCCAGGGCCTGAGGTCCGTCGTAGGGAAAGAGCTGGTCGCCTACAATGAGATGCTCACCAAGGCCCGCGAGATCGCCGTGGAGAGGATGGGGCAGGATGCGATGGCCAAAGGCGCCGATGCCGTCATCGCCATGCGCATCACCACTTCGATGGTCATGGCGGGGGCCGCCGAGATCCTGGCCTACGGAACGGCGGTCAGGTTCGTCTGAACCGTCCCGGTACAGCCCTCCCCTTCGGATGGAACTTGTCAAAATATTTTGGATATTCCATCCGATTACTATTTCCAGCAGTTCGGCCATTCATGTCCGGATGATCGTAACTACAACCAAAGAGGTTCCGGGGAGGAACTACATGATCATCGGCATAGCGAAAGGAACCGGCGGAGGAGAGGAACGCAAGAAGTCCGTCTCCGAATACTGCGATGAGGCCATTTCCGATCTCGAGGACTGCGCCCGGCAGATGTATGCCGACGCGGTGGTGGCGGTGAGCTTCTCCGTCACCGAGACCGGAGGGGAGAAGCATCGCCGCTGCCAGGTGCTGGCCTACGGCACCGCCGTGTCCTTCCTCGACCGATAAACTTCTTAGAAGAACGTCCGGTTCAGCGGGCTGCGGCCCGGCCAGAAGAAAGATCCGGCCTCGGAGGGCCGGGAAAAGATTTCAGTCCTTCCTCTCTGAAGTCTGCTTCTTCACAAGGGCGATGAAGTCCTCGGTCCTGAACGACCCGAGGTCTCCCTTGTCGCGGCTCCTGACGGCGACGGATGTGCCTTCCTCGGCCTCCTTCTCGCCGATGATCACCATGTAGGGGACCTTCTGGAGCTGAGCCTCGCGGATCTTGTAGCCGATCTTCTCGTCGCGGGCGTCGTTCTCGATGCGGATGCCGGCGGCCTGCAGCTGCGAAGCGACCTTCGCGGCATAGTCCCTGCTCTTCTCGGAGACCGAGAGGACCTTGACCTGCACGGGCGCCAGCCAAACGGGGAACTTCCCCGCGTAGTGCTCGATGAGGATTCCCATGAACCTCTCGACGCTCCCGAAGACGACACGGTGGATCATGATCGGGCAGTGCTTCTGACCGTCGGCGCGACGTACTCCAGATTGAACCTCTGAGGCAGCTGGAAGTCCAGCTGGATGGTTCCGCACTGCCAGGTCCTCCCGATGGAGTCCTCCAGGTGGAAGTCGATCTTGGGGCCGTAGAACGCGCCGTCGCCCTCGTTGACAACGTAGGGCAGGTGCATGTCGTCCAGGGCATGCCTGAGGCCGTTGGTCGCGTTCTCCCAGTCCTCGTCGGAGCCCATCGAGTTCTCGGGGCGGGTGGACAGCTCGACGTGGTACTTGAAGCCGAACTGCTTGTACACCTTGTCGATGATCTTCACGATGGCGGAGATCTCGTCCTCGATCTGCTCGGGGGTGACGTAGATATGGGTATCGTCCTGAGTGAAGCACCTGACGCGGAACAGCCCATGGAGCTCTCCGGACTTCTCATGCCTGTGCACCACACCGAACTCCGCCAGGCGGAGCGGGAGGTCGCGGTACGAGCGGGACTCGCTGGCGAAGACGATGGTGCTGCCGGGGCAGTTCATCGGCTTGATGGCGTAATCCTCGTCGTCGATCTTGGTGGTGTACATGTTCTCCTTGTAGTGGTCCCAGTGGCCGGACTGCTCCCACAGGTGGCGGTTGAGGATCTGCGGGGTGGAGATCTCCTTGTAGCCGGCGGGGATGTGGATCTCCCTCCAGTAGGACATGAGGGTGTTCTTGAGCGTGACGCCGTTCGGCAGGAAGAACGGGAACCCGGGCCCCTCTTCGGACATCATGAAGATGCCGAGCTCCTTGCCGAGCTTGCGGTGGTCCCTCTTCTTGGCCTCCTCCATCATGGCGAGGTACTTGTCGAGGTCCTCCTTGTTCTCGAAGGCGGTGCCGTAGATGCGGGTGAGCATCTTGTTGTGCTCGTCGCCGCGCCAGTACGCGCCTGCGACGGAGGTGAGCTTGAACGCCTTGCACTGCTTCGTGTAGAGCACGTGAGGCCCGGCGCAGAGGTCGGTGAACTCGCCCTGCTTGTAGAAGCTGATGACGGCATCCTCGGGGAGGTCCTTGATGAGCTGGACCTTGTAGTCCTCGTGCCTGTCCTCCATGAACTTGATCGCTTCGGCCCGCGGGAGGGTGAAGGTCTCGAGCTTGAGGTTCTCCTTCACGATCTTCTTCATCTCGGCCTCGATCTTGGTCAGGTCGTCTGCGGTGAAGCCGCCTTCGCGGTCCATGTCGTAGTAGAATCCGTCGCTGATCGAGGGACCGATGGCCAGTTTGGTCTCGGGCCAGAGCCTTTTGACGGCCTGCGCGAGGATGTGCGAGGTGGTGTGCCTCAGCACGGAGAGGCCGTCCTCGGCCTCCTTCACGGTGCCGTCGCTGTATAACGCTTTCATTTGGGTATTCCCTTCCCGCCCATACAACAGGCGTTGGTCTCGGCTATCGGAAGGGCCCATATATTATCTTCGGGGCTGCCGCTCAGATGATTCCCGTGTCCCATCCGCCTAACCGCACAGGCTGGGATACGGCCTCCTCCGCGAACATGCCTCAGGCACCGACCCGATCAGAATGACTTTAACAAGAAAAAGGGCCGGATCCCTCTTCTCCGAGGGAAAAACCTCCGGATTTCCATGCCTGGCTCTGCTGAGGCCGTGATGGATCCAGCCGGCACAGCAGACCGTTTGGGCTCCCGGCCGATTGGGATTGCGAGGGAGAGAATCTCAAAATCGTGTATCGAACCCACTTAGGTTTTTATCTTCGTATTAAAAATTCCAGCGATATTTTCGCATTGTTTATACTTGTATTAAAAATTCGAAAAGCCTTAAGGATGTGTTCGACTATACATGACTGTGGAACCGGAAATGAAACTGATTCAGCGCCCCCTGTACATGGACAGGCTGGCGGCGCACGCATGGAACGGGTTTGCCAAAGTATTGGTGGGCATCCGCAGATGCGGGAAATCATCTGCGCTCAAGCTGTACGCATCCGGGCTGAAAGACTGCAACGTCATCTACATAAACACCGAACTGGCTGAAAACTACGACCTGCGGGATTGGAAGAAATTCCTCGGGGAAGTGAATTCGAGGATCGACGGAAAAGGCAGGAACGTCCTCATCGTAGATGAAATACAGAACATCGAAGGCTGGGACCTGGCACTCAGAGACCTGATAGCCCGCGGAGCATGCGACATCTACGTGACCGGATCGAACTCGAGCCTGCTTTCATCCGATTATTCGACCCATATGGGAGGGAGGTTCAATTCGATCCGCATGTACCCTCTCTCATTCAGGGAATGCCTGGATTTCCGCAGGGAATTCGGCGGAACCGGCGATGTTCTCGAACGTTCATGAGGGTCGGCGGGATGCCGTCCCTCTGGCGCATGCCGGAGGGCATCGATGAATCGATGGGCATCATCAGGGACATCGTGAGCACCTCGATCGCCAACGATATAGAGGAAAGATATTCCCTGAGGGGAAGATCGGCCCTGACCGAAGTGCTGCGTTTCGTGCTTTCCACCATCGGGAGCTATGTTTCGGCAAACAACATCTACAAGTCCATGAAATCGGCCGGCAGCTCGGTTTCGGTGTCCACTGTATACACCTATCTCGAATACCTCGAGAACGCCAACATCCTGATACGTGCCAGCGTATACGATCTGAGGGGGCACCGCATCATCGGGTCCAAGTACAAGTATTATGCCACGGACATCGGCATCAAGCACGCCCTCATCGGATACCGCGTTAACGATACCCCCCGGCCACATGGAGAACATAATCTTCACTGATCTCCTCAGCAGAGGATTCGATGTTTACGTAGGGGATCCCGGCGGAAAGGAGATAGATTTCGTCGCCGTGAAGGATGACCGCCGGATATACATCCAGGTCTGCCAGACGATCCAGTCCGAGGAAACCATGGCGCGCGAGTTCTCCTCCCTGGATTCCGTTGACGATTCGTTCCCCAAATACCTGGTTCTGCTGGAGCCCGGTCCGTACAGCGGATTCACGGACAAAGGGGTAAGATGCTGCGGGCTCGAGGAGTTCCTCTCCAAGGACGACCTGTTCGTCCAATGATTCCGCAATCGATTTCCGATGGAAAGGGCATGGCGCTGCATGGAGAAGCGCGACCTGTCGGCAGCAGCGGCCCTGATGTTCGCCGCGGTGATCCTGGTGGGCGTCTTCATATCGTACGCCGGCGGAGACAATGGAGGAGACGATGATGCGGAGCTCGGCGATGAACGCATCTCGGTGACGGTGAACGGGACTGAGTTCACGGCGACTCTCTATGATAACGAGGCCGCAGGATCTCTCCTGTCCATGCTGCGGGAGCAGCCGATGGAACTGAGCATGGAGGAGCTGAACAGCAGCGGGAAGTATTGCTGCCTGGAAACGGACCTCCCTGTCAGCGACATCCGGCCCGGAACGATCCATGCCGGGGACATCTCGCTGTATCGCGGAAATTGCCTTATGATCTTCTACGCGGACCATGCCAATACCGGGATGCACAGCTATACCCAGATAGGCAGGATCGATGATCTGTCGGGCCTTGCCGAGGCGCTCGGGGATGGCACCGCCTCTGTTGTCCTGGCGCCGATTGCTGTCTGAAAATGAACCTGGATTTGATCATCAGGGTCGGGATCGCTCCGGATTCCTGATGAAATCCTTTACCCTCCACATCAGGTAAAGGGGGACGGAGCGGAGCTTCCCTTCGCCGCCGAGGTTCCTGAACGACGCCAGCACAGCGACGCGCGGATTGTAGAGGGATATGTACTGCTCCATGCTGCGCAGGCGCGGGACACGCCCGGATTTCACTTCTATGGGGATCGTCTCCCCGTCCATATCCAGCAGGAAGTCCACTTCCGAGATGCCCCTGTCGTTCTTCCAGTAATCATACGGTTTCTCGGTCCCGTACGATGATATCATCTCCGTGAGGACGAAGTTCTCCGCCAGGGCTCCTCTGAAAAGGCCGTAGGCTTCCTCCTCTTTCCCGACCGCCTTCGCCGGCACTCCGGACTTGAAGGTCATCAGACCCACGTCGGCCATGTACAGCTTGAAGATGTTCCTGTCCTCCCTGTCGGTGAGCGGAACATCCGGGCTCGATACCCTTGTGCAGCGGTAGACGAGCCCCGCATCGATGAGCCATTGCAGCGCATCCTTGAGCTGTCCCGCCCTCGAGCCTTCGACGGCCTCGTTGAAGAAGAAACGCTCGTTCCCCTTGGCGTTCTGCCTGGCTATGGAATTCCATATGGCGCTGAGCTTGGGGAAATCCTCCGGGGCATGGTTGGAGAAGTCCATGAGGTACGACATGTCGATGTCTTTCTGCACCTTCCTCACCGCCTCGATATCCCTGGTTTCCTTCCAGACCGCGACCGACTCCGGCATGCCTCCCACAAGCCAATACTCGCGGACAGCCTCCTCAAGAACAGACATCGCAGCGTCTGGCACAGTCTCTCCCGCGGATATGTTCTCTGCGAGATCTCCGTACAGGTCCCCTCTGGTCTCGCGTAGGAACTCGGCGAAGTTCATAGGGTGCATGTTCATGAACCGGACCTTCCCGACAGGGAACGAATAATCGCCTGACCTTCCCTCCGTGGATTCGTGAAGTTTGACCCCAAGCAGAGAACCTGCGCAGACAATGTAGTACTCCGGAGCCTCCTCGCAGAAGTATTTGAGCGAGGCGATCGCCCTCATGCAATATTGAATCTCATCGAAGATTATCAGCGTGTCCGGCGTGATCCTCTTCCCGCGTACGTATGAAAGATCGTCGATTATCCTGCTGGTATCGAGCCCTTTCTCGAAGATGCCCTTCAATCTGCCTCCTTCGTCCGATTCGAAGTTGAAATATGCATAATCTGGGAATTCTCTGCGGCCGAGCTCCTTCATCGAGTAGGTCTTCCCGCATTGGCGGACGCCTAATATCATCAGAGGCTTGCGCCTGTGGGAGTCCTTCCACTCCTTCAGGCTCTTCTCGATCAAGCGTCTCATAAAAACGTTATTTGATTTTAAGTTATAAAAATGTTAGAATCGTTGCAAAATATGGTTATGATTTTGTAAGTTTGATATCATTTTTCGAAGTTAAATTAAATTGAGCCTAAAATCGGAGGGGCGTTTCCCCCTCCGTCAGGACCGCCGCTCACTCCTGAGCGAACTTCCCGGCCAGTTCGGCCAGGGGGACCTCGGACTGCTCTCCGGTCTTCATATCCCTGAGGACGACACAGCCCCTGTCGAGCTCTTTCCTGCCCACGATGACGGCACATCTGGCTCTCACCGAGTCCGCGTACTTCAGGGCCTTCGCCATCTTCCTGCCCATGATGTCCACGTCGGCGGAGGCGCCGGCCTCCCTGATGGCGGTGACGATGCCGGCGGCGTCCGCGCGGACATCGTCGGAGACGGGGATGACGTAAGCATCGATCCCCTCCGGCTCGTAGGCGATGCCCTCCCTCTCCATTGCCAGCAGGATCCTGTCGAAGCCGATGGCGAACCCGGTGGAGAACACCTTCTCCCCGCCGAAAAGCTCCGATAGGGAATACGAGCCGCCGCCGCAGATCTGCTTCTCGGCGCCCAGCGAGGGGGCCTCGGCCTCGAAGACCATCCCCGTGTAGTAGTCGAGCCCGCGGACGACGCCGAGGTCGATCTCCACGTCCTTCACGCCCATCTTCTCCAGGATGGATGTCAGGGAGCGGAGGTAGTCCCCGGCCTCTCCGGGGACCTTGGAGAGGACCTCGGTCCCGCCGACGGTCTCGGTCAGCTCGAACAGGCCCGAGATGTCCTCATCCTTCACACCCATGGACTGCAGGAGCGGCCTGCACTCATCATAGTTCTTCTTGTCGAGCTTCTGGAGCACCTCGGCGGTCTTCTCGGCCGGCACACCGATGTCCGCGATCCTCTGCCTCAGGACCCCGATGTGCCCGATGCGGAGCTTGTAATCCTTGAGACCCAGCGCTTTGATCATGGATGCCGCCATGGCGATGGACTCGGCATCGGTCTCGACAGTGGCCGCGCCGATGATCTCCGATCCGAACTGGAAGAACTCGCGGTACCTCCCGGCCTGGGGGCGCTCGTACCTGAAGCACTGGCCGAAGTAGAACAGCTTTATCGGCTTGGGATAGGAGCCCATGCCGTTGACGAAGGCGCGGATGACCGGAGCGGTCATCTCGGGCCTGAGGGCGATCTCGCGGTCTCCCTTGTCCTTGAACGCGTACAGTTCCTTCATCACATTGGGGCCGGACCTGAGTATGAAGAGCTCGGCCTCCTCGAAGATGGGGGTCTCGATCTCGCGGTACCCGAACCTCCGCGCCACTCCGCGCAGTACCGATTCGTAGTGCCTTCTCTTCTCAAGCTCGTCCGGCAGGAAATCCCTCGTGCCGCGGGGACACTGTATCATAGGGCGTCGCACGCCCCACACCGATTAAATAATTGCGCAGGAAGAGAGAAGGGCGGGGCACCGGGCCCCTTCCCTTCAGTACTCCTTCTTCCTGAACGCCAGGTACCCCAGCGCCCAGGCCGCCAGCCCCCATATGACCATCACGGCGGCCGAACGCATCAGATCCACGTCGCGGACGTATTGGGTCCCCATCATGTCGAAGGTGCCGTCGATCGCGAAGACGATATCGTCGGAGCAGTACTCCAGAAGGTACCACGGATCTTCTATCCCTCCGATCTCGAAGACGTTGGTCAGGACGCCGGCGATCAGGGTCAGGAAGATGATGGTCATCACCACCGCGGTGCTCGACCTCCTGAGGACGACACTGAACAGCATGGCTATGCCCACGGACGCGGCGCAGTATGCCAGGGCCAGTCCCATGGAGGCCCAGTGGTTCCCGGTGACCCCTCCGCAGATGGCCGCCGAGAGCACCGCGGAGACGCAGTAGTAGACGGCGGTGAACACCATGGTGACCAGGAGTGCGGCCGCGGTCTTTCCCAGGAATATCGACATCTTGCCGATGGGCCTGGTGAACAGTATCAGCGCTGTGCGGTCCTCGTACTCGCCGGCGACGGCCGGCGCGGCGAAGAGGGCGGCGGCAATTATGACCACCAGATAGGCGAAGGTGGCGAAGGCCGTGCTCACGAACGAGGCGCTCGTATTGTCGGAGAACGCGGCGATGGCATAGGTCATCAGGGCCACGACCGCCGCGACCATCGCGGCGAACAGCAGCAGCTTCTTCCCGCGGAGGAACTTCCGCATCTCGTTGGCGGACACCACGGCCGCCTGCCTCAGACTGTCCCAGATGTCGGACCCCGATACATGCCCGGACAGGGACTTGAATTCAGCCGCCATCATCCCGACTCCTGGATCATCTCGAGGTACCTGTTCTCGAGAGCATTCTCATCCTCGGACACGGAGCAGGGGCGCAGCCGCGGGCCACCAGGGCTGCGATGAGATCCGCTGCGGAGTCATCGTTCCCGCGCATGACCGCCTCGATGGCGGTCCCGCTGACCTCGGCCGATTCTATGCACACTTCGGAGCGCACAGCCTCCAGGGCCTCCGGGGAGGCCCCGCCGGCCAGCCTGATGCTCAGGCGGTGCTCGTCGCCGGAGCCTCCGATGACCTTCTCTTTGTCGTCGTGCACCAGGAGCCTCCCGCGGTTCACCATGGCTATGCGGTCGCATAGATCGGTGACCTCGTGCATCATGTGCGATGACATCAGCACCGTGAGCCCGGGCTTGCCGTTCCTGATGTTCTTCAGGATCTCCCTCATCTCCGCCATGCCGCGGGGATCGAGCCCGGAAGTGGGCTCGTCGAGGATGATCACATTCGGATCGTTCAAAAGTGCCAGCGCGATGGAGATGCGCTGCCTCATCCCCTTGGAGAAGGTCCCTATTCTCTTGTCCTCCCACTCGGACATCTTGACCTCTTCCAGCAGGGCATCGGTCTGGGCTGCGACCGATTCCCTGCGCATGCCGATGACCCCGCCGATGTAGGAGAACGTCTCCCTGGGCGTCAGGTAGGCATAGTATTCCGGGGTCTCGATCACGGTCCCGACGTCTTTGAGCGCTTTCCTGTGCTCAGAGGCCACATCGAAACCGTTCAGCAGCACGCGGCCGGACGTCGGGGGCACCAGCCCGGAGGCGATCTTGAGCGTGGTGCTCTTCCCGGCCCCGTTCGGGCCCAGGAGCCCGGTGAAGCTCCCCTTCCTGACGTCCAGGCTGAGCCCGTCGACGGCTGTGAAGCCGTTCCTGTATGATTTGCGCAGATCCTGAATGGATATCGGCGCTTCCGTTTCGGTCATGAGACCACTTCCTTTCCATGCGGACATCAAGTGAAAGTGTTTATTTAAGGATGCATAAATTACAATAATACAATTCTGTTCTGCACGTTTCCGATGCCTTAGCAGCCGCCCAGATTCGGCCGGACAGGGGGTTCCGCCGACTGTTCCCGCAACAGTATGCGCGATGCGCACACTTTATAGCTTTTCTTATCTGGCACATCATAAGGTGGATTGTAATTCCGTGCATCCTGCCGATTACCATATATATCCAAGCCGAATACGAACACACATTGTCCGTAACACGGGACGCGACCCTGCTGCGGAGGTACATCAATGCTGGTCAGCCTTCATATCACGCATTCTTCCGCCGGGGGGGATGGAGTGCCTTACCGAGATCATACCCGGGCTTGAGGAAGCGGTCACGAAGGACCTCGAGAACGATCCCGATGTATCGGAATATGTGGTCATACGCACGTGCAACCGCCTGGAGGCATACGCCGCGGCAGACGACAACCACGCCGTCCGCCTGCGCATGGAGGAGACGGTCAGGAAGGCCATCCCCTATGAGCATAGGGACTTCTGGTACATCCTGCAGGACGACGAGTGCATAAAGCACCTCTTCACCGTGGTCTGCGGGATCGACTCGCTCATAGTCGGAGAGGACCAGATCCAGCACCAGGTGAAGGACTCATTCGCCAAGGCCCAGAAGGAAGGCCATGTCGGGCGCGTGCTCTATTCTCTGTTCAACAACGCCATCGTCGTCGGCAAGAAGGTCAGGACCGAGACGGAGCTGAACAAGGGGGCTGTGTCGGTCGGGTACGCTTCCATAGAGCTCGCTGAGAAGAAGATCGGCTCCCTCGAGGGGAAGAACATCGCGATCATCGGAGCGGGCGACATGGCCGGGCTCATCGCCAAGAACCTGGCCGGCAAAGGCCCCCGCACGGTCTTCGTCTCCAACAGGACCTTCGAGAGGGCCCGCGAGCTCGCGAAGGAACTGGGAGGGACCGCGGTCGGCATGGACCGCCTGACCGAGATGATAGCCGGCAGCGACCTCGTGCTCGTGGCCACCTCTGCCCACCATGACGTCGTCAGCAGGGAGATGGTGGAGAATGCCATGGCCTCGAGGCCGGACCGCCCCCTGCTCCTGATCGACGTCTCCGTCCCGACGAACGTCGCGAAGGACGCCGGCAGCGTTCCCAACGTCACGCTCTCCACCATGGCATCCCTCGACGCCATCGCGGCGGAGAACGTCGCGCGCAGGAAGAAGGAGATCTCCGCGGCCGAGAAGATCATCCAGCAGGAGATGGCGAAGATCGCCGAGGACCGGAAGACCGAGGCGGCCGATGCGGTCATCCGCGGCATCGGCATGATGTCCGAGCGCATCAGGCAGACCGAGGCCGAGAAGGCCAAGCATGCGCTGTCCAACGGGGCCGATCCAGACGAGACCGTGGACGCTCTCACGCGCGCGATAATAAAACAGTTAAGTGCGGACATCATCAAGAACCTCAGGAAGGCGGCACTGAACGGGGAGGACGACGTTGTGGACGCCGCCTCGAAGCTCTTCTCACCGTCCGGCAAGGAGTGAATCACAATGTTCCCTATCAACAGAGGAAGAAGGCTCAGACAGACACCGGAGATCAGATCGCTCGTGAGGGAGACCAGGCTCGACCCCTCGAACCTCATTCTGCCTATATTCTTCGATGCGAACATAAACGAGATCAAATACACCGCATCGATGCCGGGCGTTCCCACCTACCCGCTCTCCGGGTACAGGGAGATACTCGACGACATCCTCGGCAGCGGCGTCACCTCGGTCCTGGTGTTCGGGGTCCCCGCGAAGAAGGACTCCGTCGGCTCGGACGCTTACTCCGACACCGGAGTGGTGCAGACCGCCATCCGCGGCCTCAGGGCCGCCCAGAAAGAGGGTGAGGGGCTGGTCATCATCGCCGACCTCTGCATGTGCGAGTACACCGACCACGGCCACTGCGGCGTCCTCCGCGAGGACGGGGACGTCGACAACGACCCCACCGTCGAGCTCTACGGGAAGATCGCAGTGTCCCAGGCGAAGGCGGGAGCGGACATCATCGCCCCCTCCGGGATGATGGACGGGCAGATCGACGCCATCAGGAACGCGCTCGACTGCGCCGGGTTCCAGAACACCCCCATAATGGCCTACTCCGCGAAGTACCAGAGCGCCTACTACGGCCCGTTCAGGGACATCGCCAACTCCGCGCCGTCCTGCGCCTGCCACGCCAGGAAGGACCGCGCCACATACCAGATGGACCCTGCCAACAGGCGCGAGGCGCTGAGGGAGATCTCCGAGGACCTCGACGAGGGCGCGGACATCATCATGGTGAAGCCCGCCGGCCCCTACCTTGACGTCGTCCGCGAAGCGGCCGATACGTTCCCCGTCCCCATCTGCGCTTACCAGGTATCGGGAGAGTTCGCCATGATCAAGGCGGCCGCCGCCAACGGATGGATCGATGAGGAGAGGATCATGATGGAATCCCTCATCGGCATCAAGCGCGCCGGCGCCGACATGATCATCACCTACTACGCCAAAGACGCCGCCAGGATGCTCAAGGGGATCCAATGAGGACGTCCAACTCCGAGACCGAGTACGCCCTGCTGAAGAGGATAACCCCCGGGGGCGTCTCGTCCCCCGTCAGGGCGTTCAAGCCCTATCCCATCGTCATGGAGAGCGGCCGGGGATGCCGCATCACCGACATCGACGGCAACACGTACATCGACCTCTGCATGGCGTACGGCCCCCTCATCCTGGGGCACTCCGACCCCCGCGTGGCCAAGGCGGTGCGCGACCAGACCAAGAAGGGCTCCGTGTTCGGATGCCCCTCGCACCCGGAGACCCAGCTCCTCGAGAGGATCACCTCGGCCGTCCCCAGCGCGGCCATGTGCAGGCTGCAGAACTCGGGGACCGAGGCGACGATGCATGCCATACGCACCGCCCGCGGGTTCACCGGGAAGAACGGCATCGTCAAGCTGAACGGCGGGTTCCACGGGGCGCACAACACCGTCCTCGTGGCGGCCGGCTCGGGATCGGCGGAGAACATGCCGAGCTCTTTGGGAGTGCCCCCGGAGGACGTGAAGAACACCTACCTCGTCGAGTACAACGACGCCGGGCAGTTCGAATCGCTCCTCGATAAGAACGAGGACATCGCCGGGATCATCATGGAGCCCGTCATGGGCAACGTCGGCGTCGTCACCCCCGAGAAAGGGTACCTCCAGGACATGCGCAGGATCACCAAGGAGCACGGCGCCGTCCTCATCTTCGATGAGGTCATCACCGGGTTCAGGCTGGGCCCGAAGAGCGCCCAGGGCAGGTACGGGGTCACTCCCGACATGACCACCATGGGGAAGATCATCGGCGGAGGCTATCCGGCAGGAGCGTTCATGGGCAGGGAGGACATCATGTCCATGGTCGCTCCGCAGGGACCGGTCTACGTCGCCGGGACGTTCTCCGGCAACCCCATATCCGCGGCCGCAGGCCTGGAGACCATCACGCTCATGTCCGAGCGCGGGAGGTACGACAGCCTGGAGAAGACGACCCAGGGCCTGGTCGCCTCGATGAGGGACAGGCTCGAGGACAGCGGCGTCCGCGGATGCATCAACTCCGTGGCGTCCATGTTCTCAGTGTTCTTCGGGGTCGACGAGGTCAGGAACGGCGCGGAGGCCCAGAAGATCGACCGCGCCATGTTCGGGAAGATGTTCGAGTTCATGCTCCGCCGCGGCATCTACATGGCGCCGGGCGCCATGGAGGTCTCGTTCCTCTCCACCGCGCATGACGAAGAAGCGTGCAATAAGATCTCCGAGTGCTTCGGCGACTTCCTCGGTAAGGTGAAATCAGAATGAAAGCAGGGAGCAGGACCAGCAGCCTGGCCATGGCCCAGGCAGAAGAGTTCAAAGCGGCCTTCGAGAAGGCCTGCGCAGAAGTGTGCCAGATCGTCGGGATAACCTCCCACGGCGACAAGGACGTGACCACCCACCTGGCCAACATGGGCGGGATCGGCGTCTTCGTCAAGGAGCTGGAGGAGGCCCTGGCCGCCGGGGAGATAGACTGCACGGTCAACTCCCTAAAGGACATACCCGCGAAGATAGACCCCAGGTTCACCGTGGCCGCCGTCCTCCCGAGGGCGGACGTGCGCGATGCCACTATCCCCCTGCCTCTGGACAAGATGGTCTGCGGGACCATCCTCGGGACCAGCAGCGTCCGCAGGGAGAGGATGATCAGGGCGTTCAACCCCACGATCAGGATCAAGACCCTCCGCGGGAACATGAACACCAGGATCTCGAAGCTGGAGGCCGGCGAGTACAACGCCATCGTCATGGCCAAGGCCGGCCTGGACAGGCTCGGCATATCGTACCAGGTGAACCCCGTCGACAAGCGCATCCTCGTCCCGGCCGCCGGGCAGGGCGCCATCGGCATCGAGTGCCGCGCGGACGATGCTGCGACCATCGAGAAGCTCAGGAAGCTCGACGACGCCAGACCCGCACCGAGGTCGGCATCGAGAGGAGCATCCTCCGCGCGATGGGTGCCGGATGCTCCTCGCCCGTGGGCATCAACGCCGAGCTGAACGGCAGCACGGTGTCCCTCATCGCCGTCTCGTTCATACCGGACGTCCCGGTCAGGGTGATGACGTCGTTCGATGTCTCCGAATCCGAAGCGAAGATCGCGGAGATAGCCGCCAGGCTCAAGGGGAATGCATGATGGCGTCCGGCAGGGTCTACCTCATCGGCGCAGGCCCCGGCGACCCCGGGCTCATCACCGTCAAAGGGCTGCAGGCGCTCCGCGAGGCCGACGTCGTCATGTACGACGCCCTCGACACCGAGCAGCTCCTGAAGGAGTGCCGCTGCGATGCCGAGCTCATCGATGCCGGCAAGAGGGCTACGGACCACCACCTGAAGCAATGGCAGACCAACGACCTGCTGGTGGAATATGCCAATCAGGGCAAGACCGTCGTCCGCCTGAAAGGAGGCGATCCCTTCCTCTTCGGCAGGGGAGCGGAAGAAGCGGAGAAGCTAAGGAAGGCCGGCGTGGAGGTCCACGTCATCCCCGGGGTCACCTCCGCCATATCCGTCCCCGAGCTGGCCGGCATACCGGTGACCCACAGGGACCATGCTTCGCTGGTCACCTTCATCACCGGCCACGAGAAGGCCGACCGCGATAAGGACAGGATCGACTGGACCGCGCTCTCCGAAGGGCACGGGACCCTGGTCATCCTGATGGGGCTCGACAATGCGGGGAACATCTCCCGCGGGCTCATCGAGGGAGGGACCTCCCCGGACACCCCGGCGGCGGTCATCTCCAAAGGGTCCCACCCCGACCAGAAGGTGTTCGTCACCACTGTCGGGAAACTCGAGGACACCATAAAGACCCAGCATGCGGAAACTCCGGGGATAATCGTCGTCGGGTCCGTGGTCGAGCTGAGGTCCGTCCTCGGTGACCTCGCATGACGTCGGTCGGTTTCACCCGCCCGAGGGCGAGGCTGCCCGAAGGGGAGAAGGCCGTCCGCGATGCGGGGTTCGAGCCCTTCGGGGCGCCCTCCCTCGATCCCGTCCCGGGAGACCCGGAGGTCTTCGCCGAGGTCGAGAAGGAGCTCGGCTCCGGACAGGTGTACTTCGCAGTTTTCGCATCGGTCACCGCCGCCGAGCAGATGGCCGGCCGCTACGGGGCGGATGGCCTGAAGGCCCTGCTGTCCAAGACCAACGTCGCCTGCACCGGGAGCACCACCGAGGAGGCCCTCCTGAGGCTCTCCGGCAGGGAGACCGACCTCGTGCCCGAGGTCTATTCGGGCGAGGGCGTCGCCCGCGAACTGGCCGACGAGGTCTCCTGCAAGAAGGTCATGCTCCTCCGCTCGTCGGACGGCGGGAAGGGGATCTCCAAGATCCTGAAAGATGCCGGGGCAGAGGTCCTGGACGAACCTGTTTACAGCATGGTCCCGGCGCCGGTGGAGAGATGCACCGAGAGGCTCCTGGACAAAGCATCGTCCGGCACGCTCGACGCCCTCCTCATGACCAGCCCCGAATCGTTCAGGGTTTTCCTCAGCGAGCTTGAGAACTGGTGCGGGAAGGACAGGGCCGCCGAAGCGCTGAACGGCACTTTCAAGGTGGCAATCGGCAGGCCGACGGCGGAATCCATGCGCAGGCAGGGGTTCGCGCCCGACGCGATCCCGGAGAAATCCACATTCGCCGGAATGCTGGATGCTGTTGCAGGCCGCTTCGCCGGCAGCGACTGATACCGGTTTCTTGAAAACAGCGGCCGGCGGCGGCCTTTCCGCCGCCTGTCCGGCCGGAAAATCCCAGATCCGTCTCAGGACCTCTTGACTATGATGCAGAGGATGTCCTCATCCTCCACGACATGATCCATTCCGACGGTCTGCCCGGGGAACTTAGCGCTCTTGCCCCAGACCATGGCATAACGGAACGCGTTCCTGAAGTCCCTGTGGATCAGCTCGCAGACATCGCCGACCGTGTTCCCCCTCTTGACGATGAGGGGCTCCTTCATGTCGGCCTCTTGGCCCTGCGGCTTGAGGTAGATCCTGATCATATCGATCTGGTCATAGATCTCCTGCTTCAGGGCATCGATGTTGTAGCCGGTGGCCGCGGAGACGCCGACGCTCTTGTACGCCTTGTGCATCTCCATGACCGCCTCGAGCTGGCCCGGTTTGGCAAGATCGACCTTGTTGATGGCCATGACCGCCTTGATGTAAACACGGTTGCCGGCGAGGACGTCCAGCATCTGCTCCACATCGATGTCCTCGCGGACGACGACGTGGCGTTGATGTGGCCGTAGGCCGCCACCATGTCCTTGATGGTGTCGACGTCGATCTTGGTCAGCTTGAGCGTCGGCTTGACGATGATGCCTCCGGACTGGGACGTCGTGATGTTGACGTCCGGGGGATACTGGTTGAGCCTGATGGCGGAGTTGTATAGCTCCTTCATCAGCACGCTCAGGTCCGGGTTGAAGATGTCCACGACGAGCAGGATGATATCGGCGGAACGGGCGGCCGCGATTACTTCCCTTCCCCTTCCCTTCCCGCGGGACGCATCCTTGATCAGCCCTGGCATATCCAGGATCTGGATCTTCGCGTGGTTGTACTCCATGACTCCGGGCACGACATCCAGGGTGGTGAAGTGGTATGCCCCCACCTCCGAGTGCGCTCCGGTCAGCTGGTTGAGCAGCGTGGACTTTCCCACGGACGGGAACCCGACCAGCGCGACCGTCGCGTTGCCGGCCTTCTTGACGTAGAAACCCCTGGTCCCTCCGCCTGCCCTCGACTGCTCCAGCCTGTGCTCCCTCTCCATGGAGAGCTTGGCTATCTTCGCCTTCAGCTTGCCTATGTGCGCTTCGGTGGCCTTGTTCTTCTTGGTGTTTGAGATCTCCTTCTCGAGCTCATCGATCTGTTCTTCGATCGTCGCCATCCGTCACGCCTCCTGCCCTGCTGATTGATATCGCATATTAAGGGATTATCGTTTTTAATCATCCGCCGCATATCATGCACCGATATGCCAGAACTTCCGGAGATCGAGACGGTCAGGAGGAACGTCGCCCCTCTGGCCGAGGGACGCCGGATCGTCTCCGTGGAGGCCGACGGCACCCGCATCCTGAAGAACAGGACGCCTGAGGACATGCGGATGCTGGAAGGGAGCACCGTGACGGGGATAGACAGGCGCGGGAAGGCGCTCATCATCCGCCATGACAGCGGGATACGCTCGGTGGTCCGCTTCGGAATGACCGGCCAGCTGTACGTCTGCCCGGCCGGAGACCCGGCCGAGAAGCACACGCACATCGCGGTCACCTTCGATAACGGTTCGCAGATGCGCTTCGTGGACCCCCGGCGCTTCGGGGCCGTCTGGGTCTTCGGGAAGGGAGAGGACGACAGCTGCTCCGGAATCGGATCAATGGGCCCGGAACCGGACAGCCCCTCCCTCAACAGGGACTACCTATACAGGACGCTGTCCGGGAAGAGCATGCCTGTAAAGGCCGCCCTCATGGACCAGTCCGTAGTAGCCGGCCTCGGCAACATATGGTCGGGGGAGGCCCTGTTCCTCGCCGGGATCTGCCCCCTGACCCCGTGCTCCGAGCTGGACCGGGAAGATTGGGACAACCTCGCCCGCTGCATCGCCAGGACCGTGGAGTTCGCCGTGGCCCAGAACGCGGTCACGGCCGAGGAATATGCCGAAGGGAAGGGGCGGAAGTACTACGACGTCGATTATCTGAAGGTCTACGGGCGGGAGGGAGAGCCGTGCACCGTGTGCGGAACGCCCCTGGTGAGTTCCCGCATCTGCGGCAGGAGCTCTTTCTGGTGCCCCAAATGCCAGCCCCGGAGGCCCCGATACCGCCGGCCCGGAGCCGGTCGGGTATCTTTATATGAACAGGGGGGATAACTCCCGACCATGGCAGATAAAAAGGGAGGGAGCATCGATTGGAACAAAACGGTGTTCCGCTCGATCACCACCAAGCAGTTCGTGGCGATGATCATCGCCTTCGCGCTGGGCCTGATAATCCTCTGCATCGGACTGGGAGGATCGGTCATCGGATGGCTGCTGACCGCCGTCATCCTCTACATCTTCCCCAGGCTGACCAAGGTCAGGGCCAGGGACATCGCGGCCTTCGGGGCCGTGTTCGCCGTCGTCGGGATCGTCGTGGGAGGCCTGTCGGTCGCTCCCGAGTTCATCGACGCTAACAGCGACAAGACCCCGAGCGACCACGGCGCATTCTCCAATGTGACGTACACCTATACCGATGACGGGATCTACACCGTCGAGTTCGATTACGATATCGACGGATACGACGGCGACTCCATCATCATGTACACGGCCCACATCAACCAGATCCTGTTCACCTACCCCAGGGCGGATTCGGCCGACGCCTATGTCATCATGACCATCAAGGACGGCGCTGTCGCGCCTGCGAGCAGCAACACGATGACCGTCACCGACAAGACCGCCACCACCGGGCACATTGTCTTCACCCTCAACGAGAAGGCCCTCGGCACCGACACCCTCTGGGAGCTCGACCTGATCGTCGGGACCAGCTTCGATGCGGACGAGACCGCCGGGACCTACACCTACCGGGAAAGCACCTCGGACTGGACCTTCGACAGCAGCTCGGTGTCCACCGCGAGCCTCACCGGCTACACGGGCGCGGACAAGAACGGCCCCAGCTTCGTCGGCTGCGCCGATGCCATGCTGTACGTCATGATCATGTTCTTCCTCATAGTCGGAATGGTCTGGCTCATCAGGGACAGGGTCAACAAGACCAGGACCAAGATGGAGAAGGAAGGCAGGCTGTACCCCCAGGGATACGGCAGGTGCGACAACTGCGGCGCGCTGATCCTCCCGGGAGAGATCAAATGCAGGAAGTGCGGGACCTACATCAACCGCCCCGAATCCATGAAGCCGAAGAAGACCGACTTCTTCCAGTGCTCCGAATGCGGCGCCGAGGTCCCCTCCGATGCCAAGGTCTGCCCCAAGTGCGGAGCCAAGTTCGACGGCGAGGAGCAGGACATCGTGAAGTCCGACGGCAGCATCGAGAAAGTATCCGAGAGGGCTGTCTGCCCCGGATGCGGATGCGAGCTGCCTGACGGCGCAGAGGTCTGCCCCAAGTGCGGCAGGAAGCTCTGAAGCTGCAAAACGGGGGGAGTTTCCTCCCCCCCCCGAAACCCTTTGGCCCCGAACAGGGGCGGTTTTCATTGTTCTATGCTGAGATCTGATGAACAGGGCCCCAGCCCCTCAGCCTCATTACGATGCACGCATCACAGATGGCAGACACCGTTGAATGTGCCTGCCCCGTCGACCGCAAACACCCGCACCATGCGCAGATTTGAAACGATTGCCGGCACACGGCCGTATGCTGGTCCTGCAAGGGTGCACAGCCGGCCATACAGAAGAATGCGGAATGCGGATGCGATGGAAAGATACTGTATGCTCAGAGTGTCGGAGAGCCCTGACTGTCACCCGATCTAACAGCCCTCTGAAGGCACTGCAAGCGCGGATAGGAGGAACAGCCGTGGATAAAGGCACAGAAGACGTCGGTGAAGCACAGCACTGCAGATGGGATTCCTATTAGGGGGGCCGATCGGCGCAGACTTGCTTCCGGAGTATACCCGGCATCACAGAATTATAGAGAAGAAGAAAAAGAGGTTGGGCGCCGAGGGCGCCCGTTTTCAGTTTAAATCGGTTTCACATTCCGAACTTGGCCTTAACGTCAGCGTCGAACATCCAAACGAGCATGCAGATGTAGACGATGAAGTTGAGGATACCGACGATCAGGGAGATGATGAGCCCGACGCCGTCGCCGCCGAACATGCTCAGCAGAGCCGAGATGATGCAGATGATGAAGACGACGATGAGGACGACCCACATGACCTTGTCGAAGGTGGTGACGTTGCCGTCGGTGATCTTCTTGTAGACCCAGAGGATGATGATGCCGATGATCAGGTCGATGATTCCGGTAACGATGCTTCCTCCGATGTCGTCGAATCCGAAGGACCCGATGATGTAGAAGATACCGATAACAACGGTGGTGTATCCGACAACGTGGACGAGCTGGGTCAGGACTCCGAATTTGGAGGAGGTGTCCTCGCCGGAGGTGACTTCGAGCTTGTCGATGATCTTGTTGTGGACCTGCTTTCCACCGCGAATCTGCTGTCCGAATGCGAAGTAGATAATGGCGCAGATGAGCTCTCCGACTCCGAGGATAACCCAGCCAACAACCTCGTCGTTCATGTCGTCATCGACGAATGCTCCGACGAAGAGGATGATGGCTGCGATGATCTCGAGGATACCGATAGCCCATATTGCCGTTCCTACGGTTTTAGTGTCGTCAAGGAATGACATGAGTACGGGATTGCTTTTCCTATATGAATATTGTTGGTCTTACTGATTCCGAAAATGTAGAAGCGCCAATTCTCTGGGTATTATATTCGTACAATTTGATTCCCTGAAAACAGCGTCTGATTGTGGCATGTTCAATTGCACTTCTGGCTATCGCCGCAGGGTTCCTGCATGCCCTCTCTTCTCTGCCCCGTATCGGCCGCAGGCAGACTCCGCCGTATGCTGGCATATGCCATGCCGAAACAATGTGCCAGATGATATACCGCTGATATCCTGGGCAACGATAATAAACTTCAATCCCATTGGAGGTCCGATGGGAAACGACACCGGGACGGCAAAGGCGTCCAGGACTCGGAGGGCTACCGCGGAGGAGCTCGCCGACAAACAGCATGAGATCTCCGTCACCGAATTTTTCGAGAAGAACAAGCAAATCCTCGGATTCGACTCGCGCGCCAAATCGCTCCTGATGGGAGTGAAGGAGGCGGTCGACAATTCGTTGGATGCCTGCGAGGAGGCCGAGATCCTCCCTGACGTGATTGTCAAGATATCGAAGGTCGGCGACGAGGATTTCCATGTCTCGATCGAGGACAACGGGCCCGGCATCGTGCACCGCGCCATGCCGAACGTCTTCGGGCGCCTGCTCTACGGCTCCCGCTTCCACGCCATGAGGCAGTCCAGGGGGCAGCAGGGAATAGGCATCTCCGCGACCGTCATGTACGCCAACGTATCGACGGGGAGGCCCGCCCACATCGCATCCAGGATCGAGGGCGACGACGAGGTCGCCTGGGAGATGGACATCGCAGTCGATACGAAGACCAACCGCCCGATCGTGACCAACGACCACCCGTTCCCCTGGGTGGACAAGGCCCACGGGACGCTCATTGAGTACACGACCAAAGGCCGCTACATCACCGGCAAGCAGTCCATCTTCGAATACCTGAAGGAGACCGCCATCGTCAACCCCCACGCCAGGATCGAGTTCCACGACCCCGACGGCAAAATCTACACCTTCGAGAGGGCGACCGACATCATGCCGCCGAAGGCGTCGAGATCAAGCCCCACCCGAAAGGCATGGAGATAGGCGACATGATGACCTATTCCTCCCTTTCGGAGCAGCCCACGGTCAGGGAGTTCCTGAAGAACGACTTCTGCAGGATGACCGCCCGCATCGCCAACGACATCTGCAAGAAAGCGGGCGTCGACCCCGCATCGAAACCGGCGGACCTCGGCCGCGAGGGCAGCATGAAGCTCATCTCGGCCATCGCGGACACTAAGATCATGGAGCCGCCCGCCGACTGCCTCTCGCCTATCGGCGACATACTGATCAAGAAGGGGCTCATGCACATCCTCGACGGACTGCGCCCCGAATACTACGCGACCCCGGTCACCCGCCCCGCCCATGCGGTGTCCGGGAACCCGTTCACCGTCGAAGCAGGCATCGTCTACGGAGGCGAGATCCCCTCGGACGGGCAGGTGACCATCATGAGGTTCGCCAACCGCGTCCCCCTGCTCTACCAGCAGGGCGCGGACGCATAACCAAGGCCGTCCAGGACTTCGACTGGCGCAGGTACGGCCTGGAGCAGAGAGGCGGGAAGGGCATGCCGTTCGGCCCCGCCATCATCCTCGTACACGTCGCATCCACCAAAGTGCCGTTCACCTCCGAGGGCAAGGAGGCCATCGCCAACATCCCGGAGATCTACGACGAGATCATCAACGCCCTCAGACTGGTCGCCAGGAACCTCAAGTCGCACCTGAACAAGATGGAGCGCAAGAGCAAGACCCATGAGAAGTTCGACATCGTCCAGAAGATCCTCCCGGACCTGGCGAACAAGATCTCCGCCCAGCTCGGCAGGCCGGTGCCTGACCTCAGCCGCACCATCACGAAGATCATGAACGTGGTATGGATAGAGCCGAAGAAGGAGAAAACCGAGAAGGGGTACGCGATCAGCTACACCATCTACAACTACACGGTCCGCCCCCACACCTTCATGCTCCATGCCGCGCTCCCAGCCGACTGCGTCAACGAGCGCGTGACCGGATCGCCGTTCTACGACTCCTCGAACGAGGAAGGGAAGACGCAGTGGGTGGTGAGGGACCTGGAATCCTCCAAGTCCGTGCAGATCTCCTTCGAGCTCACCGGGGAGATGGCCGACACCTTCGACCCGGACGACATCTACGTCTCCGGGATCAATCCTGTCATAGTCATGGGCGCCGAGGCCCTGCCCGGAGATTGGGGCATCAAGGGCATGGAGATAACCGAGACCGAGGAGGATATCCCGGCGGACGACTCCGAGGAAGATACCGAGAAAGAGGAGGAACTGGAAGAAGAGGAATTCGAGAAAGAGGAGGGAGACGAATGAACGACAGGCAGAAGGACGCGATGGAGAAGCTCACGGGGGTCGCCACCGGTGTGTACGATGCCCTGGACAGAGGGGACATCCCCACGATGACCCTCCCGCTGAGGTCGAAGAGGAACATCGAGTTCGACCCCATGACCCAGGTCTGGAAGTACGGCAGCATGAAGACCGTCAGGACCGCGAAGACGACCCAGGGCGCCACGACCATGCTGAGGACGGCCTACACCACCGACTTCATCAACGAGATGATCAGGGAGAACAAGTCCTCCACCCTAAGGGAGATGTACTACATCTCCGAGGGCTGGTACGCGGCCAAGTTCCACACACAGGACGAAGGCAACCTCCTGGCCGAGGACCTGGAGACCATGACCCACTGCATGAGGGAGGACTTCAAGCTCAGGCCCGAGGAGTCCGGCGCGCACGTCTACGGGAACGTCACCTTCCGCACCATGACGAAGAAGGGCATGAAGGACATCAACTGCATGGACGATGTGTCCGAACAGGGCTTCGCCGTGCCCTACAGCGTCGAGAACGAGACCTTCCAGATCAAGAGCCAGGACGTCAAGTTCGTGATGGCCCTGGAGACAGGAGGTATGTACGCCAGGCTGATCGAGAACGGTTTCCCCGAGAGGGCGAACTGCTGCCTCGTCCACCTCTCCGGACAGCCCGCCAGGTCCACCAGGAGGCTCATAAAGAGACTGAACGAGGAGAACGGCCTCCCGGTCGTGGTCTTCACCGACGGCGACCCATGGTCGTTCAGGATCTTCGCCTCCGTCGCCTACGGGGCCATCAAGACCGCGCATATCTCGGATTACCTGGCCACCCCCACCGCCCAGTTCATCGGCATCACCGCGTCGGACATCCTCAACTACGACCTCCCGACCGACAAGCTGAACGACAAGGATATCGGGGCCCTCCATGCGGAGCTCTCCGACCCCAGGTTCAACGACGAGTTCTGGGACAGCGAGATCCACGCCATGCTCGACATGGGGAAGAAAGCTGAGCAGCAGGCGCTGGCGAAGTACGGGCTGGATTACGTAACCGATACGTACCTCCCCGAGAAGCTGAGCGCCCTCGGTCTGCTGTGACGGTGGATGCGGCCGTCCGCTGATATCGGACGGCCGTCATGTCCCGGCATGACCGCCTGACAGACATACAGGCCTTATTTCGGACACCCGCGGGCGATCCACGTCCGCGCATGCTTCGGATGAAATGAGAAAAAAATCGGGGGACCCGGTCCCCCGGGGCCGCTCAGTTGTAAGCGGCTGATTGAACCTATTTATGACGAACTGCTTGTCCATCGAGGCCAGGAAGGGACCGAGCCTCGGCCCCCTGTCCTTGCCGATGATGAGGTTGTAGATGACCTTGTAAGCGTTCTTCATGCCGATGGGCGAGGCCTTCCCGCACTCGGATATGATGTTGACGATGGTGTCAGAATCCCAGTTGCAGTCGTTCATCCTCGCCACCAGGGACTGCAGGAATCCCTTGTCGTTCATCATGAGCTTGGTGCCTGCGGGGATGGTCTTCTGGATCGAGAACTTGACCACGTCGGGAGCGAAGGCCATCAGCCAGAACTCGAGGCACTGGCACCTGACCTTCAGCCTTGCGATGTCGTCGGCAGAGGCATCGGAGAGGTCGACGGTCCTCTTCACGATCTCGAGCTGCTTCTCGAAGTCGCCGGGGGCCATCTGGACGACGTTGCACAGGTGCTTCATGGACACCTCGACGGGCTGCCTCTTGGGAACGTGGTTGTGCTGAGCGATCTCGTAGGCGCGGACGGCGTTCTCCTCCGCCTCGGAGTATTGCTTGGTGAAGTAGGCGACCTCCATGCGGTCGTACTCGTCGGCCATGTCGAGGAGGCCCAGGCCGGAGTCGTAATCGATGGCCCTGGACGGCAGGACCCTGAGGAACAGGTAGTTGAGGACCTCGGGAGGGGTCATCTTGATGGCGTCGAGGCCAGTGACGGACGAGCCGGTGGACTTGTGCATCTGCCCGACGCCCTTGAGCTGGACGAACTCATAGGGCACGGGGTACGGGGGCTCGCATCCGAAGATCTCCTTGACGATCCTCTTCCCGGTGTCGTAGGACCCTCCAGCGGCGGCGTGGTCCTTCCCGAAGGGCTCGGCGGAGGTGCCGAAGATCATCCACTTGGCCGGCCACTCGCATCTCCACGTCAGCTTGCCGTCGTCCGTGCGGATGTCAGCCTTGCCGTGGAACCCGCAGCTGCACTGGTACTCGACGTACGGGTACTCGTACGTGTCGAAGATGGGCTTGGTGTACCTGCCGCACTTCGAGCAGATGGGGTTGTACGGGGCGTAGTTGGGGTCGGCGGGCTTGCCGGAGACCTCGTGCAGGATCTGGATGATCTGCTGCCTCTTCTTGAACGTCAGGTCGATGGCCTTGTCGAACTTGCCCTCCCTGTAGAGGTCGGAGGTCCAGATGATCTCGCAGTGGACCCCGAGGTCGTTGACTGCATCGAGGAAAGGCTGCACGAAGTGGTGGGCGTAGTTCTTGTGCTTCCCGCAGGGGCAGGGTATCCTGCAGATGGGCATCCCGACGTATTTCTCGTACTCCGCCGGAAGGAAATCGTACCTCTTCCTGAGAGGATCGAAGGAATCGATGAGGTAGATGAGCCTGACGTCCTTCCCGAGCCCCTCGACGGCGCTCCTGATGGATTCTCCGGTGATTGCCTCCCTGAGGCTGCCTACATGAATGATGCCGGTGGGACTGATGCCGGTGGCGATGAGGGGATGCTCCGCCTTCTCGGCGATGTCCTTGGCGATTACGTCTGCCCAGTGCATTGCGATCGTGCGCGTCTAGGTGTATCTTATAAAAATTATTTGCCCAAATCCGGGCGTCCGGGAGGATCCGTTTCCGCGCCTATAAGGGAATATATTAAATACGGTCCTATGATACGAAAGCGCAATGGCAAAAGAAGACAAGGGCCAATCCTTCTCATCGTCCGCAGGGCTGATGAGGTACTTCGACTCCGAAGATCAGAAAGGAATCAAGGTAGGCCCCAGGACGGTCGTCGCCCTCGCGATAGCCTTCACCATCCTCATCATCGTCCTGCCTGTGTTCATCCCTGTGAACTGAGCGGGACTGGGGCATCGCCCCTATTTTCCTAAAGAACCGGCGGATGCGCGAAGCATCCGCTGCAATAATTACCATCGGCCTGTTATCTTGCTGGGTCTGTTCCGCCGGAACCTATTCCTTGCGGCTGAAAAAGAAAATAAAAATGTTCCGGGCCGTTAGGCCCGGCGCCCCTTCATCAGATGGGGCAGTTGTTGTCCGTCTCCAGCTCCATGGCCTCGGGCGGGTACTTCTTCGCGTACAGCTTCGAGAGGATCGGAGGCGCGATTATGGTGGTGGCGACCGCCATCAGCACGATGACCGTGTACAGGGAGTTGGAAAGCGCAGGCGCGCCGTCCACGATGGTGTTCAGGCCGATGGAGGCGACGATTATGCCCACCTCTCCCCTGGGGATCATGCCCACGCCGACGATGTTGACAGAGCTCTTGGACAGGCTCCTGTCCGCGGCCTTGGCGCCGAGCCCGCAGCCGACGTACTTGCCGATCACCGCGAGTATTATGACCACCACCGCCTCGATGATGACCTCGGTGTCCTTCAAGTCGCTGATGTTGACCTGCATCCCGACGTGGAGGAAGAAGAACGAGATCATGAAGGTGGTCAGCACGTCCACCTTGTGGCTGAGGTTCCATTTCTCGGCGTAATCGGCGAACAGCATGCCGGCGAGGAAGGACCCGATGATGGCCGCCAGGCCGATGGACTCCGCCAGCCAGGCCATGAACAGGCAGACGAGGATGGCGATGGCGAACACATCGACTCCCTGGGTCTTCTCCTTCCTCCTCGCGTAGCCGGCCGCCTTGTCCACTATCTTCGGCATGGCGTACTTGGCGAAGGCGATGGCCACGAGGACGAACACCGCGGCCACGATTATGACCTCGGCCACTGCTCCGACGGATATGCCCCCGTCGGTCCCTGCGACCCCTTTGACGATCGCGAGGACGATCATGCCGAGAACATCATCGATGACGGCGGCGCCGATGATGATCCTCGATTCGAGCTTGTTCATCATCCCCATCTCCTTGATGACGCGGGCGGTGATGCCCACGGAGGTGGCGACCATGGCGGCGGCGAGGAACATCGCATGGTGGAAGTTCCCGTCGTTGAGCTCGATGTAGGCGTATCCGAGGATGAACGGGACGATGACACCCAGCACCGCGACGTACATGGCGCTCTTGCCCACTTTCAGCAGGTCGTTGACCTTGGTCTCCAGGCCTACCGAGAACAGCAGGAAGATGACGCCGAGCTCGCTCAGAGCATAGAGCACGGAATAATTGGTGTTCGTGGAGTCCTCCCCGGGCTCCGGCATGATCAGTTCCAGGCCGTCCTCGAGCAGCGACCAGTCCCCGAATGTCAGGTTGGCGATGATTATGCCGACGATTATCTCCCCGATAAGGCCGGGGATGCCGAAGTGCTCAACGACACGGTTTCCGATGCGTGCCAAGAAGAAGAGCACTACCAGCATCAGAAGGATCGGAAGCAGTTCCATGGGGAAGAGATATCTGGATTGGGCTTATAAAACGCACGAGTCCGCGCGCGCGGAATGACGGAAAAGAAACAGCGGAAGATGTTTCCGGGCCGGGGAGGCCCGGCAGGTTCAGTGCCTCAGGGACCTCAGGTCGCCGGTGAAGCGGTAGGGGACGTACCCCATCTTCATCAGGACCGGGGGGACCTGGACTGCGGCGCGGGGAGCCTCCCTGGGCTGGGGCTTCATCCTGATCTTGAACCTGCGGTCATAGCCCTCGAGGCCGTCCTCGGGGAGCTCCGAGTCATCGTCGGAGGTGCAGTCCATGGAGAGGATCTCGTCGCTGAGCATGTCGCCCCTGGCCGTGAACAGCAGGTCGCGGTCGAGGTCGACGATCTCGGTGACGGTCCTGGTCCTGACGCCGGACACGGTGCCGGTCATCCTGGTCTCGGCGACATTGAGCGGCGAGGAGGGGACGATGTAGTCTATGTCCTCTCCGGCCGCGATGCCTTCGGAGGACGGCTCCGGGAAGGGCTGGCGCTCGGACGCCTCCGCCTCGAGCTCCTCGAGGGTCTTCTTGGGCAGCCTGGGAACGGCCACCACGGTGCTGGTGACCGGCGCGGATGCGGAAGGAGCGGGCAGGACAGGCACCTCGGCCGCCGCGGCGATGGCAGGCGCGGAGGCTGCAGGCGCACCGAGGGCCTCGACGGAGACCGCGGCAGGAAGTGCCAGCATGCCGGTCTCCGGGATCCTGTACGGATGTGCGGGCTGCTCCGGCTCGGAAGGCGCCTCAGCGGCGGCGGGGACCTCTGCTGCGGGAACCGCCTCAGCGGCCTCGCTGAGGAGGGCCGCGTCTACGCTGCTCTCCTCGTACTCAGACTGCTCGGCCGCGATGGCCTCGGGGCGGACGAAGGCGCTTGCCTCTTCGATCGCGGCATGGAGGGCCTCTGCGTCGGTGCTTGCGATGGCCAGCTGGAACATGATGTCGTCAGTGCTGATCTCGGGCTCGGCAGAGTCCTCTGCAGGTGCCTCGGGGACCTCCGCTGCAGGCTCGGCGGGAACGGATACCTCAGCAATCTCAGGGACCTCCGCCTCGGGAACAGCGGCAGCCTCGGCAGGAGCTTCCGATGCTGCTGCCGCAGGAACGGCGGGGGCCTCCTCGGTCAGGTCGGAGACACTGACAGCCGCTGGAACCTCGGGAATCTCTGTGACGGGAGCCGCCTCAGGCTCTGCAGGCACCTCCTCGATGACGGCGACAGGGGCCTCGGGAACCTCTGCGGAAACCTCGGCAGCGGGCGCTTCCTCGGTCAGATCGGAAACAACGGCAGCGACAGGGACCTCCGGGACCTCCGCTGCAGGGGCTGCCTCGGCGGGCGCGGTCTTCCCTATGTCCATGAGACCGTCGGGGACAGCATCATCGCTGTACTGGTTGATCGGCTCGCCTGTGATGACCTCGGTCTTGGTATAATCGACGCGCTTGTACTCGGGCCTCTTCCTCTGGAACATAAAGGGCATGTCCTCATCGGTCTCGGCGGCGGGGGCCTCGGTGGTCTCGAAGCCCTTCATCTGGTCGTCGTAGACCGGCCTGTACACGGGCGTGTACTCCGGTGTTCCGCCGAAGTCCGCGTCCTCGGACTGCTTCCTGATGTAGACGGGCGAGCCGTTCCCGTCCTTCCCCTCATAGCCTGCTCCGAGCCCGCGGGCCGAAGGAGACGATATGCGGGCCGTGCGCTGAGAGCTGAAGTCCCTGGGCTCGAGCTCCTCGTCCTCGTTCTCGACGGAGAGCCTGATGCGCCGCCCCAGAGTCTTAAGCTTGCCGGCTATCTTCGAAAAAACAGCGCTGACGCTGTCCGCTAATGCATTTCCCGAGTGCATTTGAATCCATCCGCCAACTCTATCGGAAAGTCGATATTTAATAGATTCTCCGAGCATGTGCCGGACGGAGCGCGACGGCCGCGCGGACGGGAAGCCATCGCTTGTGAAAAATTGACATCTGGCTATGTTCTCGGAGGGTCACCCGCTCACGAATCTGACGTAGTCCGCCTTCCCTGTGCGCTCTATCTCCCGGAGCATCTCCTTGAGGTCCTCGGCGTCGCAGGAGATCACCATCACCTCGAGGCATTTCTTATTCTTCAGGTGGGAGTGGAGCTGCGTCTTGATAGCGTCCTGGTGCTTCGCCTGGATTATGCTCATCCACGGGTCCGAATGGTCGCGGCGGATGGTGATGAGGACGCCCTCCGTCAGGCCTTCCAGGTTCTCCATGTCGTCCATCTTCTCTATCTCGGAGGCGATGGCCGCGCGGACCGCTTCCGAACGCCCGCTGAATCCGAATGTATCCTGTATCTTGTCCAATTCAGCAATGTTCTCCTCGCTGAGGGAGACGCTCACGATCGCCATGGCTGCGCTACGCAGATGTAAGTTATTAAGAGGTTGCAATGCAGTTAATAAGAAAGATACTTCACGGAAGCGATTGTTAATAATAAGCCAATCATCTTTTAATAATAAAATCGGAGAATGGGCGGAACATGGACAACGACACTGCGATCATCGTGTTCGCATTGGTCATATTCGCGATCACCCTGGCGGCCGCGAGGATCCCTTTCATAATCGGAAGGGAGAAGCACAGGGACCTGCACCGCTTGATAACATTCAGCGCGGGCGTGATGGTCGGAGTGCTGTTCCTCATGCTGCTCCCGGAAGCCCTCGAGAGGAGCTGGGACAACGGCGTCTCCGAGGACACCATGGCCATCGCCATGCTCTGCGGGTTCCTCCTGCTGTTCGCGGCGGACTTCCTGGTGAAGAAATACCTGATGAAGGAGGATGCCTGCGAGGAGACCGAGCATGACATCACATCGCTCTCGGCCTTCATCGGCCTCGCGATCCACTCCTTCTTCGACGGCCTTGCCCTGGCGGCGGCGTTCATCGCCGGCGAGGATGTCGGCATCATGGTGCTCATCGCCCTGTGCCTCCACAAGTCCGTGGTGGTGTTCTCCCTGTCCTCCACCATGCTCATGTCCCACGGCCACGGCCGCGCCTGGGCCTACCTCGTCGTTTTCAGCGCCATATCCCCGCTGGCGGCCGTCGCGTCGTACTTCGCCATGGATACCGGCGGGCTCGATACCGCCGGCATCGCGCTGTGCTTCTCCGTCGGCATCTTCGCTTCGTGACCATGTGCGACATGATCCCGGAGGCGTTCAGGCATGAGAAGAGGGACAACGCCCAGCTCCTGATCTTCCTGGTCGGGATCGCCGTCTGCTTCGCCGTCGCCCTGCTCAGCAAATCGCTGATGGGCGATGTCGACATCTGAACGGAAGAAAGGGGCTCAGGCCCCTCTCCCGCTGTCTTCTTCTATACGCCGTTCGTCCGGCCGGGCCTTCTTCACGGACCCCCACGCCTCGCATCTTCTCAGGAAGCGGTAGGGGACCTCGGGATTGGAATAATAATAGAGATGGGGGAACCCGACCGATATGTTCCCCTCCTCATGGCCGCAGTCGTAGACCTTGCCGGACGTTTTCACGCCCTTCCACGAGCTGCCGCAGTTGGAACTGTCCCAGTAATGGAACTCATGGCCTTTGACCCCGCCGGCGATGATGGAGTCCGGATCGTCCGATGTGAGGGTGACGTAGCCGAACCTCTTCAGATGCCCCGTGTTCCTCACCTCGCCCTTCACGATGCCGGCCATCGGCCACACCTTCCCGTCGCGTCCTCCATCCTCTCGTGGAGGTACATGAAGCCGCCGCACTCGGCGAGGACCGGCATCCCGGCTCCGATCTTCCTGCGCATGTCCTCCAGCATGGAGGTGTTGCCGCTGAGCTCGGCGCCGTGCAGCTCCGGATACCCTCCGGAGAGGATTATGCCCTCCGCCCCGTCCGGGATGCGGGCGTCCCTCATGGGCGAGAAGGGGACGATCTCGGCCCCGCACTCCTGCAGGAGCAGGATGTTGTCGGCATAGGTGAAGCAGAACGCCTCGTCGGAGGCCAGGCCGATCCTCACCGGCCTGTCCAGCTTCCCGTGGGCGGGGGCTTCGCCGTCGATCTCCGGCGCGGTCCCGGCGATCTCGATGATCCTCCCGATGTCCAGGGACTCCTCGAGGATAGCGGCCAGCCTGTTCAGGCCGTCCCTGAGCTCCTCCACCTCGTCCGGGAGGACCAGGCCCAGGTGCCGGCTGCTGAGCACCATATCTTTCAATCTGGGTATGTACCCGATGACCTCCACTCCAGCCTCCTTCTCGATGACCGGCTTCAGCGCGGCGTAGGTCTGGGCGCTGACGTTGTTCAGTATGCATCCTTTGATGAGGTTGCTCCTGAATTCCTTGAACCCTTTGACCACGGCGGCGATGGAGATTGCCGCCCCGCGGCCGTTGACCAGCAGGACCACCGGGGTCTGGGTCTTCTCGGATATCTCGTAGGACGAGCCGATCACGGAGTCCGTCGACCTGCCGTCGTAGAACCCCATGACCGCCTCGATGACAGAGATGTCCGTCCCTTCGGACCCGCGCACGAACAGGTAGCGGAGCGTCCCGTCATCGGTGAAGAAGCTGTCGAGGTTCCTGGACTTGGTCCCGATGACCTTCTCATGGAACATCGGGTCGATGTAATCGGGCCCGCACTTGAACGACGAGACCTTCATCTTCCGGTTGACCAGCGCCTGCAGGATCCCGCAGACGGCGGTGGTCTTCCCGCTCCCGGACGAGGGGGCGGCGATCATCACGCGGGGACGGACGCTCAGTTCGCGCGCCCCCTGAAGACCGCGATGTACACGGGGTTCTGAGCTGTCATGAGGTTATAGCGGCCGAGGTGCCTAGAGCCCGCGGCGTTGATGCAGACTATCTCCTCCTGGTCGGCCGCGCATGCCTTGGGTATCTCCAGGATCTCGGAGAGGGTCTCGAGGGTGACGGCATTGACCGCGATCCGGCAGGACGGGTTCTTGGCCAGGATGCAGGAGACGATCTCCTTCAGGTTCCCGGACGACCCGCCGATGAACGCGTGGGTGGGGGCCGGGAGGCCTTCCAGGGCCTCGGGGGCGAACCCTTCGACGATCTCGACGTTGGGCGCTCCCAGCTTCTTCCGGTTGGCATCGATGAGCTCCGCCGCCGCTTCCTCCTTCTCCACCGCATAGACCCTGCCGCGGTAGGCCGCCAGGGCCATCTCGACCGATACGGAGCCGGTGCCCGCCCCCACATCGTAGACGACGGAATCCGGAGACAGCCTCAGCTTGGCCACGGACAGCGCCCTGACCTCGGATTTGGTCATGGGGGCGTCGCCCCTGGTGAACTCCGAATCGGGGAGGCCGATAGGGTCCCTGGTGTCGGGCTTGGGATTGAACACCAGCGCGCAGCACAGGCTCCCCAGCTCAGCTTTCATGATGTCGGCGGGACGGCCGCTCACGAACATCTCCTCCGGGTATCCGAGGTCGCAGCCGACATCGACCGATACGTGCTCCAGCCCGTAATCGATCAGCTGCCTGCAGACCTCCCTGGTCCCCTCGGCGCCGTTCAGTATCAGGAAGGAGACGGCATGGGTCCTGACCTCTCCGGCCGCGTTCGCGTCCCTGCCGTGGGCGCTGACCAGGTTCACGTCCTGCCACGGGATGCCCGCGCGGGCGCACATGTACTGCACGGACGAGATGCCGCAGTGGGCCTCGGTCTCGAACTCCTCCGGGTCCGCCTGCTCGATCATCTGCCGGGCGGCGCTGTAGAACCCGACGTCCCCGGAGCACAGCAGGGCCGTCTTCCTGTACTCGGGATGGTCCTTCAGATATGCCAGTATCTTCGGGGCGGCGTATTCCTCGAGCTTCGGCTTGCCTTCGGCCTCCGGTATGGCCAGCATGCGCCCGGCCCCGACGACGAGGTCGCTGGAGCGGACGGCCTCGGCCGCGGCGGAGGTCAGGCCGGTCCCGGGGCCCACGCCGATGCCGACGACGGCGATGCGGCGCTTGGGCATCCGCAGCGTGACTCCGAGCTTCTCCTCCAGGATGCGGACGGTCTCCGCGAAGCCCTGCCCCGGCTGCTCCGGGGGCCTGCCGACGAGGACGACCCTGGCCCCCGCGCGGGAGGCGGCGCGCATCTTCTCGCCGAAGCCGCCGGGGGCGCCGGAGTCCTTGGTCACCAGCCATTTGGCCCCGGTCTGCAGTAGCATACCGTAGTCGAGCTCCTCGCAGAACGGGCCCTGCATCAGGAAGATGTTCTTCCCCTCGAACCCCAGGGCCGCGCACTCCTCGGCCACCTTGGGGAGCGAGAGGACGCGGGCGAACACCCTGTTCCGGTAATCGGGTATGGCCGTGTACTCGGCAAGCTCCTTGGAACCGGTCGTGGCGAGGATGTTTCCCTCCTTATCCTTCAGGTACTCGGCGGCCTCCTTCACCGACCCCACGATGACGGCGTCCCCGGTATCGGACCCGGGGCGGACCAGCCTTATGTAGTCGGCGCCCGCCTCCGCGCAGGCCTCCTTCACATGCGCGGATATCCTCGAGGCATACGGGTGGGTGGCATCCACCACCACGGGGTACTCCTTCATCAGAGCGAGCATCTCATCATGTGCCAGAGGGTGCGCGGAGACTTCGATCCCCTCCGCCTTCCGGACGGATGTCCTGCCGTATTCGGTGGCCACGCAGGCATGCACCTTCACGCCCGCTGCGGCCAGAACCTCTGCTATGTCCCCGCCCTCGGTGGTGCCTGCGAAGACCAGTGCCTTTGCCATGCCCCGGCATATGGGCTATCCCGTTAATAGGATAACGCGCGGAATGCTGGGTTGGATTGATTCTGCGGCCCCTGTCGGCGCTTCCCGAAGGACGGGGAGATCTCCTTTTCGGCAACGGCGACGGTGACCCCGTTGCCCGCCTGCTTCCGCAGGAGGAGCTTCCCGCCTCCGGCGAGCCTAACCGCCGACCTCTCGCAGACGCAGTCCACCCCGATGACCGATCTGACGAACCCGGAGGACGAGAACTCCCCCGGGACCTCCTTCAGCTCCTCCGCGGTGTAGCAGACCAGGGGGAGCCCCCTCCTGGCGGCCAGGGATATCAGGCCCTCCTCGTCCTTCTTCAGATCGATGGTGGCGAACCCGCAGGCGGACTCCGGCGGGAGCCCAATCTTCGCGAAAGCCTCGGAGACCGCGGCGGCGATCGCCTCCTCCGGCGTCCCCCGGCGGCAGCCGATGCCAACGGCGCAGGTCCTCGGGACCAGCCTCAGCGTGGCCGGGAAGGGCTTCGCGGACGTGTCGTAGCCGATGTACACGCCCACGGGCGCATCCTT
Source organism: Candidatus Methanomethylophilus sp. 1R26 (assembly GCF_001481295.1). GTDB lineage: Archaea > Thermoplasmatota > Thermoplasmata > Methanomassiliicoccales > Methanomethylophilaceae > Methanomethylophilus. The sequence continues at coordinate 45,323 of NZ_LOPS01000049.1, forward strand.
CCCGCCGGAGAGCTCCGGAGGGACCGCCCCGCCGACGGGGATGTCCGATACCAGGCCGACCGGGGAGCCGGAGAGCACCGCGGACGAGACGTCCTTGATGGCGCCGAGGTTCTGGACCGCCAGGCCGTTGGAGACCGCCCAGGCGTCGATGGATATCTTCCCGTTGATGTCGGTGGCAGTGGTCACGACCGGCACGGCTCCGATCTTCCGAGAGATCTCCAACGCGTACCCGTTGGCGCCCCCGATGTGGCCCGACAGGAGGGGCACGCAGTAATGACCCAGCTCATCGATCCCGATGACCGCCGGGTCTAGGTCCTTCCTCTTCACGAACGGGGCGATCTCCCTGACGGCGATGCCGATCGCCCCCACGAAGACGAGGACGTCGTTCTCCGCGAACGCCTGCTCCGTCCACCTGCGCATGCTGCATTCGACCCTGGGGACCCCCAGGGTGTCCATGGACGTCTTCGCATGCACTTCGGCGGTCCTTCGGGGAACGCCGCCGCCACCTTCTTCGCGGTATCGCAGCCTTTGGTGCTGAACGCTATTATGCTCGCCTTCATTCCTTCGCCTCCACTTTGGCCAGGAGCTCCTTCGCGGACGGGGTCTCCCCGAGTATGCCGAACTCGGAGGAGAACACGACGGCCGCCGTCGCGATTGATCCCCTGACGCGGTGCTGCATGTGGAACTCGATCTTGGGGATCATGATGTCCATAGTGGGCTTGATAAGGCCCTTCTCCGCGAGCGCCTCCAGGGCGTCGTCGGTCGAGATGCATCCCATGATGCGCTTCGCCGTCTCCGCGTCCGCGCCGGCCATGACCGCGTTGGACGCGAGGATCTCCATCCTGGCGTCCGCGTTCCGGGAATGGGTGTTCATGATGCCGCCGGCGACCTTCACCAGTTTTCCCAGGTTGCCCACGAGGAGGACCCCCTCCGCGCCCATCTCGACGGCCATGTCCAGGAAGTCCCCTATGAAATTGCTGCATTCGACCGGCATATCCCCTTCCAGGCCGGGGTACGCCTTGGCGAAGTCCTTGCCGTAGTTCCCCGGCACCGTCAGCAGGTACTTCCTGCCCTGGGCCATGAAGACCTTCATCTCCGCCTTTATGGACCCGAGGAGCGCGGTCTCGCTCATGGGCTCCACGATCCCGGACGTCCCCAGGATCGATATGCCCCCGACGATGCCCAGGCGGGGGTTGAACGTCTTCTTCGCTATGGCCTCCCCTTCCGGCACGTTTATGACCGCCCTCAGCCCGCCGCTGTAGCCGGCATCGGCCGCGGCCTTCCTGAGCGCATCCTCGATCATCTGCCTCGGCACATGATTGATGGCCGCGTTCCCCTCGGGCTGGTCAAGCCCCCTGCGGGTGACACGCCCGACCCCCTTTCCACCGTCGACCTCGAAACCCTCCGGGATGCGGGAGACTCGGCGCAGATCTCCGCCCCGTTGGTGTCGTCGGCGTCATCGCCCCCGTCCTTGCGGACGGATGCACGCGCGCAGCCCGGGGCCGTCTCCGCCGATACTACTTCGACGGTCACGTCTATGCCCTTCGGCGTCGATATGCGCATGTAGGGCGGGGCGTCACCCGTGAGGAGGAGGCGTGCGGCAGCGCCCGCCGCCGCAGCGGCCGATGTCCCGGTCGTGTAGCCCCTTCTGAGCTTCCTGCCCTCCACGTATACGAACGCCTGATCCTCGCCGATAGGTTCCATTGATGGCCTCTGCAGAGGGTATCGGTCCGGCTCATTAATCTTATTCGCAGACCGCCGATTGTTGGATTGATTCAGTGTCCGTCGGAGTCAGCTGTCGTCTTCTCCGCGGTAGATGGCTATGTATGACTCGGGGTCGCGGTAGACGCTTGGGTTCGAGACGATATCATAGACGTCCGGGAGGTTGAACATCATCTGGAAGCTAGTGCGCTTCCTGGGCTTTATGAAATCGCATTTTCTCGGGTCCGCCGCATGGCCGAGGACCCAGCACATCTTCTCGTAATCGTCGAAGAAGTACTCCTGCAGGAGGGGGATGATGTTCTTGGTAAACACCTTGGCCAGGTCATCCATGTTCCTGATGTGTATGAAATAAGCATGACCCAGCGTATGCTCCCTGTCGTACAGGGCCTCGATGCGCTTGTTGATGGTCCTCAGCAGCCGGGAGAGGTCCACGTCCATGATCCTCATGCCCTTTAGCACGTCCGGGTCCGGCATCATCTCGACGAACTGGAACCTCCTCCTGAGAGCGGTGTCGAGCGCGGTCAGGGACCTGTCCGCGGTGTTCATGGTTCCGAGCACGTACACCTTCTGCGGAACTGAGAACTTGACCTTCAGCTGGGGGAGGAAGACCTCGAGGCACTCGGGCATGCCCTGCCTCCTCGAGGATTCGAGCAGGGTGATCAGCTCTCCGAAGATCCTCGAGATGTTGCCTCTGTTTATCTCGTCGATGATGAAGACGCAGTTCCCCGTGTCCTCGAAGACCGGGTACTCCTTCTCCATGGAGGCGAGGAAATCCGAGGCAGTGCAGCTCAGCCGGGCCGGTGCATCGGATTCGATGCCGCACAGCGGGCCCTGCTCCCTCACGATCGCCCATTCGACGGAGGCAGCGGTGCCGGCTACATCCTTCACGATCCCCACTGCATCGGACGAGCCGCGAGAGAACATGGAGATGACGATGTCCCCCCGGCCTTATCCCTTCCGGAAGGCATCCGGCCGGAAGGCTGCCGTCCGAGAGTGCCTTCTCCCTGGCCGGATTGGCGCCGAACCCTCCTGGGGACACCGCCCATACAGCGGCGTCCGGATCGGCGGACAGCAGGTCCTTGGGCACGCCGTCCCCGACATGCACCGGTTTCTTGGAATCGTGGCAGAAGGAATAGAACACTCCGGGGACCGGCGAGTAGATGAGCGACCCGTCGTCGCGGACCTCAGGCCTAATCCCCTCGATGAAGTCGTCGTAGCTGAGGGACTGGTGGAAGGTCATGAAGTCGATCCTCCTGATCTTCGTGTACCGGTCGTACTTCCTCAGTGCCAGGTCGTAGCCGCCGGCGATGACGTCCTTCAGGGGCCTGCCTTCGATGATGGCCACGGCGTAGTTGACGACGTTGTACGTCTTGCCTGTGCCCGGGGGCCCGTAGAGCAGGAGGTTGTTGGAGATCGCTTCCTTCACGTCAGCGCTCATGCTCCGCTCTCCTCGGTCCGGACCTCCTCTGAGGCGGGCACATCCTGCGGATCGAATATCATTTCAGCGTCGATAGGCCCGTCGGAGATGACCGTCTTCCCGCTGTCGTCGATGATGAGATCGAACTTGGCGTCGAGGACCGCCTTCTTCCCGCTGAACTGATAAGAGATAGTAACATCGAACCTCCCGTCGCACAGCGAGGTCTCCTTGAACCTGAACTTGTAGACGCTGTACCCCGGGACGGACTTGGAGCAGACCGTGAGGATAGGCAGGGTGCGGCCGTCTTTCAGGCTCAGATTGACCTCCACCTCGAAGGGGTTGGAGCCGAACAGGCTGTTGATGTAGATCTCCCCGCTGTAGATGTACCCGTCGCCGGTGAGCTTCGAGAAGCCGACCTGGCGGTCCCTGACGTACGGGTTGCCGGCGGTCGCGAATCCCTGGGACTCATAGTACCTGTCCACCGTCTTGGACAGCGATATGGCGGACACGGTCAGCGCGGCCGTCACGGCCCACATGATCACAGCGGCTATGAACAGGGGATCGGACAGGTCTGAGAAGGCAGCCGCCGCGAACGCTGTGGCCGCGGTGGCGAGGACCAGGCAGACGGCTAACGCCGCCCTGAAGGCAACAGGGAGGCCGTTGAGATGGTTCCTTCTCGGGCAGTCGCGCTCGTCTGTGGTGACCGCCCCCTCCGATTTGTATAAGCCCACTCCGCTCTCGTTCTCCCTCCGGTACAGCAGGACGCTGTCTCCCGGAGTTATGTCCAATGCATCCATCACGCCGTTCTCGAGGACGACCCTGTTGAAGTCGTCTACCCTGCTCGTTCCAAGTATCTTCAGCATATCTCCGCCTCCGTTGCGCGGTCTGCAGCCGTCATGATCATACCCTCCTGGTCTGGAGGAGCACGAAAGCAAGTGCCAGCACCGCGATCACTACTCCCAGCATCCCGACGCAAGGGCCGCCGGGTCTATCCCGCTGCCGCTGTCCTCAGGCTCTGCGCTGTACGCGGCCACGACGGCCTTGCCGTCCATGTCGGCGGTCACAGGCAGGGTGCATACCGCATCCGTCCCGACCAGGCTGCCGTCCAGCATCCAGCCGCTGAACCTGAAGCCGGTCATGTCGGGGGCCTCAAGGCGTATCTCCGACCCGGTCTTCGCGCTTATCTCCTGCACCGGAATCAGGTCCACGGATGTCGGGGCCTGGTCTTCGGTTGCGGCCGTCACCGCCATGAACCTGGCATGCACGACCACGCTCGTCTCGGTATCCACCAGCCCGTACAGATTCACGGAAAGGAACCCGTCGAACGGGTCGGAGGCCTCGGACACCCGGTCCGTTACCGTGTAATCCCCGTAGACGTACTTCAGGCCGGCGGTCAGGGGCAGGCTGGCGGTGGCCCTGCCGTCCGACCCGGTGCTGACCTTGGCATACTGGGTTCCGTCGCAGTAGACGGTCAGCGAGATGTTCGGTACGGTGTTGTTCCTCGTCAGGGCACCGCCTTGTGAGGCGTAGGTCACGATCTGCTTCTTCACTATCGCATGCGCAGTGTAATCCGCCCCCGAGGCCGACATATAGTACCCTTCGGAGGAGACGGACAGGCCGGTCACCGCATCGCCCTCCCATCCCAGGATGCTGAACCGCAGGCTGCCGCCGTCGGAGGTGAAGGAAGCCCTGTGGCCGGCGCCTGAGACAGTGTAAGCGAACAGGGCCTCTGCTCCGGACGGGAGCCCCGAGACCGTGTACGCTCCGATGGCTGAGGGGACCGCCCTCTCGAAGGACGAGGGGACCGCGGACACCTCTGAGGAATACGTGAAGTCCGCGAAGGCGGCAGCCGTCGTGAAACGGTCGTTGCTGAAAGCATACCCATCGACGGTTGCCCAGGTGACGGTCGCCGACGTTCCGGCCTTCACATAGAAGGAGAAGGTGCCGTCGGACGCCGGAACGATGAGGTCCGCCATGCTGGACTGCGATGCCCCGTACGATACGGCTGCGGATGCTCCCTGCGGCATGGTGCCGGCGAGGGTGCCGGAGCATTTGTATGCCGCATCATCCGATGCCAATGCGACCCCTGTGAAGGTCCCGGAGAGGACGGCGGTGCCGTTCTTCCCGGAGGCCAGGTCGGGTATGCCGGACGGCGAGGAGTCAGCAGCTTTTATGTCGGCGACCGAGAACGAGTACACGTCCCTGGGGGACCCGGCCGTGAACCCGGCGAACGAGATGACGAGGTATGCTGCGCATCCTGACGGCAGGCCGCTCGGGACCTTGTAGACCACCGAGGTCAGGCCGCCGGCGCCGGTCGGCCCGACAGCGGCGGCATGGCCGGCGGCGATGGCAGTCGATATGGTTGATGGATCATCGGTTATCGCATACGGGCTGCCGCTCCCCGTCTGATAGTACCAGACAGCCGATACCGTCGCATCCCTGAGAGGGCGTCCATTGGAAGATTCCGCGGAGACGGATACAGACGACTCAACGGCGGTCAGGGCAATCTCTGCGGAGGACGAAGGCGACCACAGAACGTTCCCCTCGAGAAGGCTCGACGGGAACGGGCTGCCCTCAGTCTTCGGAAGGCCGTCGAGGATCCCTCCGTCGCCGTCGTTGGCCTGGAAAGTATAGATGCTTCCGCTCACGGCGCGGACATAAAGGTACACCGTATCCCCCTTCGGGACGGTGTACGATATCCCGGCCCTGCCGGAGCTGTCGGTGGCGGATATCACAGAGCACATGCCGGATACGGCCGACTTGTTGTACATCGACGGGTCGTCGGAGGACGCGTTCTGTATGAGCCATACGGCATTGATTTCCACGCCTGCCGCCGGAACGCCCCCTGCATCCGAGACAGTGACCCAGAGGGTCTTCTCGGAAGCGCGCACCTCGGGAAGCGCAGTGTCCGAGATCGCCGTGCCGGGCTGCGGGATGTATGGGAACGTGTACCCGCTGCAGGACACTGAGGTCAGAGATACCGTCGATCCCTTCGGCACTCTGAACGAGAAGGATCCGTCCGATGCTGTGCTGACGGTGCCGGTATCGGTCCTTCCCCCGGCCGATGCGTAGGAAACGGATGCGCCTTCGATCGCGCTCCCGGAGGCATCGGCGACGGTCCCCGATACTTTGACGAAGTCCCTCGCGAAGAATGTCTGGGCCGAGATCGAATATCCTCCGGACTCCACTTCTGCGGAATAGGTGCCGGAGACCGAGCCTGTGCGGATATCGCAGCTCTCCGATGAACCGACCGTGAATATGCATGCATGCTGCATGGCAGTAGACAGGGGTATCCCCCCGCCGACGGTCACGGAGGCACGGTCACTGCCTGAGATCTCCGTCTGCACCCCGTCCTTCTCGACGGCTACTGTCGCGGATGCTCCGTACGACGATGTGAACATTACCTGGAGGATCGCGAACCCGTCGGAGCTTCCGAGACCCAGGCGGGCGCGTATGTCCCCCCTGATGTCCGACAGGGATGCGCCGGTCTCAGAGTAGGTGAGGATGCTGCCCGCCGAGGAACCGGATGACAGGCCGTACCAGAACCCCTGATCGGATAACGTCCACTCCTCGGGCTCCAGCGACCTTGGCAGCTTCTCGTTCATGTAGGCGAGGGACCCATAGTCCTCCGAGTCCTGGTCGTAGACATCGACTGACAGCCCGCCTACGGCGGCCGCCTCCGATCCCTCCGCCGGGAAGAGCGCCAGGACCAAGGCCGCCGATGCGATGACGACCGCGGCCGCAACGGCCGCGCGCTTCCATGCTGCTGACATATGGTTCTGCATCTGCATCACACCTCAGGACCTCATCCTCGCGACGATTACCGCCGCGCACACGAACACTGCCAGCACGCCGGCCAGCACCCAGATCAGGCTCTGGTCGACCTTCTCGAACTCCGGGGATATCACTATGTCCGAGTTCACCGTGCCGCTGGTGCGGTTCCAGCCCTCGAAGTGGTACCCGTCCTTGGACAGGGATGCCCCGTCCCAGTCGGAAAGTATCTCCTTCAGGTCCGATGAGCCGTCGACCGTCTTGGTGTAGACTCCGTCAGCGACCGTCCAGTCGGAGGGGGCGCCGGAGACGGAGACCCCGGACAGGTCCAGGCTCACTCTGCACTGGCCGGCCTTCCATACGGCGTAGAAGGTGATTATCCCTCCTGCATCCGCATTGGACGCCAGCCCCTCGGTGAACTTCGTCACCGATATGGCGGAGTTGCTGTCGCCGCGCTCCAGGGACCAGCCGACCGCCGACTTGTTGCCCATCTTTCCGAGAACGGAACTGTCGGCCAGGGATATCTGGTCGCCCACAGTGTAGACGCTGCTGTCCACAGGCGGGTCGGCCGTTCCCCCGTTGGCGTCGTAGACGATCGTGTAGCTGATCGGGGTCCAGACGGCATCGAACCTGACCGTCTCGCCGCCGGACACGGACAGGTTCTTGAAGTACGTGCCGTAGGCGAGCGACAGGTCGCCGATCCTGTTCCAGCTGGACCCGTCCGTGCTGACCATGGGCACAGCGGAGGACCCGGCGCCGGTTATGGACCATCCGGCGAACTCGTAACCGCTCCTGGTCCCGGGGACCAGCATGGTCGGCTCGTCGTACTGGGCGGTGATGGACCTGTAGCTCTGGGTGTCCCTGTCCCTGTACTCGATGGTGTAGCTCGCCGGGGTCCAGGAGGCGTAGAGGACGAACTTGTCCCCCGAAGAGGGCGCCATCTCGCGGGTGAACGCCGTTCCGTCCCTCAGGACGGCGGTGTCGCCGACGTTCAGGACCCAGCCTGCGAAGGCGTACCCGACCCTGGAGGAATCGGAAGCGACCGGCAGGGTGAGGGTCTGGCCGAGGGAGATCATGGTCTGCCTCAGCGTGTAGGTGCCCTCTCCGCCGTTCCAGTCGACGGTGATCGCATAGGTGGCGCGGGACCATGTGGCCGTCAGCTTGACCGTCTTCCCGGGATCGTCGGTGAGGTTGAGGAACACGGTCGCTGCGACCGCGCCGCCGGACCATCCGCGGAACCCGGACTCGGTCTTGTACTGAGCGTGCACGGAGAGGTCGGACGAGGTCCATCCGGCGAACACGTACCCGCTCCTGGACGGAGCGTCTATGTGGACCTCGGAGGCGTACTCCGCGGTCCTGGGGGTGCTGCTGCCCGCAGTACCGTTGTTCAGGTCGTACTCTATGCCGTACGTCTGCCTGTCCCAGACAGCGTACATCACGATCTTCCCGTCGTTCCCGTGCCCTGCGACGGCAAGGGAGTCGTCGAGGGTCGTCCCGGTCCAGGGGGCGCCGCCCTCGTAGTACGACCATCCGCCGAAGGTGTATCCTGCCCTCACGATCTCGGACTCGCCCGGGGCCCACAGGGTTATCGGGTCCCCGTAGGCGTAGTAGGAGGTGTTGGGCATGGTGCCGATCACCATTCCGCCCGAGAGGTTGTAGCTCAGGGCGAAGGAGATCTCGTTCCAGATCATGGAGAACGCGATGACGTCGCTGTTGGCGTCGCCCACGGCCGCGAGCTCCGCGCCCACGGTGAACGCGGCGCCGCTGGCTATGGTCTGGCCGCCGGCGGTCCAGCCGCCGAACCTGGTGTGGATGTTGAGGGTATAGTCCCCGATGCTCCAGATGGATGTTCCAGGCTGGCCGTACACGGCCTCCATGTCGGGGTAGTTCGCCTTCACGGCGTTGGCCTGGGTCTCGCTCATGCCTGTAGTGTCGACGGAGACGGTGTAGGTCTTGGAGACCCAGCTTACGGAGAGGATCAGCACCCTGTCCGATGCGAAGCTGTCGATCATCTGCTTGGTGAGCCTGAAGTCGGAGACGTAATGCTCGTCGCCGACCGAGCCTGAGATCCCGGTCCAGTACCAGTAGCCGACCTTGTGGCCGGTCGGGGCCGATACGGCCGGGAGCTTGACGCCGTGCTCGTCGCTGTCCACGATGACGCCGGTCAGGTCCGCAGGGGCCTCTCCGGTGTAATCCTCGCCGAGGCTGAACCTGACGGTGTACTCCACCGGCTTCCAGGACCCTTCCATGGTCAGGTAGCACATGTCGGCCGCAGCCGCCATCTCATCTGTCAGCTGGTACTGGTAGTTGGGCATGAACAGGCCGTCGATCCCGAGGATCCTGTAGCCTTCGAACGTGTACCCAGTCTTCGTGTAGGTGCTCAGGAAGGGCACCACGGTGAAGTAGCCTCCCACCCTGCAGGATGTGGTCGCCGGAACCTTGTTCCCGGCGTCGTCGTTGATGCTGTAGGATATCCAGTATATCCCGCTGTTCATCAGGAAGGTTATCTCCGCATCGCTCGACGAATCGCTGAAGATCGCGTACGTCACAGAGGTTATGGCCGTCCCTCCGCAGAACGCCTTGTTGAGGGAGTACATGCTGTGCAGGGGCGTGGGCACCGCGAATCCGGCGGCGACCGCCGAATACGGGATGCTGTCGATGACGTCCCCGTCCATGTACTTGTTGTCCGGGATCTGCGTTCCGGCGCGCTTGTGGATGCCGTACTGGGTCCATCCGTTCATCTCGAACTCCGTCCCGGAGATGGTGGCGCCCGAATCGGAGAACCTGACGGTGATCGAGAACTGCCTCTCCTCGAACGTGACCTCCACCGAGATGTTCTTGGTAAACGTCTGGCCGGTGGCCAGCTCGGTGAAGTCGGTGGTGTTGAAGTAGCCGATCACCTTGTAGCCGACGGTCTTCAGGGAGATGTCCCTCCCGGAAGGATAGGTGTCGTCGGCGCACACGAGCGTGAGCCCTGAGGCCGGGTCGCTGCCGACGGTGAACGTGAACGGCCCTCTCACCGTCACGGGGCCGGCACCCTGGATGTGGTCCCCTGTGAAGGTAATCGTGTACTCGATGGAGCTGAACTTGGCGGTGTAGGTCTGGCCGGCCACGAACTTGGACGTTCCGGGCACGGCCTTGATGCCGTTGCTGTCGTACCAGCCTTCGAAGCTGTATCCGTCGGCGGGCACCTCCATGCTCTTGAACAGGTTGTAATCGGCAGGGTTCTTGAAAGAGGACCTCTCGCCGAACACGTGGTCGTAGTAGACGCTGACGGCCGTGCCGGGGGAATCTCCCTTCGCGATGGTCACGGTGACCTCCATGTCCTCGGAGACGAGCTCGAACCTGTCGAAGATGTACCCGGCGCGGACCGAGGAGGCGGACGCGTCGAGATAGAACACCTCGCTTCCCCTGTAGATGGCCACGCTGAGCACCACGAGCTTGTCGTTGTCGAACTCGGGAACCGCCATCAGAGATCCGTAATGGGCCGTCTGGGACAGCGGCGAGGTGCCCTCGCTGGACGTGATGGTGAAGGTAGCATCGCCGGCGTCCGAGACATTGCCGGTGAACACCACCGGGACGTTCTTGGACAGGGGGTAGACGGGGACGGCCATACCGGACCTGGCCGTGATGCCGCTGCTGAAGTCGCTGTCCGAAGCGTACACCTTGATCGTGCTGCTCGCTCCGACCATGGTGAAATAGTAGTCGGCGGACGCGCCGTACGGCAGCACGATCATGCCGCCGTAGATGGCCTTGTAAGTCTCCTGCCCGGCGGGCAGGAGGACGGACACAGTGGAGCTGACCTCCTGCACGAAGGTGAAGGACCCGGAGAATGCGGACCTGCTGTCGGAATCGGCATGCACGGTGACGGACATCCCCGGGCACGGCACGATCGAGGCCGCCATAGCGGAGTTCGCAGTGCCGTTGAACCAGAACGCCGCCGACGCGGTACCGGGTATGCCGGTGTAATCGAACGCCCCCTCTCCTATGGAGGTCACGGACGCAGCGATGTAGACGGTGCTGAGAGGCGAGTTCCGGAAGGCATAGGCGCCGATCGACGTGAGAGAGTCGGGAATCACAGCAGACCTCAGGGAACCGCATCCCTCGAAGGCGCTCTCGCCAAGATAGGATGTTCTGGGGCCGAGGGTCACCGAGCGCAGCGCAGTACTCTCGAACGCATGACCGCCGACAGAGGTTATCCTGATGAATGGGTTCAGGCCGGTCCCGGAGTTCAGCGATGAGAGCGTGACGCATCCGGAGAACGCATAATCGCCTACGGAGGTTGCAACCGGGGCGCTGACAGATGCCAGAGCCCTGCATCCGTAGAACTGGTACGGAGCGATGGCCTTCGCCGCGGGCATCTCGGCCGAGACCAGGGACGTGCATCCGTAGAACGTGCCGTCGCGAACGTCTCAGCAGAGGTCATGACGACCGAGGTCAGCGCGGTGCACCCGTGCAAGTCTGCGAGGAACGAGACGGCCGCAGGGACGCTGATGCTCTGGAGCATCGGCACCTTGCAGGGATCGGAAGACGCCGAGCTGTTGAAGAGGTTCGCAGGCAGGGACTTCAGCGAGGGCGACGAGAAGGCCGTCAGGGAAGTGCATCCATAGAACGCATAATTCCCGACGGACTCTATGCCGCCCGATGTCCCGACGGTCACCGTCTTCGCGCCGGTCTCGGCGAACGCATAGCTGCCAATGTACTCGGCCGAAGAGAGCGCGTATGCTCCGGAAGCGTTGACCGATGTCAGAACGGAGCACCCGTAGAACGCGAAGTCTCCCACCAACTTGAGGGCCGGCATAGTGACCGACCCGAGGTTGATGCACCCGCCGAAGACGGCGTACTTCGATGCATCGGAAGCCGAGACAGGAACGGAGACCTCCGTTCCGATGCTCTCAGCCGATTCCAGGGTGAGGGATACGAGCGCGGTGCATCCGGAGAATGCCAGCGCGCCCACCGACACCGCGGATCCGGCCGTCACCGACGAGAGCACGGAGCATCCGGAGAACGATCCCTCCGGTATGCCGGTGAGCCCGGCGGCGGAGAAGGATTCCAGGGAAGCGCAGCCGCTGAAGGCGTAAGCTCCGAGGGATACGGTCCTGTCGGAGAAGGCTGCAGACTGCAGCGAGGCGCAGCCGTCGAAGACATATGTCCCGAAGGACGCAGCCAGCGGCATTGTTCCAGACGTGATGGATGTCAGACCCGACCCCGCGAAGGCCCTGTTCCCGACGGTCGCGGCGGCAGGGGCGGAGAAGGACGTGAGCGAGGCGCAGCCCTCGAAAGCGCTGGGCGAGATGTATTCGCTGATGCCCAGCACCACGTTGTTGAGGGAAGAGCACCCGTAGAACTCGCGCCCGTTCTGGAGCAGGAGGTTGGCCCTGTCGAGGTTGATGGTCTCCAGCGACCTGCAGCCCTCGAACATCGATGCAGGCAGGGTCAGGGACCTCGTGGACCCGCTTATGAGCGTCACCTTGGCGAGCGATACGCAGTTCTTGAACTGCCCGGCCTGGCCGAGAGTGGTCGCGCCCGATATGTCGACCTCCTCCAAGTCGCTGAAGCCGCTGGACATGTCCATGGTGAACCTGGTGACGGTCGGGATGATTAGCTTCTTCAGCTTTGTAGCAGAATGCGATCCCGCCGCCATGAACGTGGCCGACGGGAGCTCGGCTATGGTCCCGTAGACCTTCAGGGACAGCAGAGAAGTGCAGCCCTGGAAGACCTTATCTCCCATAGTCAGAGAGGCGCCGGAAGACCCAAGGACGACGTCCGTCACAGCAGAACCTGCGAACGCACCCTCGCCGACCACCCTCACGCCAGTCAGGCTGACGGTGTTGTCGGACGAGTTGATCTGCTTGATCCCGCTGTTCCTGAAGGCGTACTTCCCGATCTCGGTGCAGTTGCCGAAGGTAGCAGAGGAGAGCTTGGCGCATCCGTCAAAAACGGATTCCCCGACCTTGGTCATGGAGGGCAGGGAGGCAGACAGCATGGAGGAGCACTCGCTGAACGCGGCGGTGCCTGCCGTGAGCACCTGAGGTCCGGAGACCCCGGTCATACCGGTGCAGCCGCAGAACGCCTCCTGGCCTATCGAAGATACGGAATTAGGGAGAGAGACCGTCCCGGACAGACCGGTGCAGTCCCTGAACGTGCGTGTTCCTATGGATATGACGCCGTCTGCCACCGTCAGCGAGATTGCGTTGCTCTTGCTGTAGTACCACGGGGTGGTGATGTAATTATCCTCGGAATAGTCGCAGCCGCGCACGTAGCCGGTCAGCGTTACCGAAGTTATCCCGGTGCAGCCTGAGAAGCTGGGCGAGGAACCGCCGGCCGTGTTGAGGTCCGCAGGAATGCTGAGGGCCTGTATGCCGGAGCATCCGGTGAACCCGCCGTCCCCGATGCTGAGGACGCGCTCTATGGTCAGGGCGGAGATGTTCTTGCATCCGGCGAACGCATAGCTGCCTATGCTGGTGATCGATCCCGGGATTACTATATTCCCCGAGAGGCTGGCACAGTCGCGGAACGCGTTGTCCCCGATATGATCCACAGTGTGGGCGAAGGACATGCTGATGCTCCTTCCTGAAACGCTGCTGATGTACCAGGGGGTGTTCTTGTAGTTCTTGTTCTGCGCACTCGGATGGTCGAGGTAGTCCACGCCGGCAGTTCCGGTGAAGCTGACCTGCGTTATCCCGGTGCATCCGCTGAATGCAGGATTGCCGTCGTCACAGACGGAGTTGACATCTACCGGAAGCGTAAGGGAAGCTATGCCGGTGCAGCCTGAGAACGATCCGCTGCCCAGGGCCGTGTCGGTCCTGGATATCGTGAGGGCGGTCAGGCCGGTGCATCCCTCGAAGGCGTGCGCACCCACCGATTTCAGAGCGGAGGACAGGGACAGGGGGCCGGTAAGGCCGGTGCAGCCGTAGAACATGCTGTCGCCTATCGAAGTCACAGATGATGCCAGGGAAAGGCTCAGCGTACCGTCCTGGAAAGATACCACGGAGTGAGGGTGCGGGCGCTCCCGTCCGACAGTTCGGAGTAAGCATATCCGTCCGTGCCGGTGAACGCTAAGGATGTGACGGATGCGCATCCCTCGAAGGCAGGGGATTCGGCCGATACCACCGTGTTCATCCCGATCGGCAGGGACATGGACCTTACCGATGTGCACCCGGCGAACGAGGATTCTGAAACCGCCGCGCTTCCGCTGAGGACCAGGGAAGTCAGGCCTGTGCATCCATCGAAGGCATGAGCTCCGATCGGGATCGACAGGGACAGCGTGCCCTTCAGGGCGGTCAGGCCCTTGAACGTGTAGGCGCCGACGGAGGCGGAGGAACCGAAGTCCACGGCCACCGATGAGGCGGTGCTCATGTGCCAGGGAGTGAGCGCATAGTCGCTCTCGCTGTAGTCGTGCCCGGCGCCGGAGCCGGTGAAGACGACCGACGTTACCCCGGTGCATCCGCTGAATGCGGGGTCCGACGGGTTCCCGACGGAATCGGCGGAGATGGGCAGGGAGACCTTCGAGATGGACGTGCATCCCCTGAAGGCCCCGTCGCCCAGGTCGGCCAGGTTCCCGCCGAGCATGACTGTGTTTATGCCTACGCAGGACCCGAACGCCTCATCGCCTATGGAGGTCACGTCCGTCAGGGACACGGCCCCGGCGCCGTTGAGGCTGGCCAGCGCGGTGCAGCCGTAGAACGCCTTGCTGCCTATGGTGGACAGGGCAGGGGCGGTCACGGAGGCGAGGGCGGTGCATCCCTCGAAGACGCTCGACCCGAGCGAAGAGGCAGCAGGCATGCTGATCGACCGCAGGGCGGTGCATCCGTAGAACACGCCGTCGGCGAACGACTGGGCCGACTGGGCATTGACGTTCGCCAGCTTGGTGCATCCGTGGAGGTCGGCATCGAAGGTGACCACAGAGGGCACGGAGATCGAGACGAGCTCCGGGGTCAGGACGGCCGTCTCCTTCCCGACGTTCCCGAACAGGCCGGCCGGCAGGTCGGTGATCCCGGGCGCAGAGAAGGAGGTCAGGCTGGCGCATCCGTAGAACGCCATGTTTCCGACCGTTCCGGAGCCGATGTCCGCGGAACCGAGCACGACCTGCTTGGCGCCGGTGCCGGCGAAGGCGGCGAAGCCGACGTTCCGGACCGAGGAGAGGTCCATCTTAGATGTTGAGTTGAACAGTACCAGATGGTCGCATCCGTAGAAGGCCATCGGGCCCACGTCGGTCAGGACGGGCATCTTCACGGAGGCGAGGGCGGTGCATCCCAGGAACACGGCGGGCGTCGTGTCCTCTTCCGTGTCTATCTCTGATATATCGGAAGTTATCCCCACGCGGACGGCCGCCGGCATCTCCAGCGAGGCGAGCCTGTAGCAGTCGGAGAACGCTCTCTCGGCGATCGAAGCGGCCGCAGGCACGGACACCGATGTCAGAAGGCTGCATCCGCGGAGCATCTCCGCAGGGATCGCCTGGAGCCCGGGCGCGGAGAACGAGGTCAGGGCGGTGCATCCGCGGAAGGCTTCCGATCCGGAGGATTCGGTCGCAGCGGGCAGGGACACGGTCGCCAGGGATGTGCATCCGCTGAACGCCCCTGCGCCCAGCGACTGGACCTCCGGGAACATGCTGTCGGATACCGACTGGAGCCCCGATGAGGCAAAAGCGCGTGCCCCTATGGATATGGCCTGAGGAGCGCTGAAGTGGATCAGGGCGGTGCATCCGAAGAACGCCTCCTGGGAGACAGAGGGCGACATGGTGAGATCGGCAGTGTCCAATGAGGTGCAGCCGTAGAACTCGCGGCCGTTCCTGAGCTCCGCCTTCTCCAGATTCACGATTGAGAGGGACGTGCATCCCTCGAACATCGACTTGGGCAGGACAACGGTGCTGGACGAGCTGGCATCGTTGAACAGGACAACGGTGACGAGCGCAGTGCAGTTCTTGAACGTGCCCTCGGTGGACCCGAAGCTCGTGGTCCCGGATATATCCACAGCTGTAAGATGTGAGAAACCGGACAGAGTGGCCGAGAACTGGTTGGCATGCCTGACATTGAGGGTTGTGAGCATTGATTCGAAGGCCGATGACCCAGACAGGGTGCTTGTCTTGAAGTCGCTGATGGTGCCGTCGACCGTGAGCGACATCAGCTGGGCGCACTCCTGGAACGCGTAGTTCCCGATGGTGAGGGCGGTGCCCTCCTTCCCGACGGTGACGTTGATCACTCCGGAATGCTTGAAGGCGGAGTTCCCGAGAGAGGTCACCTCTGTGAGAGACAGCGTTGATGAGCCGTTGAACAGGGAAAGCGACTGGGTCTCAGCGAAAGCGCTGTTCCCGATGGATGTCAGGGTCCCGAGTGTGACACTCGTGAGACCGGTGCAGCCCTCGAACATGGAATCAGGGACAGATGTCATCCTCGGAAGGTCGGCCGATGACATCGAGGTGCATCCCTTGAAGACGGCTGTCCCGGAAGTGGTCACGGATTCGCCGGTAACGGCGGTGAACTTGGTGCAGTCCTGGAAGGCGCCGTCGCCGATCGATGTGATCCCTGAGAGGTTCAGGGTGCCTCCGGTGCCGGTCAGCTCGGTGCATCCGGCGAACATCTTGGCTCCGATCCTCTGGACGGAGCTCTCGACGGTCAGCACGATAGAGTTGTTCCTGCTGTAGTGCCAGGGAGTATAATCGGAGTTGATGAGGTAGTCATACCCGACAGTGCCGGTGACTGTCAGCGCCCTGATACCGGTGCATCCCCTGAATATAGGTCTGGCAGTGTTGCCGACAGTATTGAAGGACACCGGGAAGGCGAGATTTCTGATGCCGGTGCATCCGTCGAATGCTCCGTCGCCCAGCATCGGCGACCCTTTGATCTCCAGCGAGGTTATTCCGGTGCATCCGGAGAAGGCGTACTTGCCTATGCCGGCCAGGTTGGAGGGTATGGAGAGAGCTCCGCTGATGCCGGTGCATCCGGCGAACATGTAGCTGCCGACGGACGTGACCGTGGGAGCGAGAGTGAGGCTGATGCTGTTGGCCTTGCTGTAGTACCAGGGAGTGCGATGATAGTCCCCGTCTCCGGAATCTGAATATGCGAATCCGGAGGTTCCGGTGAACGTGATGCTGCGGATGCCGGTGCATCCGTCGAAGATAGGCGCATCGGAACTGCCTGCGGCATTGAAGGATATGGGCATCGAGAGGTTCCTGATGCCGGTGCATCCGGAGAAGGCTCCGGTGCCGACATCGATGACCGAGTCTCCGACGGTGAGCGCCGTCATGCCTGTGCATCCTCTGAACGCGTACGCGCCGATGTCCGAGATCCCGTCCAGCGACACCGATGTTACCTTGGCGCACCCGTCGAAGGCATGCGTCCCGATCTCGGTGAGACCGCTCGGGAAGAATATGCTCCCGCTGAGGCCGTAGAACGATGACCCGCTGGACGACCAGCATCCGGCGAACATGTAGTCCCCTATGGACTTTACCCCGGTGAAGGAGACAGAGATATCCCTGCTGGTACAGCTGGCGCGCCACGGGGTGCCAGCAGCGCTGCTCTCATCGTAATCGAACCCTTCTCCGAAGGACGACCCGGCAGTGAACGCGAACGTGTGCACGGGGCAGTTCTCGAACATGGACGAAGTGTATTTCAGGCCGATCGGAAGGGTGAGTGACCTGAGTGCCGTGCATCCGGCGAACGCGCCCTCGGCGATGGTCTCCACCGAATCCGGAACGGTCAGGCCGGTCAGGTTGGTGCAGTTCCCGAAGGCATTGGAACCGATGGACTGCAGGCCGCTGTTGAGGGCCAGAGCGGACAGCGGAGCTCCGCTGAAGGCATACTGGCCTATGCTGCGGAGCGTCGACGGGAACGTAACGGTGTTCGCCGCATTGAGGTACGAGTAGTCCCCTATGGACACGATGCCCTCATCCAATATGAGCGTGTATCTGGGACAGTTGTGCCAGAACAGATTGGCGCTCGAGGATGACGTGTATGCTGCGCCCTCGCCCGTTCCCGGAGTGAACCGCAGAGTGGTGATGTGCGTGTTCGAGCTATTGGTTCCGACATCCATCTTGAAAGAGATGGGAACGGTCAGGTTGGTCACTCCTGAGCAGTTGTAGAACGCGTTGCTCCCGGCGGACTGAAGCCCATCCGAAAGGGTCAGCGTTGTAATCTTGTTGCAGTTGTAGAACGCGTTCGCCCCGATCTCCCTGACGCTGTCGGCAAGGGTGACTGAGGTTATCGATGCACGGTTCACGTCGTTGCGGTAGAACATGTACGGGTCAACGGCTGTGACACCGTCCTCGAACGTGACTGAGATCTGCCATCCCGAATAGTTCCACCAGGACCACGGCATCGATCCCCAGTTCGACAGATAATAGTTGGTGGCGAGGGCCGAGGCCCCGTTGCCTGTGAAATGGAACTCCGAAATGCGTGTGCCGGTGTCGAAAACAGCGTGAAGCTGGACGCTTATGGGGACCGTCAGTTTGGTTATCCCGGGGCATTCGTAGAACACGTTGTTGTTCTGATTCACGGTGAACAGCGTCGCCGCCGTGCTCTTCACGACGACTGAGGTTATCCCGGAAGATCCCCTGAAGGCGTTAACGCCAACCGAAGTCAGGTATTCGGGCAGCACGACCTCTCCCGTGATGGAAGAGTGATAGAATGCCGACTTGTAGATCGTGTTGACCGTATCCGGGATGATGAGTCCGTTCTTCACCATCTTGGCAGGGCAGATCATCAGTACATTGACCGACTTGTCGTAGAGGATCCCCTCGACAGTGGTATAGGACTGATTGGAGCTGTCCACAGTTATGCTGGACAGGTTCAGGTCCTGGAATATCGCATCCGTCCCTATGCTGGACAGGTCCTTCCCGAAAGCGAAGGAAGAGACCGCGGTCAGGCCGAACGCCTGGCTGCCGATGGTTGTGACGTTCGGCATGCTGAGCGCGCTTACAAGCGAAGTGCAGTTATAGAACGCGGTATCGCCTACTGTGACAATACTGTTGCCGGTGAAGCCTATCAGGTTCCTACAGTCCCGGAATGCGCTATTGCCTACAGTCTGGAGATTGTCCGTGCTGAGGTTGCCGCCGGAAGTCCCTATAAGCGCAGAACATCCCTGGAAGGCAGAGACATCGATCGTCACTACCTTGGGCATGGAGATAGAGGTCAGCGCGGTGCATTGGAAAAAGGCACTGTTCCCGATGGTGGTCACTTTGCTGAAGTCGGCGGAGGCCAGGGACGTGCATTGATAGAACGCATTGGTCCCGATCGAGACCGCCCCGCCAAGAGAGACGGACCCGAGCGAACTGCAGCGGATGAAAGCATTGTTCCCTATTGTCAGATCCGCTGTTCCGCTGCATGTCATCGAGGCCAGAGTTGTGCAGCCCTCGAAAGCGCTGGTCCCGATGGAGGTCAGCGACCCTGCCGTCACGGACTGGAGGCTGGTGCATCCGGAGAAGGTCTGATAGTCTATGGCCGTCACTCCGTTGGGAATCGTCACTGTCCCTGCAAGCGCCCTGCAGTTGGAGAAAGCGCGGTTCTCAAGAGTGGTGAGAGCAGAGACGCCGCTGAAGTTCACGCCCACGAGGGATGTGCAGCTGTCGAACGCCTGATACTTGATTGTCTGAAGCGTATCAGGCATGCTGACAGCAGTATAGCTGCCGGAGATGTCGGCCGTGCCTTTGAGGGCGGCGCATCCGTAGAATGCCAGGGCGCTGATCTGGGTAATGCCGGTGCCCAGATCAAGGGACACCAGGCCGGTGCAGCCGCGGAATGCTTCGCTCTCTATAACGGCGCTGCCGGACCCGAATTTGAGGCCTGTGATCGGAGTGCCGTAGAACGCCGATGCTCCGATGGACGTGAGCTGGTTTCCGAAGTTGAGACTGCCCGTGAGGTTCCCGCATCCCCGGAAAGCGTTGCTTCCTACTGAGCTCAGCAATGAACCGCTCCCGAAGGATATCCCCTTGAGAGAGCTGCAGCCGGAGAATGCATTGTTGGATATCGTAGTCAGAGAATCCGGCATGCTGACAGCGGTATAGCTGCCGGAACCGTCAGGCGTTCCCCCGAGCGATGCGCAGCCGTCGAAAGCATAGGTGGAGATCGCTTTTAAGCCCTCGTTGAGCTTCAGACCGAGGAGGCCGACACAGCCCTGGAAAGCGCTGTCGTAAATGTTGATGACGCCGGCAGGGATCTCTATACCGGTCAAAGAGTTGCACTGATAGAATGCCCGAGCGTGGATATTGATCACAGTGGAAGGAATCGTCAGAGATGTCAGCCCGCTGTTCCTGAAGGTATCGCTGTTGATCGCTGTTATCTTCCCGAGCGTGCTGACCGACTCTAAGGAGTTGCAATCCCAGAATGCGCTGGCACCCAGCGATGTCAGGTCCTCCGAGAGCGTCGCAGACGCCAAGGATGTGCATCCGAAGAATGCGGAATTGGCTATCGAGGTGACGCTCGGCATAGTTATCGAGGTTATCCCTGTACAGCCGTAGAACGCGCTGTCGGAAACGGTATTGAGACTGTTGAAGGTCAGGTCGCCGGCGATGCTGCTTCCGCGGAACCCATTGCTGCTTATTGTAGTAAGGTCCGGCATGGTCACCGATGTCATGTGTGTGCAGCCGTCGAACACGTACTGGTCCATGCTGGTTAGCAGCGGGAAGCTCTGCGGCCCGAGATTGGAGCATCCCTTGAGCGACATGTAACCGAGAGAATAGATCTTTTCCGCGCTGACCGATGCTAGGGAGGTGCAGTTCAGGAAAGAACTGTTCCCGATTCTGACAGAATTGCCGAGCACGGCGCAGTCAGAGATTTGCAGCCCGAGAATGCTCTGTCGTTGACGGCCGTGGCCGACGGTAGATTGACAGTCTCCAGGGATTCTAGGCCGTTAAGGCGGTCCGCGTTAAGGGTCACCAGATTCGTGAACGAGATGTTCTTGACCGATGTATACTGGAACATTTCGCGGTCGAAATCCTTCATGGAAGATGATTCGACGGTCTTCAGGCCTTTGAAATCATTGAAGATATACCTCCCGGCCGTCTGGTATCCGTCTATGACCGCCTTCTCCACATCCCCTTTGAAGAACATGTCGTACCACATGGTGTGGGCGCTGCTGGATGTGTAGGCGTTGTACAGGCCGTACCATGTGCCGGAAGATGTCCTCGTGAGGGTGATGGTCTTCTCGGAGACATCATACGTCCATACTCCCCCTGCACAATTGGTTATCTGGGGAATATCCCCCTGATACAGCAGGTCCGCGCTCGGGGGCACGGACAGAGCTGTGAGGGCAGTCGATATGTTCAGGTTGTTCCCCTTGACAATCACGCGCACAGTGTCGGACGCATGGGTAAAACCGTCCAGCGCCGCAGGCTGGACGGAGGACGTGAATGTCAGCGTCAGGTAATTCGTGGAGTCGTCATAGCTCCACGTGCCTATCCCGGCGCCCCCGGTATCATTTATATTGCCGTTCGTGACGGCCGCATCCGAATCATCCGCCCCTCCCGCCGCCGCGGCCGCGGCCAGCACCGCGACGAGGACGATCAGCGCCCAGAGGGACCTTTTCCCAACGTTTCCCATATTAACAAACCTCTCATCTGAACGCATCCGACAGGTAGCTGCCTGCCATCGCTTTGATCGTGTCCCCGCCGCAATGCGGTATCGGCCTGTAGCCGGGGGCGCTTTTGTACATGAACTCGGCATCGGTGACCGTGGACCCGGTGGCCCTATCGTAGAAGCTCCATCTGAGGGAGACCGTCACCGATGAAACGTCCCCTGCAGTCGCGGCCTCGGCCCTGTACCCGAGCCTGAACGATCCGTCCCTCCTCGCGGCCGACGACATCCTTGCCACATAGGCGGCGCAGAGCTCCTCCTGGCCGATGGTGAAGGCGTAGCAGAACCTCGCCCCGGACGAGCCGCCCATCCTCATCCCCTGCAGGAATATGCTGCACCACATCAGCGAGGGGCCGTAATCGACCATGTTCCTGTCCGACGATATCTTCCCGAAGTCGCGGTCGACGTCCGAAGATTCCGGGATCTCCTCCATGGCCATCAGAATGGTCTTGAGCCTGCGGGAGTTGCGGCCGTCCGCGGTCCTGCGGAGGAGCGCGGCGACCGTGCTCTTGATCAGCCTGTTCTCAGGCCGGTCCTTGGAGTACAGCTCGTACTCCACGTAGATCCTCTCCTTGTGGATGTAATTGCGGCGGATGTGCTCGTTGAACACGATGCGGCCTTTGAAGGACTTCTCGTTGCCTGATACAGAAGTGTACATGGACCTGAGCCCTTTGTTGATCAGCCTGTTGACATCGTCCGCGAAGACCATGACGAAGAACTCGAAGAGATCGGGGCCGGCGGTCCTGCCGGCGCTTATGCCGAAGACCTTGCAGAGCATCTCGGACAGGGCGCGCTCCCGGCCGGTGCCGGAGCTGCCGGCGGGCATGCTCGGCAGGATGTCCAGGCGGGAACCGTCCTCGAACGCTATCTGCCCTATGCGCCCGTTCGATGTGAACAGCGGGCCCCTCGGCGTCTCGGAGAGCGCGAAGGCATCCCCGCCGGCGAGGTCCGCTATGGCGCGGATCTGCTCCGATTCCGCCCTGCTCACCTGGACAGGAGCGGATTCGACCGCGGTCGCGGAAGGATGGGAGGTCAAGCTTTGGATCCCCCGGATGCGGGATCGAAGAGGGAATCGTCGAAATCGGCCCTGTCGGTGCTGTAATCGACGGTCATCTCCGCCCCGAAACCCTTCTCCTCCGCTTTGAACGACCCGTTGTTCTCGGAGAGGACGAAGTCCGCCCCGACATCGATGGTCTTGCCGTCGTACTGATAGTGCGCGTCGATGTGCATTGTCTTGCCGGTGACGTCCGCGTCCGGGAGCATCGCCATGTAAGCGCTGTAACCGGCGGATGCGCGCACCGGGATGCATTCCGCGGGGCAGCCGGGGCCTCCGACCGTGGCAGTGAGGCGCGACGGGCGCGCGCCCATCATGTCGTCCGCGTACACGAGGACGAACCTCTTTCCGCTGTGGCCGCGGGCATCGGCGACCCATGTCTCGGGAACAGTGGAGCCGGAGACCGACAGAGGGGAGCTGCTGGGGCGGATCCACCCCATCTTCCCCCCGAAGATGTTGGCAAGGCCGGCGGATGCGATCGCAAGGATCAAGAGAACGGCCGATGCGGCCATGTACGCAGCATCCTCCGACCCGTGCCCGGCTATGATCAGGATGAGCAGCAGGGCCGAGGCCGCGACCGCGGCGAGGGTGCAGAACCTCAGCTTCCCGAAGACCTCCGTGCCGTCCGGCACCGAGGCCCCGCTCTCGGGCCTGTATCCCTCGGCCCTGTTCATGACCACCTCGGACCCCTCCGGGGTCCTGGAGAACAGGACGCTGTCCCCTTTCCTGATTCCCATCGCTTTGGCGGCCGATTCGCTGAGGGGCATCTTGCCCCCGGGACCCACTTTGCCGGTGCCTATGACTTTGACCATTGAAAATCACCTTGATATTTTCGGGAGCGCCCCGCCCCCTGCGCTCACTCAGACGTATCCGTACTCCGACATCATCTGGAACATGTAGCTGATGCCGATCAGGAGCCCGGAGACCGCCAGTACGAAGACCGACATGGCGAGAAGGTTCTTGGCGGAGGACGCGGTCCTGCCCATGGACCTCACGGCCTCGCTCTGGCTGAAAGCGTTCTCGTCGGTGGGGCTCTCGCGCACATGCCTCCACATGATCGGCGCGGCCGAGACGACGGAGAGGGACCTCTCCGCCGAATAACACTCGATGAAACCGCTGAAGCAGAGCAGCATGACGGCGGCCATCCTCAGGGCGAAGACGACGGTCTTGGCGGAACCGGCGAGGCCGTCCTCGATGCCTGACAGCGTCATGACCGAGAGTATGAGGGACAGGACGGTGACGGATATGAGGGCGGCCGCTCCCCTGAACACCAGATGCGCCTGCTCGGACAGGCCGTCGGTCAGCTCTTTGGAAACTGCGACTATCTCCTCGTTGGAAGCCTCCGAGAGGAAGTAGTCGTACTTTCTTCCGAACCTGTTATTTCCGAACCTGTTATTATTCTCAGAAAATTTGTGCAACGGAACGTCTTACGGAGTATAGATATAAAATAATGATTGTGAATGGAGACTGTGTTGAATAAGTCGGGCAAAGGAGATCCGGCCCGTCCGTCTTCCGTTTTCTTTGAATGAGAGTCGGTTTTGTCTGTTCTAGGCCTGAATGTATGTTTTATTCATTGTTTTAATATTTAGTTTTTACGCATATATTTATATATAAAACGCATAAGGAAAATCGCTTAAAACAGCATAGCCAGACAGCAGGTTG
>NZ_LOPS01000050.1 GCF_001481295.1 Candidatus Methanomethylophilus sp. 1R26
GATTCTTCCCTTGTTTGTCCGCGCCCCGGCCCCCGCCCACCTCACCGTTTTTCTTCGGCGAGAGGTGGATATTATGTCGTCTGACACAAAATCAGAGGGGAAATTCCCCCGCAGATCCTGATCTGGCTTGAAGAACTGAAAGAGCTCGGAATCCACCCCCGCAGGGCCGACGAAGGTCCTCGCGGGGTCGTCTGGCATGTGCCGGAGGAGGCAAGAGAGAGCATCGGAGGGCCCGGAGATTACCTGGTCGCCTGGGAGGCTGCAGCATGATCCCGGTGCGCGTCCGCGTCCGCATCCCCAGGGAGGACCTGGAGGAGATGCGCGGCTGCCTGACGGCCCTTTTCGCGCCGGGATCCGGCGGCCGCAAGGGCGAGAGCACTGTCATCAGCCGCAGCGCATCCTACTCCAAGGATGAGATGCTGGTCGGCGCCAAGATCCTGTTCACATGGAGCAGGCACGAAGCAACCGCTTACATTTACACGCGCAGGAAGCCGGGGGTCAAGGCATCCTATTGCAGCTGCGTCGGATCCGTCAGCGGTCTCGAGCCCTCGTCTGCCGAGGAGCTCAAGGTCGTGATCTCCAACCCGGACTGGGACACCGGGAAATGGACCCAGTCGCTGATGGTCCTGGAAGCAATGGATCCTGCCGGGGAGATGAGCGCATGATCGACATCGATCTTTGGGGCGACAGCTCGATCTACATCGACGACGGCCGGTGCGTCCAGAACTTCCACTACGACATCAGGCCAGACAGCATCCGGGTATTCGCCCGCAACAAAACCATTGAGATCGATGTCGAATTCCTCAACCACAACATCTCGGCCGTTTTCGAGGGCGACACTCTCTGCGTCGGAGACAACTGCTACGCGGTAATCACCATCACGCGCCACGGGACCAAATACCTGTTCCCGGACGAGCTCCGGGGATGTGACAAGAGGATCGACAGCAATGCCCTCGAGGCATGGATGGCCGAGCATATCGACCTCCTCCAGGATGCCGAGGAGGCAGACGAATGACTCTCGGACCTACCGCATTCATTCTGGAGTTCCTCAAAACCCACTCCGGCGTCACATCGAGGCAGATCTGCGATGCCTACTCCGAGCACTTGGGGCATAGATGCAACCATGCCAGCATGACCACGAGGCTCAAGATGCTGAGCATGCAGCAGAGGATCGTTCGCGGAGGGATGCCCGGGCGTTACATCTACAGCGGGGTGAAGGAATGACCGCCGAGACACTGGAGCCCTGGATCATGGGGGGAGATGCCCCAGTCGACATCCCCGGCGCCGCCCCCTGCCCGTTCTGCGGGGGCATCGCCGCGCTGCAGCCTGCACACGAGCGGACCGACGAGTTCGACTCGAACGTGATCAGCACCGTCGACGACAGGGTGATCTTCAGTTACATGGGATGGAGCACCTACTCGCCCAACGCGCAGGATCGGAAGGACTACTACAGCAGTCCCGCAGTAAATCTCTGGCTGGTCCAGTGCAGGGATTGCGGCGCGTGCATCGGGCGCAGCTCATGGCGCGAGGCGGTCGCCGACTGGGGGGTGAGGCTTTGACGCGGATCTTTGTCGTCGACACCGAGACCACCGGACTCGACGGCGTCCCCGCCGGGGACCTGGTGCTCGACATCGGGATCGTCCGTGTCGACACCGTCACAGGCGAGGTTCTGCCCGCCTACTCCAAAATCGTCGGCTACAACGTAGACGACTGGGACTATGCGAAGCGCAATGCGTGGATCTTCGGCCACTCGGATCTGACCCTGGACGACGTCAGGGACGGAGTCCCTGTTTCCTGCGTCTCGGAGGATGTGCGCACGCTCCTGGCCGGCAACATCGCCACCGCGTACAACGTCCCCTTCGACTTCGGCAAATTTTTGCGCTACAGGCCATGGGCCGTCAGCTGCCATCTCGCCCCGGACATCATGATCGCCGCCCACAATCTCGTCGACGGGGAGTACGAGTTCGAGGATGGCTCGACGTCTTGGCCGAGGCTGGAGAAGGCATACTCGCAGCTCTGCCCGACCGACCCCGCGGGTCTGAACGGGGTCCAGAAGCACCGCGCCCTGTCCGACGCCATGGCCGCCGCCCACGTCATGCTGCGCCTGGTCAATGATGGAATCTACCCGAGGGAGGTGACGGCATGATCACCGTCGCCGACAGCAACACCCGCATCAAGTGCAGCTACTGCGGGTGGTCCGAGTACAAGGACCACGCCAGGTCCTGGCGCATCAGGAACGAGCGGCCTTACTGCCCCTACTGCGCCACGATCCTCTTTTCCGCGCCTCCGGAGGTGCCGCACATGTATCCGCACGATAAGGCCGCCAAGAAGGAGGCCGAACTATGACCGCGCTGCCGCAGAACGACTGGCTTGCGCAGATCCGCGATGCCGGATACCATCCGCTCAAGGTCAGGATCTTTCGGGGCGAGACCATCATCTACCTCTCCGGGGAGGAGATCGAGCGCATGATCCGCGAGTGGTGCGAGACCAAGAAGCAGCCGGAAGGGCTGTTCATCTGCGCCGACGCAGGAGGATGGACGGCCTGCGAGGGACAGACCGGGGAGTGCTATGTCGAATGGTTCCATTTCGAAAAGTACGCACTCCGCTGGCTCGTCTATGCGGACGGCGACGACACGGACAAGCTCCACCGGCTCGATGATCTTCTGTTCAAGAGATGGGAGGCGAAATCATGACCGGCGAAACCGTCTGGGTGCCTCATTACCGCACCGAGGGCGAGAAGCCCTGCGAGGGATGCGATCACCTGGAGAGCGGACTGGTCGAGGACGACGACGGCAAGCTGTGCCTGATGCACATTTGCCCGGTTAACAACCTGATCATGCACTACCCTAACAGGGTGGCCAGATGCCCCGATTGGGTGCATGGGAGCAAGAAGGAGGCGGGCCAATGACGACGATCAGGCGCTCGATGACCGGCGAGTGGATCGTCGAGCGTGACGGCCTTCACATCGTGTGGAAGTACAACCACCGCATGACGGCGCTGAACGCCGAGCTCATGGGCGACGGCAACGCGCGCATCTACGACGATACCCTGGACGGGACCCGCACGCACCATGTCAAGATCGACGGCGTGTGGATGCAGATGGTGGAGAGCGGGCTCAAGACGGTCGAGATCCGGTACAACGACCGCGACTACGAGATCGGCGATTGGCTGGTCATGCACCACATCGACGAGGATGGAGATCACATCGTGCAGAGGGTGATCGGGGCCGTGCTCACGGCGAAATACGTCGACGGTCTGAAGGAGGGCTACGTCGCCCTCGTACTGGGGGGTGCGAAATGACAGAGAATGAGACGTATGATCCCCGCGACTACGACATCATCTGCCCTGCTTGCGGGGCGAGGATAGATCGCGCGGAATGCGTGTGCGACGTAAGTGTGCTGTACCCTGATTTCGCGCGCTTCGAAGGGACGGTCTGGTGCAAGTGCGGGGCGACGTTGCGGTTCTCGATCTACTACGTTCCCACCAACGATGCTCCCGAGGTCGAGGTCGTCGATGAGGAGGAAGATCAATGAGATCCTACCCGGTTGTGTGCCCCGCCTGCATGACGGAGAACCTCTGGTCATTCACCGCGCTGCCCACCGCATATGTGAGCGGTCACATGATGTGCCGCCACTGCGGGCGGATGATCATGTTCAACACCTCGGCCATCACGAAGCACATCGAGCAGGAGAGTGAGTGAATGGCCACACGTGAAGACCTAGGTATCGCCGGTTTTGCACCGGGAGGGGATGTGAGACAACTCTTCCGCGCTTCAGCGGATCGCTGGCCGTACAACAACGGCAATGGCCTAATCTGCGATTACCTCGAACTGCCGATCCTGCGCATCGAGCTCTGCTATTGCATCGGCGACCATTCCTAGAAAGAGATCATCATCACGATCTTGAGGAACGAGCGCACGTACAACGAGAAGTTCGCAACGGCCATCAGCAGCATCAAAAAGATCCTGGATAAGGCGGACAAAATCACCGACGATATGGCCGAGAACATCATCGCGACGATTGCCGATACTGATGCGTCGTGCGATATCAGCTGGAGGCAGTGAGATGGCTCACCCGCTTTACTGGACCGCCGAAGATCTGGGCAACGACCTCGCAATAATAGTCGATATCCTCCGCGGCGGGCCGCCGCAGAGATTCTTCGACTACTTCGGCGCCGAAAAGCCGGAAGAGGCGCTTCTGCCGATTTCATACTGGTCTAAGGAGAGGATCTTGTTTTGCGTAAACAACTCTGACGCTCTCCGGCCTGCCTATCCGACGCTCAAGAGAATGAAACTGGCAGATCTTCAGGCCTGCGCCCTCCGCCGGGTGCTGGTCGCCCCCACCGGAAGATGCTGGACCGAGGAGGGTATGAAAGCTCACGAATGGCGCCATACAACATTCTGGAGCCTCGATACCGACTGGATCAAGCGCATAGCAGAGGCGAACGCATGAAACGTGAGGCGCCTCAAGGACATAATCACGCCTGGGAAGCGAACGGCTGCGAATCTCCGGAAGAGCTCATCGAGATCGTCGAGTACCTGAGCGAGATCTGCGGGGAGCTCTTCGGTCCGGACAGGGGATGGAAGGACCTCGCCGATACCCTGGATTCCGTTGCGAACAGGGCGCAGTGTGCATCAGATAGGGCCGATATGGCATTGGAAGCGGCCGGAGACAATGAGGGATCCATCGAGGAGCTCAAAGGGGATCTCGAAAGCGAGATTAAGCACATCAGCGAACAGCTGGAGAGCCTGAACGACCGCATCTCCCATCTGGAGAGGATCGCGGGGGCAAGAGAATGACCGGGCGGGAATACGGCGATTGCAGAAAATGCGCCCATTTTTTCCGTGTGGACCTCGAGGACGAGAGCCGCCCCCGGAGGGTCTTCGAGCCTCAAGGGTTCTGCGAGCTCGGCCAATGCTGCGGAGAATGGAGCCTGTATGTGAGCAGCAGCGTGGGCGCCACCTGCCCCTGCTACTGCCACGGAGAGAGCCAGGAAAGATGCTGCGAGCTCGAGGACAGGCTGACCTGCGAGGCCGAGAAGATCGCAGATCGGGCGATAGACATGCGCACGAAGGAATACCATGCCGTGAAGAACCTCCATCAGGCCATCGCCGAGAGGATCGGCGCAGAAGGCTGGTATGAACCTCTGATTCAAGACCGTCTGATCCTGCAGGCGGTCAAGCTTCAGATGATCCGGTCCGGGAAGTACGCCGAGGACATCAAGGACCTCCTGAAGGAACAGCGCATCACAGAAAAAGAGTACAAACGCATCCTCGCGCAGATCAGCGAGAGTATCTCATCGCTGACGAATGCCGCCGTCAGAGAGGGCAAAGAATGACGCCCGAGCAGGAGAAGGCGATCATCGCCGCCGTCAGATCTTTCCGTCCGGGAGCTCCGATCAATGTCGACGATGTGCAGTTCGCGGCCGCCGTCGACGGCCATGACCTAAGCGGAGTGCGCCCGTGGGAATGGGGGCCCGTCATGAACACCGTCTGCAAGAGTGCTGACGGGCCTTACGGCAACCACGACATGAGGACATGGATCATCCGGGAGGGGAGCGCATGACCACGCTTGCGCGTTATGCGATCATCGAGCCCTATCTCGATGGCAACGGCCACGAAGGGCACTGCATCTATGCTCTGGGAGAAGCCCCGGAATTCGTTGATGAGGGCGACAGGGACGCTTCCTGCATCGCCGATGAGAAGGATTGGGCCGCGATCGCCGCCGTAGATAACCGCCGCATGTGGCAGCTCCCCGACAAGCCTGATATTAAGGAGCCGACAGACCTGAAGCTGATCCATGACAGCATCTGCCGCTACATCCGCACCTATGTCTGGATCCGCGACACGAGGGCGTATGATTTCCTCGCATCCTGGGCTATTTTGACCTACATGAAGGAGGACTACCGCTTCATGCCGCTGCTCCTGCTGGACGGAGCGACGGCCTCCGGCAAATCAACTCTGCTGGAGATCCTCGAGAGCATCAGCTACCATGGATGCATCGTGGCAAGCTGCAGCGCCCCGTCGATCGTGCGTGCAGTAAAATGGACCTCCGCAACAGTGATTATCGACGAGGGGCTGGATACGCTGACATCGGACGGGCGCGGGACCGACGTCGTGAACGCACTTAAGTCCGTGACCAGCCCGTCCATGCGTTACATGAGGGCGAAGTACGGCACTGCGGATGATTTCACGGCCGAGTGCCTCTACACCTGCCTGGCCATGTCAATCAAGGGTGCCAACCTGGCCGAGGACATCATCAACCGCGGCGTCAGGATCCAGATGCTTGCACGCCCGGGTGGGGAGCAGTACCACGACTACGAGGACTACGACCACAACCACGGCGAGAGCTACGATCCGGAGGATGATGAGTTCATGAATGTCCGGCAGATCCGCACGGCCCTCTATGCCATGAGGATCCGGAGGCAGACCCTCGGCCCTGACAAGTGGAGAGAGTACAACGCCGTGGATCTGCGGCCGCAGATCGAGTATGTGGCCAAAGCCCTTAGAGAGAAGGACAAATGGGGGCGGCCGGCTTACATCCAGAAGTTCGACATGGACTATCCGGAGCACTGCCCTGTGATATCCAATCGCCTGGGAGATATCGTGCGCACGATCATACCGGTGACTCTGATGACCAAAACCAGCGCCGATGTGATGGCCATGCTCATCGATGCGGACAAGGATGCCAAGGAGGCAGGAAGGACCTCCATCGAGGGTGAGACGCTGTGCGCCATGAACGACGTCATCCTCGAGAGGATCGGCGGGGACGATATCCTCCGGGCGATGTCGATAAGCCGGGAGAGCCTGGGCAGGATCATCGGCACGATCACGACGCGCGACATCGCGCAGCGCCTCAACGACAACCTGCACGATTCGGGAGACCTCCAGCCTAGCCAGATGCTCCGACCAGGGACGTGACCGCGCACCTCAAGGCGTTGGGGATCCCCTATCAGATGGGCGCAGCCGGAGGGAGGCAGAGCCCGATCGGGCCAATCAATATATCTTTCTGGAACCTATATCTCTCCTGCCTCACGAGGTACGATCCGACGCAGAAGGAGCTCATCGAGATCGTCTCCGAAGCCGACGGCCAGAACCAATCTACCAAAATGTGGTAGATTAAACGTAACAAATTCGCGGTTATTCACCTAATTTCATTAAATATAAGGTGAATAGACGCGGATTTGTTCACTTTTCACTGTCTGGCTATGTGATTTTGAGTATTTAAAGAAGTGAATAAAGTGAATAAATCGGGAAAATCCTCGGAAAAACTAGGACGCTACCCGTTTTCTGGTGGGATTTCACACTACATCGCCGCCCGCTCTCCGTACTGCACGGAGGCGACGGTTCGCGAGGATTCGCGCAAACTCCGGTACTTCGCTCGGATCTTCGAGGAGCTCAAATCAGAAGGCAAGGTCCGGACGACGGATCCGCGGCACATGTCTCGCGGGGACATCGAGGCCTTCCTCATATGGATGAAGGTTCAGGGCCTGCAGGTCTCGACCCGCGTCAAATACCTCAACATCCTCGAGGCCTACCTCACCTCGTGGGGCAACAACATCATCCGCGAGCTCAAGGCCGACAAGACGCTCCATCTGCCGATCACCCCCTCCGGAGGGGAGATCCGCGCACTCACGCTCGGCGAGCTGCAGCATCTGCTCGACTGCACCTACAAGATGCCCTCCGATCGGGGGCAGATCATGCGCGCAGTCATCGCCTTAGGCTTCGGCACCGGATGCCGCCCCAAGGAGATCCTTGGCGCGGAGGTCAGGGACGTCGACGTGAAAAGATCCCGTTTTTGTTAGGCACCCTAAGGGGGAGGGGTCATGGGGAACGCCTCAATGGATTCCCATCGTCCGTGGAGATATGCTCCCCTTCCTGGAGGAATATCTGGAGGTGCGCAAGAACGCCCCACAATCGACGACGAGGGGCAAAGGCGTCCCCGACTACCTATTCCCGTCCCCCGTTGATTGTGGACCGATTTCCGGCAACGCCGTCCGCGTCTACAAGCGGCAATTGGAGGACATTTCGGGCATCCAATTCATGCTCAAGGATCTCCGGAGCTCCTTGGCATCGATCACCGTCGCGGCGACGTATCCCGCATCAAGGCGGTATCGCTGCAGCTCCGCCACAGCAAAGTCTCGACCACAGAGCACTACTATGCGCGCATCGACACGTCGGCCGAGATAGTCCACTCGATCGGGCAGGTTTGGCAGCAGCACCCGATCCAAAAGCGCTGATATAGGCGCTATTGATTTTTCATCGACTATCTGGATTGCAAAAGGGGCAAGTTTGGCCGGGCCCACCATCTTAGATGGCCAGCAAGATTTTTAGGTCATGTTAAATTTTAATCCGAAATCTCAGCCGGGTTCCGGCTGATCATCACGGCCGCGTTTCGTTAACGGGGACCTTCTCTACACAGTGGACACCGATACTGCCGCCCTGGACGGAGGAAGGGCTCTGCCCGGAGGCGAGAGAATGAGGACAGGGCCCGGGAAGCACGGTCGGACCGGCGTGACTGCATTCAGTATAAATATCTCCGAATGCAGTATCGATTTCAGGGAGAAGATGACGGCTCCGGAAGGAGCCGGACCCTTGAGGCGGGTCAGTCCCGATCATTCCTTACGGAATGTCGATGACGATCACGGCCTCGTCGGTCATGATCATCAGACGGAATCCGCGATTCCGACACTTGGTGACGATCAGTACGATCTTCTCGCCTCCTGCCGGGACGGTTCCGCGCATGCCGGGTGTAAGAGGTTCGGCATGCGCGAACTTCCCGTCTCCCGGCGTCCTTCTGAATGCGGCGTATCCGAAATAAACATATCGGGATCGCGCATCTTTACAACATACCACATCCCCGAAGGGGATGTAAGAGAACAAAATGGGGCCAGTGAGGTTCAAATTTTAAGAATCGGTCTTATTCCATTTCTTTTTTGAGCCTAGCCAAGGCCAGTTCTATTCCATGCGACCAGCTCGCGAACTCGTGCTCCTGCACTCCCTTGTCGAGGAACTCGAAAAGATCCTGCGAGATTGTGATGTTCAGAGATTTTTTGTTGCGTTTTGTAACTACCATACGTAACAAAATTCTGCACAAACGGTTGAATAAGACCCAAATTAATCTTTGTACTGCAAAGATTACCTTTGCAGGAAGACCAGAATATAACGAAATCGACGCTATCGGCGCAAGCTTTAGACGGCTCCTCGAAGGTGTTCTGCATCATATGCCCGGACGGGTCCAGGGTGCACCTCTGCCGCACCACGGCGGAGTGGTCCGCGGCCGCCGGGGACATCCTCGTCTGCAGGGAGTATGAGGGCGACTACGCGAGGATCAACTGCGATAAGGAGGTGCGGGACGCCCTCGGCGATCAGTGGAGGACCAATCCGATAAACTGATTCCTCGAACCTTTTTCCCAAACTTTTTCTCGTTTTTATTAGTCTGCAATCTGGCGCTATCAACGATTATTTCCGCGTGTCTGGCACAAGAAAGTTACTGGTCTGGCCGGACCCACCATCCCCTTCGTTTTCGCTGATGCGCCCTTCAGGCGCTGTTCCTACTGATCCCTTGTTCCTGCCGGCTGCGATCATCTTCCTGATGTTCTCGCTGAGCCTGCGCGTATAGGCGATGACGCTGCGGATCATCTCTTCGCTCTTCTCCGCACCCAGGACATCGAAGGCATTCTCCGAGGCCTCGTACAGCGGCAGGAGCAGCTTCTCCGCGTAGGCCGTGCCCGATTCGGTGAGGCGGACCTGCTTGTTGCGGCGGTCCGAAAGGTCCTCGGACAGCTCCGCATAGCCTTTCTCCCAGAGCGCTCTCACGATCTGATTGACACTCTGCTTCGAGCACATCATCGCCTCGGAGATCTCCTTCTGGGATATCGGGCCTGCATCGTACAGTATGTCGAGCACCAGCAGGCTCGTATAGCTCATTCCGACTGATTTCGCATAATCCTGGTAGAGCCTGTCGGCGGCCGCTGTCGAGTCCATCAGCCTGTCCGTCCGGTCGGTCTTCTTGCTGCCTTCCATGCACCCCGTGCCTCCTCATGCGTAATGGAAAACGGTTTTCTTCTTCTTAAAATAGTGAACTGTCAGGACGATCGCCAGGGTCTCCTCCATGGCCAGGGATGCCCAGACCCCGTCCGTCGAGAACAGCCAGGGCAGCACCGAGAGCGGGATCAGCAGGAACAGGGTGGTCCTCAGCAGCGAGAGGATGGCAGACGTCTTCCCGTCGTTCAGGGCAGTGAACATCGCGGATGCGAATATGTTGTACCCCATGAACAGCATCGACACGGAGAACACGTACACTCCTCTCACCCCGAGGTCCAGGACATCCGCGTTCTCGGCGGCGAACAGGGACGCCAGCGGGACCGCCAGGATCAGCAGCATTGCGAAGGTGATGACGGACAGGATGCCCATCGTCTTCAGCGCTATCCTGTAGATCTTCTGCAGATTCCCGACATCGCCGGCACCGTAATTGTAGCTGAACAAAGGAGCGATCCCCTCCGAATATCCCATGTACACGGCGGACAGCAGCATCTGGATGTTGACCACTATGGCCCCTGCGGCGACGCCATCGGACCCGGCGAGGTCCATGAGGATGATGTTGAGGGCGATCATCTTCACGGTGACGGCCAGAGAAGTGACCATCTCGCTGCTCCCGTTGGCAAACGCCTTGACGACCGCACGGCCTTCCCACCTCGGGCGGACGAAATAGAGGTCCCCTCTGCGGTTGAACATGAAGTAGATCAGCCCCACGGCCGTCTGGAAAGTATAGCCTATCCCGGAAGCGTATGCTGCCCCGGCGACCCCCATGTCGAGGATGCCCATCAGCACATAGTCGAGGACTATGTTGATCAGGCCGCCGGCTATTGTCGCGAACAGCCCGAGATGGGGCTTCCCGCTGAGGATGAACATGACGGAGAGGACCACGCCCCCCATGGCGACAGGCATCAGCAGGAACAGGGGAATGAGATAATCCTCGCAGAGATCGTACAGCGAGCCGCGGGCCCCGAGAGCGTAGATGATCGGCTCCCTGAACACCAGTCCCGCCACGCAGAACGCCGCGCTGATGGCAATGCAGAGCACCATGAACAGGCTGAAGTTCTCCCTGGCCTGCTGCTTCCTGCCCTCTCCGAGGCGTTTCCCTATGAGCGCGCTGCCCCCTATGGCGATCATCTGCCCCACGGCCATGGTGAAGACAAGGACGGGGGGCATCGATGTTGATCGCGGAGAGAGCATCGGTGCTGATCAGGTTCGACGCGAGCGCCGAATCCACCAGGCTGTAGATGTTCTGGAATACGAAGACCAGGATCGTCGGGACTGCGAAGAACAGCAGCGAGCGCGGCGATATCCTGATATTGACTGATTCTGCCATCGGTTACCCTCTCGAAATTGGTATATTTTCGATATAGTAAAATAAATTTACTATTTTGCAGACGGTAGGGACGGCACAGGATAGCCCGGAATACAGGCTTACCGAGGAGGGAGAGGATACCCCATGCACCTGAATGCAGGCGTTCCTCAGGGGAGCAGCGCGATGTTCTCGCTGAGGACGATGTCCCGGTGCTTCATGTTGCCGCCCAGGGCCGCCTTCGCCTCGGACGATCTCATCCCGCGGACGCGGTTGATCTCCTCCGAGCCGTAATCGGGAAGGGCGCGGGCGATGACGGCGCCGCCGCATACGATGTCCACCGGCTTCCCAGCCTCGAACGGGCCTTCGGCGTACTTGACGCCCACTGGCAGCAGGGAACGGTGCTCCCTGAGCGCCCTGCCGGCGCCCTCGTCCACCACGATCCTCCCCACCGGGGGCGCGGACTTGATCCATCTGCGCTTCTTGGTGATGGCGGAGTCGGCCACGAAAACCGTCCCGACCTCCTCCCCGCGGACCGCCCTGAGGATGACGTCCTCCTCGGCCGATGACGCAATGATCATCTGGCACCCTGCGTCGCGGCAGATCTCGGCGGCGCGGATCTTGGTCCTCATCCCGCCGGTGCCGGCCTTGGAGCCCGGGCCCCCGGCGGCCGAGAGCACATCGTCCCCTATCTCGGTCACCGTGCGGATAATCTTGGCGTCCGGGTTCTTCCTCGGGTCGCTGTCGTACAGCCCGTCGATGTCCGAGAGGATGATCAGGAGGTCCGCGTCCGCCCTGCTGGCTATTATCGCCGACAGGGTATCGTTGTCCCCGAAGATCGGCCCGATCTCCTTCACCGAGATGGCGTCGTTCTCGTTGAAGATGGGGACGGCCTTGTGCTTCAGGAGCTCGGCCATGGTGTTGTTCAGGTTGAGGACGACGTCCCTGTTCGAGTACCCGTCGGCGGTTATGAGTATCTGCCCGACAGTGAGGCCGTACTTCTGGAACGCATCGTTCCATTTCTGCATCAGTATGCCCTGGCCGACGGAGGCCGCAGCCTGCTTCACCGGGACCTCGTTGGGCTTGGGGACCACGTTGAGCGCTCTGAGGCCGATGCCTATGGCCCCGGAGGACACCAGCAGGACCTCTTTCCCTGCCGATTCCAGCTCCGACACCTGGCGGGCGATAGAATCCATGAAGGCGTCCGACGGGACGCTCCCGCCCATGGTGATGGAGGACGTCCCCACCTTGACGACTATCCTCTCCGGGTCCCCGAGGACCTCTTTCCTGTCCGCCGTCTCACTCCCCGAGGTCGAGTTTCTTCTGTATGTGCCGGTGGAGGTACTTCTTCGCGTGCGGCCCGGTGTAGTCGGCGACCTTCTGGCCGTTCCCGATCACGACGTACTTGTAGATGCACAGCCCCTCCATGCCCATCGGACCGCGGGCGTGCACCTTGCCGGTGGAGATGCCTATCTCCGCCCCTTTCCCGAAGCGGTAGCCGTCAGCGAAGCGGGTGGAGGCGTTGACCATGACGTCGGCGGAGTCGACGCCCTTGATGAACCTCTCGGCCGCCCTCCTGTCCTCGGTCACGATGCAGTCCGTGTGGTGGCTGCCGTAGGTGTTGATCTGCGCGATGGCGTCCTCGAGGCCGTCGACTATGCGCACGTTGATGATGCGGTCGTCGTACTCGGCGGACTTGTCCGCCTCGGTCGCCTCCTTCACCGGAAGTCCCAGCAGGTGCGGCATGCACTCGGGCGAGGCCCGGATCTCCACCCCTTTGGCGATGAGAGCGTCCGCCACCCTCGGCAGGATGAACTTCGCGATCTTCCTGTCCACGAGGAGCTGCTCGGCGGCGTTGCAGACCGCCGGATACTGGGCCTTCGAGTCCACCGTGACGTCTATCGCCTTCTGCAGCTCGGCGGCCCCGTCGATGTAGACATGGCAGACCCCCGCCGAATGGCCGAGCACCGGGATCTTGGTGTTGTCCTGGATATATTTCACGAAGGAGTAGGAGCCCCTCGGGACCAGGAGGTCGATGACCCCGTCGAGCTTCAGGATCTCCGACACATCCTCCCTGGACTCCATGAGGACGAAGGCCTCCTTCGGCACGCCCTCGGAGGCGGCGGCATCCCTCAGGATGTCGAACAGCGCCCTGTTGGACCTCTTCGCCTCTGAACCTCCCTTGAACACCACGGCGTTCCCGCTCTTGAGGCACAGGGACATGATCTGGGGGACAACCTCGGGGCGGGCCTCGAATATCACTCCCACCAGGCCGATCGGGCACCTGATCTGGTAGAGGGTAAGCCCCTCGTCGAGCTCGACGGTGTCCATGGTCTCGCCCACGGGGTCAGGGAGGGAGGCGACGGACTTCATGCTGGCTATCATGTCGTCCACCTTCCCGGCGTCCGTCTTCAGCCTCCGCATCATCTCCGGGGGGATCTTCCCCTCGGAATCCCTGACGTCCTCGGCGTTCGCTTCCAGGATCCCGGCCTTGTGGGATTCCAGGGCCGCCGCCATGGCCTCCAGGGCCCTGTCCTTTGTTTCGGACGGCAGGGCCGCCAGCGCCAGCGCCGCCCTTTTCGCCTCTATGACCTCGGAAGTCAGATCGCTCATGCCATGCTAATCTCGGTAATCCATATAAGGGTTGAGCGATTATTCGCAAGGGAGCCGAGATAGCCAAGCCCGGTATGGCGGCGGTCTTGAAAACCGCTGGTCCTTGACCTCGGGAGTTCGAATCTCTCTCTCGGCGCCATTTTACATTCCTGGCACCTCTCATATGCACATGGAGGGCGCCGGCCTGCGGAGGCCCTGCCGGACGCAGCCGCGCCACGACTGTGTTGAATAAGTCGGGCAAAGGAGATCCGGCCCGTCCGTCTTCCGTTTTCTTTGAATGAGAGTCGGTTTTTGTCTGTTCTAGGCCTGAATGTATGTTTTTATTCATTGTTTTAATATTTAGTTTTTACGCATATATTTATATATAAAACGCATAAGGAAAATCGCTTAAAACAGCATAGCCAGACAGCAGGTTGTTGAAAAGAAGTAGGGAGGGGTGCCTCAAGTTTCGACGCTTGACACTCCTCCCAGGGGTGTCGTTTTCATGACAGGTTGCAGAAGGGAGAGGAAGGATAAAAAGAGCGGGGGCAAAAACCCCGAACGCAGCAAGAACGCCGACGCGCTCGGAGTGAAATACGATACCAGAAAAGGACATTGGACCGCCTTGGACAAGGCGGTCCTGAAGGAAGGCCGCATTTTGGACACCTGGCTTAAGCCGGAGCGGGTGGCGGCGGAACTGGAGATACTGAATCCGCCCGGAAAGATCGGACGTCCTTACGAATATCCGCCGTCGCTGATACTGTATCTCTCATATCTCAAGGAGGACGGCGAAAGAAGCTACCGCCGTACCATCAGCAGGACCAGCGTCCTGCTGGAGTCCCGGGGCCTCCCCGAACCGAACTATGCGACCCTGCACAAATCCCAGCTGAAGTTCGAAAAGGGCGGATTCGGACTGAAGGTCATCTCCGAAGCGACGGTGATACTGGCCGGCAGAGGGATCAGGGAAGAATTCGACCCTCTCAGGATCATATGTTCGGGCATCTTTCCGGAGTACAAAGCCCCCCGGATGATACCGACCTCGCAGGCCGAAGCCGATATCCAGGCGGAAAGGGACTAGGAAGCGGAGAAGATAAGGGAATCCATGGAGGTCAAGGTTCTGAAATCGGCCGTCGGCGGAGAGAACATCTTCGCCGCCGTCGACGGTTCCGGGGAAGGAATATCCGGTCCCGGGATATATCTGGAACATATCTGGCTGACGAACAACCGGAGGTTCATCAAACAGCACGCGATGGTCGACCTCCGCACCAAAAAGGTGGTGGCCTTCGCCACTACCATGGAGAAACCCGGCGATGCCCGGATGATGGCCCCCCTGGTATCGGGGGCGCTTCGGACCGGCGTGCGTCTGAAATGGGTGTCGGCGGACAGCGCGTACGATACCGTGGCGAACTGGGAGTTCATGGATGAGGCGGAAATAGCATTCTGCCCCAATCTGAAGGAAAAATTCGAAGATTGCGACACGCTCCCCAGACGCGAGGCGCTTAAGGATTTGGACAGGCACTTCGGGAAGAAGCTGGCACATAGGATCACCGGTTACAACTCGCGCAGGCATGTGGAAGCGTTCTTCTCGGCGTTCAAGAAACTGTACAGCGACCGCATAGCAAACAGGCTTTTCGACAGGATGTGTCTTACGATGCAGTACCGGTATTCGCTGTACGACATCCATCGGGAGATTATGCTGAAGGCTTGAGACATGGGGGGTCAAGACTTATTCAACACAGTCGTGAATGGATTTGAAAACCGTGAAAATCGAACCGCAGGCAACGAGATCCGCTGGATCCCCGATCGGCGCTTCTTCACAGTCTTCCTGGACTCCGTTCTGTCTGCCGCGCGCTTCATCTCCGGCTCGGTCATTCCGCAGAAAGGACACGATTTCACCAGCGCGGAACCGGCGGCGATGACGACGGCGGACAGCATGAGCAGCGAGAATACCCCGGCGGCGGCCGTCATGACCGCGCTGCCTGAGACGAACCAGATCAGGAAGACCAGGACAGCCCACCCCGTCCCGGCGGTGGCGACCATCCTCGGGAACGCCTCCCTGCGGGTGACGACCTCCTTCCCGCAGCGGGGGCAGTAAACGGTCGGCTCAGGCCCCCGGCTCATTCCGGAGGCACCCCGGGCAGGGAGCGCTTGTGCTCCATGGACCTTATCTGGGATATGAGCTCCTGCGCCTTGCCGGCCGGTATCCCGGCGGCCGAGGCCATGTCCTCGGCGACCCGCCCTGCTCGAAGACGTTCAGGGCGAGGTCCAGCGACTTGTAGGATATGCCCATCTCGTCCTCGTCGGTCTGCCCTTCCCACAGCCCTGCGGTGGGAACCTTGCGGACGATCTCGTCCGGAACGCCGATGACCTTCGCCATCTCCCACACCTGGGTCTTGTACAGGCGGTACATGGGGATGATGTCCTCGGCGCCGTCGCCGTACTTCGTCATGTAGCCCATCAGGAGCTCGCTCCTGTTGGTGGTCCCGACGACCAGGGAGTTCTCCTTCTTCGCCTTGTCGTAAAGGACGATCATCCGGCAGCGGGCCATGATGTTCCCCTTCTCGAGGGGGGCCTCCTTCCCGGTCAGGAGCATGCCGGAGAAGACGTCGACCGCCGGCTGGATGCTGATCGCGTTGTAGCGGATGCCCCACTCCCTGCACATTGAGCGGGTCTGCCGGTAGTCCTCCCCCGGAGTGGAGGCGGTGGGCATGAACACGCACAGGACCCTGTCCCCTCCCAGGGCATCGGCGCAGAGCTTGGCCACGACAGCGGAATCGACCCCTCCGGAAATGCCGAGGACCGCTCCTTCGGCCCCGGCCTTCTCCACGGCCTCTCTTATGAACGCCTCTATCCTCTCAGCGTCCTCCAGCGTCGCCTTCTTCAGCCCCTTGTACTCCATGGCGCGCTGATAGCGGTGGAACTTAATTTAATTAATCGTCGCCGCAGAAGATGTCGCGGAACCGCCGTTTTCTGCGGTTCCTTTATAAACGATGACCCAGATTCTTCTCCATGGGAATAAGGATCGCAATATGCCAGATGGCCGGAGGCGGTTCCCCGGAGGAGAACCTCAGGCTGGTCGAGGGCACGATCATGCAGAACCAGGCGGACCTCTATGTCTTCCCGGAACTGTACCTCACAGGCTACGGATACGATTCCTTCAACAGCGAGGACGCCGAGACCGCGGTCAACCGGCTGCAGGTCATCTGCAACAACCGCGACTGCGCCGCAGTGCTCGGAACGCCCATGCAGTGGTACAACGGCATCACCGACTCGCTGCTGTTCATCACCCCCAACGAGACCTACC
The DNA here is from genome assembly GCF_001481295.1 of Candidatus Methanomethylophilus sp. 1R26. Taxonomy (GTDB): domain Archaea; phylum Thermoplasmatota; class Thermoplasmata; order Methanomassiliicoccales; family Methanomethylophilaceae; genus Methanomethylophilus. The sequence continues at coordinate 17,245 of NZ_LOPS01000050.1, forward strand.
GCTACGACAAGCTGTACCCGGCCAACTTCGGCCCGTACGACGAGAGCAGGTTCGAGAAAGGCAGCGCGCCGCTGATGGTGACCTTCAAGGGGATGAAGATCGGATTCGAGATCTGCTACGATGTTTTCTTCCCGGAGATCCACCGGTTCTACGCCGTCCACGGCGCGGAGATGGTGGTGGTCATCTCGGCATCCAGCGAGAAGTCCAGGAAAGCTGTGGAGACCATCCTGCCCGCCAGGTCCCTGGAGAACACCGTCTACACGGTGTTCTGCAACCACTGCGGGCAGTTCGCCGAGGGCAATCCGTTCTTCGGCGGCTCGGCGCTCTACAGCCCCCTGGGCGAGGAGATCGCCAAGGCCGGGGCGGACCAGCAGGTCCTCATCACCTACGCCGACAGCAGCGTCGTGGAGCACGCGCGCGAGGAGAGGCCCCAGCTCAGGGACCTCAGGGACGATATCCACTGGATACCCTGAAAGACCGTCCGAGACGCACAAACCTTTTTAATCAAGCACCAGATACGAGCGGACGAGGCCGAGATAGCCCAGCCCGGTAAGACGCAAGCCTGGAAAGCTTGTGGGTGTATACCCTCGGGAGTTCAAATCTCCCTCTCGGCGCCATTCATTTTAATTTCAGTCCGCCGCCCGCTCGGTGCGGCGGTCCGTCCCGGATTTGAAGAGTTGCCCTGTGGCCCGCGGCTCTGGCACATTGAGCGCTTCCGGATAGGAGGGCATGCCGGCAGGATGTTCTGCATACCCTGACGGCATTCGATGAATTCCGAGAAAATGTTACATGTATAGATTATCCGTAACAGACTCGGACGCTTTCGGGATCCGTCAGGAATTCTATGAGTCCTATCCTTTCGATCCCGTCCTCATCGTAACGTCCCTTCCCGCCGTCCATGGTTATGATAATCTTCCTGAACGAATCCCGGATGGAAAGGTACGGGCGTTTCTCCCGCAGTTCGGCTTCTCCGTCGATACTGTAGGCGGATTGGATGTACACCCTCTCGTTCCCGCGGTTGGCAACGAAGTCTACTTCGCAGCCGATCCTCCTGCGCCCGCTGCTCCCGGACTCAGTCCTGTACAGCGAACCGACGTCTACGTCATATCCTCTGCAGCGGAGCTCGTTGTAGATGATGTTCTCCATTATGTGGGAACGGTCATTCTGCCTGAAATGCTCTCTGGCATTCTTCAGGCCGACATCCGCGATGTAGTATTTTTTCTCCGAGTCGATATGCTTCCTCCCTTTGATATCGTATCTTCTGGCCTCCTCGAACAGGTATGCATCGCACAGGTAATCCACGTACCTCTTCACCGTTTTATCGGCAATCTTCACGCGGTTGCGCGTATGCATGGTGTCAGTGATTTTCGCGATGCTGCCGGCCGAACCGATTGATGATATCAGGACGTCCGTGAGATCGCCGAGTTCCCTCACGTTCCTGATTTTGTGCCTTTCGACGATGTCTGTCAGATAGACCTTGTCCAGGAGGTTCGCCAGATAGCCGGTCTTCTGCTTGGCTGAACTATACTGGAACAGTTCCGGCATCCCGCCGTAATCCATGTATTCCTCAATGCAGTCCCTCGGATCCAGGCCCTTTGCGGCGGAGAACTCGCTGAAAGACAGGGGGCGCACCCTTATCTCCATGCTCCTCCCCCTGAATTCCGTCACGATGTCCTTGGACAGGAATCTGGAATTGCTTCCGGTTACGTAGGTGTCTATGTTGCTGCGGTGGAGGAGGCTGTTGAGCACCTCGTAGAATCCGTCAACCAACTGAACTTCGTCTATCAGGACGTAGTACATCCCGTCATCCTCGATCCTCGACAGTATATCCCGGTAAAGGGCGTTCTTCTCCCTCAGATGAGCGTTCTCAAGCAGGTCCAGTTCGTATGCGAGTATGTGGGAACGGTCCACTCCTGAATCGCGGAGGTGTTTGGCGAACAGTTCGAACAGCAGGAATGATTTTCCACATCTCCTGATTCCGCTGATCACTTTTATCGTGCGGGTATGCTCGGATTCGATCAGACGGCTGAGATAGCTGTCCCTCTTGATTATCATCTCTATTCCGAATAATTGTTACATGTATAATTTTTCCGTAACATGATGGAGAGCACGTTCGGGACCGGCATGAGGGGGAACAACTGTCCGATACCGCGTAAATGATGCCCTGGGACATCCTTAACGCACTGCATCTATCTATGAACTGGCGCGGCAACGAAATGAGATAGAACGTATGTGGCCCGGCCTCCGAATTATGGAGCAATGGCCCGATTCCGTGCATCCGTCAGATTGAACCCTGACTCAGAGCGGCGAAATTATGCCCCAACGCAATGAGTTAAAGTTTAATTATATGAATCCTGGATGACGGCATTATGAGCGACCTCTTCGGACGTGCCGTGATAGTCGCCTTCACGATAGTGCTCGTAGTCTGCGCGGCGGTGTCATTCTTCGTCAGCAGGAATATCCTCGAGGATTTCGGCCTCATCGTCCTGTTGCTCACTGTACTCAGTATAATCGCAGGCATCGCGGCAATCTCATACCTGCTGATCATGCGTAATAAGATGTACGATCCCCTGGATCCCATTCTGGAATCCAATACAGAAAAGAAGCGAATCAGACCTTCTTTATGGTCTCGAACGTCGTGAAATCCGGCCTCTTCACAAGCGCGTATATCGTAGTCAGACCATCATAGAACGCCACCGGGACCTGCAGGATGAACATCAGCACAGATGTGGGCAGGGAATGCATGTACGATGCCCCGAACTGATAGTAAGCATAGAAACTCGCTACGTTCATGACGGATACGGCCACCATCAGGCCGCTGAATTCCGTGAACATGAGGATTAACGGGAACGCCAGCAGCATGATGAGGCCCAGCACCCCGTTTATGTACATGTAGATGTAGAACAGGTAAGTGCCGGGACTCAATTTCCTGATTTTGCCGTCGTTGTTCAGGATTGACCAGAACCATCTTCTGCGCTGCTTGAAATAATCTTTCGTGGTGGTAGGCGGCGCTATGTAGATGTTGCCGATTGGTACAAGCGAGAAATGATACTTCTTTGAAAGATTCAGTCCCATCAGCAGATCCTCCGCTCCGTAGGTCCCGTAATCCCATCCAATCTCGTACTCGATATCGGCGCGTATCACTATGCCCTCTCCATGGACGAACACCGGCTTGCCCCTTAAGTTGCAGAACTTGCACCAGGTCTCGCAGTTGGAAATCCTGACAAGGTCTGAAAGCGATGAGAACAAGTGCCTTCCGAAAGCCCTCAGGCGTATGCAGCCCTGAGCGCCTTCGGCCTTGAGGTAGTACTTCACGTACATGAGATAGGGTTTGTCGACGATGCTGTCGTCATCCAGATGGCAGATATACGTCTTCTTCCCGTAACCCATCGCATGAAGAGCCTCGATACCGTACTGCATTGCACGCATTTTATTACGCGACCCCCCCCCGGAACATAATCGGCAGGCACCGCTATTTCCCTGCATGAGTATCTGAAGGTGTCGCGAGCCTCCTTGATAACAAAGATCTCCGAGGCTAGATTGTAGCTGCGCACCTTGCGTATAATCTTCTCGACAACGTCTGTAGCCATTCCGTTGGTGGTTATCGCGACTATGACATCATTAGCCTCGAGGAGGGGCTTCTCTTTCGTGAACGACTATCTGCTGTCGAACAGGACGGAGAAAAACATCAGATATGTCTGAAACAGAGCATATGGAGCATAGAAGAGAAGCATTAGAAGGATAATTAACTCTGCCATTGCCTGAACTATGAGACCCAGGCTTAGATAAATAACTTATTTTGTCGAAGAGCGAAAACATCCAATATGAAAGAGCTGCCCGCAGTCATGAAGAATTTATTGCATGTACGGCACGTCAACAGCATTGAGTTTCGAAGACTACACCTGTACCCTGCGCACAGAAAGAGATGCCGGGCTGATGATTGATCTGTCCGACCGTGTAGACGCCCAGACCGAACTGCCGATGAACGAAGCATCCGCATAGGGTCTTTCATTCTCCTATCCGGCCACATATATGTTCCAGATTCACGCCACACCCATCACAACCGATATGAACCGACACGGCGGTCTTCCTTTTCATGAAGGTCAACTACAGGCCCAATCCCGGGCAGTCCCGCCGCAGCCCCCCGCGGCAGTGGGAGGTATGGCTGGCCGACGCCGCCTTCCCCGGATCGGATAAGAAGAGGCGCCCGGTGGCGGTCGGGAAGAGGAACGGGATGTCGTGGACGATCTACGAGATCGTTCCAGCATCGGCATCCGGGGGCCTCGACGCGAGGCTCTCCGACCCCGCCCGCGCGGGGCAGGACCGCCCCTCGGCGGTGAAGGTGAAGAAACCTTCCGAAGCAGGTCCGGACGCTTTCGTGCAGAAACTCGGCGAGCTGTCGCACGAGGACATCTCGAAGTGCCTCGCGGCAATGAGATGAGACGCAACGGGCCCCGGACCGGTCTCCCGATGATAAGGAACAAGGATCCGGATTCCTTGTATTCGTCCGATTCGTAATACGTATAATTCGAATAAATTCGAATAAACACGAAGCAACAAACAGCAAGCAAGCAGATTTTCGACCTGACCTGAATCGATATTGCAGTATCTGGCACATTATTCGGGCATAGTATTCGTCATTTTCTACATACGTATAATTCGAATTATACGAATAATTAATAACCAATTGGATATCAGAATATCATGCAAGAAAACCAATCTACGGAACTGAAGAGAGAATATAGCAATACTCTTCTGAAAACGGTTGTTGCATTCAGCAATGTTCCGGAGGAAAGATCATCATCGGAGTGAACGATGACGGAACGGTTGCAGGTCTTGCGGATCCTGACGGTACATGCAAAAATGTGCACAAGCCATATCCGATATGGTTCGTCCAGACATCACAACGACAAGCAAGATCGATATAGAGAACATAGACGGCAAGAATGTAGTGATCGTCTCAGTAAATGAAGGTACCAATAAACCATATTACCTGCGTGAGAAAGGATTGCGTCCCGAGGGAGTCTTCATCAGGATGGGAACTGTCACAGAACCAGTCACTGATGGAATGTTTTACCACCTTGTCCACTATGAGTTTTCATCAAAGTACGAGGAATTCATCTCCATCCGCCAAGACCTCACCTTCAGATACCTGGAAAAGGCGGCCGGTAAAAAGAAGATGAAACTGGATACGAGCCATATGGAATCCCTCCGCATGGTCAGAGAAGGAAAATACACCAATCTGGCATTCATCCTTTCCGACCAATTCGACCAGCCCATTAAGATGGCCTCATACCCGGATCACCATAAGTCAAGGTTCATAGACCGCGAAATAGCAGACGGTTCCGCTCTTGAACAGGCAGAAAAAGCTATAAAATACATCATGGAACACAACAGAACGGTTTCAACCATTGCGGGCATTTACCGCCAAGATATGCTGCAATTTCCCGAAACCGCAGTGAGGGAGGCCGTGCTGAATGCTGTCGTCCATAGGGATTACAGCCGCGAAGGAACGATATTGATAAGCATCTACCCGGATTGCCTGACGATCGTGTCTCCGGGAGAACTTTACACATACTACACAGAAAGCGATCTGTTCAGCGGTGTATCATCGCTGAGGAACAGGAATCTGGCTTACATAATGTACAGGCTCGAACTGATCGAATCCTTCGGTACGGGACTTCCCAGGATCATGGACGAGTATGTGCCGTTCGATGCCGTTCCCTCCGTAAAATCGGGATCCTCGATATTCACCATCACGCTGCCGGCGATCGGAGCGCATCAGGAAGCGGCCGACAGTTTCCTGAGAACGCACAGCACGTTCACGCGTCAGGAGTTGCAGGATGCCCTAGGCATGAACAGGAATGAAGCAGTGATGAAGATAAGGGAACTATCGGAACAGGGCAGGATAACGAAATACGGTGCGGGGAGGAGCACCAGGTACAGACCGACAGGGATAGAGGGGACGGCCAAGGTTCCGGAACAGGGAAAGGACTGACTGACCCCCGGCATCGGTCCTTGATCTCCCTGAGAACTTCTTCGGCGGACTCCTCTCCGTGATTGGCCGCCCTCTTCAGGTACTTCTCGGCCATTTTCTGATCTGCCTCGACCCCTTCGCCGGAGATGTACAGCATCCCCAGCTCCTTCTCGGCTTTGGGGTACATCTGGTCCGCGGCCTTGCGCAGGTACGATGCCGCCTTCGCGGCATCGACCGGCACGCCGAGCCCCTCGGCGTAGATGTGGTACAGGGAGTACTGGCTCTTGTAATAGCCCTGGGCGGCGGACTTCTCATACCATTTCCTGGCGGTCTCGAAGTCCTGTCTGACGCCTTCCCCCGAGGCATACGCCGTGCCGAGGTTGTGCTGGGCCTTCATCTCCCCCGCCTCGGCCGCCTTGGTCCACCACTCGATGGCGTACTGCTTCACCTGCGGAACGCCCTGACCCAGATAGTACAGCAGGCCCATGTCCGACATGGCCTCGGCGCTGCCGAGGTCGGCGGCCTGGCGGAAGAGCTCGGCTGCCTTGCCGTAGTCGTTCTTCTTGTAGAGCTCGCATGCCTCTTTGAAGACCTTGTCCGCAGGCGATTTGGGTTTGCGGCCGAACATGGAGAGAGGATTGGAGCGGGCGTATTTGAAGGGTTCAGGAGCTCGGCCGCGGGAGCTCATTCGTCGTCGATCGAATCGTTCAGCACCACGTGAGGCCTCCCGCGCACCTGGATGATGTCCGCGTCGACCCCGTAGACGGTCCTTATGTTCTCTTTCGTCAGAACCTCTTCGGGAGTGCCTACTGCGAAGATCTTCCCGTCGTGGAGCATGATTATCCGATCGGCGAACTTCGCCGTGATATTGATGTCGTGGCTGATCATGATGACCAGCATCCCCTTCTCCTTCGGAAGCCTGCTCAGGACCTTCGTGACCTCAATCTGATGTTTGATGTCAAGGTTGGAAGTGGGCTCGTCCAGGAGGACGATCTCCGGGGACCTGACCAGGCCCCTCGCGAGCACCACCTTCTGATGCTGCCCGGCGGAGAGCTCATTGAAATCGCGCATAGCCAGATGCTCGATCTTCAGCAGCTTGAGGATGTCATGGACCTTCTTCAGGTCGTCCCTGTTCCCGCCGAACTTGTAATCATTCTGGAGCCCCACCATGACCGTGTCGACGACGGTGAGCGGGAAGGAGTCCTCGCTCGATGCGGGAACATAGCCCATATGCGACGACAGGTCGCGGAGCTTGGTCTTCGAGACGTCCATATCATCGACGAACACGGCCCCGCCGGTCGGTTTGAGGATCTTGTTGATGCAGTGTATCAGGGTCGACTTCCCGACACCGTTGGGCCCCATGATGCAGACGAACTCCGGCTTATCGAGGACATACGATACTCCCTTCAGGACGGGGTCCTTCGGGTCGTAGCCGAATTCCAGTTCTCTCAGGTCCACCTTCACGGTATCACCACATCGATTTCCTCTGCTTGATGAGCAGGTACAGGAACAGCGGGCATCCGATGAACGCAGTGATCACCCCAACCGGCAGGAAAGTAGGGGCGATGATGGTCCTGGAGATCAGATCGGCGACCATCAGCAGGACGGCGCCGAAGGCGGCCGATGCTGGGATCAGGTAGCGGTTGTCCGATCCGAGGAAGATCCTCACGATATGCGGGGCCACCAGGCCGATAAACCCGATGATCCCCGTGAAGCAGACCACAGAGGCGGCCATCAGGGAGATCACCAGAAGCAGCACGATCCTAAGCTTATGGGCATCCAGGCCGAGAGCGGTGGCGTTCTTGTCGCCGGTGATGAGTATGTTCAGCTTCTTGGACATCGCCATCAGCAGGACAGTTCCCACGGCGGTGAAGATGAGTATCACGTCGAAGGCAGTCCACGTCGCCCCGCTCAGGTCCCCGATGGACCATTGGTAGACGGCGGAGAGCGACTGCTCGGAGATGCTCAGCTTGATGAGCGTCGTGCAGGCGTTGAACAGGTACATGACGGCTATGCCCGCCAGGATCATCGTGGCCGCGGAGGTGTTCCTGAGCGACGACACTAATATGATCACGGCCGCGGGGATGAGCGCGAAGACGAAGGCCGTGACCACGAGTCCCATCGACCCGCCGATACCGGCGAACGTGAACCCCATGCTATTGCCAATGTGGCACCGAAAGAAGCCCCTGAGGATATCCCGGTAGTGTAAGGGTCGGCCAGAGGGTTCTTCATCATGCTCTGCATGGCGGCGCCTGCGACCCCGAGCGACATGCCGGCCACTAAGCCTGTCATGATGCGCGGAAGCCTTATCGTGAACACCGCCCAGTCCGTCATCTCGTCGCATTTATCCGGATCGAAGATGTGGTACCAGATATCGCGGTAGACCTCGCCCATCGAGATGCCCGATGACCCGACCGTCACAGCGTACCCGGTGACCAGCACCATCAGGGCGATGCAGACCGCGATGAAAGCGATCTTTTTCAGGACGTAAGTGCGGTAATCCGACTCCATCTCCTCGGAGCCGTCCGTTTCGGGCGGTTCGGACATCGCTGCTGACTGCATATGCTGCCGTCGCCTCCTTTGGTAAATGAGACACTGAATGAAGCTATCATGGGCTCTCCTGCGCTGTTGGGCCTCCTCACGATGTCGGCGCATATGTCCGAAACGTTCATCTGGCACAGTGTGCCGAAATCCCATTGGGGGCGGTCGAGGCGGCTGAGAGGCAGGCCCTCGGCAAGTCTCTCGATGATGCCGAAATCCACATTGCCGCGGTTGAAGCGCTCATGGTTCCCGACACACCCCGGTTCCGGTCGGAATGCATACCTGCCGTCGAACAGGCGGCGGTAGTAATTCCCGTCGGAAACGTAACCGCGGCCTCCCGGCCGCAGCACGCGGACCATCTCGGAGTACGCCTGACCGGGCTTTTCAAGGCACCACAGCACGCTCCGCGAGACCACGGCATCGAACGTTCCGTCCGGGAAATCCATCTTCTGGGCGTCCATGACCCTCAGGTCGATGTCCAGGCCGAACCTCCCGGCGTTCTCCCTTGCTTCGGCGATCATCCTGCCGGAGGCATCTATCCCCGTGACATCGGCGCCTTCGCGCGCAAGCACGATGGACAGGAGCCCGGGGCCGCACCCTACATCGAGGACACGCGAGCCCGGATAGATGCCTGTCTTGGCGATGACCCTGCGTGCAATCTCCCCTCCGTGCGTCCCGAGCTCGTCGATGACCGCGTCGGAGAAACCGGCGCTTCTCATGTCCCAGTATCCGCGGACCTCTTCCGAGAGCTGCATGGTATCTTCGTTTCATGGGAGGGGCAGAAGCCCCTCCCGGCAGCCTCAGGCGTAAGTGTTCAGGGTCGCCAGGTCGAAGTACTCGATACCGGCGAAATCCGAAGCGCTGTAGTCGGAGTGGTAGGACGAGATATAGTCGGCGAACATCGCGTCGACGTCGAAGCTGAACCTATCCGGGTACAGATGGTTGGCCAGATACGCGCACGCGATATAACTGGCAGGCCCCATGTAGACTCCCTGGGTCAGGAACAGGACCTTGCCGTCCCTGTATGCCTGAGTATGATCGATGGCCTGGACATACTTGTTGTCTGTGTTGGTGAGCTGGTCGACCTCTTTGCCCTTGGTCTCCTCAAGCGTCGTGTAGGTCTCGAGGAACCCGAAGTAAGTATCGAGGACGATCCAATCGGGTTTCATATTGCGGGCGACCTCCTCGAGATCGATGCTGCCGTTCGTATAACCGGCGTCAATGGGCGTCCTCCCGCCCGCCAGGGTGACGAGCTCATGGATACCGTTGTGCATGGTGGAGATGCTGGTCCCGTTGTATGAGGCGAACACCAGCGGCCTGTCCTTCAGCTCTACTCCGGAAAGCTCGTTCTCGATGGTCTTGTAGACCGCGTCCGCCTTCTCGGCGTATTCGTAGGCTCCCTCCTCGTGAGCGGTCAGGTAGCGAGGGTGATCACAGCAGGCACGGACTGGTTGTCCTCCCAGAACGGAAGGCGGACCACGTCGCACCCCAGAGGGGCCACGGTGCTCTCCATGTTGGAGTCGAACCATGCTCTGGTGCCGGAAAGGATGTAGCTCGGAGGGCTGTCCTTCATGACCTCATAATCAGGAGTGAAACGGCTGCCGAAGCATTTCGTGTTCTCGTTGTCGAAATCGGAATACCACTTGTGGTACGAGCCGTCGTTCCCGACCTGGTCGCAGATGTACCTGACGGTATCCACCGCGCCGATGATCTTGAGCGACTCGTAGTTGCTCTTGTATCCGACGGCCGCAGTGGTGAGGGGGTAGGTGCAGGAGCTGATGACCCCATCCACATCGTAGAAGTAGATCTTCATGCCCTCTTTGCGGTCGACCATGTCCTGGACCATCTGAAGATCGGTCTCATCGATCGTCCCGTCGGCATTGGCATCCGCGAACGACCTCTTGGCCACGCTGCCCTTGTATTCCTTGTAGCAGCTGAAGTACACCGGCTCCTTCTCGCCGGCGAGGATCGCTTTGATCTCGTCGACATCGTCGCTGTTGATATAATCGTCGTTGTTCGCGTTCCCGAAAACGGTCAGGCGCCCGACCATGTTGTTGCTGCTGGCAACATCATCGTCATCGCTGTTGTTGATCGCCAGCACAGCGGCGGCGCCGCCGACGACGAGGATGGCCACGATGGCGGCCGCCCATATCATTTTAGAATTCATTTCCATCACTTGGACTATACATCCAATGTGTAACGCTTCCGAATGTCATGATATAAAGTTAACCTAGACTGCCGTTTACATCTGAATAAAAATTCATTTATCTGGATTGGATTATAGTTCCAACTGCTGCCCGGAAGGTGTCCGAATGACAATGTTGAAAGAAGAGCCAGCATCCTAAGTATCTGCAGGTCCGGAGTCCCTGGAGGACAGGATAAGGGAATATTGGAACATGAGAGCTGCGGGTTACAGCCGCGCCACGCGCGTATCGATCAGGAAAGAGCGCGACCGCATCCTCCGCATCATCGGCAGCTCCGTCAACCTCGACCGGCGCCTCAGGGTCGCCGACATCGGCACCGGAGCCGGACTGACCGCGATCCAGCTGGCGCTCAGGGGGCATGAGGTGACCGCTGTCGACAATTCCCCCGAGATGCTGGACCGCGCCCGCGAGAACGCCTCGATGGCCGGGGCCGATATCGAATTCATCCTCGGAGACGCACAGGGCCCTCCTCTGAAGAAGGGCTCCTTCGACCTGGTTGTGTCGCGCAACACTGTCTGGAACCTGACCGACCCGGCCGGCGCGTATTCGGCATGGAAAAAACTCCTGCTCCCGGGAGGAAGCATAGTGGTGATAGACGGCAACTATTACCTCGACCTTTATGATGAAGACTACCGCCGGCGCTCGCGGTACATGGAGATGACCAAGCACGGGATGAACGACGGCCTGCATGCGGAGACCAACGTGGACCATGTGGACTTCAACATCATCCGGAACATAGCCAGAGAGCTTCCCATGAGCCGCGCCAGGAGGCCGGCGTGGGATGTTTCCGCCTTCATGGGGATAGGCATGACGGACATCCGCGTGAGGTCGCTGGACAGCCAGCCTTATTCCGTCCTGACGCGCAACGGGCTGACCGAGCTGCCGTCGAACTTCGTCATCAGCGCCAAGTCACCTTCCGGGGACGTCAGCCCGCTGGAAGACGCCACCAGTTATCCCATAATCGACACCGGCGACGTCCTGGGCATCCATGGCTACGCGGATGCCTTCGAGAAGAACATCATGCTCGTGCTGAAGGCCATGTCGGACGAGAAGCGCATGCGCATGATCTCGGCTCTGATGGCGGGGAGGCTGAACGTCAGCCAATTGGCCGAAGTATCAGGGTGCTCCCAATCGCTGACTTCCCATAATCTCCGGTTCCTGAAGGACGCCGGCGTGGTGGAAGCAGAGAAAAGCGGCAAGGAGACCCTCTACCGCCTGTCGGACAGACAGTGCATCAGGCACATTGTGGAGATGTGCGAGGTCATCCGCGACAAGAAGAAATGAACCTGCGCCGAACAGATCTTCGGCCCCGCCTCATCTGAAGTCCGCCGTCGTCGGCTGCCCGCAGCTGAACTTGCGTCGATGATCCCATCCAGGAGATACCTGCAGCCCCCTGTACTATGACTTTCAGATGACTCAGCATGTCAATCGATAAGGCAATACAGGGGCGCATGATCTACCGAAACGATGAATTCAAGCCCGAATTTGGATAATGTTTCTTGGATGGCAGAACGTTAACGATTAAGGCATTATCACATGCGGCCTGTCGTAATTGCTCTTATCAACGATTACATCCACTCCGTAGACCTTCTTGATGTTCTCCGGAGTTATGACATCGATGATGTCCCCTGCGGCGATGACCTTCCCGTGATAGAGAAGCGCGCCTTTGTCGCAGTACTTTATGGCCAGGTCCAGGTCGTGGATGATCGCGCACACGATGTTGCCGTCGTTTTTTGCCAATGACCTGACGGTATCCATGACATCGATCTGATAGCGTATGTCGAGATTCGATGTCGGTTCATCCAAAAGCAGGACCTTTGCCCCCTGGGCGATCGCGCGCGCCATGAGCACCCTCTGGATCTGTCCGCTGCTCAATCTGTCGAAACGTCTTGCCGACAGCGCCGATACACCCATCTTCTCCATGGCCACCCAGACTATCTCGTTATCATGAGAATTGAGCATCCAGGACCCGTAAGGCCGCCTCCCCATCATGACGACTTCATAAACCGTTGGAAATGCTGTTTCGCTGATGTTGTTCTGCGGAACATACCCCATTATCTTGGATATATCCCTCCTCTCCATGCTCAGCAGGTCCTTGCCGTCATACAGGATGCTGCCTTGCATCGGCTTGAGGACCTGATTCATGCATTTCAGAAGAGTCGTTTTGCCCGAACCGTTCGGCCCCAAAATCCCCATGACTTCAGAATCATCGATGCTCAGAGATACATCTTCCAGGATGGGCGCGCTGGTGTATGAGAACTTGAGGCCTTTGATTTCGAATCTCATCAGATCACACCGACATCGAATTATTCCTCTTCATCAGCATGTAGACCAAAAGAGGCCCTCCGACGAGAGCGGTGATCGCACCGACCGGAAGGATGGTCGGAGCGATGACGGTCCTGCCGATGGTATCTGCCACGATCAGAAGGATCGCACCCACCAAAGCAGAGGACGGAATCAGATACTTCAGTTCGCCTCCTATAATGATCCTGCAGACCTGAGGGGAGATGAGGCAAACGAAACCGATAGCCCCTGTGAATGCAACGGCGACAGCTGTGCAGACGCATGCTATCACGATCGCAATCAGACGAACGTTGTTCGCATTGATTCCCAGCGATTCTGCTGTATCGTCTCCCATCTTCAGGATGTTCAGATCTCTGGAGAGATACAGCGCCGCTACGACGAAGACCAATGCAGTGATCCCTACGTAGAGGACCATCCACATGGAGCATTCGTTCAGGCTCCCCACTGCCCAGAAGACTATGTCCTTAGTAGTCTCCGGAGAGGCGAAATATTGGAGTATAGTGTTGCAGGCACTGAACACCTGAGATATGGCAACGCCGCAGAGGACCAATGTGACCGGGGTCACAGACCTTCTCGCAGCTGCCATGAGAATGACGGAAACGGGGATCATCGAGAAGATGAACGCGCTCATGATGACCGCAATCGTTGAATTGGTCATCCTCAGTCCGAATGAAATGGCGAGAGCCGCCCCGAAGCAGGCGCTGCTGGATATCCCCAACGTATAAGGCGTGGCCAGAGGGTTCCTCAGCACCGATTGGACGATACACCCGCCGGTGGCGAGTATCATCCCGACGGCCACGCCCATGAGGACGCGGGGAGCGCGGATCGTTGTCACCACTATCTTGTCTGCCCTATCCCCGACATCGAATGCGTCGGGGAATATCTGGTTCACCAATATCTTGTAGACCTCGAAAAAACCAATATCCGCGGACCCCACGGTTATGGTGTACCCTATGCAGATGAAAACGCCGATGACCAGCAGTAAAATGAAAATTATCCTTTACGAAACAGTCTCCAGACGCCTTCGCGATCTCCGGTTTCAGATCTCATCCAGTCGAACAACGTTTCACCTTTCACACAGACGAAGATTTGATTGGGGTTTGAAAAGGTTTGAAGGTGATCTGAACGATCAATCGTCCGCTTTCGGCCTGTCACCCCACGCGATGATGGCGTCCCTGTGCTCAGAGAAATCATATCCGTCGAGAGAAAGCCAGTTCACACAGAATTCTTCCATGTAGTCATCAGGATCGAATCCGGCCTTCTCGCACTGCTCAGGGTAGAATGCCTGAACGAAATATGCTGCGGCCATTATCCCGCCTGTGCTGCCGTTCCTGAATTCCTGAGGCAGCATGATCAGGTGGTCCTTGTCGATGTTGTTCTGGACGAGAAGAGGCTGATCGGCAACGCCTGCGATGGCTTCGTACATCCCGGACGCATCCGTGGCCGTCCATCCGCCTTCAGGCACTGAGGTGTCCACGCCTTTCCAGGCGTACCTCTGGAAGTGCATCGTGATGAAATCGACCTTGTGATCGTTGAGCCACTCGGCTTCAATCGTGGACCCGTACGCGCCGCTGTCATAGCCGGCGTTTTCCTGAGCCACATTGTAGCCTCCGGCGAGATCTACTGCCTGACTCACCGTGTCGGCTTTGAGATAGGCAGAAAGCGTGGCATCGTCCTCGTTCGTGAGATAGTGCCCGTAGTTGGATACCAGGATCCTTTCCTTATCCTCATCGCTGATCTGGGATGAGATACTGTAGATCGTGTTCTTCAGGTCGATTAGGAATGATAGATAATTCTCGGCCCGTTCCTTGTTTCCGAATATGTACCCGGCCTCAAGTATTCCCTGAGCCCAGACCGAACTCTCCAGATTGATGCAGTCCGGTTCATACAGTCCCAGATAGACCACGTCCGTATCGGGAAGATGCTGCGTGGGGCTCTCCTTCTGCGTAGGGCTGAAGACCAGATACATATCCAGGTTCAGCTTGGCCATTCTCTCCCAGTCTCCACTGAACCACTGGCCGGACTCTGATTTCCCCTCGCCGAAGAGGATGTCGGCATAATTCTCAATCGGAGGCCCGCCGGCGATGACGCGGTCACCGACGCCCATGATGGCGCAGATCTGGGCGTTCTGAACCTGGAACGCATAGATTCTCTGCGGGTTCGTCTTCACCTTCATAAACTCGCCGAGGCCGTCATTGAAACACACGTACGTGGCAGTGTTATTCGCAAGAGCCTCAGCCTGGGCCTTGTCATCAGAATCCACGACTCCGTTGTGGTCCGCATCAGCGAATGGATATTGAGATCCCCAGTCGATGTCGTTCGACACATCATCATCGGAATTGCAGTCGATTATCTTCTGGATCAGATCCGCATCGTCTCCGTCCACAGTCCAGTTTCCGTCAGCATTGCCGTACACCTGAAGGGTCGTTGTGAGGTGGGATTTGTTCTGGGAATCGTTGCCATCGTCAGACAGTGTGAAAGCAGCGACGGCGGCGCCTGCTGCCACAATAATTGCGACGAGCAGGAGTGCAAGGATTTTGGTCTTCAGTATATCACCTTAGTTGGATTATTAATCCAATACGAAATTCGACGAAAAGTAGTATATTATATTTTTTGGAATTGAACAAAATAATATCAAAAAATTTTGAAATATTATCTAAAAGATTTGAATTAAGTACATGAACAGTGAAAATGGAGTGGTAAATTGTCGATTTCTGCAGACAGCGATGGCGGGGAACAGCTGACCGACAATGAGCGCGCAATCATACAGTATTGGGATTCGCATGCTCATGCTTACGGGATGATCGCTCAGATCAGAATGAACATGCCCAACAAACTGAAACAGATCTTTGAGCAGATCGCCCCCGGAAACAGATCTCTCAGAGTTGCCGACATGGGCTCGGGAATCGGATATTCTGCAGTGACTTTAGCGGAGATGGGGCATGACGTTACCGCTGTCGATCTGGGCAGGAGGATTACGGATGAGGCAGAGAACATTGCAGAAAGCAAAGGTGTGAAAATAAGATTCGTAATCTCGAACCTTTATCACACAGGCCTGAAAAAGGGGTCGTTCGACATTGTTTCCGCCGTCGACACCCTCTGCCTTCTGGATGACCCGGGAAAAGCTGTGACGGAATGGGTCAGCTTGCTCCGGCCGGGAGGGCGGCTGGTCATCGTAGACGGCAATTATTTCATCACGAAAATAGAGGAGTACAATAAAAGAAGAGCCTACTTCAAAATGAAATACGGAAAATCCGAGCACGAGCGCGATCTGGGAAACGGGAGCATCGATTATCCGGCACTGGAGGGTCTGTGCCGGGACCTGTATGCCAGCAGAGTCAGGAGGCCCGGATGGGAATTGTGGTTCCTCCAAGGCCTCGGGATGAATGAGATTGAGATCGAAACCCTTGATGAGGAGACATTCTATGATATCTCGAAGAACGGGAAAATGCTGTTCCCTGTGAAATACGCTCTTTCCGCCCGCAAGCCGTTTTTCTCTGAGAATTCTGTACTTAATGACACTGACAGCGACGTCGATCTCATCAAGAAAATGACTACGGATTCAAACAATGATGATGTCGCAGCAGTGATGAGCGCTCTTTCGAAAAAAGAGCGTGTCAAGATAATCAGGTGCCTTGAAATGAGTTCCCTTACTGTTTCCGAGCTTATGCTGATAACAGGACTCAGAGAGAACCTCCTATCATATCATTTGAAGGTGCTGAAGGAGGCCAATCTGGTAGAATCGGAGAAGAACGGCAGGGAGATAACATACATGCTCACAGACAGAAAATCTGCAGCATCGATTCTGAATATCGCAGAAACGATGCGTTAACAGAAAATTAATATCTGGCACTTTGAAAATTTGGGATTTTCCCGCATCGGGGATTCTATTTCTTTATCAGCCGGCGATTGCAATCACCTGAAGTCCGCCATCGTCGGCTGCCCGCAGCTGAACTCTCCCCTGCCGTTGATGATCCCGTCCAGGATATACCTGCAGCCGCCCAGCCCCACCAGGCTGGAGTCCCTGAACTCCGCCTTGCGGGCGTAAGGCGCGGAGATCCCCATGCATGAGCACCTGGGGTGCTCCCTCTTGTACTCGGTCGCCTCGTAGCCGTCGGACATGAAGACTGCGGTGGAGAACGGATCGGGCTCCGCGCCGGCGGCGTCCTCCGCTCCGCATTCCCTCAGGAACGCTGATATCTCCCCGTCGTAAACGGACGGCCCGCAGTACTGCTTCCTTACCGATCCGGGGACCAGGCCGAACCAGTCCCGCAGGAACCTCATGACCGGAAGGGTGTCGGAGGGCATCCCGGACACGGCGCAGCACTGCCCGCGGAAGGCGCGGGCGTCCTTATCGCAGTTGCGGAGGACCCGCAGGCAGCGCTCCTCCTCCCTCCGGACCATTTCCAAAGCGGGGTCGGGGGAAAGATCCAGAGCGTCGGAGACGTCCTCCAGGAACGAGCGGACAGCATCGAAGCCGACGGGCGAGCCGGCCTTCGGGACGATGGCCGGGACGCCCTTCTTCCGATAGACCTCCGCGGTCTTCTCCGAGTTCTCGGGATGGAGTTCGATGACTGCAGAGGATTGGAACGATGCGGGGATATCGCTCACGGACGAGCGGCATCCGATGAAATGCACCTCTCCGACGCCCATCGCCGAGAGGAGCTCCCGGATGTTCTGCATCCCGAAGTGCCAGCTGCTGTCCGCCATGGTGTAGCCGAGGACGGTCAGGGAGGGCCTCCGGCCCTCCCCTCCCTCCCCGGCGTACCGTTCGGCGATGAGGGCGGCAGAAGCATCGTAGCCTTCGGCCGCGGACATCGACGAGAGCTCTGACGGAGCTGAGATGACCCTCCCTTCCGCGCCGGCATCGCGGATGGATTTGTCCTCGTCGGCGGCCTGCAGGCCCGAGGCGAGGGTGTCGATGAGCATTATGTCCCCCAGCGAGGCCGCCAGGACCGAGCGCAGCCCCTCGGAGATCTTCCTCCCGGACCCCAAGACCATGTCGTCCCCGTTGAGATAGGTGCAGGGAAGGGCGGACTGCCTGGACAGGAACTCCGTGCGGCAGCTGCCCGGGTCCTCCCCGAGATACTCCTCGGAGAGCTCCCGCCAGAGGTTCAGGGCGCGGGAGCGGCATCCTCCCGGCCCGTTGATCATCGCCCTGAGGCCGCACCCCTCGGCGGCCAGGACGGCCCCGATGAGGCCGTCGGGCTGCACTTTCATCCGCAGCACCCCCCGGGACCGTTCCCGGCGCCGCACCCGGCATGACCGTCCGAACGGTACGCGACCGCCTCCGGCGGGAGATGCAGGGAGCGCACGATCCTCCCGGCCCAGTCGAGGGCGCCGTCCGTGCCGTAATACCTCTCGCCGAGGCCGGTCCACGGGAGGCCGGCCCTCCCGGCGCGCATGTCGCCGGAGACGATCAGGTCCGCGGAGACCTTCTCCGCCTCCTCCCTGAGGGCGCACAGCGGGACCTCCTCGGCCCGGGGGATCTCCGGGTGCTCCGACGGAGGCTCCCCGCGGTCGACGAAGTTCGCCGGCCAGTGGGCGATCTCGGCCACCTCCATCCCCAGGTCCTGCAGGACGTCGATGTGCCAGTCTAGGTCGAAGTCGGACCTGGTGTAGATCAGCGCCCTCTTCCCGGCGGCCTTCGGCCGGAGGCGGGAGAGCCCCTCTTCATAGCGCTTTCTCTCGGCGGCCAGGAAGGCCGCGCCGGCCTCCTCCCTCCCGGTCATCTCCGAGAGGGCCTTCACCCAGCCTTCCAGCCCTCTCATGCCGTGCATGAAGGGCACCGTGCGCACCTCCCGGTGCGCCTTCACCGCCTCCGCGATCTTCGAGTAGAGCCCGCGGGGCTCCACCTGCAGCAGGTACCGGGCCTCGGAGACCGCCAGGATGTCCTCCATGCGGGCGGTGTCGGTGAACCCTGTCGCCCTCCTGAGCCCGAAGGCTCCCAGGATGCGGTCCAGCTCCGCGCGGCCTTCGGCAGCGGCGGCCATGCTGCCGCCCATCCCGAGCATGGCGGCCGTGTCCGGCACCGGCTCCCTGTCCCAGTCGACCAGGCCCGCCAGGGCCCTCGCGGCCCCGCCGAAGCACCCCCATTTGGAGCCGAGGAACTTCCTGTCCGAGGGGACGACGATGACGTGCGCGTCCTCCAGGCGCATGTCATCGGCGATGCTCTGAAGGTCGGAGCCGAGGATCTCCGAGGTGCAGGTGCGCACCACGAAGATCCACCTGAAACCGTCAGCGTAGGCCCTCGAGATTGCGTCGCGCAGGGCCCCTGCGTCGCCCGCGAAGGACGACAATCCGTCCACGCCGCTGCTGTAGACGTTGCATGCCCTGGCGACCCCTCTGGAGAACGACGTCCAGTAGGTCTCCCTCCTCCAGGCGTACTCGTCGAGGAAGGCGCAGTTCCGGGGCCCGTGCAGGACCACGGCGGCGTCCGCGATTCCGGAAAGCAGCTCGAAGGCCCCGTGAGAGGTGCAGGCGGGCATGACGAACCTCCCGCGGTAGGAGATCCCGCGCTCGCTGTCGTAGGAGTCGAAGCCGCAGGTGTTTCGTACTGCGGCGCCGGAGGTGTCGGTGACCGGCTGCCCGGCGGCGATCTGGGTCATGGCCCTGTCTGAAAGCGGGGAGGCTTTGACCCCCATCAGCTCCCCTTTCATCGCATCCTCCACTGCATCCGCCAGGGCATTGAGCTGCCTCGCGGGCTCCGAATCTGGGAACAGGGAGCACAGCGTCCTCCCGGCGGCCTCCGCCTTGGAGAACAGGGGGCTCCTGCCGATCTCGGCGACGATCGGCACCCCGGAGGCGGCGGAGAAGGACTCGGCCCTCGCGCGGTCCTGCGGGTCGCGGCTGTTGAGCACCAGGCCCAGCACGCAGGGCGTCCCGTTGAGGTTGACGATGCCGCGCAGGATGTTGTTGGCGGCGTAGAGCGCCATGAACTCCTCGGAGACGATGATGAGGATGCCGTCGACGTTGTTCCGGCGCATGGGGACGCTGAACCCGCCGCAGACGACATCGCCCAGGACGTCGCAGATGCGGACGTCGGTGCCTTCCGGGGTGTGGTCCTCCATGTAGGAGAACATGGCGGTCATGCCCTTGCCGGCGCAGCCGATGCCGGGCTCGGCTCCGCCGCATTCCACGCAGGAGATCCCGTTGTCGCCTTCCTGCACTGCGTCGCCTTCCTTCTCGGTCAGGCAGTCGAGGAAGGTCCGCTGGGGGACCCCGCCGGTCAGGAGGCGGGTGGAGTCGTGCTTGGGGTCGCAGCCGATGTGGAGGACCTTGTGGCCGCGGAGGCTCAGGAGATAGGAGAGGTTGGAGGAGACGGCGGACTTGCCGACGCCTCCTTTGCCGTAGACGGCGAGGCGGTACATTCTGGAGGGGATATGCATATTGGATATATATTCCATCTAAACCCGGAAGATGCAATCCTCAGTCACTGTTCGAGAATGCTGAACCGAGGATGATATGAGGCGTCCGTGATCGACGATGACCTCTGCCTCTATCCCATAAACCGTTTCCACAGTCTCTTTGGTAATGACTTCCTCCGGCGGCCCGACCTTGTAGATCTCCCCGGGAGGGCGCATCACTATCACTTCATGAGCATATTTGGCCGAGATGTTGAGGTCGTGGCTGATCATCAAAACAATCATATCATCTTCTTCGGCAAGAGCACGCAAAAGTTCTGTAACATACACCTGATGCTTCACATCGAGATTGGATGTGGGCTCGTCTAGGATCAGCATCTTCGGTTTCTGGACCAACCCTCTGGCGATTGCTACCTTCTGATGCTGACCTGCAGACAGTTCATTGAAACCGCGCATGGCCAGATTTCGATACCCATCATCTTCATGACCTGATGGACTATCCTGAGATCCTCTTTGCTTGTCTTCCATTTCTGACGGCTATAGCGTCCGATCATGATCGAATCTATGACCGGCATAGAGAACAGGTCCTCCGTCTTGACTGGAACATAAGCCACCGATTTTGAAAGCTCTTTCAGGGATATTTCCTTCAGATTACGGCCGTCGATGAAGACATCTCCTGAGGTCGGAGATAGGAGTTTGTTCATGCACTTTATCAGAGTGGACTTCCCGACACCGTTGGGACCTACGACACAGTAGAGGCCCGGTTTATCGATCCTGAGATTGATGTCACGGAGAACAGGCAATTTGCCGTAGGAGAAATCGACATGGGACAAAATCATCTCCATGCTTTCACCCCCATACTCTGCTGTCACGTTTCAGGATTATCCACAGGAACATCGGACCTCCGATGAATGCCGTTATGACTCCCACCTGAATTGTGGCAGGAGCAATTATCGTTCTTCCTACAAGATCGGCAAGAATCAGGAGTGCCGCTCCGAACAGCATGGATGCAGGAAGCAAGTAACGGTTGTCTGCTCCTATGAAAATCCTTACAATGTGAGGGGCCACAAGCCCTACAAATCCTATCAAGCCTGTGAAACTCACTACTGATGCCGCCATAAGAGCCACGATCACCATACAGATTTCGCGCAGAGTATCGGCATTGATACCGAGAGACTTGGCGCTGTCATCTCCGGTAGCAAGAACATTGAGTTTCTTAGACAGGAACTGCAGAGCAACGATGCCGGGAACAACAACCGCCAACATGACCGGCACATCATCCCAACCGGCATAGGTCAGAGTGCCGACGCTCCACTGATATATCTCTTGAAGGGACTCGGCATCAGCCCACAGCTTAATCATCGTTGTGCAGGCGTTGAATATGTACATCACAGCGATGCCTGCCATTATCATGACTGTAGGGGAGGTATTCTTGATCCTCGCAACCAATATGATGACAAGCATCGGCATGAGCGAGAACACGAAAGCATTGGCCACGATCGAAGTGGATCCGAAGATGCTAATGCCCATGATAGATGCTAAGGTTGCGCCGAACATCGCTCCCGATGAAACGCCTGTGGTGTAAGGATCGGCAAGAGGATTCATCAGCGTGCTCTGCATCACGGCCCCGCAGATGGCCAGAGCGGCACCGGTGATGATACCGATCACAATCCAGGGCGCTCTGAGATTGATTATCACGTAATCCTTGTTGACGTCCGTTATATTGTCCGTAAGATGGTCCCAGATAATCGCATAAGTCTCCCAAAACCCAATATCATACCCTCCTACTGTGAGAGCATAACCGGTAACCAGGAAGATCACGGCCAAACAGATGGCCATGAATACCCATTTCCTGAGAATGTATCTTGAATAATCCTCATAGGCTTCATCAATTTCAGAACTGTCTTCGGCCTCTTCCCACATCCTGACCGAATCCAGAACAGCTGATTTCAGCAACGGGTCCCTGATGACTTCATCTTTCACATTCTCCACCAGACATAGAGAGAAAACGGCCGGGCAATGCCCAGCCTGAAAAGTTTCAGCTCATTCCGTAGACGATGAGCCCGCCGCACTTCGTGATATCAGTGTACTTCAGTTCTGTGAAATTGTCAATGGACTCTTTGAAGTAATTCCAGGCTGTTGCTTCGTCGAAAATATCGGGCCACATCATGGAACATAACAAAGGCAGAGTACCGATGCCGAGAGTGGTGCCCATCGAATCATAACTGATTCCGAACATCTTGCCGTTCGCATAAGCATCTGTCTTCTCATACAGTGCAAACTTCTCGTCGAATATCTTCTGCACCTCGTCAGGATCGTCAAGTGCACTCAGAGATGCGACTAACGACACCACGATGAAGTCCGGATTCTTCTTCATTATGTCCTCTGTCTGAATCACCGGACAGCTGCCGTTGTCGGACACGATGAGATCATTCATAGGAAGAAGAGACATAGCATAAACATCGCCGAGCATCGAACCGCTGGGATTCTTGGTATCGACGGTATTCTCCACCAGACTGTCGGGGTTGTACGGCATAACATAGGTGTATTCTTTGGTCAGTTTCTTGGCATTCTCCTCGATATAAGCTGCCACACCGTCGAAATAGTCGGCATATTTCTGAGCCGCCTCTTCGCAGGAGCATAGGGTTCCGAGAGTGATGATCGATGAAATGACGTCAATCCCACTGGCGCTTTGGCCAGAGCCCTTGACCATCAGCACATCAATGCCGATTTCCTTCAGCCGGTCGTATCTGTCCTGGTTTCCTGCACCGAGAACAGCTTTAACATCAGTCTTCATCAGCAGCTCACTGTCGAATGTGTAATTTGTCCCCACCATGGTGAAGCTATTGCAGCCAGGGAACATGTCTTCCTTGTAATTGATCACACGATCGGTAGAGGCAGTGATGCGGTCATAAATGCCCAGGGCCATAGCGTCATAACACCCGTAGTACATGTTGACGGCGTAGTCTCAGGTTATAGGATAGGAAACTGAGTATGTGTTGCCGTTCGATCCGGTGTAGTACATGTTGATTTTGTCGGTCTCGTCGCCTTTGACATCGAGAAGT
This sequence comes from Candidatus Methanomethylophilus sp. 1R26, assembly GCF_001481295.1. Classification (GTDB taxonomy): domain Archaea; phylum Thermoplasmatota; class Thermoplasmata; order Methanomassiliicoccales; family Methanomethylophilaceae; genus Methanomethylophilus. The sequence goes on from NZ_LOPS01000050.1 coordinate 40,700, forward strand.
TTCTCCAGATGATCAACATCTTTCTGATCGAGCACTCCATCAGCGTTGGTATCAGCATACGGATTCGCTTTGCAGTCCCATCCCCCGTTCGCAATGAAGGCCTTTATCATCGCAAGATCGTCAGCGTCCAGATCATCATCGTTGTCTGCATTTCCGAATACAACAAGCCGCGAAGGGACGCTGCTAATGTAAACAGATCCCTCCTTCGATCCATTATCATCATCGTCATCGCTCATCACGACATATGCCGCAACGGCAGCAACCGCTACCACGGCAATTATGCCGACAGTCAATATTGTGAACTTAGAATCCATCGGAATCTATTGGATTATACATCCAAGTAGGTATATAATGTTTCCATGAGAAATTCGACAACCCCTGAAACCACACGACTATCACTAGATTTCAAAGAAATGCGTGAAAAAATCAACTTAAATGTGCATTAAACTAGGTTTAATAATTATCATTGATATAGAACGAAATGCGACCAGACCCAACTTTGACAAATACGTCCGAAAACTGCGGAAACATAATCGGAGTAGAAGACCTAACGATGAAAAGGTTCAGCGAACTCTCTGCGGCCAGCGACCTCACGATATTGATGATCAGCCACGACCTGAACCTGGCCGCAAAATTCGCCGAAGGATAATTCTCATGGCCGAACCAGGAATCATCCGCAGCATCGGGACACCTGAGGAGGTGCTGACGGAGAAGAACATCGAGGAGGTCTACAGGGTTTCCTGCAGGGTCATCGATGACTGCGGTTCTCCGCACATCATCCTTCAGTACATCGCCTGAATCTCAGATCTCCGGCACAACGGCGAAGAACACGAGGTCCTCGTTCCCCTCGCAGATGACAGTGTGAGAAGAACCGCACGGACAGTAGTGGCAGACTCCTGGTTCAAGTGCCTCTTCCTTCCCGTCGCAGATTGCCTTTCCGTGCCCGCTGATAATGTACTCGATCTCGCGGTTTGAACTGTGGGTATGAAGCCCGACTGTGCACCCGGGACGCACGCGCATCATCATGATCTTGACGGCGCCGTCCTTGAAGAGCTTCTGGAGGACGGAGCCCTCGCCGCCCTGGAAGGACTTGATCTCATTCTCCGGCATGCTGTTGAAGTCGATTCTCATGCCTGAGGATTTTAAATTGACAGATAAATTGATTTTCGATATTGAAATGAAATTATGAAATCACCACAAAACCAATTTTGCGTGCAGTGATTTCATCGGCTTCTCCGGAAAACAAACATGCTAGCGCTAAGGTTCTAACATACAATTGTTAGCAAGTTGCTTTTCATCGTGATGTTAGAAAATTGAATAAATAACCTGTTATATGTAAATACTTGAACGTCTATATCATCAGTATGGAAATGGAAGAATTCAGGCACGAACTGATTTCCGACATCAATGAGAATAACGATGACCAGGAGTCCAGAAGAGAAGCGTACCTGGGTATGGTCGTCAATGATCTGACGGAATCCAACGAAGCCGTAGGTTTTGACGGCTGCCGCTACAACGGGAAGGCCAAGAACGGGCGCGATATCGAGATCGACGGTTATCATTATGATGAGGACGACGGCACGCTCTGCGTTTACATCTGCAGGTACATCGGCGGGGATGAAGCAGAGACCCTGACCAGGGCGGAAATCGAGCACCTGCTGTCCCTGGAGACGGAATTCATCAACTCATCCTTCGACGGAACTATCGACGAGAACAGCCCCGAAAACTCCCTGGAGCGCAACGTCGCGGATTTCATAGAACTCTACAGAGAAAAGATCCAGAGGTTCAGGCTGTACATCATAACCGATAAAGTCCAGACAAGCAGGACCGTGAAGAACCTGAGCATCGATCTCGACGGGAAGAACGCGCAGATCAGCATCTTCGACATCAGGAAGTATTTCGAACTTGTCAGCAACAGCAAGGATTACGAATCCAGCGAGATCGAGCTCGAGGATTACGGGTATCCCGGAATCAGCTGCATCAAAGCCGACACCGGCGAGGAATCCGGATACGAGGCCTACCTGAGCATCATCCCGGGCAAAGTGCTCTCCGAGATTTACGATAAATACGGCTTCCATCTGCTGGAGGCCAATGTCCGCTCTTACCTCAACCACACCACCAAGATCAACAGAGGCATCAGAGGGACCATCGTCAACGAACCCGGGAAATTCTTCGCATACAACAACGGGATAACAGCAACCTGCTCGGACCTGGAGATCTCCCAGATCAACGGGAAGAGCATGATCACAAAGGTGAAGTCGCTCCAGATAGTCAACGGCTGCCAGACGATGGCTTCCATCCACGATGCGGATGCGAACAGCCGTCCGAAGATAGATGTGAGCTCCGTAATGGTTCCCCTGAAGATCATCAAGATTGGCCCGGAGCACAACAGCGACCTCACCATGAAGATCTCCAATTACTCCAACAGCCAGAACAAGCTGAGCGATTCGGACTTCTTCTCCAACAGCCCATTCCATATCAAGATAGAGAGGATTTCCAAGCGCCTCGATGCCCCAGCGGTTGACGGGTCGATATATTCGACCAAATGGTACTATGAGCGCGCCCGGGGCTCTTACCTGCAGGAACAGTCCGGGATGACGCCCGCTGAACGCAGGAAGTTCCGCGCAGAGCACCCCAAGAACCAGTGCATCACGAAAACGGACCTGGCCAAGTACCGCAACACCTTCGAGATGCGGCCTCAGTTCGTGAGCAAGGGGACTCAGAAGAACATGAAGAAGTTCGCTGAGACCGTGGAGAAAGAATGGAGCAACACCAAGATCAACGGGGCCTCGTTCACCGACAACTACTACAAGGAGACGGTTGCCATGGCGATCATCTTCAAGAATCTCGAGAAGGCCATCATGAACCCTGAGCTAGCCCCTTGGTACCAGAACGGGTACAGGGCGAACATCGTGACTTATTCCATCGCCAAGCTCGTCTACGAGTTTTCCGAAATAGGCGCCTCCATCGATTACCTCCGCATCTGGGCGGATCAGAGATGCCCCGAGTGCATCAGGGATCAGCTGCTCAGCATAGGGAAGCTGGTCTTGGAAAAATTACCGCCCCGTCTCACGGGGACGTCAGGGAGTTCTGCAAGAAAGACGATTGCTGGACCCTCATCAAGGGGATGGAGATCGACTTCCATCCCGAAGAGCTGAAACCGTACCTCAAGAGCACGGCCCGCACCAATTACGAAAGGAGAGTATCGTCCCGGCAGGAATCCGACAGAGGAAAGATGAACGCCAGGATAACGGTCGTGAATCTGGGGAACGAATTCTGGAAAAAAGCGGCCAGCTGGGCCGCTGCTTCCGGAGGATACGGGGGTGGCGAGATCTACCTGCTCAACAAAGGGGCGGAGATGGGGCCCGGGAACGTTCCGACAGAATACGATGCCGTGAAGATGCTGAAAATCCTCGAAAAATGGAGAAGGAAGGATTCCAGTAATCGAGGCCTTGCAGCAAAAACCCGGAATTAATTAATACAGGACAGTATTGAGCGGTATGACCTCCAGGGATTTCGATTTCATCGACCTGTTCGCAGGCATCGGGGGAACCCGGAGAGCTTTCGAATTGGCAGGGGGCGGATGCGTATTCGCCTCTGAAAAGGATGAGGCCGCCTGCAAGGTTTATGAAAAAATTTCGGGATGGAACCTAACAGAGACATCACCGAAGTCGATCCCAGCGATGTACCAGACCATGATGTTTTGGTAGCAGGATTTCCCTGCCAGCCATTCTCTCTCGCAGGGAACAGGCACGGGTTCAATGAACCTGACAAAGGCACCATGTTCTACTGCATACGCAATATCGTCAGAGAGAAAAAACCAAAAGCATTCTTTCTTGAAAATGTGAAGGGACTCCTAAGCATCGAGGGCGGAGACACGATAAAGACGATGCTTCACCTCCTCAGAGATCAGTGCGAATACTACGTTCCGGAACCGGAAGTAATCAATGCTCTCGATTTCGGATTGCCACAGGACCGGGAAAGAGTGTTCATCGTAGGATTCAGCAAAGAAACCGGCATCGAAGATTTCGAATACCCGGCTCCGATGATTTCTGCAGAAAAAGGAAGAAGCTCCATCTCGGCACAGTGTTGGAAGACTGGGAGAGATGCCTAAATTAAGAGACAAAATCCCCAAGAAATACTACCTGTCAGAGGGCTATCTGAAGTGCCTCGAAAATCATAAAGAGACCCAGAAAAAGAAAGGATACGGCTTCGGCTACTGCATCAAAGATCCGGAAAAGGATCCGGCCAGCACTCTGATGGTGGGCGGAATGGGTAGAGAGAGAAATCTCATACAGGATCCTAATATCGACATGAACAGCAAAGACACGGGAAAGAAGACGCCCATCAACGAAGGACTCATCCGCACTCTGACTCCCAGGGAATTCGCCCGCCTTCAGGGATTCTCAGATGATTTCGACTTCAGTATGGTCTCGGACATCAACGCCTATCGGCTGTTCGGAAACTCGGTGGCGATACCTGCAGTCAAGGCAACTGCCGACTGCATCATAGAGAGATTGTCCCAGGCCGGCCTCCTGTGATATCCGGTCCTGCAGCTCACAGTTTTTTGTCGTTTGAGTAATGTTTGGAAATTTCTCTCGCATCGATCCGCTCATAGTTCAGTGCGCTGAGATCTGTGACGTATTGAATACTTTTGATGCCTTCCGGGATTTTATTGTCCTTGAACGATTCAGACGTTATCTTCGGGAACTTCTCGTCTACCAGATAGACCCTCATCTCGACGAGCCTGTATTTGGTTGTCAGAGCCTGTGTGCCAGACTGACCCCGTTTGCGTATGTTTTCCAGAAGCATTGCTCTGTCTTCGGAAGAGACAGAGTTCAATACATCTTCCAGGGACAGCCCGCTTTCCGAACGTTCGAAAATGCAGTATACCAGATAAAGAGGGTTCTCCCTCTTCTCCAGCTGGAACTTACTTGACACTGTAATCTCCAGCTTGGTCCTGTCGACAGTGGATTTTACCTCATAGTCCGAGTTCGTTCCTATGATGTCCACGACGGAAAAACTGCATCCTTCCCATTTCATCCCGGAATCTGATTCCCTGAGATGAAGATAGGACAGGACTTCTCCCAGAACATCGTACGGCTGACAGTCCACATTGCGGTTCCCGATGCTCTTTTTCCATTTCTCCCACCAGGAAAGAGGATCTTCGAGGAGCGCCTCCCTCTTCTCTCCGTTCTCCCCGGGACTGACGAAATCAGCGCAGACGATGCTGAATACATCGATTCCCTGCCGATAATCGCTGATCAGGCTGATTCTGGTTCCCGGTACACCGTTCCGAGAGCAGCTGCTGCTCTTGATTCTGATTTCGGAAAAGCTCTCGTCGATATCTGCGGAGTTGCTTGTGAAGATGCTGACCCCGAACTCGTTTCCCTCAAGAAAGATCTGCGCAGGATATCCATCAGGCAGATTTCTGATGTCCCAGAATCCGTCGCGGAAAGCATTTTTCAGCACATGTCTGATTTCTTCGGATAGCTCGGACATTCAAGCACCGCACCGATTGAAGAGCATTTCAACATATGCATCCAGGCCGCCATCGTAAAGCTCTGGCACAATGGTTGCGCAGTTTAACACATTGAGTTTTAGCACTCTTTTCAGAAGGATTTTCCCGTGATTGGGCGTATTGCCGTATCTCCTCATGATGCTCCTGCAGAGTTCGACACGGTATCCGTTGCCTTTGCGATCGAGCAGCTGGTAGATGTCGTCCGATCCGTTGTTTTTCAGTATCTCGTAGGTTTCATCGAGCGAGTCATTCTGCATCGAGAGGTAGATGTACCACCAGAGGGATTTGAACCACAGCCTTGCACCGATGCTCCAGCACCTTTTGGCGTTAACCCGTTCGGAACCTGCCCAGCGGGCGTACATGATGCCCGGCACGACCTTCATGTGAATATAGATCCAGATATCGTCTTCGGAGGCTATGGCCGGGGTCATGCCCATCGATTGGACTGTATAGCGGTACAGGTCGACAGCCAGCTTAAGATCCATTGAGTAGTCCCAATGCTGATAGCAGACATCGTCTGTGCCGGTATATTTCCTGGCCGCCCCGTACAGATAAGCCCTCAGTTTCGAATAATCGTCGGAGATTCCGGAAACCTTGTCGAGCGACCATTCTTCCAACTGCCGGTCAAATGTATCCGTATCCATTTTGTTCAATGAATCGGTCAGGGATTTTGCTTCGATCTTGCTCATTTTCATCCAGTTCATAAGCGGATCGCCCCCTCGACATACTCCCTGATGGATTTGGCCAGAAGTTCGGGGCTGCTCCAATCGAAACCGTTTGTTTCAATGATGTACTTTATCGCTTCCTGTATTGACCCGATGGGAGGGTTAGCCTCGGTGGTGATGGCCTCCCATTCTTCATTTTTGGACTTTGCTTTCTCGATGATGCACTGCACCGCCGATGACATGACCTCGATCAGCATGGGTTCTGAGAAGGTCTCCGGACTACTCCTGTCCAGAAGCTTGTAGTTTTTATGGGCCCGATTGATGACGACTGCGACATAATCCGAATTGAATTGATCGCTTGAGATGTCATACCAATTGCAGTCAACCCACCAGAGCGGAGCTCCGGGCACGCTCTTCTCCACCACCGGGAACCGGTCTGCCGGCTCATCCGCAGTGAACCTAATCTCATCGATGTAACCGAGTATGGTCCCGACAGGGCAGCCGTCCATGTTTAACCCGCTTCCGGGATCTGAGAGATAAGCGGCAACCCTTACCGTTATCCCCCTGCGGTATTCGGTCCTCTGGAACATCAGTTCCTTTTCGATTGAAAACCCATCCTTGCTTCCGAAATCCTCGAGCCTGACAACATCTGTGCGGCATGAATCGGGAGAGCTGATAATCAGCGCTATCCCTATCCGGGCATCCAGATCGACCTTGCCTTCCCTGCCGAAGAACTTGTCCGGGCTGGCAATGAATATCTTCAGGTCTATCCCGAACCCAAATGCGGACATGGACCACAGTTCTTTCGGATCGCTGATCTGGATTTCGCCCGTGTGGTCATACTGGCATTTCAGTTCGATCTTTTTCCCTTGCGAGATGTAGAACGGCTGCAGATAGGAACGCGTATATCCCGCTTCTTTGACATCCGCCTCGTTTACTCTCGGGTAAAACGAACCGAGCATTTCGATCATTGCGGAATCACCTCGTAATCGAGCCCGGCCAGGATCCTTCTCTCCGAGCTTTCGAAGACCAGGGTCCCCTGCATGCTGCAGTCGGAGTAGGAGGTCACCTGCACTCCGTAAAGAGCGCCCCTGCTGCTTCTCAGCGGCTTTGCCGAGAGATATTTTTCTGTTTTGATGCTGTCGTCGGCTATGTCGATTCTGACTGCCGCATCCTTCAGCTTTTTCTTGTCCGCGGTAAGCGAGTCTACCGACAGGCTCTTCAGGGTGATGGGGAACACCGTTCCTATCGATTCTTCATCTTCCCAATCTGAACTGTTCATAATCTCGGATTCCGTCTGCACAACGGGAAACAGCCTTACCGGGCATCCGTTGTTCAGATCGATGGTGAATTTCACGATCAGGCGGCCGTCTGACAGCTCCGTGTCAAGAACCTCGAAATGAGACCTGCGGTTATTATGGGCAGTTTTCTTCTTTTTAAGCGTAACCGTTTTGCTCTGAGGGCCCGAACCTCCCGAAGATATCTCCATTTCCGAAGGGGAGACGTGGGAAGGAACAGTTCCGTCATTACCCTGCTGATGGATGACGGCCCCTCATATTGCTCCGTACTGTCCTTGGAGAATGCTTTGGATAATTTGCTCTGAATATTGGACTGAATCTTCTGAATCAGCGTGAACCCCTGGCGGTCGGCCCAGCTGTCATGGGCTTCCTCTTCGCAGGAACGGACGTATTCTTCGACTTTGTCGAGCCCGTTCTGCTTGTCGCGGAAATCCGCTTTCGAGTTCAGCCTGAAGAATGCTATGAGCACCTTGTCCTGGGGGATGTTCTGAATTCCGGAAATCCACGCGCTGTTGCCAGTTTCATATCCCACGATCATGGCTGGTTTTCTGCAGTATGCGATGATGGGGTCCCCCTGCTTGGCTTCGAATTTCCCTATTGCCGAATAGACATTGCGGAATTCCTCCGTTGTCTTGGTGCCTTCAAGAGATCCGATATCTGCGAGGGCCCACATGAGGTCTCCCACATACATGCCCCTTACCTGTTTTACATCGATGCGCTCACGATGGATCTCGGCTCCTTCCTGAGGGAGAATGGAAGAGCCCGAACTGTCGGAGTCCGGCATCCTGTACATATGTGCCAGAAGGGAGAATACTCCGTATGACTGATTGTCTGACGCAAAGTCCATTCCGAAATTCAGCCGCTTTCTGTTTATCTAGGCAATCAGGTAGGATCCGTCGTAATCCGTATTGTTAAGGCGCGGCGCATACCATTTCTGTATCGCTATCGACAGGTAATCCTCCAGGCTCCGAGTCCAATTCGGAGGCCTTTGGGTGCTTTCGTCGGTGATGCGGGGGGAGACATCATCAAGGAGCTTTTTCGTATCGATATACGGGATGATAATGAGGGTCCCTGTTTCATCGTCTTTGTAACGAACAAGACCGAACACACTCAGCATGCTTTCGATCTCATCCGGATCGTCCTCTGTGAAGGGATACGTGTCTTCCGAGTAATCATCGGCTCCCCCGGTTTTCTTTCCGAAGAAAGCGACTCCCCGGTTCGGGATGTCGGGAGGGATCAGGGCGTTTTCGTTATCGGCATAATCGTCCGCTGGGTCTGTGTTTTCTATCAGCGAAGCCACGAGTCTTTCATGATATCTGCCGTCTTCCTGGATCCTGGATAGTAGATGACGAGGCCTATGCCTACCCTCAGGTAGATCGTCTTGCCGATGCCCCAGTACCCGCCTGCTTCCTTGTCAGATTTTTCGCGGGATATGCGGTAAACCAGATTGTTGATGTTGTTTGAGCTCCTGAAGTCCACTTCGCCGGTGAGCCCCACGGTGTTCTTATCGCCGATGGCTATGAAATCGCACGTCCCGGGATATCTTTCGTTCAGGCATTTGCTTATGAGCTCGAACCTGTCGTTCAGTTCGCCGGCTTTGAACTGGCCCGTGGTGAAGTCAACATTCACGTGGCTGTGCTTCTCGCTGCTCTTGGCCGCGTCCAGGCTGTTTTGGATTGATTCCCTGACGAACATGTCGAGGATGCCGATGTGGTTCTTGAGCCTCCTGTACAGAGACTTTCCAGCCTCTGTCATCTTGGAATCTTGGGATATCTCAATCCTCATCATCGGTCAAATCCTCTCCGCTGACCATTCTCTTGGGTATGTGCAGGTACTTAGCTTCGGCCGTCTCCTTGGTGTCGCTGGGAAGGACCACGCAGACGCCGATCATGTCCGTCTTCGCGTTGAGGTCGTATCTGCGGGTGGATCCGGCTCTGGCCTTTGAATCCTTGTCGATGCAATACAGGATCAGCAGGGGCGTATTGCCCAGGCCCGCAATGATGCGCATCCTTCCTGAGTTCTGCGATATCTTACTCTTGAGGCTGTCGAATTCCTTCTTGTTTTCCGGACTCAGGGAATCCCTGACCACATCCGCTATCAGGTCCGACGGGTTGCTCAGGCTCGCTATCATCGCATAGCGGTCATTCTTGGAACGTTTCTTCCTGACCGAACGGGAGATCATGCCGACTTCCAGATTGCCGGAAATCTCAAACTTCTTTTCGTTGCTGTCGACAGAGCCGAAAACCACATTCCAATTCGAGAGATCGCGGTTCTTCATCCACTTCTTCAGTTCGCCTATCTCGCTGAAACCGTTCCGGTCTCCGCCTTGATCGAAATCGAAGCGCTCCATGAATTCCTTGAATACGGTCTCGTTCGGAACGTTCCTCCATACCGGATCGGATTTCTGGATGGAGCTGTATTCCCATTTCCCTGCCTTCGCCAGGAAGTCCCTCACGACCCGCATGTTGCTTTCCTGGAAATCTTCATCGTCAACAAGGGAAGGAGTGGAGATGGTCTGACCTGAGAAATCAAAGTCCTCGACTGCCGCACGTCTCTTGTTGGCCGCTGTAACATCCACTAGATAGCCCACCTTGGAGAATTTCTTCACCAGCGGCGGGAATTCTTCCGGGGTGTAGATGTCGTAATAGGACCTGATGAAGCTCCTGAGCGCATAATCGACATCGGCAGACAGCTGGAAATCGTCATACGTCTTCTCGGACATCCAGATCCGGAGAAGGAGCTCATAGCCGGGCCGATACCCGAACCAGCGGCCCATCTGGATGAGCGTGTCCATCTGCTTTACGGACCGCCCGAAATACGAGCTCACCAATCCCTCGATGGTCAGCCCTCTGGACAGCGTGTTCCCGCCGACAACGATGAACGCCGTCGCAAATCCGAGTTCCTTTTTCGGATAGATGAGCCGGGGCATCACGGATTCCCAGTCTCCGGGCAGTGTGTCCCCGGAGGAGTTGTCTATGCAGATGTGTATTCCCCTGTGATATTTCGGTTCCCCTTCTTCATTGATCTGGATGTTTGAAGCGTTGAACTCAAGCAGTTCCTCGATGTGAGGTTTGATGGCACTGAATTCCAGATACCCGTTGATTTCCTTCTCATTGATCCCGAAACCTCCCGGGTAATCTCTGCACAGATCCGCGGCGGAGATGAAGCTCTTCACCTTATCGTATACCGCCTGGCATCTGGAAACGGTGATGATGCCGTTGTTCCTCCCCAGGCAGTATTGTATCGCCTCGGCCATCTTCTTGTGGTCGTCCTTGCGCATGCTGGTGTGAACGAGCATGCTCACCGGTTTGGTGTATCCGCGGAATCTCTGAACCCCGACGCAACAGACGAACCAGCAAAGCGCCTCCACCAATCCCGGCTGCGCCTGCTCGGATCCCCGGCATATCGCCCTGGCTTCATTGTCGACCGAGAACTCGGTGCTGACGATATTGAGCCCCGGTGCCCAGTCCTGGTCCGGAAGACCGAAGATTTCCGTCTGTCCGAAATAGGTGTTCGGCGGACGGAGCACCGTTATGAAATTTCTGGGGTAGAGCGATTCCTCGGAGCCTTCGCTGAGGAAATTGGCATACGGCGTGGCAGTGTAGCAGACGTAATTCATTGCCCCGTAATCGTAATTGGCTGCCCCGCTGCTCTTTTTGCCGGACCTGCCGGTGTTATTCACCATCTGCACGATCCAGCGGTTGACCGCCTTCCTCTCCTTATCAGGCTTGGCGGTATTGATGCTGGCCTGATCGGCCTCGTCATCGATGAGAAGGATTCTCAGAGAGCGCTTGTTCTTATCGCTGTTTAACCATCCGTACAGGTCTTTCAGCCTGCTTGAATTTTTCAGACATACGCAGAGATAGCTACGCCGTCGCTTTCCCCCAACCTCATTTTGCTCAGTAGGTTCTGAGCATCATTCTTCTTGGGATTTTCCAGCAATTCAAACCTGACGTCGGATTCCTGGCTCCTGAGATCGTCGTCCAGCCTGTCTCTTGTCTGAATACGCAGGCTGTCGATGGTGCCAGTGAGGACGATGAACATGTTCCATCCGTTGTCAGCCGCCATGGCGATGAGCCCCGCCATGTTTGCGGTCTTGCCTGACTGAACGCTACCGACAACCATGCCTTTCACAGGATTGTCCTTTGTCTCTTTCTTCAGATGCTTAAGGATATTGAAGCACTCTGCCTCTATCCTGTCTACGCTGGATTCTGAAAAATTCTTCTCATGCAGAAGTCTTTTACGATACAACTGCCAGCAAGAAAATTCTCCTTTCGGAAGATCTACTTTGGAACAGTCCCTGTCGCTGAGAGTGTTCGATTCCACATCGTACTCGTATTCTTTTCTCCTCTCTTCGACCTTCCTCACGGAGTCGACAAGTATGATCCATTGCTCCTTGTCTACTATCGGGCAAGATAAGAATTTGAGAGACTGACGGAAATCGGCAGAGTCTATTTCTTGCTCTATTTTATCCCACGGCGTATCGTTTTTTGAAAGATTTTTATCAGATCTTTCAAAACTTCATACTGATCTGAATCGGGATCGAACGGCATAAAATCCGTGTCTCAATCCGTTTACGCATACTAATAAGATTGCCGGAATATTACAACGTTCGATAATTAACTCGCGACAATGATTGCTGCCAGAACCGATGCCGGCATCAGGATGATGCCAGGCATCCGCTCAGCAGGATCGCCCTCTGTTCCTTGTACCTGCTGAATGTCTCCGTCTTCATCAGCAGCTTGCGGACTGCCCCTTTCATCGTGAACGCATGTATCGACTCCCCGAAGAGACGTTTCACGTCGCTGAATCCGCATTCCGATTTCCAACGGCGTCCGTAACCGCTTTTCTCTACCCATTCCGCATACGGCATGCTGCACCAGAGCCTGGTCGCCTCTCCTCTGTAACGAGAACCGCCGTTCACAGGCTTCGTGTTCACTTTGAAGCTGGTGACGAATCTTGTCCCGAGTCTTCCGCAGACGTGATCGAAGTTCTCCGCCGAGCTGTATGCCCCGTCGGCATACACGGTGCCGATACGGTGGCCTGCGGCCACCGCCGCATCCAGCAGGGGGATCATCAGCGGCGAATCGCCCGTGTTTTTGTCCGTCACCGCGAACGCGATGACTTCTCCCGTATCCACATCGGACAGCACATGGAGTTTCAGCCATCCCCTGCGTTTCGGACCCGTCCCCCATTTCTCCTTCCTCCAGAGACAGGTGTTCGAGAGGTTGAATCCGGAAGAATCTATGCCTACGTTGCGCGGGCGGCCGATGACATTGCTTCCTGCCCTGATGATGTACGTTTCGCCATTCTCTGAAAGCATCCGGTCCAGCATTTCCGCAGAACGTTCGAAGAGTCTGGAATACGAAGGTGCCTTCATGCCGTGGCCCTCCAGTATGGCCGCCGCCAAGCCGGCGGCCGTACGGTATGTGCCCTTGATCAGTGTCTGGAGGGATACGATCCAGACAATCATCGAATCACAGAAAGAATAAGGTCTCCCGACCTTCCCCGAGTTCATTTCCGCCAGTTCCTTCCGGAACAGCGGGATCCAGTTTCCGACCGAAGCCGATTCCCTGGAGAATTCGACTGGGGCGAGGTTGTTCGCCCGCTGTTCCTCGGAGGTCGGTTTCCTCGGCGGAAGCTTCACTTTCTTCGGCGGTTCGGCGAATGTGCCCTTAACCTTCACATCGCAGGGGGTCATCCGAGCATCGGTCTTTAAATTCCTCTGAGCCTTATTCCTTCTTGTCATCTGTTGTCATCTCCAGGTGGCCGCCCGCAAGGTGTGGTAATCGTTACGGGCGTACTTCTGTTTTCGAATGAGCCAGCAGTTGTTCTTACTGGCAGTATACAGTATGCATTTCTACTATTTAATACCGAAAAACTAAATATTAGAAGTGCACACGAAACGGTGGTTTATTTAAATACCGTTTCCACTGGAAACCAAAACAGGCGGTCGAGATTACCGCAGATCGGGGCCGTCACAAGTCATTCGGAGAATTGCCGAACGTTGTACCGGAATATTGTTCCGGCAAACCAGAAGAACATCATAAGTGACTTGAAATTCCAAATACGGGTGTTCAGATTTGAGACTGTGGACAACCATACCCCCGAGCAGCGCCATAAGAACATGGCCGCCATCAAATGCAAGGACACCGAGATCGAGGTCCGGCTTCGGAAAGAGCTGTGGAGCAGGGGCCTCAGATACCGGAAGAACTGCAGGGATGTCCCGGGCAAGCCCGATATCGTGTTCAAAGGTGCGAAGGTCGCGGTGTTCTGCGATTCGGAGTTCTGGCACGGGAAGGATTGGGAGAAGAGGAAGGACGAAATCCAATCGAACCGCAATTATTGGATTCCGAAAATCGAGCGCAACATCGAACGTGACAAGGAAGTCAATTCTTTACTCGAGGAGAACGGGTGGAAAGTAATCAGGTTCTGGGGAGAAGATATCGACAAGCACACGTCCGAATGTGCGGATAAAGTCGAAGCCGCCGTCAGAGGTATGCGGAATTGATTTCCTCAGCTTAGATTCTCATTATGGCCACGCGGAATACTGAAATCCATATAGTATGAGCCATCGCCCAAATCAATGAACGTAACTGTTTTACGGCCGTAACGGTCGAGATCTTCTGTTTTCACGACTTCTCCGGAACCGACTTCCAGTCTTCTCCTGAAATACGCTCCCAGTTCGCTGTTGTCGTTGGATGTCTCTATGGCTTTTGGGACTCTTCCTTTCTCATTCTGAGCAGTCACGCATTGGAATACAAAACCGTCATCAGTCATAACAGTGAATACCGTTCCTTTCGGCGGGAAGAAATTTTTCCTCCCTATCGAAGCGGGAATCGGGATATAAGCCTGGTTGGGATCCCGGTTTGGCCTCTGGCCCCAGTTGAGTCCTGAACGGCTCCCGACCTTCCCTTCCCTGTCTACGAGCGGCAAGTCCACGTACTTTTTCTTGTCAGTCGGGGTTTTCTTCATCTCATCTATTTCTCTGCGGAACTTATTTTCCGACACAATCATGACGGCGTCTTCAATCTCGTTGAAATCACAGGAAGCAGATTCAGGTTCGATGCTTTCGTAAAACTCCAAAGCTGACTGAGGATCGCATTTTACCATGGCTTCTGCACGTTTGCCGAAGAATGCATTCTGAGAATAATTTGCCGAACCAGAAAATGCCAAGACTGGGACCCCGTTTCTTCTCCATATGTACAGTTTTGCATGACACGGGATGGCGTTGGTCATGGTATAGGAGCACTTTACATTGGGGTGTTTTTTAACAAGATCCTTGAAAGCCTCATGCTCTACATATGAAATGCAGTCTTCAGAAGCCATGCCGATGATTAACTGGATGCGGATTGTTTTTCCTTTGGGCTTTAATTTCTGATCCAGGATATCGAGATGGCGTTTAAGCATTGAAGAACTGGCATACCCGGAAACAATAAGCAACTCGTCGCATGTATCCGCAGGATCCAGCAATATGCGATTGAAGAATTCAATGTCTGGCTCAGACTGTTTCTGATTCGAAATTAGGGCTTCCGTTCGACATCCTTCCTTTGTTCTCATGAATCATCTCAGGAAGCGATGCGGGAACCGATTCATATTCGATTCCGAGGCAGGTCTTGAATATCGCTTCGAAGATTATTTTCGCCCCCTCAGGCGGCACTGCCATTCCGATCTGTTTCCTGACACTCTCTTTGTTGCCTTCGAAAACGAAATCATCAGGGAACGTCTGTATCCTTGCCCTTTCGCGGTTGGTAAGGGCACGCGATTCCGACCAATGATACATGTGCGTCCCTCCTCCTCCGGAACTGGTTAGCGTATAGGCCGGTTTATCGGGATCCAATCTGCGGTAGATCTGGCTTATCTTGGCGCCTTTGATGTTCAGACGCAGATTTTCCGGGAGATCTGCAGTGAATGCATTTTCGCCTGGTTTGATATATTTCAGACGCTCAACGACTGCCTCGCTCTGTACCGTGCGTTCATTGTTGGGAGCATCGGAAGGTATCGGAGGGACTTCGATGGCCTCTCTGGCTGTTTTGATTTTGTAACTCGGCTTCGGAATCTGGAACTTCAGGCCGAGATCCTCCCTGAAACCAACGATGATGATCCTGTGCCTGGCCTGCGGCACCCCGTAATTCTCGAAACAGTAGAGGTTAGGGAAAAGATCGTAACCTGCATTGAACATCTCATCGAGAATCTTTTGAAAATCCCGACCGTCGTTTGAATTGCGAAGACCGCTTACATTCTCGGCCATGAACCAATCGGGCTTATGGCTGCGAAGAATCTTCACACCGTAGGAGTAAAGCGGACCGTAGTCCCCGTTCATCCCTTTATGCTCGCCAACCACACTGTAATCATTGCATGGGAACCCGAATGAAAAAGCGTTGATGGGCGGCAAAGATTCCAGGTCCAAACGGCGTACGTCTTTGCACTTTATGCTCTTCGGATCAATGTTGATGTTCCTCTGATATGTCTTGCAGGTGTCTCTGTCGAAATCATTTGCCCATTCATGGACTAATTCTACAGAGCCATTCATTGACTTGACGGCCAAGTCTGCACCTAATGCGATTCCTCCAGGTCCAGAGAACAATTCGCCCATCTGAAAGTGCAGCTTGTCGACCATGATTCAAAGAAAAACTATGGTATATATTTCCTTATGGGGAAGGGGTAACCGATTCTGACCGATTCTGAGCATTAAATACCCAAAATACATCGCTATTCATTTGTTAATGCCCTGAAGTTTTGATTACGAATCAAGAAACAACTTTTTTTCTCCATTATTGCTAACAATGATGAATTCTTTCTCTTTTCTACACAGAGCCTCCCCGTTCCTGAAATCCCCTGCCTCCTCATACCTCTCGGGATACAGCGGTTTCCCATAGGTATCAATGTGGTACCATCCGTCCGCGTCCCTGACCGCCGAATACCCCTCCGAATAAGGCCGGCACTCGATGTGCCAGTCGTCGATAAGCAGCTCCCCCGCATCCGAGATGAAGGTGCACCCGAGGCCGTCCCTCCACACCGGCGCCGCCGTGTTCGAGAAGGGATCGGCATCGTCGAAGCGGAAGCGGTAGGGCTGCACCCCGTCCTCCCGCACGTGCCCGCAGCTGCCGTCCTCCCTCCTGAACGGCACCATCCCGTTCTCCGCTCTTCCCGCCCAGGCGTACAGCCCGCCGATCCTCTTCCCGGAAGCATCGAGGACCCAGCCTCCTTCGAACCTCATGCCCTCGCCGAGATCATGAGAGCCAGATTCCTCTGAAGGAAGCTCTTTCCTTCTCCACAGCGGCGCGGTGTCTATCGCCTTCCGCGGGAACCTGTCCGGAAGAGGGAATTCCTTCCCCCTCAACACGAAGAACTCCTCCTTCCCGCGCCTGATGAGCATGAACCCCTCGCAGAAATCCGCCCAGGTGTCGTCCGGGTACCTCCCCGCGAGGTATCCGATGACCCTCATCAGGTACAGGTCGTGGGTGACGCACACCGTCAGCAGCCCGCCCTCCTCCAGCTTCGGCCTCAGCGCCTTCAGCAGGAGCTCCGCGTTCTTCTCGGGCGGGTGCAGCCCTGGCGTGCTCGCGCCCGCGAGGTCGCAGAAGGTAATCTCGGACACTGGATAATCCTTCCACGTCTACTCCACGGCAGCCTCGTCGGAGACGAACGGGGTCCCTGGCTCCCCGAGGACCTCCGACGGCACCGGTTCCGGGCCGCGGCATTCGTCCGAGATGAACCCGGCCGTCTGCATGCACCTCTGCACCGGGCTGGAGTAGATCTCGATATGACAGCCATGGGACTCCAGCGCCTTCCTCACCGCCTTTCCAGCGGCGCGCGCCAGCGGCTCTCCCTGCGCGTTCAGGGACGGGGAGTGGATCTGGAAGTCGGAGCGGGAGAAACGGTCCCTGGCCGAGTGCCTCATGACCAGCACGCAGGAGTCCCAGCGCCTCGATGGCATGTCGGAGAACCACCATAGGTCCCGGCCGTATGTCAGCGACGGTCTGTCCGGAAGGTTCATCAGATAATGGACCGATGCTCTGCCGCCTTCATCCGACAGCAGCAGGACCTCCTTCCCGCGGACCGCCCTCCATTCCCCGCAGCCCTTGTACACGATGCTGCCGTAACGCTCCGGGCCGATCTCCTTCCCGGAGGCGTCGATCCCGAACCATCCCCTGACGTCCCTGACAGGTGCCTTCCCTTCATGGAAGTCCCCGCATTCCAGGAACCTCGCTGGATACGCAGGCCCGCAGTCCTTCCGGACGTGGAACGCCTTCCCGTCCGCCGAGATGACCGGCGCGAGCCTTCCGAGAAGTCCCCCGCCCACAGGAAATCCCCTTTGATCCCGAACCCGGGGCCGAGGAACGCGTACCTCCCGTCCTCCTTCCTGACGGCGCACATCCCCTCGCGGAAATTCCCGCACCAGCGGAACCGCATCGGATAGGCGGGCGAGCCGTCCTTCCGGATGTGGAACCATCCGGAACCGTCCTTCACTGCCGCCAAACCCTCGGAGAAGGAGTACGCATCGAGGAACCTGGCACTGTAGGCGGGCTCCCCGTCATATCCGATGTGGTACGCGGATGGCCCGTCCCTGACGGCCGACAGCCCCTCGGAGAACGGCAGGACCCTGCCGAATTTCCTTCCGTAGAGCGGCACGCTCAGCAGGTCCGTGTGGTACCTTCCGTCACGGGAAACCAGAACCGTCCGCTCCTCCATATGCTCGGGCCATGGCGGGGCCGTTAATCACTGTTGCGGGGGTTTCCTCCGATTTCCGGCATATTCTGCCCGAAATGCGGCAGGAAGCTGCATGGAGAGGATCGGCGGACCGGGGCGCGGACCGATGCAGGCGGCGGCCGCCGGCTCTGTTTGATAAGCACGGACAGCATCATCCTCTTTCGAATAACATGATGGGAGAACGTGATGGGATATGAAGGGGAAAGCATCCGCCATGATCGCCGTGCTGGTCATCGTCATCTCGGCAGCGGCGGCGTTCTCGGTGTTCGCCGACTGGGCGTCCGAGACCGTCACCGTGAGCAGCAGCCTGCTGGGGAGCACATCCAGCACCGATTCCGGCACAGGCCTGGAGGTCGCCGGGAAGGAGTTCTTCACCGAGATCGACAGCGATGGGAACACCGTCGCCGTCGACGACTGGCACGTTTACGTGCCTTATGCGGCCGCCATCATCGCGGCGCTGATCGTCATCATCTGCGCCGCCGGGCTCGCGAAGGGATCCGAAGGTGCCGGCGCGCTGGCCGCCGGCACCGTTCTCGGCCTGGCCGGGGCCGGGGTCTCCGCGGCCTTCGTCCTCTGGGACAGGTTCGGCACCTCCGAGTACAGCATCCTCGGCGTGAAGACGACCTACGACGTCTCCCCCGAGCTCGGGCATGGATGGCCCTGGCGTGCTTCGCCTGGTCTTCATCCTCTCGCTCGCGGGGCTGGCGAGGTCCGCCTCAGGCAGGCACTGAAAGCATCGGCCTGCCCGTACGCGTCCGCAACCTATGATATCAACCTCCGCCGTTATCCCCGTCAGACAGGGAGCGGCCTTTGGCCGCCCCTCCGATAAAGAGAGCGGTTCGGATGGCATACGACATCGATTCATACCTGAAGGACGGAGACCTCCAGGCGGGCATTGAGTGCTTCAAGAGAGAGAGGATTGGAAGGGCACGTTCGAGTACTATCTCGAAAGCGCGACCGCAGGCAACCCGGAGGCGATGGTGCGCCTCGGCGGCCTCTACTACTACGGCCGCGGGACCGAGGCGGACACCAAGAAGGCGCTGATCTGGTACCGCAAGGCCGCCGAGGCGGGGTCCCCCGCAGCGATGAACGAGACCGGGATGCTGTACCATCTCGGGAACGGGGTCCAGCAGTCGGACAGGAAGGCCTTCGAATGGCTGAAGGCCGCCGCCGACGCCGGCTACCCCCAGGCCTTCTACAACCTCGGGACCCTCTACGAGAGGGGGCAGGGCGTGGACACCGACTACGCGCAGGCGGTGGCGCTCTACGAGCAGGCCGCCGACCGCGGCGTGGTCCAGGCGGAATACTGCCTCGCGCACATGTACCACAACGGGTACGGTGCGCGAAGGACCTCGCGAAGGCCGCAGAGCTGTGCCGGGCCGCCGCCGACGCCGGCCACCCCGACGCCTGCTACGACACCGGCGTGCTGTACCTCGAGGGGGACGGCGTGCAGAGGTCGTACGCCACTGCGCTGCAGTATTTCGAGAAGGCTCGGTCGCTCGGAGTGAAGGACGCCGAGCCCAGGATCGCCTTCGTGAAGGGAGAGATGCTAAGGGGATCCGCTGACACGCCGCTTCCCCTGCGCCGGCCCTTCTTCCCTCCAGACCTATCTCTGACTTCTGCCCGGGCCGCGGGCGCAGGCCCCGAGACCTTTCCTTGTTCCCGCGACATGCGCCCCCGCCCTTCCGCGGTTCCGTTTAATACATCATGACGAATCCCCTCGGCGTTAACCATGATCAGGAAGATCTCCGATTCCGTCACGCTAGTCTCCGAGGACGACCTCAGCGGGCACCCTTTCGAGTCCCAGTACCCCGTCCCCGACGGCATGGCGTACAACACCTACATCGTGAAAGGGGAGAAGACCGCCCTCCTCGACGCCCCCCGACGAGTCCGTGGCGGACAGGTGGGCGGAGGAGCTCCTCGAAGCGCTCGGAGGACGGGCCGTGGACTACTATGTCGTCCACCACATGGAGCCCGACCACTCCGCGAGCATGAAGAGGGTGCTCTCCATGTTCCCCGGGGCGAGGATCGTCGCCTCGGCCAAGGCCCTGAGGATGATGAACCAGTTCCTGAACGCCGACATGTCCGCGGTGACGGACACCGTGAAGGAGGGCGACGTCCTCGACCTGGGCGGGGGGACGCAGCTGAAGTTCATCGAGGCCCCCAACGTCCACTGGCCCGAGGTGATCATGTCGTACCTTCCGGCCGAGAGGACGCTGTTCTCGGTGGACGCCTGGGGCCGTTTCGGCCCCGGCTCAGCAGATTACGAGTGGATGGCAGGGGCCCGCCGGTACTACTTCAACATCGTCGGGAAGTTCGGCGCCGCCGTGCTGAAGGTCCTGGACAAGGCCTCCGGGCTGGACATAGCCAGGATCTGCCCCCTGCACGGATGCCCCCTGGAGGAGGGCATCGGGAAGTACGTCTCCATCTACAGGGGATGGGCGTCGTACGAGCCGAGGATGACGGCATCGCCGTCATCTGCGCCTCCTTCTACGGCAACACGAAGAGGGCCGCCGAGCATGCGGCGGAAACTGCAAGGAAGATGGGCAGGCCCGCCACCTTCGTCGACCTCATGGAGCAGGACGCCTCGTACGCGATCGAAGCGGCCTTCAGGCACCCGGCGATGATCGTCGCCGCCACCACCTACGAGGGCGGGCTCAACCCCCGCATGAAGATCTTCCTGGAGGAGCTGGTCTCCAAGAAGTACGGCTCCCGCCGGGTCGGCATCATCGAGAACGGTTCCTTCGGCCCCCGCTCCGGGAAGATCATGAGGGAGATCCTGTCCGAGGCCGAAGGCATCTCCGCAGCCGAGAATAATGTTACCATCTCCTCAGCGCCTACCGAGGAGAACATGGCGCAGATCGAGAGCCTGACGAAATCCCTCCTTGAATGAAGCGGCCGCCGGGGGAGGGACGGATCTCAGCCCTCTCCCGGCATTCCGTTCTGTGCCCGTTTCCGTTCCGCAGGCCTCTTTCCCGCGATCCTTCCCGGGATTCCCGCGGGAATCATAATACAAATAAAACGTAATAACAAGTAATTATAAATACTCCGGGCGCATCTATCTTACATGGAAAACGTAACTAAGAACACTCCGGTAATGCCGAGGATAGGGGATGCACGCTCCTGCATCATCCTCGGCAGGATGTACTGGTCGGGGGACGGCGTCCCCCGCGACATAAGCTTCGCCAGGGCCCTCTACTACAGCGCCGAGATCTCCGACGACCCGAGCGCCGTGCGCGAGATGGCCCGCATGTACGAGGAAGGGGACTGCAGCACCGAGGACCCGGTCCGCGCCCGCGAGCTCATGCTCAGGGCCGACGAGCTCGAGATCGCGGCGCTCCGGAAGACCGAGCGCGGGAAGGCCGCCGCGGAATGAGCGCCTGCCGAAGGAGGAGAGGACCATGGCCGGGAACAACAGAAAGAAGGCCACGGAAGATTCCGTGCCCGTCAGGTACAAGGACGGGAAGATGGGGCAGACAGACCCCCTGCTGGAAGCAGTATGGTTCTGCTACTGCTACCGCGACGCGGACTTCAGGGACAGATCGCTGTCCATATTCGACGCTGAGGCCGTCTTCGGCAAGCGCAAATGGCTCAGGGACGGGCATCACGGCCCCGCCTGGTTCAAGAAAGTCCTGGAGCGCGGAGAGAAGGAAGGCCTTCTCTACAGTACGGACGTGCACGAGACCGAGGACGGCTGCGAGGAATCGGACTACAGGCTCTGGTTCATCACCCTCTACGGCATATCCAAGATGCTCGACCTCGACGCTGTCCAGGAGGAGCACCACGAGTGGGAGGACTGGAACGAGAGGCTCTACGGATTCGGATTCAGAGAGTGGGACGAGGGTCGGAACGGCCGTCTCTGACGGCTCCCGCATGCGGGAACGTATTATCTACAACCCGCGCCATCATTCGCCCATGACTGAGACAGAGGGCCCCCTGGCAGAGGGCAAAGAGGCCTTCATGCAGAGGGACTTCGGGAAGGCGTTCTCGCTCTTCTCCGAGGGAGCGGAGGCCGGCGACGCAGAGTGCCAGTTCCGCGTCGGGAACATGCTGTACTTCGGGATCGGATGCCCGAAGGACAGGAAGAAGGCGTTCATGTGGTTCCGCAAAGGCGCGGAGAACGGCAGCGCGGACGCCATGTGCGAGCTGGGGCTGATGTACTGCTCCGACAAGGAGGTACAGCACTCCCCCGAGAGGGGGATGTACTGGACCTGCAGGGCGATCGAGGCCGGGAGCAAGGTCGCCGTCTACAACCTCGGGTCCATGTACGAGCACGGGGTCGGATGCGACCGCGATTATGCGAAGGCGGCGGCGCTGTACCACAACGCCATGCGCGAAGGGGTCGTGGAGGCGGAATACGCCATCGCGCACCTCTACCATGAGGGCGCAGGCGTGGAGAAGGACAGGGAGAAAGCGTTCGCCTACTGCAAGGCGGCCGCCGACCGCGGCCTCGCCAACGCCCAGTTCGACACCGCCGAGCTCTTCCTGACCGGAGACGGGTGCGAGAGGGACCTGAAGACCGCACGGGAGTACTTCATGAAGGCGTTCGCCGCCGGGCGCACCGACGCCGCCCCCATCATAGCCAGGATAGATAGGGAGATGAACGGGTCCGGGAAGGGAGAATGACATGCCCTCCGATCCTCCCGGGGCCCGCAGCCCCCGCCTGAAGAAGGGCGCCGAGCTGCTGGCGTCCTCCGATTACTCCGGTGCCCTCTCCGAGTTCATGGCCGCTGCCGCCGACGGCGATGCGGTCGCCAGTTCGCGGCCGCCGCGGTGATCTCCGACTTCCCGGAACTGGGGCACACTGCGGAGGAATCGTTCGAGCTCATGAGCGACTCCGCAGAGCAGGGCTACGCCGAGGCTCAGTACCACCTCGGCAACTACTATTCCCTGGGATACGGCACCGCCAAGGACCTGTCCAAAGCTTACGTCTGGTACAGCAGGGCCGCGGAGCAGGGGCACGCCCGCGCCCAGAACCAGATGGGGATCATGCTGCTGGACGGCTCCGGCCCGAAGAGGGACGATGCCCTCGCGGCCGAGATGATCGCGAAGTCCGCAGAGCAGGGCTATTCCGGGGCCCAGTTCAACCTCGCCGTCCTCTACGAGAACGGGGGAAGGCGTGCCTCAGGACCACGCGAAAGCGTTCGAATGGTGCTCCAAGGCCGCCGCGGCGGGTGAGACCCGCGCGATGTACAACCTCGCCGTCATGTACCATGAGGGCGAGGGCGTCCCCAAGGACCCGCAGAAGGCCGCCGAATGGTACGGGAAAGCGTCCGACGCCGGCCACCCCGAGGCGCAGTACAACCTCGGCCTCATGCTGCTCTACGGCAACGAGATCCCCGCAGACCCGCAGAAGGCGCTGTCGCTGTTCGAGAAGGCCGCCAAGGCCGGAGTGCAGGACGCGAAGGACGCCATGAAGCTGGCCAGGGAGAGGCTCTCCGATCCGGAGCAGTGAGTTTTTAACGGCCTGTTCCATCAACACCTTCCGATGAACAGGGACCTGGTCGAAGAGGCGCTCGCGGCCGTCGGGAGAGGCGACGGGGAGACCGCCGACCGCTGCTTCGCCAGGATCCGCGCCGAAGGCGATCCAGAGACCGAGTATGCCGTCGCCCTCATCGGCGCCGAGTACAGGCTCCTGTCCGACGACCAATGCGCGGAATGGGTCCGCCTGGCCGCCGAAGGCGGGCTGGCGGACGCCTGCCATGACATGGGCGACCGCTGCCTCGGAGGGTACGGCGTCCCTGCCTCCGACGCGGAGGCGTTCAGGTGGTACTCGGAGGCCGGGTCCAAAGGGGACATCGATGCGCGCGCCATGACCGGGATCATGATGCGCCGCGGGAGAGGATGCCCCAGGGACCCGGAGAAAGCATTCTCCGTCCTGAAAGAGGCCGCGCCCCATTCCACTGCGGAGGCGATGTACCAGCTGGGGCAGATGTACGAGCGCGGAGAAGGGACCTTCAAGGACTACCGCGAGGCGTTCAGATGGTATTATGAAGCGGCAAAGCTGAAGCATCCCCGGGCGCAGACGGCCGTCGGCAACATGTACCATGACGGGAAAGGGACCGAGAAGGACACGGCGAAGGCCGAGCGCTGGCTCAGGTCGCAGCCGGCAAAGGCGATGAGCGCGCCCAGTTCCGGCTGGCCCTCATGCACCTGAACGGCGAGATCAAGCCTCCGAACAAGGCCCTGGCCCTGGAACTGCTCAGGAAGGGCGCGGCGGCGGGGTTCATCCCGGCCGTCAGGGAGTTCGAGAGGATCCAGAAGGAAAGGTCCCAGAAGAAGCGAGGGCGGGAAACCGCCTGATGAGCATGCCCTGTACGCCGGCATGCGCATCCGAGGGGCCCGAAACCGCGCCCTTATTGCGGACATCCTGAGAGGTCGAAGAGCCTCACGCCCTCTTTCTCAGCCTCTGCCTTGAGGTTCTCATCGAAACCGGATACGGAGAACAGGCCGTATTCCAGAGAATATCCCTCGAAATCGCGTACCTTCGCGCATTTCGCCTTGAGGGATTCCAGCACCTTTACCGTGACCTTCTCTTCTCTGCGGAACTTGCATTCGCCTGCGAATATCCTCCTGCCGTCGGGATCCACGGCCACGACATCGATCTCCGTATCCCTGTCCCAGTACGAACCGGTCTTCCGATATCCCTTCAGCTCATTCGCAGCGATCTCGCGGCATACGTCCTCGAACGCGAAGCTTGCGAAACTCTCATCGAAACGGGCGCGGAAGTTCTCCATGGCTGCATCCGTATGTCCTTTGTCCAAATACTCCATGTATGGATAGACAAAAGCAAACCAAAATCCGATCAGCCCATCCTTTATGCGATAAATCCCGTTGCGGCATCTTTCGGGATTGTTCTCCGTTACAGGAACCATACGCTCCAAGATTTCCATATCCGTCAGCGTACTGAGATAGGGGCTGAGACGGTTGCTGGGAACCTCCATCCTGCCGGCGATGTCAGAGACTTTGCGATTACCGGCAGCGATCGTACGAAGGATGCTGATGTAGTTTACTGGGTCCTTCACCTCGTCCTTGAGCAGGAACAAAGGCTCCTCGTGCAGGATGCCGTTGCGACTGAAGATGTGACGGCGTACATCCTCTTCCAGAGAAGTTCCGTTCATGATCTCCATATAGCGGGGAACTCCTCCGGTCACGGCATAACGTTCCACCAGACTGCGGTACCCGATCCCCTTCGAGACGAAGCACACGTCCGAGAACGTCAGAGGACCCAGTTTAATGGATGCCGTCCTCCTGCCGTACAGGGGGCTTGAGTAGTTCAGAGTATACTTCTCCATCATACCTATGAACGAACCACACAGGATGAGCATGACATCCCTTTTGGAAAGGATTGTATCCCATGCATGCTGGAATACGGAAGGGAGAGCAGGATCAGCCTGTGCCAGATACTGGAACTCATCAATAGCAACGACTGTCTTCCCGCCTTTGGTGGCTGCATCAAGAGCGGACTCCCAATCCTGGAACATTGCGCTCGGAATACCCAGAAGCTTTGATACGGATGAAGAGAACCTTTCCAGATTCAAAGGCGACGATTCTTCTGTGGCCAGAAAATATATTGAATTAACCTTATTCCTCAGAAAATTATCAATCAGAGCGGTCTTGCCTACCCTGCGACGACCATATA